>NZ_JCAUAU010000047.1:0-1017 GCF_059692135.1 Paenibacillus sp. J22R160 | reverse complement strand
TCACGGTACTGCTTCACTATCGGTCACTAGGGAGTATTTAGCCTTGGCAGATGGTCCTGCCGGATTCCGACGGGGTTTCACGTGACCCGCCGTACTCAGGATACCTCTAGGAGATTCGTTCGATTTGGGCTACAGGGCTTTTACCTTCTATGCCGGACCTTTCCAGATCACTTCGCCTACCGAACTAACCCCATATCGAGGTCCTACAACCCCAAGGAGCAAGCTCCTTGGTTTGGGCTATTCCGCTTTCGCTCGCCGCTACTGACGGAATCACTTTTGTTTTCTTTTCCTCCAGGTACTTAGATGTTTCAGTTCCCTGGGTATGCCTCTGCTAAAGCTATGTATTCACTTTAGAGTAACTGCGCATTACCACAGCTGGGTTCCCCCATTCGGACATCCCCGGATCAAAGCCTGCTTACGGCTCCCCGAGGCATTTCGTCGTTCGCCACGTCCTTCTTCGGCTCCTAGTGCCTAGGCATCCTCCGTGTGCTCTTTCTAGCTTAACCTAGAAATTACATTTAAAGATTGTTGTATAACCCGAAGGTTACACGACCTAAGTTCTTACTTTACGTTTCATTTCGTTATCTAGTTTTCAAGGAACAAGCATTGCCAACAAGATTGCCTACTTAGCAGGATTTTCTACCGCTAATTTCAATGTCTTTCGATTAAATCTGCTATTTAACTGGAGTTTCTACCGTTATTCGGCCTCATCTGCCTTGTTAGAAGCAAATCACACCAAATTAACGCCAGTTTTTCCTGTTAAACTCACTTTCAATCTACCAAACAGCAAATTAACTGGAGTTTTTCCCGTTATTTCAACGAACTTGCCTGAAAGGATTAACCTTTCAAAACTGAACACGAGTGAGTAAGCGATTGTGTATCCGAAGATACTTGACTGGGTCGTTTCAGACCCGAGTCTCCATAGAAAGGAGGTGATCCAGCCGCACCTTCCGATACGGCTACCTTGTTACGACTTCACCCCAATCATCTACCCCACCTTCGGCGGCTGGCTCCCTT
>NZ_JCAUAU010000045.1:0-2043 GCF_059692135.1 Paenibacillus sp. J22R160 | reverse complement strand
ACCCAATACCTCTTTATTTCAGGCGCTCCACCCTTTTTTTAAATTGGATTAGCTGCGTCTTCTTTACTATTGACTTTTTTGGTGACTGTAGATTTAATTTTCATGGGAGCGTAATAACTGTTGATTGATCAATTTTATCAACTTCTCTCTGGTTTCGGTCAAACGCTCCTTGGCATTTGTGGTGTCTGACGGTTCACCCCATCCAAATCCATCTGATTCATATCGTGGGAAGACATGCATATGGTAGTGTGTTAAATCATTGAATTTACCACCATTTTGAATAATGGTAATTCCATCAGGTTGAAACTGGGCTTTTAGCAACTTTGCCAGCACTGCTGATGTCTTAATAATTTCACTAGCAGTAATATCATCCAGATCATCGACATCATGGTAGTGTTGTTTTGGAAGTATTAGTATGTGTCCCTCATTTAACGGAGCAATATCAAGAATGCAAGTTACAAAATCATTCTCATACACAGTATTTGTATCGATCAAATTATTGGCAAGTTTGCAACCAAAACACTGATTCTCTAACACTTCCGTTTCCCCCTCAATTCTTCGTTTCAAAACATAAGTATTCTATTCTACAATACTTCCCCTCTAACGTTCTCCGTTAGTTCAATGCCTTATCATGAAATTGATGTTTTAGAGAATTAGCCTCCAAAGCCATTTGTTTCTGTACAGTAATAATACACTCAAGCCGAGTAAGTCTTTCTCTGAGCTTCCCATTGTTTGGTTCATTCTCTAACTGAGCCAATATGTAAAAATACTGTGGGACCTCCCAAACACTTCTCAAGGCAGCGCTTAAACAGAAACCATATCTCACTAATCCTGCATCCCCCTGCCATCCCATATCTCGCACCCCCTCTAGGTATGCATCATATAAGGAGGTTTGAAACCTTAAATATTGGTCAGGTGGAATAATTCCAAGACTTAGGTTCACGCCGAATAATTTTCCCAAGTCTTCGCCAATACCTGATATACTCATGAATTGCCAATCTATAAGAACTAGTTGACTTAGACTTGTTTCCTTTTTAACGAGCAACATATTCATTTGACTCAAATCTTGATGTGCTAGTACTCGTGGCAACTGTTGGAGCGAATCTATCGCAGAATCAATGTTTTTGAGAATCCCTCGATACCAATCCCATGTACTTTGCTCATTTGCGGATGATAAACGACTTACATACGCCTCCATATTAGGAGCATAAATGCGGCTTGCAGTCGTCCAGGATTTGAGCCAACTTCTGCATATCCACTTATGATCTGGCACCACTTTTATTCCTTTAAGATAGGCTCCATTAAACCGACCTAACTGTTTAGCAATAAAAGAAAATTGTTCAACAGTATTAGCGTATTCGCCTTTTATATTTTCCATCCAGAGCCAAATGGTACCATCTTGTTGTTCTTCAACCAGATAGCATTCTGTCACGCAAATGGAATCAGGAAGATCCCTCAAAACCCCTGACTCAAATACAAGAGCTTCACGTCGCCAGTAGTTGTGATGTTCGAGATTATCTTTCTCTTCTGTGTCCGCTTTAATAATTTTTAAAATAACACACCACGACATTAATTCATTATGTAATAGCTTTACCTGTCCGTGTAATCGGAATATACCAGAGGTTGTGAAGTTTGGGGTCTTATAGCCAATATTGTCACATGTTATGGATACAAGCTCAAATGTTGCATCCCCATGTATAGATTTAATACAAGCGTTGATCTGGTCAATTTTATTCTCAATAGGAATGTGGGTATTATTTTCTAATATAACCTCTGAGCGCAATTCATTCCCCCCCTAATTGAACATAATTGCTCGCATGGAAACGGCTGCCGTCGTGTCTTTATAAAGCTATAGTTCCCCGTTAGCCATTCATGCAGCGCAAGACAAGCGCTGCACCACAGAGGATGAAAATGAATAAAATCCGTCAATAATTCTACTACGGCTGGGTGAGGAAGGTCGATAAACTATGGTGCGTTAGAGCCCAACCGTTAGTCTGACTCCACCAACCACGGTGCATCACAGAATGTCGCTCCTTCGGGAAG
>NZ_JCAUAU010000044.1:0-2627 GCF_059692135.1 Paenibacillus sp. J22R160 | reverse complement strand
ATTCGAGCCGTCTAAAAGATGAAAACGAACGGAAAGAAGAGAGAAACAAAGGATTTCTAAGAGCATCGTTACTTTCGCTAGTAACTCTCCGGAATTAGGGGGTCGGACCGACAGAATCAATGAACTCCAATATGAAGGGAATGATCTGAAAATAATTGCCACCGCGGGAACTACAGTTCACTATTCTACGGAAATGAAGAGGTCTAGGTGGCTGTGGGGAACTACAGGCTCCTATTTCGGCTAAATGGGCTTATTAGCTGGCTAAAATAATAAAATAGAGGACCGTAGTTCCACTACTTAGCTGAAAGAGCTAATTTCGCTGAAATAGCGTCCTAGAGTTCTCTTATTTGTATGTAGTGTGGCTTCTCTTCCCTCCGCTAAAACAAAAAAAACCACCCGAAGGTGGTCATCTTGCTTAAAGCGGGTGATGGGAATCGAACCCACGCTACCAGCTTGGAAGGCTGAAGTTCTACCATTGAACTACACCCGCGTGATGTAAAAGTCGGGACGACACGATTTGAACATGCGACCCCCTGCTCCCAAAGCAGGTGCTCTACCAAGCTGAGCTACGTCCCGAAATATACCGGCGAGAGGACTCGAACCTCCACTCGTTAGAACTCGATTTTGAGTCGAGCGCGTCTGCCATTCCGCCACGCCGGCTTATGTGGCGCGCCCTGAGAGATTCGAACTCCCGACCTTTTGATTCGTAGTCAAATACTCTATCCAGCTGAGCTAAGGGCGCGTATGAAATTAAGGTAAATAATGCCGAAGACCGGACTTGAACCGGTACGATAGTCACCTATCGCAGGATTTTAAGTCCTGTGCGTCTGCCGATTCCGCCACTCCGGCTTGCTTAAAGGCAGAAGGCGCTACCCAGATTCGAACTGGGGGTAAAGCTTTTGCAGAGCTCTGCCTTACCACTTGGCTATAGCGCCAAAAAGCGGAAGACGGGATTCGAACCCGCGACCCTCGCCTTGGCAAGGCGATGCTCTACCCCTGAGCCACTTCCGCATGATAATGGGGTTCCTCAAATATTTTTGAGGAAAGATGCGCGTAGAGGGACTTGAACCCCCACGGTCGCCCGCTAGATCCTAAGTCTAGTGCGTCTGCCAATTCCGCCATACGCGCATGCTGTAAATAAGGCAAATGGTGAGTCATGTAGGATTCGAACCTACGACACCCTGATTAAAAGTCAGGTGCTCTACCAACTGAGCTAATGACTCATGAAAGAAACTGGGGATCAAGGATTTGAACCTTGGCATGACGGAGTCAAAGTCCGTTGCCTTACCGCTTGGCTAATCCCCAATGGTAGTAATGGGCGGACGACGGGACTTGAACCCGCGAATGCTGGATCCACAAACCAGTGCGTTAACCCCTTCGCCACGACCGCCGCATTAGAAAGATAAAGATATGGAGGCTGATGGATTCGAACCACCGAACTCGGAGAGAGCAGATTTACAGTCTGCCGTGTTTAGCCACTTCACTAAGCCTCCATGATGTAAAGCCAATATGGGAATTCTGGTGCCGTCGAGAGGACTTGAACCCCCAACCTACTGATTACAAGTCAGTTGCTCTACCAGTTGAGCTACAACGGCATATTCAATAGTTATAATGGCGGAGCCGACGGGATTCGAACCCGCGGTCTCCTGCGTGACAGGCAGGCATGTTAGGCCTCTACACCACGGCTCCACATTTATAAAGTTGAACATGAATGGTGGAGGCTGACGGGATCGAACCGCCGACCCTCTGCTTGTAAGGCAGATGCTCTCCCAGCTGAGCTAAGCCTCCATGGGAATGAAATTCTAAAGTAAAAATGGTGACCCGTAGGGGACTCGAACCCCTGTTACCTCCGTGAAAGGGAGGTGTCTTAACCACTTGACCAACGGGCCATGCTTAATGAAAGTATATCAACGGAGAGAGAGGGATTCGAACCCTCGCACCACTTACGCAGTCTAACCCCTTAGCAGAGGGTCCCCTTATAGCCACTTGGGTATCTCTCCATTATAACGAACTGGTAGCGGCAGAGGGGCTCGAACCCCCGACCTTACGGGTATGAACCGTACGCTCTAGCCAGCTGAGCTACGCCGCCATAATGTCTTTTATAAGAAACGGAGAAGGAGGGATTCGAACCCTCGAGACGCTTGTGACGCCTACACGATTTCCAATCGTGCTCCTTCGGCCAGCTCGGACACTTCTCCTAGTATTTATGTGGTTAAGACTCCCCGAACAGGACTCGAACCTGTGACAACTCGATTAACAGTCGAGTGCTCTACCAACTGAGCTATCAGGGAATATGGTGGAGCCAAGCGGGATCGAACCGCTGACCTCCTGCTTGCAAGGCAGGCGCTCTCCCAGCTGAGCTATGGCCCCTTAGGACTTGACTAGAATCAAAAAAGAATTGGTTGGCCCTAGTGGACTCGAACCACCGACCTCACCCTTATCAGGGGTGCGCTCTAACCAGCTGAGCTAAGGGCCAATATTAAAACTAGTCTAATGGATTTGAAAAACACCCACAAGGGGTACTGCTTGGCAACGTTCTACTCTCCCAGAACCCTGCGGTTCAAGTACCATCGACGCTGGAGGGCTTAACGGTCGTGTTCGAGATGGGAACGCGTGGGTCCCCTCCG
>NZ_JCAUAU010000043.1:0-6999 GCF_059692135.1 Paenibacillus sp. J22R160 | reverse complement strand
CCATAGCGGATCGACCTTCCTCTCCCAGCCATGGTAGCAGTATTGACAGATTTTTCGTCCCATTTTCATCATCTGTGATGCGGCGCTTGCGCTGCATGTGTGGCTAACGGGCAGTTTTGTTGAAAAGAGCGTACACGAAGCAGGAAATTGTTGGGTTTAAGGCGAAGACAATCTTGATTGAAGTAATCCATATTATGGGAGTGTTCACTATGTCAGAGATTATTATCGATGGTTCTTCTTTCGTCTTGTTAGTCAAAAATTTGGATCAAACCGTTCAGTTTTATTCCGATTTAGGCTTCAAATATGAAGTGATCGGTGACAAGGTACTTCACCACCATGTTTCGAGAGGTAAACTGACTCTTATTCTTGTTGAAGCTAAACAAGAAGATGAGGTTAAACCAATCAGTTCCAGATACGAGGAACAATATTTTGATGTATATTGTTATACGAATGCCGTTGATTTGATAGCTCAAGAAATTATGGAAAAAAATATAACCATCGTTAGAGAGCCGAATTACACAAATCATTGGAGCGAGTTAACGTTCCGTGATCTCAATGGCTATCAAATTACCGTGGGTGGAGGCATTGTAAATAAAGAACTTATTTCGGGATAATGACTCGGGAGTTTAAACTAACGTAAGAACGATAGTTCATCACCGAAGAGAAGGCAGTCGATTGCGTATGGATCGGCTGTCTTAATTACATTTGCGGGCAGATTAAGGGGGGCAAATTGGTTTATTATGTTTGAAAATTTAATTAATACGAGGTCACAAAATTTAAAGGTTCGATTCTACAGTAGTTCATTACAGAAAGACATGGAAGCTCTAATCTACTTACCTCAATTCTATAATGAAGAAGAGATATATCCTGTTCTCTATCTGTTGCATGGTTTTTCAGGAAATCAAAATAGTATGTTAATTCATCACGGGATGGAAAATGTACTTGATAATCTTATTGGAGGAAAGAAAATCGGTCCACTTATTGTTGTAGCACCTTACTACGAGGGAAGCTACGGTATAAATTCTGCATTAGAAAATAGAATTTGGAGTCAGAATGAGGATGGTTCAAACAAACGCTATGAAGGACGCTATGAAGACTTTTTAACAAAAGACTTAATTGAATATATTGATGGTAATTTCTCAACAATATCTAATCGTGCAAACAGATTTATTGGAGGATGGTCTATGGGGGGTTATGCAGCAATGCATATTTCCTTCAGAAACATCCAGCTTTTTTCGAAAAGTGCTGGAATGGGAACTGGTATTCAGAAATATAAAACTAACCAGCAAGTATTTAATTGGATGTATCCTAATGATGAAGTTAGGGAAAATAGAGATCCGTTATTATTAGCTCAGAATATAGATTTAACTTCTTTGGAAATTTACTTGAATTGTGGGAATGATGATTCCTTTCTAAACGCTAATTATGAGCTTTATGAAATACTTAATAATCGGCAATACAGAGTTACTTTTCGTTCTAATAGTGGTGGTCACACAGCGAAATACATAAAAGAAAACATGGAGGACTTTCTTCTCTTCTTCGGAACTATATAACCACCAGTTGATTCAACTAACGGAGAACGATAGTGAAATAAGCAGGAGCAGATTGCCGCGACCGGCAGCTGCTTCTTTTTCCTATATGAATGAACAGGGAGCTGATAGTTGAATATGGGATTAACTTTATCAGAGAGATGATCACCGTTCTTGGGCTGGCCGAATATAACAGTATAAAGAAATCCGTGAGGTGTTATTTGATGTTGTTTTCTGTATTGCAACTAATTGGTGGAGTTATTCTTTCTTTAGGTTGGATTCCTCAAATAATTCAAATTTTGAAAACTAAATCAGTTTCAGATTTAAGTTTAAAAGCATACTTACTTATGTTTTTAGGAATCAGTCTCATGGAGACTTATGCTATTAGTTTGTCTGTCACTGGTGCTGGCTTAGCTTTTTTGGTAACAAACACATTATCTTTATGTGTTGTGCTATTCGTTATCACTTTAATTTTACGGTATCGATAACTCTAAATGAATCGACGTGGGTTCTGTTATACTAATGTGAACAACTTGAGAAGGCAGCTGACCCAATTGGATCGGCTGCCTTCTCAAGTAACGGGCAGGATAATGGAAATGTCTGGAGATGAGATTATGGGATATAAAAGTGAAAATAAACGTTTTGTGATATGTCCATATTCCAATGATGTTTATAATCGGAGGCTAGAATTTATGCAAAGTAGATTAGAACAAGACATTATTTCAACGGCAGAAAGCTTTACAAATAATTTTTCTGATAAAGGGAATTTTGATTTTAGTGTACAAAGCCTACGTAAAGTAGACGATATTCTTGAAGAATTATGTGAGTATGGAATAGATAATGATTCTTTGGATTCTGTTTCTTCTATGGTTGGAAGTTACATTTTCGAAGTAGCAAGAAGGAACTATGGTGGGAAGTATTATTGGACACAAGATAGAGAACAACCTCTTTTAGTTACTGGTGAGCCAGATTTTTCAATTTCAATTTTTGCTTTCGATAAAGTTAGAGGTAGAATTCAGAATGGGAAAGAAGATGACATATCGTATTACTTTGATGGTTATATCAATGCAGTTGAAAAAGGTAAGGAAACAGGTTATCGTGCAACAATTGTTTAAAGTCTAGGAGATTAAGCTAACGAGGAAGTACGACAAGTTCTGCCATAAGCACCATACAGTGCGAAAAGCAGGAGATTACGGCAGTGATCTCAACTTTACAACCGAGGATGGGAATGACGGAACCATGTATCCTGAAACCATCCCGCCAATACTCCTGCGCGCGTCATGTTTAACAGAGCATGAGGTGTGAAGTACAGGTAGATTCGGCAGAACGAAGGCTAGAGCCATTTTGAGAAAAAAAAAAAAGGTATGCCAACGGATATGTCGCGCGGCTGAGAAGCTGGATATGGTGAGAATGTTCGTACTGAATCGAACTGACGAACTTCCGAATGTACAGGTCTAAAGTTAGAGCACACGGAAACGTGTGTACCATCAAACGATGGGGTGAGCGGCGTAAAGTAAAACTTTTCTCTATGAAATACGCTATGCCGAACAAAGGTGGCATCAATCTCACAGGCTTAGAGGAAGCACCTAAGTCCAGAATAGATAGCTAGGCTGTAAGGGACTTGGAAAGCAAGGGACGTTGCAAGAAGGGCTGTTACCCGAAACGGTTGCAATAAGGCATTTGCCGAAATGTATTTATCCTTGTGAGGGTAGGGGCACGACTGATGAAGCCTCTGTAATGGAGGTGGAGGAACAGCCTCAAGTCTAACTGAAAAGAACGATCATTTTCCATACGTGAATTGCACCGATCAGGTAGGAATGTGGGGACATCGCTTCGTTTAGGAGGGATGCCACAGTGCAAGCTTTACGAAATTGGGAGTATTACGGCATGACGGAATCTTTTACGGATTTGTACAAAAGATCAGCAAACAGAGAAACCTTCCCACATCTGTATGAGATCGTCACATCCAGAGAAAATATCTTGCTGGCTTACCGTACGATGAAGTCGAATAAAGGATCAAAGACACCAGGAACAGATGGGTTAACCATCAAAGACATTGAACAACGACCCGAACACGAATTAGTAAGTGAAATCCAAAATAAGCTACAAAACTATCGCCCCAAGAAAGTCAGACGGAAGCTCATCGAAAAAGATAACGGTAAGATGAGACCACTTGGCATCCCATGCATCCTCGACCGCATCATTCAACAGTGCTTCAAACAAGTCCTTGAGCCAATAGCTGAAGCCCAATTTTACAACCATAGCTATGGTTTCAGACCCCTTCGATCGGCACACCATGCCATGGCAAGAGTACAGTTTCTCATTAATCAGGCTTCGATGCATTATGTAGTAGACATCGACATCTTGGGTTTCTTCGACAATGTCAATCACACGATGCTGTTGAAGCAACTTTGGAACATGGGCATTCGATCTAGCTTGTATCTCTAAAATGCTAAAAGCTGAAATCGAGGGGGAAGGAATACCTTCAAAAGGTGTGCCACAAGGCGGGTTACTGTCAACACTGCTCTCGAATATTGTACTAAATGACCTAGATCACTGGGTCGCAGGTCAATGGGAGCTCTTTCCGCTGAGAAAACCATTCAAATCAAGAACTGGCGAAAGAGCTGCGAAAATACGCTCAAGTCTGAAAGAAGGCTATCTGGTGCGTTACGCCGACGACTTCATAATCATATGTAGAGATTGGAGATCGGCTCAGAGGTGGTACCATGCGGTAATTCTGTATCTTAAAGATCGCCTGAAACTAGACGTTTCTCCGGAGAAATCGCAAATCATTAATCTGCGAAAGCGAGAGTCGGAATTCCTTGGGTTTACAATCCGAGCGAACAAAAAGGGGCATAAGCGAGTAGCGCATACGGGCATTAAATCGGGCAAAATACAGAAAATGAGGAGCGAAGCCAAGAAGCACATCATCAAAATGAGGTCTTCACCAACGGTATTCACCGCAGCTCGGTTCAATAGCTTTGTTCTTGGGATTCACAACTACTTCAATCGGGCAACACATGTAAGTGTTGCGTTCTCACGCCTTGCCTGATCTGCGAGCTTTCATGTACAATCGTCTTAAACAAATCGGGAAATACGAACATCCTGCAAACCCACCGCCAACGTACAGCAAATTCTACAGCTTGGGTTACAGGACTTTTAAAGTAGCAGATGTTTATTTATATCCTCTTGCCAATGTGAAGACCAAGAACACGATGGGCTTTAGTACAGGTCTTTCACTCTTTACCACAGCAGGCAGAGAAATAATATACAAAAAACTTCGACCAGATTTACGCCAGGAAATTTACCTCCTATCGAAATCTAGCATCCCGAATCAAAGTGTTGAATACATGGATAATCGGCTTAGCCGGTACAGCATGAAGTTGGGGAAATGCGAAATTACAGGCATGTATCTCTTCGCACCCGATGTTCACTGCCACCACTATATCCCGCCCCGAGCAGGTGGAACCGACAAGTTTAACAACTTGCGTATCCTCCACAAGGAGGTCGGGCAACTAATCCTTCAAACACAAAAAGAGACGATTGACGTACTCACGAATAAACTTGGTTTAACGGAATTGATGATGGTTCAGATCAACAAATACCGTGAAAAATATGCATTAGGACCAGTTTAACATATCCCAAAGCAATGAGTAACGAGGAACTTATGATTTAGTAAATTTAGTTAGAGGGAACGCGGAGTACTGGGAAACTCGTACGCTCCGTGTGGAGCAGGGGAAAAGCTGGAGATCACATCAAATGCTTACCTATTGCAACCGTTTGTTAAAAAAAAGAAACCAGGACGAGGCTGCCGGCATCAATCGGCAGCCTCATTAAAGTAACGGGGAGTTATCCGTTGTAAAATAGAGGTAATTTGATTCACAGGTGGGGGAAATTATGAAACATATATGCCCTGTTTGCGGATATGATGAGTTACAACAAGCACCATATGATGCTGATGGTAATGAATCCTTGTACAATCAAAACCTGAGGTTTGGGATTTAAATCAACGGCTGAAAAAAATCGAAAGAATACAGCCGATGTATATCCCATTTTGGAAGAAGAAAGATACCCCAAAGTGGATTGAAGCTGGAAAGATACTCGCATCAAATTCAACCGATAAAGTGGCTTGTCCAGAGTGTGGTAATCATTTTCTTATGGTTCAGGATGTTCCCATTATGTATGCAAACAAAATTGAAAGAATTATTTCATGCCCTGCTTGCTTCGCGAAGAACATGATTTTAATGCCATATAACAGTTGACCGTTCAACTAACGAAAGATAATCACGACTTGACGGCAGCCGGTATAGATTGGGCTGCCGATGTCCGTTTACGTAACTGTTTTTAATATCAAATTCTACCTACCTAAAACGTGGGATAAAAGTTATACTAAAATGAGCTGCAGGAAAACCTGCGGATGTATCTTACCAGCAGAGGTAGTCAATTTCATGAGAGGTTATCGTACCATGATAAAGGGTGATGAAAATGGAAATTAAACAGTCAGTTGGTTCTAGTTTTCTGGATGTAAATGGAACTAGTTTTTATTACGAGGTAACAGGGACGGGAGAACCGTTGCTGTTGATTCACGGCTTCAATCTAGACACCCGATTGTGGGAGGATCAAATAGAGGAGTTATCGCAAAAATACATGGTGATCCGCTATGACATCCGAGGATTAGGCCGGACACCCGCGACAGAGATAGAGTTCACTCTGTACGACGATACACGAGCAATTCTGAAAGGCTTGGAGGTAGATCAGGCACATGTGGTTGGACTGTCGTTTGGAGGTACGGTTGCTGTTGAGTTTGCGCTCGCTTATCCGGAAATGGTGAAGAGCCTGACTTTAGTCTCGTCAGCATTGATGGGGCATCCCCGCACCGATCTGCGACTGCGTGATATGGAGCGTTTTAACGAGATATATAAAAACGGGACACGCGAGGAAGCACTGGAAATGGATATCCAGATGTATTTTGACGGTCCTGGATCCCTTGCGAATGAAGTAAATAGGAAAGCAAGGGAAAGGTACCGGATGATAGCGGAGCACGCGTTTTCTTTACCGGAGTTCGGTAAGGGGCTTACATTGCTATCACCTCCTCCAATTGAACGTCTGGAAGAGATTAAAGTACCTACGCTGGTCATTGCGGGTGATCAGGATTATCCTGATTTCCTGCAGATTGCGGATGTACTTACTGAAAGAATTCAAGGGGCACAAAAAGTCGTTATCAAAGGTTCTGCTCATTTACCTCCGATGGACCAACCTGAGGTCTTTAACCGTTTGGTTCTACAGTTCCTTGAACAACTCTCTTAAATTCGAATCGAAAACACCTGTTTAAACTATCTCCTTCCAAAAATTAGAAAGTATTACGCTCCCATGAAAATTAAATCTACAGTCACTAAAAAAGTCAATAGTAAAGAAGACGCAGCTAATCCAATTTAAAAAAAGGGTGGAGCGCCTGAAATAAAGAGGTATT
>NZ_JCAUAU010000042.1:0-8650 GCF_059692135.1 Paenibacillus sp. J22R160 | reverse complement strand
CCGCCAGCGTTCGTCCTGAGCCAGGATCAAACTCTCCATAATAGTTGAACAATTGCTTGTCCGATATCTGAAAGCTTAATTGTACTCATTGACTTGCTAGCGAGATTAAAATTAATCTCTATTTTTGAACGATTTCTCGTTCATGCTTACTCACTCGTTGTTCAGTTTTCAAAGATCAATATTCTTTCGTTCACTGCCGTGTTACCGAAGCAGCGAGAAATAATATACCATATCTGTTTTTCAATTGCAAGCTTTAATTTTTACATCCATTCGTGAAGATATTCAACACGTTCAGATCTTTATTACAGCTTGCGCCCCGTTCCGTTTGGAACAAGAATCATAATATAGCACATACGATTTTGGAAAGCAACCCTTGTCCTTCATTTTATGAAAAGAACCTCCTAGCGTCAGATGTCATCTGATAGCTGTGAGGTCCACGGGTTCTTTGTTAAGAACTATTTTAACTTGATACCTTTAAGCAGTAATTCCAGGGGTTCTCGCTCTTCTTCATTTTCACCACGATGATCATACTCAACAAGCCTATCCAGCCGTGCAACCTGATGGCCATAGTCGTACATGGCGGCAGCCACTACGGACAAGCGCAGCAGCCCCTTCGGTTGTTTCGTATAGCGTTCAATGAGAACAGTCATGAAACGATCATTCTCAACTTCCATCTCCAAGCCTTCTGTGCTGTCATTTTTCAGTTTGTCATCGAATTTCAATAGCACATGCTCGTGGAATTTGATTAGCTTTTCCATATGTTGATCAAAATAGTCGTCAATCGCTTCTGTTCGAGCCGCCTGAAAGTAATGCTCATCTACGGCTTCAAGAACTTCTAATCCTTTATACATAGCGAGCAGCTTCTGTTTGTATACAACAAGCTCGCGGATGCGGCTGAAACCATTCCCCTTACCTTTGAGCTTTTTAATCTCTTCTTCCAAGAGTCTGTATTTCTCCGACAAGGATTTCAGACTGCTGCGAAGGCTTTCTTTTTCCTCACGAAAAACGGTTTCCTTCATTTCATTGGAGATAACGGTGCGAAGGAGGAGCGACATTTTGCTGAAAATAATCTGAATCTGTGCAGCGAATTGCTCCTTGGGCTTGGGTGGAAAGAATAAAATATTCACCAGAAAGGCACAACCGATACCAATCAAACTAAGCAGCAGCCGGTTAAGCGCGAATTCCCATTCTCCTGAAGCCTCCATCACCGCAACAACGGTAACCAAGGTAAGACCTATCGTTTCTTCCATACGCATTCTAAGACTTATGATAATGACAATAATACAGACAATACCAATTGCAATGACATTATTTGAAAAAAACATACCCGCCAGCAGCGCCAAAACCGCACCGAGAATATTCGTCTGCAGCTGCTCTAAAAAGTAGCGCCACGATCGGTAAATCGAAGGCTGCATAGCAAAAATGGCAGCAACAGCAGCAATGACAGGAGGAGTAAAATTAAGCCAGGCACTTATGTATAAGGCCAAAGCAACGGCGATACCCGTTTTCCAAACACGCGCACCGAAAACCATGAAATCCCCCTCATCCAAAATATTGATTCCCTATTATCTTACACAGGTAAAGGGATTGATGCAAAATAATGACTTAAATTCTAGCTTCGATTCTACCAGTTAACTTGCATGACAGTCACTTGCTGAAGCCATACTGTTAAAGTAATTTCCATAAACAAGCTGGAGGCACCTATGATCAAACAAAAATGGCGAATTCCGCCCACCCAGGGACTTGGATTTAAGCTCAGCAAGGGACAAACGGTTAGAATAAGCGATGTAGAAGGCGAGCAGGTTGCCGACTTTGTCGCTTATCATGAATACAACATTAGGGAACGCTTGGACCCGGGTGTTACGATGGATGCCCTTCATAAATTGAAAGTGACGCCAGGAGATATGCTTTACACCAATACATACAAACCAATGCTATCCGTGGTAACCGATCGCGTAGGTCAACATGATTTCATTAATCCAGCTTGCCGCAGCGAAATGTACGAGGTGCTATATAAGAAAAAGGATCATGCAAGCTGCTATCATAACCTGAATCAAGCTTTAGCGGAATTTACCATTCCTGCCCCTGACCAACATTACCCCATTAATTTGTTTATGAATACCGTTATACTTCCTTCTGGGGAAATCACCATAGAGAGGCCGCTATCGAAGGCTGGCGATTATATTGAACTTCGGGCGGAAATGGATTTAATCATCGCTGTGTCTGCTTGTCCGTGCTCCGAGAGCGCATGTAATGGATTCAAATGCTCGCCTATTGACGTTGAAATTAGGTAGGCATTCACCCAACTCTTCCACGCTGCATAGTATGCTCCGAATGGAAGAAGGAGGGTTTGGTTATGGTTCATTTGAAAGCCAAAAGTTGGTTGGATCGCTATGTCAATGAGCTGCCTGATTGGCAGCAAGACGCCTTTCGCAAGTTCGGCCATATGATTGCGGATGAGGACAGGATGTACCCCTGCATACCAGGGCGGCAGGGATTTCTCTCCGACAGCTTGCGTTTCGGATTTGCAGCAGATCCCAGATCTGATGAAGCAATTGAACAAGCTGGACAGCTGCTGCAGCAATATGGCGAATGCTCCCGTGATACCGGCCGGTATGCTTCGCTTGTTATATTTTTTGAAACACCGGAAGACATGACGGCTAGCTTCACCGTGGAGGATTACGAGCAGGTCTTCTGGTCTGTCTTGAGCCGGATAAGCGCCAAAGATCCGGTCCCTTGGCCCGCACATATTCCTCAAGATCCCTCCCACCATGCATGGGAGTTCTGTTATAGCGGGCATCCGTACTTCGCCTTTTGCGGGACACCCGCCCATCAAGTTCGCCGAAGCCGGTGGACGCCTTATTTTCTAATCACCTTCCAGCCCCGTTGGGTTTTTGAAGAAATCAATGATTCAACGGCATTCGGACGTAATATGAAAAACTTGATTCGCCAAAAACTGGTTGACTACGACGGCGTTCCAGCGCATCCCTCACTTAAATGGTACGGTCAGGCAGACAATCTGGAGTGGGAGCAATATTTTCTGCGCGATGATGAAAGTGTAGCTCCTAAATGCCCTTTTGCTTCTATGGCCATGAAAAAGAAGTAATGAAAAAAACCAGCCAAGGTCTAAAATGACCCAAGCTGGTTCTTTATTTTATTAATGAATCGTTGCCCGATTATTAGGAGGCATTTGCGGCATGCCTTGCGCTGGGACGAAGGTATTCAGCATTTTCTGCATATCTGCAGTCCCAAGCTGTGGAACCTGGTAGTAGGCATTTCTATTTTGATACAAGAAAATTTCGTAGGCCATCTCGATAAAATTCTGCACTTGGGAGGCGAGCACACGACGCACTGTAGGGTTCGTCACCTCAACAGAAGTCATCGTCAATAGGGATGCATGAGATTTAATAAGCCCCAGCATGTGCGCGCTAATGCCAGCGTCCCTCACATCAGCCAGCGACTGATTCGGCTTCTTGGGCTGAGTAGGCTTGATCCCATAGATCGGCTGAGACAGATTCCGTATCATGTAGGTCTGCGTCTCTTGGCTCGGCTTTTGCCCTGTAGTAAAGCACTCTGCCGTTAAGTTGTAGTGGTAAAGCGTAAAGCTGTACTGATGATCCAGAATGTCCAGAAGCTCGGGATCTTGAACGAACTGTCTGAATATCATGAACTGGTCCAGTACATTGATGGTACAAGCTAACACTTCGTGCAAATCAAAGAGCTCATGACCCCCATGGTTCATGTTAGGTGCCATTTGATTCGTGTTGTTATACGGAGTTTGCTGCTGCATCTCGAAGTCTCCTTTAATATTTGGATTGGGAACTTCGATAATATGAGTAAGATTGGTGGAAATTATACGTCTCTTATTTCTGCAGCAATGAGGCCCAAGTGGTTTCTAGCCACTTATCAAAGTCAGCGCCTTTGTCACCTTCGTACGTATCGTACACGTCAGTTCTGGTTTTTTGGAGCTTTTCTTTGAATGCTTCAAAGGTATGACCTTCTGGCAAACTCTTTTTAATGCGCACGAATACCTTGCCTGCTCCTTTGACCAAGTCCCCTTTTTTCCGTGGAGGCAGCTGGACATCTTCACCAAAAGCTCTAAGCTTGCGGTAAGCCATCTCCTGAATGGGATACACGGCATCGCTGATCATGATACGGGTCAAAATATTTATACTCTGTTGATCGTTCCATTGACCTAACTGTTCAACTGCATCCAGACGTTCTCTCCAATTGGATGAACGATTCGCAGATTTTTTTAACTCCTCAAAATTGGCCGGTACTTCATTGTTTAGTTCTATGTTCAACTGGCTCAAGCTCCTTCGACTGCTGCAATTTGCGCATGTTCTTTTACTACAATGATGTTACACTTTTTTGAGGCTAAGCGCCAATGAAATACACTTACGGCTGCAGACTTCGAAAAAACAGCTCGAAACTAACAGCCATTTGGGTATTGAGCTTATCATCGCCCATCCCCATCCCCCAGGTAATTAAAACGCCCATATACGTTTGAATAGCTTGATCCGCAATCATTTCTGCCGGGAAAACGGTTGAGAATTCCCCTCGTTTTTGTGCTTCCTCAATGATAGGAATGAGTACTACTTTCAGCTCTTCCAGCATCTCCAACTGATTGGATAGAGACTTCTCGTTGCTAAGGTTGCTTTGAAATAGCGCACGGGCAAGTTGTCTGGTATAGGGCACAAGTCTCACTAATTCTATAAGGAACTCCCGTAAATGAGGGAGAATCGGCCCGCTTTTATCCTTAAGCTTAACGAACTCGGTCGACGCCCAGAATGTCTGAATGTCACAGAATACTTCTTCTTTCGTGGCAAAATAGTTAAAAAACGTTCCCTTCGCAACACCAGCTCGTTCTGTGATCTGATGAACCGTTGTCGCTTCGTAACCTTGTTCCGCAAATAGCTCGAGCGCTGTGTCTATGATCCTTTTGCGCGTTGCCCGCTTTTTTTCCTCACGGTTCATTGGGTCATCTCCGTTTATCGCTAATGTATACGCTGTATATATGCCAAGTATAGTGGAAACAACAGCTTTGTTCAATTTATAAAATGACCTATGGTCCAATAATATAGTAATATAAACAAAAATATAGTTTTAATTATAATAATTATCTATTAATTAAGGGTTTATTTGCCGACTTTTAATTATGACCAATAGTCCAATTATTATATTGACCTCGGGTCACTTTTGAGTTATAACTACAATCATAAATGCTTTTTAGAGAGCGATAGGAGGCCGTACCTGCATGATTGAAAAATGGATCGGATTTATGGCAAAAACAAAATGGCTCGTATTAGTCATTTGGCTGGCGATTGCCGTAAGCTCGGTGTTTGTACTGCCTGACTTAGGTCAAATCGTCAGACAGACCGAGTCAAAGTTTCTGCCAGCGGACGCGCAGTCCGCGCAAGCGCAGGCGATTCTTGAGCAGATGGACCCTAATCGAAAATCGAAATCGAACACCATCGTCGTTGTACAACGAGAAAGCAAGCTCACCGAACAAGATCAAGATTGGATCAAAAGTAGCATTGCCGAGCTTAAAAAAGAACAAGATGCACTGGGCATCGTTACCATTCTCTCAGCTTTGGATGACCCTTCACTTGCACAAAAGTTCATAAGCGGTGACGGAACGACGGAACTCGTAATCGTTGAGTTTCCACATGAAGTTCAGCAAGCTGCCACATCCGATAGTGTGAAGTTTCTTAAGGAGAAGTTTAACTCCCCGCCGAGTGGGGTGTCCGTTGAATTTACTGGCAGCGCACCTATTTTCATGGATTACACGACTTCGACCAATGACGGACTGAAGAAAACAGAGATCCTGACTCTCGTTCTTGTCCTCGGAATTCTCTTGTTTGTGTTCCGTTCTCCGATCGCGCCATTCATTCCACTACTTACCATTGGGATCGCATTTATTTTGACTCGCGGGTTAGTTGCTTGGTCCACGAAAGCCGGAATCCCGGTATCCTCTTTTACAGAAACATTTCTGATAGCCGTACTGTTCGGTGCTGGAACTGACTATTGTATCCTGTTGATTCACCGCTTCCGCGAAGAAATGTCCAAAACAACCGATCGAATTACCGCACTTCTGCGCACGACGCAAACCGTAGGCAAAACTGTCCTATTTTCCTGTAGCACCGTATTCATTGCCTTCTTTTTAATCGGCTTCGCCAAATTCGGCTTATACCAATCAGCTGTTGGTGTGGCTATTGGTGTTGCAGTCACCCTGATTGCTGCGGTCACCTTGACACCGGCTCTGATGCTTATTCTGGGTCCAGCCATGTACTGGCCAGTAAAAGTAAAAGCCGGCGCCGCACACGGCGACTCGAAGTTATGGGGAACTATGGCTCGTTTATCCGCCAAAAGACCAGTTGCGGTGCTGCTTGTCTGTATGCTGCTGCTTACTCCCTTCATCTTTCTTTTCCAAGGGAACCGTTCATTTGACGATCTAGCTGAGATAGATCCTAGCATTAGTGCGGCTAAGGGGTTCAGAGAAGTTGAAGCGAAATTCAGCAGCGGCGAAGTGCTACCTACAACAATAGCGATTACCTCCAACAGTTCAATGAGAACACCGGAAGGACTTGCCGCAATTGAGAAAGCCAGCCAGTCCGCAAGCCAAATCGCTAATGTCAAAGAAGTACGCAGCGCTGCAAGACCACTGGGGAAACAGATTGCCGAACTAACCGTTCCGAACCAGCTGGAGCAAACCAATAAAGGATTGACGGAGTTACGCTCGGGAATCAATCAGGTTAATGACGGCTTCAAAAAAGCGCAGTCCCATCTTGAAACCCAAGCCAGTGACGTAACGAAATTAGCCCAAGGCACGGAGGAAATTGCTCAAAAGCTTACCGAGGTACAGGGTGGACTCAAGCAAGTGTCCGGAGGAATTGCTCAATCGGAGCAAGGTGCTCAACAGCTCGTTAAAGCATCTGGGCAATTAAAAGGGACCGCCGCATCCATGGGCGATGATTTATCCAAGCTCGTACAAGAGTACCCTGAGCTTACTAAAAGCACTTCCTATCAAACCTTAGCCGGTAAACAGCAAGGGTTAACAAACGGTATAGCGCAAACTGAAGCTGGCTTACAACCCTTAGCTAAAGGGCTAGCTCAATTAGTGCCTTCCGTCAACCAACTTTCCGGGGGAATTGGACAACTGGCCGACGGGCAAAAGCAAGTAAGCGGCGGAATGCAACAGTTGGAGAGCGGACTTGGCCAATTTGCTTCGGGACTGGGTGAAGGTACTAGCGCTTTAACCAAGGTATCCGATGGCATCAACCAAGTTGTTGAGGCCCAAAAAGGGATCGCTGACAACAGTTCCAAACAAATCGCTGGATGGAATGTGCCTAAAGAAGTATTGGAGCAAGATGAGTTTAAGAAGTCTTTAGACTTCTATATGTCGGAGGACGGCAAAATCGCAAAGCTTGAAGTTGTCCTTGCCATTAATCCATACTCCAAGGAAGCCATGAGTAAAATGGACGAAATTAGGACTTCTGTGGTCAGCAGTTTGAATGGCACAGCACTTTCCCAGGCAGATATTAAGTTGGCTGGACAAACAGCGAATTATCATGAACTGGATAATATCTCTCAGAATGACTTTTACCGTACCGGAGGATTCGTGTTGATCGGGATTTACTTGGTTCTAGCTCTTCTGCTTCGCTCACTGCTCATGCCACTATATATCCTGCTGTCACTAGTCTTTAATTACCTGGTTACTATGGGCATTGTAGAATTTATTTTTGTGAAGCTTCTAGGCTTTGATGGCTTATCTTGGACCGTCTCCTTCTTCGTGTTCCTGATCATTGTTGCACTGGGAGTAGATTACAGCATCTTCCTCATGGCAAGGTTCAAAGAGGAGTACCGACCAGGTCGCATCATTGAAGCGATGGGCAAAGCGATGACGACAACAGGCGGCGTTATTATGTCTGCGGCACTTATCATGGGCGGCACCTTTGCGGCGCTTATGTTCTCAGGCGTGCATACGCTCCTGCAGCTTGGTGCAGGCATTACCATTGGTTTGGCCATCTACACAACCGTATTCATGGGCCTAATCGTCCCTTCACTGGCGGTTCTCTTCGGTGAAGCTAATTGGTGGCCTTTCTCACGCAAAAAATCCGCTGTAGGGGAGAAAGCACCTCACTCTGCGGAAGCCGCAACACAGCATTAATGCTCAAAAGCCTGAGGCAGGGGCGCCTCAGGCTTTTGAGTTTTGCTTTTTTATGATGTATCGAGCTAGCTTGAACTTACGACAATCCCCCTGCAGTACTTGCAAACTGCCGCATCGATTTCGATTTCCTCATTACAGTAGGAGCACTCCTTATGTGTTTTCACTGCTGCCGAATCTACCGCCGTTTTCTTCTTCGTGCTAACCAAGATTAACAAACCGATTACAACAATGACTACGACGATTATCCAAAAAACCATACCGAAACACCTCCTAGTTGATAATCAACTTTTGATGAATCCGTATATGTATATTCGCCTATGCTTGTCTGTTTGTCTTTGTCCTTTTTTGAAATAATTAATTACAGGACAGCTGTTTAGCCCCCTAATTGAATTGGAGAGTACCTAGGGAAATAAGGTACTATTAAATAAAGGGGGCTGAACGGAATGAGACAACGAAACAACGCATTCAAAGATGTTCGTA
>NZ_JCAUAU010000041.1:0-9047 GCF_059692135.1 Paenibacillus sp. J22R160 | reverse complement strand
CCAAAGCCAATCTTTTAGAAGAAGATCATCCCCCAAATATGTCAAGAACGTATAGATCTTGAAAGATAATAGAACCAAGGAAGCGGCCGGGACATTTTTGTCTGACTGTCCTCCGTTGTCAACTGTTAACCCTGATTGAAGTAAGCTGCTGAGAACCCGCCACCATGATTGATTACGAATGATCTAGAAATACTTTGTATCTTCACTTTGATACGTGTGATCCTTACGGGGCTTAGCTTGGGGCAGGTCTATATGGTGTCCTACCTGGTCTCACCGTTCGTCGACCGTTCCTTTAGTCAACGTGAACCTGACACAATTGAATTTTGTAAGATTCGCCAAACCGCTGAAATCCATGCAGGGCAAGGCTTTGAACGTTTTGCCGTGAAATATAGTTTTTCTCCCCCTCCTCCAATCTGTCAAAACATGCGATATAATGTAATTATGACAGATTGATATGGAGGATTACATAATGGAATTAGTACAGCCGATACGTGACCGCAAGAAGATAGAAGCAATGAAGAAAATGCTAGCCGGGAGTAAACGTGACCTACTTATGTTTACCTTGGGCATAAATTGTGGGCTACGGATCAGCGATATCCTGCTAATGAAAGTGGGGGACGTGATCGACGATAAGGGCAGGCTGAAGGACTTCTACGAGCTGAGGGAACAGAAGACCGATAAGTACCGCCGCTTCCCATTCGCCGCCAACGTCCAGAAGGCTGTAAAGGACTATCTAGAGGGCTATAGAGGTGATATGGACCGTCCATTGTTTGTATCCCGTAAAGCAGGTCAGGAGGGCAGCTACAAAGCCATATCACGTCAGCAAGCTTACGACATCCTGAATGAAGCTGCTGAAGCTGTGGGGATTGTGGATGCCATAGGAACCCATTCATTACGAAAATCCTTCGGTTATCATGCGTATAAGACCGGCACAAGCATTGAGAAGCTTCAGTCATTGTTCAATCACAGTTCCCCGGCTGTTACCTTACGGTACATTGGTATCACTCAGGATGAACTGGATGATGTGGTGATCAGCCTTAACCTGTAACGTGATGCAAGATGTGATGTGCCGAGCCTGACGTTGTTTAAGGCCCCGGCATGGTGGGGGGTACCGGGCCTTCAGCCACCGACAAGTGCCCTGAAAAAAATTGCAATATCCAGAAGATCTAAGTGGCGCGGGCATAGACGAGACAGCAGCAAACGTCCCGAAAGCATATATTATACAAAATTCAAAATTTGGACATATGTTTGTTTTCTGCAGACTAACTATATTACTAATTTTATATATATTCATGATTAGGTATATTATAAAGTACTTAGGTAATATATAGTATTAGTTGACTTTTAATACGCTGGATGGTAAATTGAGTATAGGTTGCAAAAACTCTAGACTACGTCTAGTTAGTTTGCAGAAAATTGTATGATATCAGGTTTTTTTGCTCGCACATTGGTTCGACCAAGAGATCCTGTACATAATAAAAAAGGCATCAAGCACTAGCTCGCACATTGGTTCGACCTAGTACTTAATGCCTTTTTCCCATCATTTCTTATCACCAACATAATTTTTTTTGAATAGGTTAAAGTAATCTAGTGGTCGCACATTGGTTCGACCATTAAAAGGGAGCGTACATTGGTACGCCCCCTTTTTGTGCTTTGTTTAGACGTATTCCCAGACCTTAATAAGCCCAGGCATAAATTTGTTGTAAATACCTACCAATTCAGTATTGAAATGCTTACGTGCTTTAAAATGATAATGATTTCTAAAAAAGATTGTTGTTACAAAAACGACCATATCAGCTAGCTGAACTAATTGGCTCAAATGAGATTCCTTAATCATAAGATCAGTAAAAATAAGTCCGGTCTTGCTTTGACGAATAGTCCTTAACAACATTTCTCCTTCCGTTGATCGTCCATTATCGCAGGTTATGACCCCTGGTTGTCTACGTTCCGTCAACTCTTCTTCAATCATTCTAATTAACTCAGTCATAGCACGCTGATGCATGTTTATGTGATTCGTTTCCCCAGTCGCAGTTTGGTAGGCCTGTTTATTCACTATCGATGCTATAATTTTCACATTGTTATCCTGTAAAAGCGTAAGCATTTCCTCGACATAAGCTAACCGTTGGGCAGGGAGAATTTTTGAAAACAAGTTATCCCCATCTACAAAAGGTTTACCGTGCATTTCATATTTAGCGAAAAACTCCATTTTCTTCATGGCTTTTTTGGACGTGCCTTTGAGTTCTGTCTGAATTGCCAACATAATTTTGTATGAGATAGCCTGAAAATCTTGCTCTAATTTAGCTAGTTTTTCATTGGTGACAAGTATGCCACCATAACATAATACTGGCTGATTAGGAATATCAGGAAATCCCGTATTCCCCGACTCGTCCATATAAAAACCATTAAGCATCTCTCTTTTCGCCCCTCTAATATGGCCTTAAAAACGTGAAGGCCACTCCGTTTTTTTCCATCTGCATTCTCTTAATCAATTGTGCCGATTCTAATTCTTTTATCCAATCACTGACTGCGCGATTCGATTTATTAAAGTACTTTGCGATGGTGTCTATAGTCACCCAGCATTCACCAGTTTGGTTTTTAGCATGGAGGCCTAAATATATGTAAAGTTTGACTGCATTTCCGGAGAGAGAGCTAAGTATAAACTTCTCTTTGAAGTCTGAGAAGATCGGTAAGTACCCTCCTTGATCAAAAGAGGCATTTTTCCAAGAGCTATATTCTTGTTTTAAAAAATCAGCTTTCCTCCTGTTAGGAAGAGCTTCAAAATCGAATTCTGACATTATTATCACCTACTAGGATTTTACAACATCTACGCGAATATTGCAATCTAACCAGACGAAGTCTGGCGGACCTTCCTATTTCTTAATGAACTACAATCTCTTCTTTTACTAGATCACATGTGATAAGACGAATTTCGGGTAGCCTTTTTAAAAAACCTTGCATTTTCGATATGTGTTGGGCATTTAGAACTCCTGATGTTAAGGGAATAACCAGGTAAGTCTTAATGCTGGCATTATTAGCCGCTTGAAATGTTTCCAGTTTAGATAAAGCCTGACTCGTATTATATGTCTCTCGAGTTTCTATTTCGTATATATTTTTTTCTGCAGCATTATAAGCAAATATATCAGGCCGGTAAACTCCTACTTCCGGCGGTGTACCGTATGGCCAATCTATATGGTCGGCTAAAACTGAGTAGCCACTTAACCTTAGCCTTTCTGCTAAAAATTTGATAACATCATTATGGAGATCCTGCTGAGATTTCGATCGTTCCATACTTTATAGATCCTCCGAACTTCCAAGTGAAATAAATTAACAATATTTATCATATGACAATGTTATCCACAAAAGCAACGGGAACTAATGTTCTTATTTTGTTCATAACCTATACAGTGTATAGAATAATACAAAAAAGCCGCTCGGATGATTTCCCGTCGCGGCTTTCTCGTTCAGTGCGTGGTTCAAGGCTGCTCACATAGATATCAGGTATGTGCAATCAATGCGCCCTCATTTCTTGTTCTTCCATGCGTACATAATCTATATCAGATCCATCACCGTTAGGATACCCTTGTGCGTATTCCTCATTGTCCATCCACCACTCTTGGATCAACACCGTATATATCTCAGTATCAGGGTCGTATCCAACTATTTTGCCAACACCATACTGACATTCAATGATCTGACCCATGCGAAAATGCTTTGAATAGTGTGATGAAGTGCATCCACAAACCCCAGTATCATTCACTCGATTATATTTGTCTGTATCTTCCCCTAAATGATATTGCGTATTGCATTCACGGCATTCTACTGTGTTGCCCATAGTTATTTCCCCCTAAGTTTGTCCCACCAGGAACGCTTCTGATTAGCCGCGGCTATTTCCTTCTTTACTTCAAGTAGCTCCCGAAGGATAATGGTCAAATTCTCATTCTGTTGTAGCTGTCTGTCTTCAATCCGTTCCAAACGATCCCCTAAAGCCCTGTTCACTTCCAGGACCTCCACCAGTTGCCCTGATATTTCACTGTATCGTTCATCATAACGTGTTAGATCCGTGTTTTCAGTAGGAATTATGGTAGGCGCTACGCTTACGGACGCCTCGTGAAGCTTTGCTAGTACTACTTCCGCTGACTTTTCAACGGACAGCCCCGACCGTTCCCGTATCGTCTTCACCTGTTGGAACACCATAGCGTCTTGCTCAGAATAGACCCGGTTATCATTATGATCACGCTTGACGCTATATCCTAATCCTTCTAAGACCAACGCGTATTTCCTTATCGTAACGGATTCAAATCCAAGCTTTTCGCCTAGATCCTTCGTTGTTAACTTCCATTCCATATTGTCATCCATACCCGATACACCTCCCGCTATGCAAAGATAATTCGCCATTATACCAGGAGTTTCCTGCCTGTCAGATGCGTTTAAACGCACGAACGTAACGCAAGCAAGCCCTATGTATCACTTCGTCCATTGTAAGCCCCCAGAATGCCCTGTAAGGCGTTTAGTAGGTTTGATCTAAGGTTCAATAAGCACGAAATGCTAGAATGGCAGGAATGGGCTGTTATGGGCTTCTATGATCGCATCTAATATGTAATCTTCAGTTTCCATTTCCGTTTCGCCACGTAAGTTGCAGGTAAATTCAACGACGTTGTAGGATTTGAACACTGCCTTCAATCGCACGGGGCTCCGTCATGGTGGGTATCCGAAGACCCACTGTCTTTCCAGCCACCGTTGTCCAGGTGAACAGCAAATGAAGGATGTCTTTCATTACGGAAAGGGGTATCAATTGGGGACGTGACCAAAAGCTTTCCAATGTGAAGTTCCGTCAATGGAACGTTACTTGAAAAGATAGTTGCAACGTTTCCACGGTTAGCCCATGCGCCCAGCGGAAACAGATAGAATTAAGTTCAACTTAGGTCAACGAACGCCTGACGTTTGGCGGTTTGGGATTTCAATCTAGTGGTAAACAGAAACAGTTCCCAACGTTGGGAAGTCGGCTTCCGTTACCCTGTATTTACTGAGCTGTTCCTTTGAGAGACTACTAACTAATGCCAGACAACGTTGTCTACCAATAACAATCCGTTAACCACTAGTACCCCTATATTCAACCATAGTAGCCCGCGTGATCTATTCCATGCCTGATACAACCCCCATATGGCTACTAGGATTAAGACTACGTTAGCACTGGTCATGAAAGTGATCTCTAGGTTATCTACGTGCGTCAAGAATCCTATCAGGCTCACAATGGCTATCACGAATAGACATACGATGAAGGACTTTAGGATTAGGGCTAGTATTTTTGTCTTCTTCATCGTCTAGCCCCTTTCCTTTGGGAAGCCTTATATGCCTTTACAACGTCTTTGTAGCACGTAGAGCACTGCTTCTTCCAATGGTTCTCTGCGTTGATCCAACTAGATCTACCACACGTCGCGCATGGACGCTTGATCTTCGCAAGTTCCCAAACCATCCTGAAACGATTAAACGCATATTTGTTGTTGAGATCCGAGGGGTCTGGTGTATCCTGTTTAATGGATTCCGAGAGACAAGGCTCGCACAGATTCCGTCCGTTCCGATCACTCAGTTTTACCGATCCGGAGAAACCGCGGTTGTTCATATCGCCCTCGACCTTATTGCAGTTGCCACATACCTTCCCGGCACTCCGAGCAATCACACGGTTTAGCCATCCAACAACCTCCTTGATTTTGTCCTCCAACCAAGCGAAAAACTGCTGTATGCCCAAATATGCGAAGTAGAGCAGAAATCCAATAATGATGATAAGGCCTACACCCCAGTCATGGCTGCCACCACGCAGAAAGATATGTCCCCTATTGTGATGATTTCTCATGAGCAGCCCCCCCCTTTTTTCGGGCTTTGACTAGCCTTGTACGCTTTCACAGCGTCTTTGTAACACGAATTAAAGAAAGCGACCGGATTATCCAACGTAAGACGCATACAGCCTTTTACCCAATCGTAAGTACGGTCTTTATACAGTTCACAGGCGTTGGCAACTATGGCAGCATCAAGTTGGAACTGGAATTGCTTTAGAAGCATTATGTAAATCTGTGTTATGTATTCTGATTCAGCCTGCATACTACGGTGATTGTCTACCATCATCCACCCGGCTTTTTCTTGTAGGGTTTCTATGATTTCATTCGATTCATTGGTAGATTCAGAAGCGGTGGCGATTTCGCTACTACAATCAATCAAATTAGTTAAATCATTCTTAGTAAGATCTTTATTTAGTAGTAGTGGGTTTTCCGTCAGCGGATTTCCCGTCGACGGATTTTCCGTCAGCGGTGGATTATCTTCATATGGACGTTCATAGACTATGTATTCGGTAGATCCGAAGCTACCATCTTCATTGCGGTTTTGCTTACGCGACAGGTAACCGTACTTCTCCAATTCACGCAAAGCTGTACGTATAGCATCTCGACCATCAGTAGACCTTTTGATCAGCTCGCTTTCATAGATCTGCCAATCATCCGGCTTTGACAGTAAGTACGCCAATAGCCCCTTAGCCTTCCAAGATAGGCGTTCATCATTAAGGCCAAACTTGTCGATCATTACATATGGATTCTCGCGTTTGTTGGTACGGATGATAGTGTTCGATTGGCTGTTACGTTTCATGGCAAAAAGCCCTCCAATTTGTTGGGGGCATACGTATTGCCTAGATAGATCAAACCATGATAAAATGGGTATAACCTAATAAGGGCACACGTTGCCCGTTGATGAAGCAAGGAACACTTTAACCGGCCAAAGTTAACGAGTGTTCTTTTTGCTTTTATTGGAATAATTTTACCACGAATCTACGAATCTAGTAAACGAGAATATCCGAAAAACCCAGTAATGACGCACACTATACCACCATCGGTTATATAGTAAGACCTAGTAGCTTGTGTAACCAATCCACACAAACACATAAGGGTGTAGGGGATGTCATGGCCATTGACCCTTCTATATAGCCCCCAATCCAGACGTTTGACCCTCACCGGTTAAGCGTCTTTTTCATTTTCATTAAGGATGTGAATGTGAATGTTTACTAGACGTACCTTCAAGATCGTACGATGCTTCGTAGAAATGACGCAGAAGGAATTCGGTGCAGCCCTTGGAATCTCAGGCTCCTACGTGTCAGAGATTGAGCGGGGCAACAGGCGTGTAACCGAGAAAATAGCTGAGCGTGTCAAACAGAAGTTTTACTTAGCTAAGGTGATGTCCAGTGATGAAAAGTAACCTGCAGGTCATCTCCCTGAAGCGGCTGCCACACTCACTGATAGCTGAAGTGCTGTATGACGGTGAAGACCTGTACACGTTTACCCTTGGTGCCACCGTCACTGAACGGCGAGCAATGGAACTCTTGCCCCAGTTGGTGCAGTTGGAGAGGAACGGAGAAGAACGCAGGCGTGGCAGGCGAAGATAGATATTTAACGCAGTTAATTGATAGCATTAACCAACTAACTTTAAAGGGGATTATCAGATATGAACAAGATTAACCAAGCACGCGAGTACCTAGCAAAAGCATATGAACTACAACAAGGATCCACGGGTAGATTCCGTCAGCACAATGATGGGCTGAATAACCGCCGTGAGAAAATCAAACAGGCATTCACAGGGGAAACACGTAGCAAGATGTTAGAAGTCCAATCGAAGCGTGAAGCCAGGGAGCTATTCCACTTCCTAGCTGCTGAGAAATCACAGTATCAAGCTGCAGCCGCCAAAGCTAGGGAACTGGCTGACGCTGTGGTTAACGCTGTGGTCAAAGCACCTGATCAAGAGACGGTAACACGCTTTGACCGTAAGCTAGCTGACCTAAAAACTGAAATACTGTTATCGAACGCCGACACAGGAAGCAAAGCGTTGAAGGAATTTGTTGGATCTGTGACTGATCCGTACCTAGCGATGCGACTGAAGGACTCGTTTGCTGATCTAGTCCAGCCAATTCTTAACGCGGCGGGATCACAGGCTGCTACGTTCAAGAATGAGCTTTCAGGGGTCTTCAATCAGCTTAGGGAATCTACGCTGACCCCTGAAGCCCGTGAAGCGGTAAAGATCGTTGACGCGGCTACAATCGCTATCCAGTCGGATCTGTTTGGCTTACCAGTGGAATCCAAAGTGAAGGAGCTCTATGGCCCCCGTGTTAGTCAGTTTACAAACGATCCTGCACGTTACTACGCGTTCAATCCTGAAGATGCCACCATCGCACCTGGTCAACGCACCACTGAGGAAGCTATGTTAGATAGCCTGTTAGCGCAAGCGAAGTAATACCATGTGTACGTTTACGTATACGTAACTGAACAAAAGGTGGGCTGTGACTTGGCTGCCTGCCTTTTTTTTTCCACATCAGTCACGTCTCAGCAGACAAACGATATTCACTTCCTGTAACCACAAAACTCAGGAGGTAATTATCATGACTAGAAAAAATAAAGAGGACATGTTTGTAAAGATGCACTTGGATGCGTACGAAAGCGGTATGCTTGCCGAGATAGGTCCAGGTGAATGGCAGCTACTCTGTGCCATATCTACCTACATGGATGAAAAAGGCGTATGCTTCCCTTCACAGGAAACATTGGCGGAGAAGTTAGGCGTACATCCTAAAACGATAAGCAGACGAGTCGATGACTTGATAGACTTTCGTTGGAAGGGTAAACCGATCATAACGGTAAGAAAGAAGCAGTCAAAGAAGAACCCAACGCACTTCTACAACGAATACACCATTAACCGCAATTCAGGGCTGTCTATGTTTTCTCAATCTAAGAAGCGCAAGGAAACTGAAGAAACGTGGGTAGAACAGGATGACCATTCTATGTCTGACGAGCAGTTAGCCTACATTCTTAGTCGTTTCAGCGGCGGTAAGAATGAGTGAAGGGGTGGCGTGGGACAAATATGTACCCGTAACCATAACCATTCTTTAGATCCATAACCATTCTTTAAAACCAAAGCCAATCTTTTAGAAGAAGATCATCCCCCAAATATGTCAAGAACGTATAGATCTTGAAAGATAATAGAACCAAGGAAGCGGCCGGGACATTTTTGTCTGACTGTCC
>NZ_JCAUAU010000040.1:0-9261 GCF_059692135.1 Paenibacillus sp. J22R160 | reverse complement strand
CTAGGGGGGATGTATGAATCTCGATTTAAATGGCTGACGAAGGTAACTCGACGAGGACAAGCTTAGCGGTAGATTCAGACGCCGTGCTCCTACACTCGAAGCAAAGCTACGAAGTCTATCCATCCGTACCGTCCGCGCGGGCGAACCCACCGGGGTTCTCTCCCCACGGCTCCATACAAAAGAACCGCGATCCCGAAGGAGCGCGGTTCTTTATAATATGGAGCCTAGGGGGATCGAACCCCTGACCTCATCGCTGCCAGCGATGCGCTCTCCCAGCTGAGCTAAGGCCCCTCAAATAACGTCGACTTTTCGTATTATACATGAAATATATGAAGCAGGCAAGCCCTTTGCTCAGATAATTCATATTGTCTTTTACGCCTGCGAAGTTTCTGTTGCAAACGGTCTCAAACGTTGTTTTCATTTACATTTTCATGCTAACCTAGTAATAGAAACTAGTTGATCGTGTAGGAGTGACGAAAGAGTGTCAAACGGGGTCTTATATTGGGTTTACTTGGGAATAGCATTTGTGTTGCCGTTTGTGATCGGTGTGTGGTTAATGCGGAAAACGAATCGACTGGGATTCTCTTTCTGGATAACGACAGCCTTAAATATTGTATTGACTTTGGCTGCAGCATTTTGGTGGAAATTAGTGACAGAGGACCCGTTCCGCATGATGTTTGGGATGGCGTTCTATGGGGTGTCGGCCGTGAATTTGATGGTCATCGAGTTTTTTGCGCTATTTAGCATTCGCAAGAAAATGAATTCGTAGAAGGATGGTTTCTTTCATGACACAATCTTCTTCCAAGGTTTACTTTTATGTGTTTACAATTGCTGCCGTCCTATGGATGGCCTTTATTTTTTTCAAGTCAGGGGAGACATATCAGCAGCAGACGTTGCGTCCGCTTTTAGAATCAAAACTTAGTGGATCAAATCCCATAAATCGCATTCCGCATTTAGCATTCACCTATGATGGGCAAAAACTGTCGTGGCAGGACCCTATCGGCGTTATCGAGTTCTTCATAAGAAAAGCAGGGCACGTAAGCGAGTTCGCTGTACTTACCCTGCTCTGGATCTTGGCCTTGCTTTCGAAGCCGGTACAAGTAATCATGGCACTGCTCACCTCCTTTATTATTTCGGTTCTGTATGCGGTGACTGATGAATGGCATCAAACGTTCGTTGATGGCCGTACGGGTCACGCGATCGACGTGGTCGTCGATGCTGTAGGTGCACTATTGGCAGTCCTTTTGGTGATGGCGTTTCTCGGGATCCGCGCTGCGATTAGACGAAGAAGAACAAGCTTGTAATCATCATATACACTTTTCTTTTTTTGATGGATTTGAATTTCCAATGCTCGCGAGCTTCGACTTCCAATTCGTGCTGCTGCCACTGCATTAATTTCTCAGATACGTAAATGTTGGTTGGTTGCATGATTCGATCACCTTCCTTTCTTTTCCTGTTAGATCCAGTTTACATCTAGAATAAGGGGAACAAAAAGTGTATAATTCACTTTAACAATTTCCCCTTTTGGAGAAGGAGGTGGATCATGCAGATTTTGTCTCATTTTTTGGAACTTCGGGCCAGTTTTGCACATGGCGTTGAGCATGAACCGCAGCCTATTACGTTAGAAGAATTATCCGAAAGAATGTACTGCACAACGCGGAATGTAAAGATTCTGCTGAAAAAAATGATGGAGCAGGGCTGGATTTCTTGGAAGCCTGGAAGAGGAAGAGGCAATGTTTCTGAGCTGACATTTCTTGTTTCCGCTGAAGACATGGTCTCCAAACAGGCAATGGAACTAGCGAGTCAAGGGGATTACAAAGGTACGATTGAACTCATTCACCAATTGGGCAGGGGAGAAGCTTTGCAGGACTCTTTTGTCGATTGGTTATTTAGCTATTTCGGATACCGAACTGTCGTCCAAGAGGAATGTTTCAAGGATACTCTGCGTTTTCCAGTTTACAAATGGCTTGTATCGCTTGATCCGGCTTTTTGTTTCTTTGCGTTTGACGCCCACCTGATCAATCAGATTTTCGATACGCTGGTCCAATACAATCCAAATACACGGGTTGCAGAGCCACACTTGGCGCATTATTGGGAGAAAAGCGAGGACGGCTTGCACTACACCTTTTACTTGAGAAAAGGGGTCCTCTTTCACCATGGCAGAGAGATGACGGCTAACGATGTCAGTTACTCATTATCAAGGCTGATGGAGCTTGGTCTCACGGCGTGTCAGGGCTGGATGACGGAAAGTATTGAGAATATCAGAGTGCTCAACCGAAGTGCGATTGCCATCGAGCTCAAGCAGCCGAACGAGCTTTTCTTACAGCAGCTGGCGCATCCTTCTTTGGCAGTTTTGCCGGAAGAAATTTGCCGGGACAACGAGGGTATTTTTGGCCGCATGCCAATTGGAACAGGGCCGTTCAGGTTGGAGCGAAATGATGATTATATCTGTAAGCTTCGTGCTTTTGACAGTTATTTCGGGGTTAGGCCGCATTTGGATCAATTGGAAATATGGCTGTTGCCGCAGGAGCTGTCGGAAGTTGGTCCGAGTTGGGATGTGGTGCAAGTGTTGTGTGACCATTCGAATTCCCGCAAACCAGTCGGAGCTGTCGGGAAAGATTCGGAGTGGCATCAGATCGAACAGTCGATTCTGGGATGTTCCTTGCTTACGTTTAACCAAGGGAAAGCAGGACCACAACAGCATCCGAATTTTCGCAAAGCGATCGATTTGATTCTTGATCGGGAACGAATGATTGAACAACTCGGAGGCTTCAGGGAAGCGCCGGCGAGTTCCTTTCTGCCATCGATGAATGATAAAGGGACTGCCGCTGTGTATCGAACCGATATGGTGGAGGCTACGCGCCTGCTTAAAGAGATGGGTTACGATGGCGAGCTAGTTAAGATGTATATTTATAGCAACAATAACGAAGATGCGATGTGGATCTGTGAACAATGCGTCAAGGTTGGTATCCGTATTGAACTAACGACACGGAGCATGTCGGACATGATGCGGCTCGATACGATACAGGAAGCAGATCTTATTTTTTACCACATCTGTTTGGAAAGCGAGTATGATCTTCATATTATCCAGACGCTTAAGCAGAGCAACAGCTATGTTCGTGCGCATCTAACTTCGGATCAAAAGGGATGGATAGATGAAGAAATGGATCATATTCTAATGATTCCGGACATTCAAGAGCGCATCGCTAGACTTCACGAAATCATTGAAGCTCTTCAGGAGGACAAATCCTTCCTCTTCGTGCTTCATCGCTCTCAACAAACAACTTATCATGACTCGATCAGAGGTGTATGTATTAACGACTTGGGTTGGGTTGATTTTCGGAAAATTTGGTTTACGCCTAGCGCTTGATAAATCCTGGTTGACCTGGAAATACTCTTTGTAACAATCATGAATTTCCAGGAGGGTATGGTTATGAGCAAAATTAGAGAGGCTAATCTTGTTCGATTTATTGAACGTCACGATGTGTGGTGCGCAGATGTTGAAGTGATTGCCGAGGGCATACCAGGTACGCTGGTCGCTGAATTTGCATCGACAAAAGGGAGCCAATTCGAGATGAGTCACGTGTATCGCAAAAACGCGTCCCGTGAAATTGATTGGTATGATAATAATTTGCACAATGCCTATGAGGACGTTTCCAAAGAGTTATTCGGGACAAAATCTCGTGAATCGAAAAAGTGGGGGAAACGCGAAGAATTTGAAGAGGAAATACTTGCTTTCGGCTCCATTCGCGAGGAGTTGAAAGAACATTTTCAGCTTAGCCGCACAGCATCTCTATTCCATACGGAAGATGTGGAAGATCAAACCTACTTGCACTAACGTTCTTCGTTCTTAATAAAAAAGTTCTTCGCCCGTAACAAATAAAAAAACGACCGTTAAGGTCGTCTGCCTCTAGGCTCGTAACGGTTTTCCATCGCCATCCAGCGAGCATTCGCAACGAAAAAACCAATGAAAAAGAAAAGTACTAAACGAATAGGAACCCAAACTAAGCTAAGCTCGTGCGTGTTCAGTAATTCAATAATGCTAAATAAGGCCGTCAGTCCAACACCCCAGGGGAGAAGGCCGAAATTCACTAAATATTTGTTTCTGCCGAGCTGTTTTCTCTTCAGCCATATGGCCTTGCGTGGATCTTCGTTCATATCGAAACTCCCTTTTTCTTTTTATTATAGCATTGCTTGAAATAAATCTCGAATCAGTATTCATAAGAAGCTTTCATTCATATGCTAGTCATAGGGACGGGAGCTTTTTTCTATGGAAGAGATGACCAAAGTCCTCATATTATGGTAGTATAAGGAAGTTGAAAGGGGGTATATCTTTTGCTGCTTAAATTTCTTGCTTTTGGTCTGTTATGGCGACTTGTCGGTAATCCTTTCCTTGCACTTCTTATTCTATTAATCATCCTATATGTATTAGATAGAAGATTTATCGGATTGACGCCGAATATTTTTAAGCCATTTCAATTAAGGCGAAGGGCATCCAGGCTGCGTACGGAATTACATGCGAATCCACATCATACGTCAGCGAAGTTGGAGCTCGCAAGGAACTTGCTGCAGCGCAATAAATTCCAAGAAGCACTTCCTTACTTGGAACAAGCGCTGCCGATTATGGAAGACTCTGCTGATGTGCATTACGAAATTGGACTTTGCTACCTGAAGCTTGGAGATTTGAAAAAGGGAGAGAGCTTCATGCTCCAAGCAGTAGAGCTGAACCCGAGGGTTAAATATGGCGAGGCTTATTTACGCCTAGGGGAAGCTTTAGCGCCTGTTGCACCTGAAAGGGCTGCTCATCTGATCGAGCAGTTCCGTGATCTGCACTCCTCTTCGGTCGAGGCTTATTACCGTCTTGGCTTGCTGTATCAGCAGCTTGGACGCGGCAATGACGCCAAGGCAACGTTCCGCGAAGCGCTGGATATTTACCGCGGCTTGCCGCGATACAGCCGCAGACAGCAGCGGCGTTGGGCCATGCTTGCTCGCTTCAAATGATTAAGGTTCCGCTGCTAAGCGGAACCTTTTTTCATGACTGCGTACAGCCGTACGAGCAGCCAAGAGCCGAGTACCCCGATCAGGATCGAAGCGGCGGTATGCAGATCATAGAGCCAGAGCTGATCTTTGACCGGCGTGAGGCGACTCCAAAGCGTCAGGAGTGCAGGGTGCACAAGGTAGATGCCGAAAGAAGCAGCTCCTAATGAGGTAAGTGCAGTGCTAAGCCTTGGATTGTTGGCAAGACGCTTTAGCGACCAATGGACGCACCATAACGGAACCGCCATACAATACACGAGGAGAGCCAGCTCAAACCATATATTACCGATGTTGGCTAGCCCATATTGATGCAGGAGCAGCATGCCCACGAACGTGGTGCCTGCAAGACACATGATGCTACCTATCAAGTGTTTGTAACGTTCGGACCAGCCAGCAATAGCCGAGTAATGAATGCCCATGAAAGCTCCAAAGGCAAAGAGCGCGGAGTAGCTGACAAAAAGCGAGGCATATTCCGGAAGGGGATGCACCTCATGATGAAAGAAATAGGCTGCGGCTTGAATAACAATGCCTAGAGGAATTAACCCTCGGCGAACCCAAGTTGACCGCCTCACCAGAGTGAGTAGAAACGGGAATAAGAGGTAAAATTGAACGATAATGACCATATAATAGAGATGATAGCTGGCATTCCCTGAAATAAGCAGTTTGATAAAGTAAACGACGTCAAATTGGATGTTTCCATGAAACATAATTTGATTATATAAATAATAGAATAGGGACCATAGGACATAAGGAATTAGAATTCTTCGCAGCCGTTTTGTCCAGAAAACACGCGACATTCCGGGCTCCCAACGATCGTAATATGTATAAAAGAGCACGACGCCACTGATCCAAATGAATAGCGGCACGGTAAATAAGTTAGCTTTGTTAAGGATGAAAAAGATGGCTTGCGACCCGCTCCCAATCGGAAGCAGCGTAGCGCCTGATGTGCCGTGAATAAGTACTACGGCGATGATAGCGATGGCACGGATGAGGTCTATCTCAGGTAGTTTGGGTCTTGACGACATAACGGTGATCTTCTCCTTTATTCACTTTGTTCACTGTAACATGAATGAAAAAGGAGGACAATACACGCTAATCAATCACGATAAGCGACAAAACTGTCTGGATCAAGCAGCTTCCACTCGGATGGAGGTGACCCGAAATCAGGCACGTCAATCATTTCACCCTCACGTTTGGAAGATTCATGAGCCACCAAGCCTGGTGCTAAGTAATCCGCTGCCCGCCAAGCATGATTAGGCGGCAATTTTTTCGTATAAATGGCTTTCATATAATCATCAACAAGAAATTGATGAGAGCCGAAGTGCCCATTAGGAAGACCCTCAAAGGCGTGAGGCAGGCGGAAGCTGTGATGCACCTTGGCAAGGCTGGCATGGAAATCGTGCTGCAGTGTTGGATTCAGATTGGAATCGCTCAAATGCACATACTGATCCTTACAGGCAAGCTGCGAAGTCAGATCCTGGGTGGCTCCCCACTTCAGAGAAGTCCACGCAGAACCACCGGCATGCTCTTCGTAGCTGCCGTTTGTGCCGAACATGCTCATGTAGACACTATTGTTCCCTCCCCAACCCACACGCCGGAACTCATTGAGGCGCATCATCCCGCCATCGGAGGTACGGACAAGCGCGCTTTGATTACTGAACGTATTGTCCCATAGGTTGGCTCCTTCCCGGAAAATCCCATCTTCATGCTGGTCTACATAGCCCAAGCAGGATACTTTAGTCGCCTTTGCTCCAGTAACGGACAGAACCATTGAGACGGAGTGCGTCGGATAATACATCGGCGGAATACCGGCTACTTTCTTCCAATCCTTCCCGCCTGAGTATTTGAAAGCATCATAGAACCCGTGCGCCATATCATGTAAATACTGAGCTTCTCCATAGACAAAGTTGCCGAAGTGGCCTGCTCTGAATTGGTCTCGGCAGTACACCGTAGAGGGGTAGTAATAACTTGTCTCCCCAGTCATGTAGATTAAGCCGGAACGTTTCACTTCCTGGGTAATGGCGGATATTTCTTCTAGGCTTTGCGCCATTGGCACTGCACAATAGACATGCTTGCCTGCTTGTAGCGCTTGTATCGTTTGAGGACCATGCAGATGTCTTTGGGTAAAAATGGCGACGGCATCCACATCGCTGCTCAGCAGCTCTTCCAATGAAGCGTAAGTTTGTTTGAGGGAAAAAGCGTTTGCAAATTTTTCACGACGATCCTCGTGCAACTCCGCCAAAACGACTTCATCCACATAAGGATGAGCTTGAAACAGCTGTACGAAACATTGTGAGAATTGGCCTGCCCCAACAATCCCTATTTTAATACCCACGAGAGTTCCTCCTATAATGAGAGCTTAAAATTCTGCTGCCGATATGCCTATGCGACTTCTCTTCTATTGTAAGGAGGTTTCTTCGCGATGTATTTGGTCCAAAGTAACAATATGGTTTCCAAAATCACATTAAGATGAGCCAGCCTATTGCAGCAAATGTGCTTGCTTGACGCTCTAAAGCTAGCGCGATACACTGATAGAAGTGAATACAGCGAAAGTCAAGAGGGTGATTGTACATGAGCTACGAATATCTCATGCAAGCGGTATTGTTAATTTTCCTGGTTGTCATTACTTTTTTTGCAATGTTGATTTGGACGAAATGGCGAAAAAGAGGACGGAGATAGCATTATGTATTTTATTAATCATGGACAGATCGATGAAAGAATTCAGTTTTTATCGGCTTTAGCCGATGCCAGTAAGCAGTTAGAACAGCAGTGGGGACAAGGCACGAATGATCTCGTTTGGCAGCTCGCACAAGAGCGTGTTCTGCATTTAGCCATTGAAACCGTAACGGATGTAGGAAGCCTGCTGATCGATGCCTTTATTCTAAGAGATGCAAGCAGTTATGAGGACATTGTGGAGATTGTTCATGGTGAAGGTGCATATTCGGAGACATTAACCGAGACGCTGCTTCAGCTTGTGAAGCTCAGAAAACCTCTTGTGCAGGACTTTGTAGCATGGAACCGCCAAGATCTGCATCCGTTGGTGCCTAAACTTCCAGCAGCTTTTGAGGAGTTTGCTGCGAGTGTTAGGGCATTTATCAAGAGTGAATTGGAATAACATACATAGATGTTTCTTAATTTACAACTTGGATATGATGCTGTAAAATGAAGCATAATGATTGATCCGAGGGTAGGTGAGCTAATGAATCAAGCACTTGAGACATCTACGCGCAAAGTGATTCTTTCCATGCTCAAAACTAGTGGACCTCTAAGCGTTCAAGAGATATCCAAACAGCTCGGAATTACGGAGATGGCCGTCAGGCGTCATATTCATTCCATGGAAAAGGACGATCTGCTCGAGACGAAGCTTGTCCGGCAAGCGATGGGGAGACCAACCAACGTGTATACGTTAGCTCCCAAGGCAGACGAACTGTTTCCTAAGAAATATATGCAATTGACACTCGATTTACTGGATGAGTTACTGGAAGATCAGGGGCATGAGAAGATCGAGCGGCTTTTTGAAGGCCGACAGGATAAGCTAGAATCTCGTTATCAGCCGCGTATGCTGGACAAAAGCCTGGAAGAACGTGTAGCCGAGTTAGCACACATCCAGAACGAGAACGGGTATATGGTCGATTGGTCGCAGACCCATGACGACATTTATACGTTTAGCGAGCATAATTGCCCGATCGCCCAAGTGGCGAATACATTTGGGCAGGCATGCCAATGTGAACTTGCTCTGTTCCGAAATTTGCTGGACGCGAATGTCGAGCGAACAGAATGTCTAGCCAAAGGCGCAAACAAGTGCGTCTATATCATTAGCAAAAAATAAAAAAGGCTGTCCGAAGAGTAGTATTCTACTCTTGGGACAGCCTTTTCTTGTGATTTATGATTTACGTATAGACAGGAGAACGACAGGTTGCTATTTCAGAATAGAACTCACTGCCTATCGTAGTTGCTTCCAAATTAACGCCGAAAACTCCTGTTAATTATCACTTGCGATCCTCGTATAGCCCCATTAACTGGAATTTCTCCAACTAATTCAGCCGAAATCGATTACATTCTCAAACTATCGACGGATTAGATGGAGTTTCTCCAACTATTTATTTCCCAACCCGGTAGCGTCAAGAAGTTTGTGTAAGCTTGTAGAAGTATCCATCAAGACATAATCAAAATTATATTAATTGAATTTTCAGTCTTTTACCTTCGTGTGGGCGAAGCCCACGC
>NZ_JCAUAU010000039.1:0-9273 GCF_059692135.1 Paenibacillus sp. J22R160 | reverse complement strand
GCTGAAGAAGAAGCTAAAGCCAAAGAACCAATCAGTACTAATTTTGCTAAGTGGGAAGAACCTTGGACAGCTATGACGGACATCCAAAAGGATGATTTTTGGTCAAAGAACAAAGGTAAGTACGTGCAATGGACAGGATCAATCGAAACCGTGGATAAAGGTAGTATTGGTGTGAAAATCCTTAGCACTACTTTTACATATGATTTTATGGCATCCATCACGGACAAAGATGTTCTTCTTTCCTTGAACAAGGGTGACAAAATTACGATCAAAGGGAAGCTTACTTCCAAAGAAGGACTTATTGCTTCTTGGGGTCTTACGGACTGCACAATCATCAAGTAAATCCTTGGTTAATCATATAATACGGTAGCGCCTCCGTACGAAGGTGTTGCCGTATTTTTTGTGGCCTATTGTGAATGCAGACATTACCAGACGACCATAACAGCCCATCCCTGCCATTCTAGCATTTTCTACCTATTGAACTTAGACTAAAAGAACTGAACGCCTTACAGGGCATTCTAGGGGCTTACAATGGACGAAGTGATACATAGGGCTTGCCTTGATTGCTTTCGTTCGTCTGAAGGGCTCTGACAAGCAGGAAATCCCTGGCATAACGGCGAATATGACGGTAAAGACGTTGGACGGATGTCGGACGGTTAATAAATGTCGGATATGTCGATGGACGGACGGGGGATGGATATATAATGACGGGCAAGATGTTGTTACGCAAAAAGGATTTGGTGGACGCTACTGGAATGCCTAGGGGAACGGTTAGTGATTGGCTGACTGATTTCGCTATGTTTATGCCTACAGTTAAACAGGGGAGCGTGACTTACTATAAACCAGAAACGTTGGACGTTCTGAAGGCGATCAAAGAAATCAAGGAGCAGGGCTATCTGTTCAAGATGGATATTGTGCCGTTACTAATGGAACGGGGATTCGCGGTAACCATTGAAGAAAGTGCTCAGGAACTTCAGAAAGCCTTTAGCGAAGCTGACACAAAGGACGTTACTACGAAGGTAATAGCGGAACTAGCACGGCAAGCTGGGCAGATCGAAGAAGTGACGGAACGGACGGACGAACTGGACGGAAGAATGACGGAACTTGGACGGATCACGGCTGACCGGTTGGACGGACATGACGGACAAATGACGGAAGTGATGCGGATGATGCAGGAAATGCAGAAGCAGCTTGCAGAAGCCAAGTCTGAAGCAGCTGCCGCTAATGAACGTGCCGAACGGGCTGAAGCTGAAGCCAAGAAGCCATTTTGGAAGAAGATATTTTGATGAAAGCCGGGGCTAATGGGATCTGCTGGATTAAAGAAACTATGGGGAGCTAAAATCGAATGAAGCATTACTTAGGTATTCTTGGCGTGGGAACAGTTTTGATTGTGATATTCAGTCTTCTTGTCTATCCAACATTGTATCGATATGACCGTATGACTTTCATCGGGAGGGATACGTCTTATATAGTGAAAATCAATAGGGTGACGGGGAAATCAGAGTATTTGATTCCTCCTACCGGTACTAGTGGTGGATGGAAAACCATAAAGAGCTCTCCTGGGGTGCCTGCGGAAACGCCGAAAGGGTGATTATCATAAGTAGCCGTGAACCCCAGAACGAATGTGAACTACGTGGGATTTAGACAGGATTCTTGGCAGGGGATAGCGAAAGAAGATGTAATATTTAACCAGTAAACAGGGGGAGTACATACGCAATGATACCTTTAAACGTAGTGAAAGAAATTGTTTTATCAGACGGAACTAGAAAAGTCATTAAAGAAATTGTAACGTCAGAAGCTGCGAAAAAGTTAGCCATACGTGCCGGCTACGGAATAGCTGCAGTGGTTGCTTTTCGTATCGCAACTTCTAAGAAGGTCAAAATTGGTAAGGATGGCATAGAATTTGATGATACGGGCAAGTAGTCGTATGTATTATACAAATTGACCAAGCATGTACAAAGAAGCCACTTCGGAAAGCATCCGGGTGGCTTTTTGCTGTTTCCCTTGTGGGACATGGCACAATTCGCATCAGCCAATGAAGCATACAGTAGTTAAACAATGCTTAATTGGGGAGTGTGGTGGAGGGTGGGTGTCAACAGGAAGGCAGTTCCTACGAAGAAAGTCAGACCAACGGCAACGTACACGGAAATTAAAGTAACGGTACCGAATGCTCCGGTGCCTGTAGCATTACCATCCACGATGACGTTCTACGTGGATACACGGTTTACAACGGCACAGGTGAATCGGATTAAGCAGATGATTGGTTTAGTTTTGGGAAATTGGAAGCTTCATTATGATCAATTGAACAACGGTGCTGTTCGTTCTAACTATCAAAATTGCGTGAATAAGTATGCACGGTTCAACTTAGCCCCTGTCTGGTTCACGGAAAGGCTAGCTAATGGCTCAGCAGCGGCATCGGTTCAAATCGATGGTTTGACTACAATGATTGCTGCTAATGGTTTTGGAAGGGTGTCGAAAGCCTACATTATGTATAAGAAAGCACCAGTAAGTACCTTGACAACTAAAGGTGTCACCATCATAGGGGTCAATGCTTCAGATCCAGAAACAACTCCGTTAAGTGTGACAATAAACCCTAACGCTCTTGATACAACTAGTGTATCCACGTTATTTCTCGCAGGCTCGCTTCAACATGCTTGGCTTCACCGGGAAGGGTACCGGCACCCAGTAGGAAAGTACACTTCGTACATGGCTGGAGAATGCAGCATGTGTATTATGCGGAGTAACAAGAATAAAGTTCCTGGTACACCAGATAGTGCTTATACGAAATGGCTAGATTAGACGTGCCAACGATGTTCACAGGGTTCCCCTTCTACGTGGGAGCCCTTTTCAAGTCTGTGTACTGCACACTGGGGCGGTTAGTTGATGCGGTTCTTAGCTGTCCCCCACCGAAGCAGCCACGATGTCCCCGAAGTAAATCCACGTCAGCCCCGTAAGATCCTTCAGCCTAATCCGCCGATCTAGCTGATCCACCTTGACCACTACACCGGTGATAACCCTGTCTTCAAACGGATCAAACGTAACCAACGTAATAGGCTTCTGAAGGGACAGGGAATCGCTTACTGCCATTGATATATCCATAAGTGCGTCAGCGTCTAGGACAGGCTTTGTACGTCTTCTAAGCTCGCGGTGATGTTGTAGTACAGCTGCTTTCAGTTCGGGTCCAATAAACCGGCTGGAATCCCACAGACCGTTGTTGGTTAGCTTTTGTGACATTTGGAAATCATCTCCTAGTAGTCAAACGTATGTTCCTATATGATACTTCGGAAGTTAGGCAATAGCAACGGCTGATCACCTCACAGTGCTTGCAGGATAATGCCAGCATATGTTTAATATTACCAGTTGTATTAGTATTGCGACGTGAAGGGACGTGTTAGCCTTGGAGATTATCTGTTTTGGCGCCAGCATGATTATCTATCAGTATGTAGAATGGCTTCCTCAAGACGGACTTTACAGCATTCTTGGTCGCGCAATCGTTGGTGCAATAGGTGGGGTAATCGGTTATGGGTTTGGATTCACTAAAATTGGTAAGTGGCTAAATAATGCTTTTAGAAGATTCTTCACGGCGATTTACAAAGACCCTTCACAAGACAAATCAGTTGATAAGAAAGGCCAATAATAACGGGGAATGATCAACGCTGAACCACTTGGATTTTCTGGATATTACAAATTTTTTCGGGGCACTTGTCGCTGGATGAAGGCCGGGTGCTCCCCACCCTGGGGCCTTAACAGAAGAAGCCCAACGGGATCACACCGTCAGGCCTTTCGTTTATTAACTTCACGTATCAGGGTGGACTTGCTTATACCGGTCATGGCTGATACCTGGTTATAGGAATTGTCAGCTAGTAGCCCTACAGCATGATCAAGTTGCTTCAACGTGTAAGACTTGGGTCTTCCCTCAGTGAAGCCTTCCTTCAGCTTCGCGATCGCTTTACCTTCCTGTGTGCGTTCTACAATCAGATCCCTTTCAAATTCGGCAAAGCCGGAGAAGATGGTCAGAATCAATCTACCGGCCACAGTGTCTTCAATCACGCCCATGTTCAATACGTGAATGCGTACACCCCGGCTGAATAGTTCCTTTACCGTTGTGATGGCATCTACGGTTGACCGTGCGAATCTGTCCAGCTTAGTAATGATCAGCGTATCACCTGTCTTCAGCTCGGCTAGCAGGCGTGTGAATTCAGGGCGATCCTTCTTTGTGCCGGTGAACTTCTCTGAATAGATCTTCTGTGCCCCATTAGCTTCTAACTGTCCTATCTGTGCTTCTAGATCCTGCCCTACCGTAGATACCCTCGCATAGCCGTAGATCATATGTAATTTCCCCTTTTATTATGACACTAAGTTATGACACCGTTTGATAGCCCTATTCTACGTTGCTGACGGACTGGTGTCAATACTTTTAAGTTGTGATACCAAAGGGGCATCGATGACCGATATTGCCGATTAACCCAGTGTGAATAGCGGTTAATAGCAGCCACGAAGCTAGGAACAGCAAGGATTTGACGGTCATATGCAGGAATTGCGTGGTTTTTCCAGATCGGACATATTCGGCAATGGGAACGGGTCTGAAATGAACCGTGAGCCCCGAGAAGACACCGTATAAACCTGCCCCAAAGCTAGGCCCAGCAAGGCTACACGTATCAAAGTGAAGCTACACAGATCATTCGTAATCAATCGTGGTGGCTGTGTTTTCTAGGCAGTAACTTCCCGTATCTTTCCGCGTAACTTCACCAACGTCCTAGAAACGGTTTCCCTATCTTTACCGATCCGTCGGGCAGTTTCACGCCTGGAATACCCACCATAGGCAGCAGCCAACACTGCACGATCTGATTCTGTCATCGTTGGATCGGTGAAAATTCGTTCTTCCAGAATGGAATCTTCAACGGTCTGTGCCACATTAACAGTCGGATCAGGGTAGATTTCTTCAAATCCGTCTGCAAGGGAAAACGCTTCATGCAGAGATTTTCGCTTATCCGTTTTGGTGAATTTCCGTATAAGACTTACTGCACGTTTCTTAAATGCTTGTTCGATCGTTTCATACAAATAATAGGCTTTATCCCATGTGTAAGTGCGAATGATGTTCCATGCAACTGTTAGGAACAACGAAAGGAAATCAGCAGCCCCAAGTCTATTATTTCTTGTAATACGCCCCCACTTCTTAGCTTCCGAACAAATAAGGCTATGAATTTCACCTGATAGCTTAGGCAGTTGATCGTTCAAAACTTCAGACGGCCGAAGTAAATCTTCTAGGCTACCTAAATCATAATACCGCCCATCAAGGCTAAACACTGCATTAGCAATTGGAACATAAGACTGTCTGCCCCAATCAGCTTCAGCTTTCAAGATACGCTGTACCTTCTTTTTGGAATACATTGCTTCGATCCGTGCTTTCTTTGATTCTAGGTGCATCTGTACTTCTGTTTTCTTCTTACGTTTCGTTAATCGTGGTCTTGCCATATCTGATAATCCTCCCATAAATTACTAGTTTTAAAATGCCGCCACTTACGCCAAAAAAAGCGAATATAACTATGAGTGAGCCGAAGGCGAAACGATCACCACCCAACAAAGAAAGACATAACCCACCAACCACCACACACCTTACAGATCTAGAAGAAGTAATAGGATAGTGTCTTAGAAATTGTGGCGACCCGGTCACTATGTAATAACGTTGAAGAATTGGACTGTGACAAGGGACTCCCCTAAATTGGGCAAAAAAAGGGGCAGTGGTTATTCGCCGCCACCCTGTTCTTCCAATTGTGTTTTCAGCACTGAATATCTGACCATGTTAGCCGCTGAGGGATTAGCCTTGGCTGCTTTCCTGGCATCTTCCACTTGGTCAGCCGTGACACGTGTCACCCGTTCGTCATCCGTTACCGTATGGGCTTGCTGGATCTGGTATCGTGCCTTAGCTGAAGCGTACAGAATGCGGTTATCTGGCCGTGGGAACGTTGCGACTAGTTTAGCCGCTTCTTCAACGTCCTGGGCTGTGATCTCAGCACCGGTAGCCAATTTATCTTGGAGCTCACCTAGAAAGGACATTATGCTTCCCCCTTTACACGTTCTACGCCTGCAGGAAGGATACGCCGGTCATCGATCAGTAGAAGGTCCTCCCGTGTAATAAGCACCATATCGCTATTGTTCACGATCGGGGAAGGAAGCAGGTAATCCCCTGGATGGTTGTTGTTGTCCTTCCAAGCTAGCGAATGAATTTCCTGATAAGCGGGTTGATACCTGGCTTCAAGTTCTTTCAAATCAAGCAGCGCATTGTAGTAGGCCGCCTTCGCCGTTGTCAGCCGGTCAAGAATTGGCTTCAGTTCAGCTTCACGCACAGCATTGCGATAGGGCCCGGACCAGTCTAGAACCAAGTCACGCACTGTGATGCGGTCTGCAGAAGCTACGCGGCTATAGTCATATGCTTGGGTACGTTCATGTTCAGCAGCCGTTAGCGCCTTTTCAGCTTCAGTAATTTTGACGTTCAGCTTCTTCTTGTCAGCCCCTAGATCCGTATCGGTCATAAACTCCCTGGATAGTAATTCAACCTGCTTGGAGCGTAATTCCTGTACACGTAGATCAGCTTCAGTAACGGCAGCGTCATAGCGGTTACGGATCGCTTGGTAACGCTGATCCTGGACTAGGTAATCTTCTTTCAATTTCCATTGGTGCATATGGTAATTCCCCTTTTAATTCAAATTTGTTAACGCCATCAATTAGCTATGTTAAGGATCTATCTATCTACGCCTGCCACGCCTGCGTTCTTCCCCACAGCGTTCCAACTGAACCAGCCGTGGAAGTAATTCAAGTGCCCGGCTTTCTGATATTTGCCCTAGCGTGAACCGATAGAATTCTTCCTGGTCATAGACCAATTCAGCGATCAGACCGTAGGGCACACGCTTCAAGCTGGTGACCTGGATCTTACTATTCATCACTGGGACATCACCTTTGCTAGGGAGAATTTAACCTTTACCCGGTTAGCTATTTTTTCAGTAATTCGGCGATTTCCCCGTTCAATTTCTGATACGTAAGAACCTGATATTCCAAGGGCTGCACCGAATTCCTTTTGGGTCATGTCATGGAAGCAGCGCACGATCTTGAAGGTACGTCTAGTAAACATTCACATTCACATCCTTAATGAAAATGAAAAAAGACGCTTAACCGGTGAGGGTCAAACGTCTGGATTGGGGGCTATATAGAAGGGTCAAATGGCTATGACATCCCCTACACCTTTATGTGTTTGTGTGGACTGGTTACACAAGTTAGCTAGAATTACTACGTCATAACTATGATATAACCGCGCCACGACTGGTTTTTCCGTATATTAAACGACATTTACTACGTTGGTAGATTCGTGGTAAGATTACCCATAGAAATGAAGAAAACCCCTCTGCTTTGGCCGGCGTGGGGTTTCCTAAACTGATATGTAGGGCATTAGTCTGCCTATTAGGGTCGTTAACGCCACGGGGGCGTTATTCGTTGCACCTATTCTAACATGGGTCCAACCTAATAGGCAAGACTAATGCCCCCAATCCTAGGAGGGTTATTTTCCATATGGCAAACGATCGCATCAAAACTAGAAAATGGTATTTCAGCACACCTGACGCAATATTCAACATTCCAGACCTATCAATCTACGAACAAATGACTTACATGGTCCTTCAAAGCTACGCCAATAGCCAAGGAACGGCCTTCCCATCATACGCAACGATAGCCGAAAAAGGACGCATGTCCCGAAGAAAGGCTATTGACGCTGTGGCTGCCTTGATCCGTAAGGGACTTCTAACTAAAGAACCACGGCATACGGATGCTTCCCAAAAGGAAAACACGTCCAACGAATACTACATTGAAGATGCTTATGACTTAATTGAAGCCAACCCTAGTGCACAGCATGCACCACCTCTAGTGCACAGCATGCACCACCCTAGTGCACAGCATGCACCCGAACTATTCAATAGAACTATTCAAGATTTAAATTTGATTGATTGTGAAGTTTCCGCCACTTCCGAATCAGAATTTATTTCCAACGAAATCATAGAAACCCTTCAAGAACACTCAGGGTTCATGTTAGTAGACGATCATAGAAGCATGCAAGCTGAACCACAATACATAACCCAGATTTACGTAATGCTTCTGAAGCAATTCCAATACCAACTAGACGCTGCCATAGTTGCCAATGCCTGTGAACTGTATAAAGACCGTTCTTACGATTGGGTGAAGGGCTGTATGCGTATCCCTTTGGACAATCCTGTAGCGTTCTTCAATTCGTGTTACAAAGACGCTGTGAAAGCTTACAAGGCTTCACAACCTAAGGGGGCTAGACGATGAACAAACGGAAGATTATTGCACTTATGCTGAAGACATGGATCTTAACGGTATTCTTTGGCGTGATTCTAAAGCTGATCTTCAAAAATAACCCCCACGCTGCAGACCGCGTTCTTGCAAGCTGTAGCGTGGCTATTGCGGCTGTATGCGTGTGGGTTATTTGGCAAGCATGGGGTAGAAGCCGTGCTTTAGTAGCCATAATGATCTGTGCATTAGTGATTAACGTTGTGTTAATAGCTGTGAATGTGGTTGGGATGGATAGCGTTAAAGCAATGATCCAAGGGTAGCCCTGCAGAAGACAGAAGCCCATAACAACACTTCCTACCTATTGATTTTGGAGGTATTATCCACGGGAGTAAAATTCTGATGTACAGCACGGATGATCTCTGATAAGATTTGGTCTGGCACTAGACCAAAATGGTGGAAAAGGCCTATAACACTACTAACAAAAGGGGATCATCATTCATCATGCGCACACTATTTTCCGTAATTTTATTTCTAGGCTTTCTTTATCTACTAGTAAGTATTATCAAACCTACGTTTTTCCTGAAGGCCCTGAAGATCCCTATGTCACGTAAACGAACGGCTTTAGCGGCAGCTGTCTTATTCATTGCTGTTGTTGTCGTCGCGCCTGCTTCTAAAGATGAACCAAAAGCCTTGACAGCTTCTACAGTGGCTACGAAAGCCCCTAAGCTGACACCTGAAGAAATTGCCCAACAGGAAAAAGCCAAAGCTGAAATTGAAGCCAAAGCTAAAGCCGATGCTGAAGCTAAAGTTAAGGCTGACGCTGAAGCAAAAGCAAAGGCTGACGCTGAGGCTAAGGCTAAAGCTGAAGAAGAAGCTAAAGCCAAAGAACCAATCAGTACTAATTTTGCTAAGTGGGAAGAACCTTGGACAGCTATGACGGACATCCAAAAGGATGATTTTTGGTCAAAGAAC
>NZ_JCAUAU010000038.1:0-17024 GCF_059692135.1 Paenibacillus sp. J22R160 | reverse complement strand
GGAAGAGCTTTCATATGCTGAGCATTCACGACAAGAAACTCAATATCCTCAGCTTCTAATAAGTTAACAATTGGTTTCCAGAATACACCTGTACTCTCCATTGCTACGTGGGTACACCCATGCTTTTTAATCCAGTCAATTAACTGAAGGAGAAATACGGTTTTAGTAGGAAATGTTTGAATCTCCTTTCCTTCGGGTGTCATCGTACATGCAGTAATGGAATCCTTATGAACATCCATACCACATGCTCGCTCAATGATAATATCCATTCAAATTATCCTTTCCACGGCCTGAATATGGGCTGGTGCAACAACCAAAATAGGATTAATCTACCATGAGTGCTTCCCGAAGGAGCGACATTCTGTGATGCACCGTGGTTGGTGGAGTCAGACTAACGGTTGGGCTCTAACGCACCATAGTTTATCGACCTTCCTCACCCAGCCGTAGTAGAAGTATTGACGGATTTTATTCATTTTCATCCTCTGTGGTGCAGCGCTTGTCTTGCGCTGCATGAATGGCTAACGGGCAGTAGCGCGTGCGGAAAGCTACGCAAGTTTAAAGGACTCGCAAGATTGCTGAATCAATTATTCTTGAAATAATAAAAGGATTTTCCACAAAGTTCCAGAAAGTAATAAAGGAAGAGACATATAAGATTACGGGGGGGATTAAAATGTCAGATGGCTTGCAAAAAATTCTTTTTGACCCAATGAAGCACCCCGAATGGGTAGCACCCCATAGCCCAGAGTGGTATAAACAATTGTTTGGAGAAGTGGGGGGATATAAATACCCTTGGAAGTCAACGTTTGATGAACCGAGAGCTGAAATGATATTGGCAGACAAAATAAATTCCTCCCTATGTGAAGGTCGATTATTGGATGTTGGATGTGGTCACGGTGAATTTGCATTTCAATTTGCATTAAATGCAAAAGAAGTTGTCGGGATTGAATGATTGGGAGTGATGAGTCTTTGAAAAAGTTTATTTTAGGATTAATTTGTGGAATCACTTTAACTGCAACAACTGCTGTTTATGCTTCTGATTCTATTCAGGCATATTTGTTTCCAACCAAAATTGAAATTAACGGACAAAGCAAAGAATTACCTAGTGAATACAATATTTTGAATTACAACGGTCATGCTTATGTTCCTATACGCTTTATAAGTGAAAGTCTTGGTTTAGGTGTAAGATATACAAATAGTTTAGAATCAGGCAAAGTAATTTCGATAATGAATGAACCGACGGACGTGGATGAAACTACAAAAAAAATATGGCAAATTCAATATCAGTTGAAAATAGTCCAAGATCAAGCATCCGTAAAAGGACTTCTTGGAGAACCCACTGTAGTTAGCATTGATCAAAATGAAGAACTAGTATGGAGATACGATATTTCAGCAAAGTCAAATTATATATTCATGGATTCGGGGCAGGGTTATAATATTGATTTCAATGCCTTGGAAAAAGGGGAACTAGGTGCCCAACTTTTTATTCGCTGGTCAGATGAGGGAAAAATTAAGCTGATCGATTTAGGTTACAAACAAAAAAGTTGGATATACGAGTATTATCTTTCTCCTGATAATTCTGGTATAAATCTGATGGAATAGCAAAAGCGAATCCGAATGATTGTACCGCTAGTCCGCTATTATGCGACGGAGAACGATGAATTCCCGGATCGGCTTTCGTCTAAATAAACGAAGGCATCAATAACAACAAACCAATTCGATGAGGTGTTTAAAAATGGCATTAATGTCCACATTCACGAGCTTCAATCTGCCTGTAAACAACGTAGAACAATCGAAGGAGTTCTTCACCGGACTCGGATTCGAGCTCAACCCGCAATTCCCCGAGAATGAGAAGTCGGTAGCCATCGTGATCGGCGACAACCTGCAGGTCATGCTGCTCACCAAAGAACTTTTAAAGTCGCTCACGCAGAAGGAAACCGTTGATACGGAAAAATATGCGCAAATGACGATCGCATTGGCCTTCGAGAGCCGAGAAAAGGTGGATGAAATCGTGAATACTGCGGTCTCCTTGGGCGGGAAATCGTACGAAGAACCTGAGGATTATGGATTCATGTATCATTGGGCCTTCGAGGACTTGGACGGCCATATGTGGGCAATCAACTACATGAACACGAATGCAGCTCAAGGTTAAGGATAACGGAGAGATAAAAGCATTAGGTGAGGAAAGAAAGCGTGTTGAACTTCCTGGCTCGAAGTATATGGACCTTATCGAATTTTGTTCAATTATGGATGTAACAGAAATGGAGTATGAAGGCATTCGTTTAATAAATCTGCTGTTTGACGTTGATGTTTACGATTCATTAGGTTTTTTAGTATGGATCCCATCAAAAAAAGCTCTTGGAAGTTATGACGTTGAACACCAGAATTTAATTATTCTTCATGATGTAGATTGGAAAAAAATCAATAAGTCCCCAAGTGTATTTATAGACCGTATTCTCGATGGTGAATATGAGAATGATGAAGCATAAGGGAGCAGATTGCCTCAAGCGGCAGCTGTTCCTTTTTTATTGAATAACGGGCAGCATAGCCCGTTGTTGTGGGTCTCTTTTTTGCTATTCATCTATGGGCAGATTAGTTTAATTAAGATACTTATGCATAAGACAGGTAAACACGGGACTTTAATCGAATTATACTTCAAGATTAATATCAAACATTTCAAATTGGAGGAGTGCCGTTTGGAAGCTAAGTTTTATTACAATAATCCTGAAGCACCGACACCAAATAAGCCGACGAGTATTGGAGTAGTAGCAATTATCAAAAGAGATGACTGCATATTATTAGAAAAACGAATGGACAGTGACAGATGGGCTATTATTGGCGGAGCCATTGATCAGTATGAAAGCTTAGTAGATGGTCTTATACGTGAGATAAAAGAAGAGACAGGTTTAAATGTCCATAACATCAGTTTTTATGGCACTTTCTCTGATCCCTCAAGAATAATCGCATTTCCAGATGGTAATGTGAAGCGGATTATTACAATCGCTTACGAAGTAGAAGTTGAGGCTTTTACCGAATTAGTCTGCAGTGAAGAATCAAGAGAGCTTAGATTTATTCCAAAGGGTCAGTTAGAAAAAATATATATTGCGGAAACACATTTACCGATAATACAAGCTTTTATGAATAACAGAAGTGTTATTTTGGAGTAGCTATGATATAAGTAGGTCAATTTAAAACTAACGGAAGAATTAATTCCAAAGGCAATTGATATGTCGGTAAATGTTCGTTTCCGAGAAAAAGAAAGTGTTGGTTGTTCATTTAAAGATTCCAAGGACAAGGCTGTCTACGACGATTATGATGAAAGATCAGTAGCAACCCATTTAAGCTAATCCAGAGCTATAGCGCGATGGCTACCATTTCAGCTTTTGGGTAGTGATTCCGCTAATTGTGCCAAAAGATCTTGTCGGATGTCAAGAATTTTATCTCATTAAAGGTCGCGTAAATCACGGTTTTTTTGTTTTATTGGATAAAGTTCTTGTCAAAACCAAATGACAAGAACTTTATCTCATTCCCGACAGACGGCTTGAAGCTGATTGGTGGATGAACGAAAACTTCGAAATCTGGCTGAACTGATTAAGCTAACGGGCAGGTTACTTCCAATAGTTGTATAATTGAGATTGGAGACTGGGCTAGAGAAGGGTTTTAATTCAGGAGGTTGGATATGTGAATGAATTTATCATCACAAAAGTTAATCATCTAGAAACCTCGAAGGTAATGCGACTCGTTGAAGAAAGTACGAGCGAAGGATTTCGTCACATCAAACGATTAGTGGCCGACTATGAAGCAGGAACCAATAAATTTGACGGGGACGGGGAGGCACTCTTCATCGCTATTAAAGACGGCGATATTGTGGGGGTTTGCGGGTTAAACCATGACCCTCACGCAGTTAGTAAAGCAGTAGGTCGTGTTCGTCGCCTCTATGTCTTACCAAGTGTCCGTCGATTCGGGATAGGACGATTACTTATGGATTCAGTTATTAAAGAGGCTAAAAATTACTATGAGATGCTTGTATTAAAGACAGATAATCCAAAGGCAGATTTGTTTTATCAATCTATAGGATTTTCTGTTAAGGCTGATTCAGAAAATGATACTCACTTTGTGAAATTCAGCTAACGAAAACGATAGTTGAACCATAACTGGGAGCAGAACCTTCGGTGCTGCTCATTGTTCCATCGATATAACGGAAGATTAGCTCAAAAAAGGTATAATAAAATATAAAATAAACGATTTGGAGGAGGAGACAATGTTTATACATAAAATTGATGAGGACTTATCTTTAAAACTAATAGAATTAAGGGATGGAGAGAGGATATTTGAATTAACAAATAATTCAAGAGGTTATCTAAGAGAATGGCTTCCTTGGCTTGATGCTACAATGCAACTTGAAGATACTTTAGATTTTATCAAAATATGTCTAAAAGGTTTCGCTGAAAATAAAAACTTGAATACAGTTATATTAAATAAAGGGAAAATTATTGGAGTAGCAGGTTACAATAGCATAAATTGGTCAAACAAAACTGCATATATAGGATATTGGCTTGGAGAAGAATTTCAAGGAAATGGAATTATGACCAGGGTGGCTAGTGCATTGACCGATTATGCAATTGGTGAGTTAAACCTAAATAAAGTTGAAATTAGGGCTGCGGTAGGGAATAAGAAAAGTAGGAGTATTCCCGAAAGATTAAACTTTGTAAATGAAGGATGCATTAGGCAAGCAGAATGGTTATATGACCACTATGTAGACCACATTGTTTATGGAATTATGGCAGAAGAATGGAACAAAAATAGCCAGGCCTTTATTCAACCATAGTAAGAACTATAGTTAAATCACAACACGACACCAGCCGGCAATCATTCCCTGACCGGTGCGAGACAGTGTATAGGTTCCCCAACTGACCCATAAGCGGTAAGACTGAATTCAGTAAGTCTTAACGGGTAACCTCCGTAAACTGGTTCTAAGGATTTGTGATAAATTTTGTTGCAATTCAAGAAGAGTGGTACCGCGAAGGTAAAACCTATCGCCTCTTTGAGGCGATAGGTTTTTTGTGTTTAAATAAGGGAGGGAGTTCAATAAAATAGAAGTTTCAAGCAAAAAGCACAATCCATGAGGTTGTGCTTTTCTTTTTCCCTTGAGAGCGTTTAGGAATCCATCTACTGATGTTGAGAAGGGCAAGGGGGGTGTGAAATATAAATTATTGAGGATGATTTTCGTCATGCCTACGAGTTACATTAATGCTACCTTGGATACTCCCACCTTCACCAGAAGCTTCAATAACAAAATGGTCGTGAATAGTATCGTCCTTGGTATATCTCCAGACACAAGTCCAGTCAAATTTGTTTCCTTTTTCATTACAAATTAGAATTCGATTTTCCCATTGCTGTGTTCCAGCAGGAACTCTCCATACTTTAAATGTATTTGAATAGGCGGTAGATACATGAATAACCATCTGTCCATCACCTTCAGGCAAGTAGACCCAATTACCTTCAGGAGTAGGAATAGTTTTAATGCTCATTAAAGCTGGTTGTTGTGCATAAGCTACTCCATTGAATATCAAAAGAAAAAATACAGTTACTACATTGATAGTTAGTTTTTTAATCATACAAATTTCACCTCCATTGCTAAAATGCTCAACTCGACAGAAAATTATTTATAAATGGACTACCAATGCGGTTATGATATTTCTAGACCTTTAGAGCGGCTAGGAAGGCTTGTGGAGCATTCGTGGAGTGAGAATGGAGTAATTGTCAACAGACATTGATGCTGTTATGAAACATTTAGGTATTAATAAGGCACATTTCATTGCCCATTCAAGAGGAGTATCCTACGTATTCAAGCAAGCTTCACTTCACCCAAATAGCGTTGTCAGTGTCTCCTCCTAGCTCAACGCCAGAATCGTCTCCACCAGTTACCGAGTCAAATTTAGCGAAAGAAGATAACTCAATCAGAGCGATAGGGATGCACTCTAATGGGCGACTACTCGTCAAACCTGTGAACAAAGCAAGCGTAGCCTCTCTAGGGGCACCTAGTTGTTATGGGGCGGAGGCTGATCTCCGTTGGTCAGGAGACTATGAGGTAGTATGGGAATCCAAATCTGAGAGAACTACAACCCAAATAATGAAATTTCCCATTGAGTTCGAGATTGTGCAACAAAATGATTCACAAGTCATCATGCAGGCATTTACTTTTGATGATACTGATATATTTGCCTATGTCCCCCGATATACAGATTGTCATGGTCTTGAAACTTACCTTTTCGGAGTAAGAAGTGAGAAGGCTTTTCCGATATCGTTTGAGATAAAACCCGGAATGAATTGGACGGCAATAAATCAATTACCGCACCATCCATTTAAGGTTACCAAAGGAGAATTAATCGTGACTATGAGTAAGGTATTCATGGCTTTAATGCATCCTATTTGTTAAGACTGTTCAACTAACGAGAACGATAGTTGAGGAGCATGCTTAGCGACAGCGCCTTTTTTTATTGAAATAATGGGCAGGAAGACTTTATGATTTCGCGAATTAATAAAGACCATACGTCGTAGAAAAATACAGGAGGCTATACGCCATGTTGAAACTTTTCGAGTATAACTGGCAAGTACGCAAAGAATGGTTTGACTGGTGCGACTCGGTGACCGAAAAAGAGTTGCTGGAGAGACGCACAGGGGGACCGGGCAGCATTCTCTATACGTTGTTTCACATTGTGGACGTTGAGCACAGTTGGATAAGCGTATTGCAAGGAAAGCCGGAGCCACAAGAGCCTCCTTTCGAGGACTATGCCAATGTGCAAAAGTTAAGAGAATATTCCGCACGTTGCCATGAGGAAATCGCTCCATTCATCTACGCTTGGAATAGCAGCATGGAAACTCGTATTTTTGAGGACGAGCGCGCAACAGACAAATCAGAGCGCTTCAAATACGGAGAGATTATGCGACATGTCCTTGCCCATGAGATCCACCACATCGGCCAATTGTCCGTATGGTCACGAGAAATCGGAAAGCAGCCGATTACCGCAAACTTTATTCGAAGGGGATTGTTCGAAAGTTAACAAGTTCATTAGTATTTACAACTTGGTGGTTTCTGTCAGAGATTCTAATTATTCAAATCATATTTAAGGTGGACTTCAGTTTATGATTTAAATATTGTACAAAAAGAAGTGAATTACCCTTATGAAGGGCCTAAACTATTAATAAGACAGTTTGAAAGTAATAAATTAGAATTTAGATACATTGATACTTATGATGCGAAACGACAATGGAATAGAGTGTATGATGGATGTAATGGATTTAGAAAATTAGAAAAACTCTTTTTTGATTTACATTGGTTTTATCCCGACTTTCAAGATGGTTCCTGTGCACTCGAAGACAACCAGATTGTAGATATGATTGGAAATTGGATTCCAAGCTATAACTGTGAATCCGCTGCTGACGGATTTTTAGAAGTCATCCCTGAAGTTATATCTGTTCATCGCAATCTCGAACGCGCGCTCTTGAAAATTGCAATTCGTCCTATGTTTTATGTGGGTGTTAGTGAATCGAAACAAGTATTTGCATGGATAAATCACTTCCTAAATGACGAACGCAATAGCCCCTCTGAAGTATGTGTGATTTGGTTGAGAAATATCTTCTGAAAAGGAGGTTAACTATTGCAAGGTAAAATAATAAAAGTAAATGAAATATCACTTTGGGTTGAAACAAAAGGAACTGGTATCCCGCTCGTTCTTTGTCACGGAGGGCCTGGTTCATACGATTATTTGGGACCAGTAGCAGATATGGTATATGATCTTTGTCATGTGATCAGATATGATCAAAGAGGCAGTTGGAGATCAGAGGCAAAAGAACCATACAACGTTGAGACATTTTTAAATGATTTAGACAATTTGAGGATTCGTTTAGGATTAGATACTTGGATTGTCGGTGGGCATTCTTGGGGTGCAGGGCTAGCGCTGGCTTATGCTGCTAAATATAAATCAAATGTGAATGGACTAATTTATATTTCAGGTACTGGAATTAACCAAGATTGGCATGATGATTATCTTGTAAACAGATTAAACAATTTAAGCCAAGAGGAACGAGAAGAATACATTAATTTGCGATCAATAGAACCTAAGTTAATTGGAGAAGAAAGATTACATGTAGTACACAGAATTAGAGAACTCAGTTTACACGCGGACCTATATTATAAAAATAACAAAAACAAGCTACCAAGATCAGATGGACATTTTATGAATAAAGAAATAAATCTAAAGCTTGGTCAAGATTGGAATAGTATTATTAAGACAAGGGAAATTAGAGACAGCATTAATCAAATTGTACCCCCTACATTAATACTGCATGGTGCACAAGACCCTAGGCCATCGAAATATGCTATTGAACTTGCAAATTCTATACCATTAGGAGAATATTATTTAATTCCGAATGCAGGTCATTATCCATGGATTGATCAACCTGCCATTTTTAAAGAGGTTACTCGAAAATTTATTAAGAAAATTATCTAACTAATAAGATCACAGGAGTGAGTCAATGCAGATATTACTAATCCGCCATGGACAATCCGAAGCCGATATTCTTGATGTTCATGAAGGCCGAGCTGATTTTTCTTTAACAGATTTGGGGACTAGGCAAGCTCATCTTATGGCTCAATGGGTAGAAAAGCATTGTCCACCTGAAATCATCTGGTCAAGTACATTAAAAAGGGCAAAAGAAACAGCTCTGATCCTTTCAAAAACTACATATAAACCAATTATTTTCGAAGAAGATTTAATGGAAGAAAATAATGGGGTACTAGCGGGATTAACCAAGGAAGAAGCAAGAAAAATTCCACTTCCTAATTTTCCTCATGAAAGTGTTGAGAATGGAGAATCTATAATAGACTTTCGGGCTCGAATCGAAAAAGTCTTTTCTAAAATTATTACAACATCCACACAGAAAAGGATTGCACTTGTTGTCCATGGCGGAGTAATAAGTTATGTTTTGCAATCATTTTTGAAAATGCCTATTAATTCTGAATATAGATTTCGAACAGGCGATACAGGAATTCACTTATTGGAGATTAAAGATAAAAATAGAATTATTCACTATTTAAATAATACAGAACACTTAGACTAAAAACTATTAATAGAACAGCTCAGATCCTCCCCGTTAGTGGGAACGCGGCGGAAATGATATCAAGTTTTTGTCAAAAAAAAGACAACGGTAGTAGTAAGTAGTAAAGCAAGAGTTCCTTAATAAGGGATGCTGTCGGGTGTCAAGAACATGGTTACATTAAAAGTCGCATGTGATGCGACTTTTTCTTTTTATGTCCTCAAGTTCTTGTCAAAATCAGATGACAAGGACTTGAAAACTGACAAGAACATTATGACATTCCCGACGGATCGCGCTAAGATATGTATAGCTATTATTCTTGATCACGTTAGTTTCTGGTTGATCTAACTGGCGGGGGAGCTAAATAACAACACCGGCTTGCAACGGAGCCCGTTACGCTAATGGGAGATTAACGGGGCAATATTTTCACTGGATATCCATTATATGTTAAGATTTAGGTGGATGTATTGTAGTAAATGAGTTTCAATGAGGAGGACGATGATGAAACGGATGCCATTTGAACGCCCAACGGAACATTATGATGAACGAATTAGTAATATTGATGAGAAAATTTGCGATTTGATAAGACAACGAAAGGAAATATCAGATAATAATCCGGGTTTCCCACCATTTGAGTATATCTCTAATTGGGCAACTACTTTTGAACTCTACGAAGATTTCTTGAAAGCCGTATTTGGAACTATAAAAAATGAAGAACACTTCAAACCAATGGCTGAACCATATGGATTCAGAAAACATATTCCAATCTTAAAATCTGTTGAAAAAGGTGAGCTATTCTATACACTAACTTCTATGCGACAATACAGTAATGCAAGTGTAATAACTTTCAGTATAGATTGGGACATGGCAACGGAGCTTCCATCTAATCCTCACAAACACAGCCATTTTGAGTTGTTTTTAGGAGAACGTTATGACTGTCGAATGGTTAATGGTGGAAGCACTTCAGGACATTCATCTTATAATTACGTAGTATCGCCACCGTTATCTGATGATATATCGGGAATTGAATTTGTATTCAAGGAATTTAGCAAACCTTTTAAGACGAATGAGACGGGGACTAATATAGTTTTTAGGGTGGTATGATTTTAGCGAGATCGCACATTTTAGTCAGCATACGAGATATATTACTTAAACAAACTACAAATTGAGGCTACCGCTGTGAATACGAGTGGTAGCCTCATTAAGCGATCGGGCAGCATAATCACATCGCGAATTATTCAAGTATTTAGATCCATATTCAGTCATAATATATATCCAGTATACTTTATGGGGTAACCGGAAAAAGGAGAGTTGGATATTATGAATATGGCTGAGCTTAAGCGATTTATCATATCTATAGAGATTAAAGCACTAGAGAAAACACTAGTTGAGGGTGAAGGCGAGAGTCAGTTCACTTCGTTAGTACGAGATAGGATTGACAACCTCAAACGAGAAGGTGAGTGGATTCATCAGTTTGACGATGGGTTGACGAAGACTCGATCCCGATCGTCTGACATCGTCATTCGGAGCGCGGTCGCAGGCGACTTCGATAGGTTGTGTGACATCAAACGACGAGCTTCGTTGATTTACAAAGGAGAACTCGATCTCATTGCCGCCCATCCTGAGTGGCTCGTATGGGACAACGCGTTGGTTCCGTTCGCATATGTTGCAGTTATTGATGGGAGTGTCGTCGGCTTCGCAACAGCACTTCCGGAAGGCGACTTTCTCGAGCTCGAGGATCTGTTCACTGATCCTGACTGGATGCGCCAAGGCGTTGCCACTGCGCTGATTGTTGACATTGCGCGCCGCGGTTTGCGTATAGAGGTGACTGCCAAACAAGCGCAGGCATTTTACGAATCGGTGGGGTTCGTCATCATCGGCCCCGCTGAAACACCAGGTGGACCGGCGTTTCGGATGCACCTCGATGTCACGCTGCCATTCAACTAACATTGAACGATAGCGCAATAACCAGGGAGCAGATTGCCACGCGGAAACTACTCCCTGGTTTCGTTAAAGGAACGGGAGGTTATTGAAATCAAGTAAGAGCAATAAATTTAATAAATAGATCGTTAAGGTACTAGAGGTGACAAAATGAATAAGAGAAGTTACTTGATTATTCTGTTAGTAATAATGGTGTCCCTGATTTTTGCTGGGTGTTAAAAAAGGGTAACTATTATTGGAGGAGCAAAAGGTTGAAGCCGGCGTATCAGCATACATACGAGCAAAGTCTTTTTTATTGTTCACTTTCATACAATTGGCAGATTGATAAGATTTTAATTATGCCTTATATTTCCACAAAAGATCGTTCATCAAGAGTTAGCAATCGGCCAAAGATCTGCTGGCTTTTTTAGTTTACTAATAGGAGGACACTTGCAATGAGAGAAAATGATTTCTCTATTCCGAAATTAAGTGAAATCGATCGTATGGAACAACGCTTTCTCGTCGGAAGGGACCAGGAAATACGCCGATTTCAAGATCGTTTGAATACGGATCCTTTTTCTGGAGGAATCATTAATCTTTATGGAACAAGTGGAGTAGGGAAAAGTTATCTTTTGAATGAATTTCGAAGAATCTGCGTTATGGCACAAGCAAAGTACCTATTGATCGATTGCCGCGTACTGCCTAGAAATTCGTATGAAGTTTGCTTGCACTTGCTGAATGCGTTCAATTATCCTGTCGATCGTATAGAGCAAACGATTGGCATTGATCAATTGACGAAAATCAGCATCGATACGATTCGATCCTACGCGAACGGAGACAAACTGATCTTGGCCCTGGATACGTTCGAAGCATTCGGAGATGCAGAGCGCTGGCTAAGAGAAGGGCTGCTACCCCGGTTGATACCGGATATACTCGTAGTCATATCCGGCAGATTTCCCATGCAGGGCTCTTGGCTGGCATCTCCGGGATGGCGGCACCTTATCAGCAGAATGCCGCTTGCGGAACTTAATTATGAATCGGTCAAGAAGTATTTGGAACTGTCCGGTATCACGAAACAAAGTAGCGTGCATCAGATCTGGGCTAAAACCAAGGGTCATCCGTTGACGCTTTCACTCCTAGTCTCGACGATGCTTGTCGGATCTACTTCTCAATCCCTTGATCCTGATGATAGAGATGTGTTTTCTCACGTTGCCGCTGTTTGGCTTCAAGAAGTTCCCGATCAGGATATGAAGGAAATTGTAGAAGTAACTTCCGTATTACGCCATTTCAACCTCGAGTTGCTGAATTATGTGCTAGGGAAGTGCGTCACAGGCGAGCAGTTTCAGAATTTAATTTCTTATTCTTTCGTGCAACGGGTTGACCGCGGATGGTTATTACATGATTTGCTGCGTGATGCCATCGGGCTCGAGTTCCGTCGCCGAAGTCCGGACTTCTATAATCATCTCTGGTTGCGCTCTGCAGCTTATTATTCCGATAAAATTAAGCGATACGCCAAGAGCGGTATGGCAGCTTGGGAGAACGCCGAAATTCTATTTTATATCGGAAATCATTTTATCCAATTTCTCTTGTATCGACAGTCGATCGCATACAGCATGGAGCAGCTGCATCACGCGAACTGGGCGGAAGCGGAGCATTATATAGAACAGAGGCAAGTTACTGCCAAAGACGGAAACGTAGTATACGTGGACCAGATAACAAATGAACAAGCAACCTATTTAATGACGGCTAGGGAAAGCCTAAGTATTTTAAACCAAATACGATTGAATGATCTATACCAACTAGACCCATCTTGCGTAAAGCTCATACGAAACGAAAAAGGTAACATTTACGGTCTCATGGTTAGCATCCCCATCAACGAGCTTACCATGGATTATTTGAGATCCAGCCCCGTCTCCGCCGCGTACTTCAATCAGATTTCAGAAGACGAGAGAAAAGAATTAAGAGTTCCGGGGCATACGAAAGCCGGTTATTTCGTCAAAACAGTCGATGTATATGATTACTTCGACCCGAGTGTAATGCAGGCCGCGGTATCCACAATTATTACCTATATATTGACAGCAGGATATGTTGTTGCTTCCCCTACCGCCAATCCCATTTCGGATGCAATCCTTTTTAGTCTAGGTATGGATAAAAAGGAGGGAATCGTTCATTATGATTACGATGGAGTGACACCGACTCCTTATTACGTAATGGATACAAGAGGAAAGAAAATTATACCTTATATGGAAAAAATGATCTCTTCTTTCGGCCTTTCCTTATCGGCCAATCATGATTATCCGGATTCTGAAGACCAGCTGTCCCCTCGGGAGAAAGATGTCGTGAAATGGGTAATGAAAGGGAGTTCTAACAAGGAAATTGCACGTGAACTGTTTTTGAGCGAGGCTACCGTAAAAAAGCACCTTTCCAATATATTCGAAAAGCTAAGCATTAAAAACCGAGTTCAACTCATCAACCTATATAACAAAGAATCAAGGAAATGAAAAAGTCTCTTGGTTCCTGAGATGGCGACCTCCTGTACTCCTCTAATACAACTTTCGGATAATTCCCATACTTAGGGCACGAAGACTATACTGGTGTTGTCAACGGATTATTCGATCCAGTGGACATTAAACACGGAGGTGACTCGAGTTGACAGTGCCGCTAATGGCAGTTGTTATTGGTGCAGGCTGGGCAGGGGAAGGTCATACTTTAGGATTGAGAAGTGCGGGGGTTGAGGTGGTCGCAATGTGCGCTCGAGAAGCATGGGAGAAGCGAGACTATGGTCCTCCACCAAAAAAACGCTACAGGTTTAATAATCAAAATACACGAACTTTGGATATTCAACATGAATAAATATTAAGGGAGAGTGTCATTGTGCAAAACTATGAACAACTGAACAAGAGTTTTATCAATGGGCAATGGACGGAAGGCTTAAGTGATCGTACTTACGATATTCTAAACCCATATGACAATTCAGTCGTTACCCAAGTCCGTCTGGCAACAAAAAAACAGTTGCAGGATGCTTTTAAAGTGGCTAAGGATGCTCAAAAAACATGGGTAAAATCATCGTCGGAACAACGGAAATCCATCATTCAAAAAGCTGCAGACTATTTAAAGGCAAACCAAGACGAGATTCGTAGTGTCATTATAAGAGAAACGGGTGGTAATCATCGTAAAGCCTACATTGAACATATGACAGCGATTGCCGATCTGGAAGATTCTATAAAGATGGCGGATGAAATTGAAAAGGTAAAGGAAGTACCAGCTATGGTCGAAGGCAAAGTAAATCGCATTTATCGTGTGCCTATTGGTGTAATATCTTCAATTTCACCTTTTAACTTCCCTATGAACCTCTCCACAAGAACGATTGGTCCAGCGCTTGCACTCGGAAATTCGGTCGTTCACAAACCGGATATACAGGTTGGGTTAACTGGAGGTTCTATCCTTGCGAAAGCCTTTAAGGAAGCAGGGCTGCCAAACGGTGTTTTTAATATGATTCTGACCGATATTTCAGAAATCGGTGACGAAATGTTAACCAATCCAATTCCGGGATTTATAAGTTTCACAGGATCTACGGCGGTTGGCAGGCATGTCGGAGAACTTGCCGGTAAAAACCTAAAGCGGGTTGCATTGGAATTAGGAGGCAATGACCCTTTTGTCGTATTGTCCGATGCTGATGTAGACAGGGCTGTAGATGCAGCCGTCTTTGGGAAGTTCCTACATCAAGGTCAGATTTGTATGATTGTAAACCGATTTATTGTACACCAAAATCTATATAATGATTTTGTGGCTAAATTTGTGGAAAAAGCGAAGAACCTTAAGTATGGTGATCCTAGAGATCCACAGACAGTAATTGGACCGATGATTAACGAGCGTCAACTTGGAAGAACTTTGCAAGCTGTAGAGGAAGCGAAAAAATCTGGAGTAACATTTGCTCTTGAAGGAAAAAGGATTGGAAATGTTTTGACTCCTTATGTGCTTGTTGATGTTGATAATTCAAGCAAATTGGCACAAACAGAATTATTTGGTCCGGTCGCCTTAATCATTAAAGCAGACTCGGATGAACATGCAATTGAATTAGCTAATGAAACGGAATCAGGATTAAGCAGTGCAATTTTCACAAGCGATTTACAAAAAGGAGAACGTTTGGCGCTACAAATTGAATCTGGAATGACTCATGTTAATGATCAAACCGTCAACGCTCAGGGGAATATTCCATTTGGTGGAACTAAGGGGTCAGGCATTGGCAGATTTGGTTTCCCGTGGATTATTGACGAGTTAACGGTGTTCAAGTGGGTATCGATACAAACGAAGTATCGTGAATTCCCTTTCTAATGATTTAAGTTTAAGCAGAGGAATTATTAGAGGTGATTTGTTTGAAGATGAAAAAAGCAAGTGAAGAAGAAATAACAGCCATAGCGAGAGTTTATGTTGATGGTTGGAGGACTACTTATCACGGTTTAGTACCAGACCATTATTGGGACAGTTTATCGTATGATGAGGCAGAACAAAGGTGGCTTAATTTTTAAAATAATGGAAATGAACCCTTTATCTATATTGCAATTAATGATACAGGAAAAATTATAGGTTTTGCATCAGGTAAAAGGATTCATGACGAAAATTATGCTGGAGAATTATACTCACTTTATCAAGGTTGAACCAGTAAAGGCCAGTCGGTTCCATACCTACGATAACATGGGAAAGCTTATATGAAGCTTATAAGTCGCGAATCCAACGGTCGAGGGACCTGAAGCCATCTTCGGTATTGTTAAAAACCAATGGATTGTCTAGAGCGACACCGCGGAAATTAACCGCTCTAGCAACATGGGCTTCCTGAGCGATATCTACACCTACAACCAAATGATGAACGGTAATGTTTTCAATGAGTTGATTTTGCTTATCTTGTGCTTTAAACTTCACGGTAGAGCGTCCTCCTGGATGATGGAATTAAAGGGCTTTTGACCCGTGCGTACTTCCATCGTACCGAGGCGCTCATTTTTTTACAAAGCTGAAATTTATCCATCTACAGGAATCTAACGAGGAACGATAGTTTAATTAACCGCTTTAAAACTTAGCTCTGCACAGCTTAAGAGGCCGACCAGGATCCACTGGCCGGCTTCTAATCCAAGCGAACTAAATTGGTCACCTGTTGATTCGGGTATTCCTAAGTTACGTGTTCACAAGATTGAATTGGGTGAACTGTTCGGGATAAATCTGTTTTTGGTAGTTGTACCTGTTACGGTATGAGTGTGCCCATTTGCTTCTTTAAATACAATTGTGAAGCGATGAAAGTGATTCGGACCGCCACCATGTGGACCAACACCGTTAATGGACAGGCCCGTTCGACCAGAGTACGTATGCCGATGTCCATCTTGCGTTGTAGTCACCCCGTGGAACGTGTGAAAGTGCGAACCCGGAACTAGCACGACGACGTCTGACGAGTTCAGGAACAGATGTTGATGTCCCCGATTGGCAGACGTAACACCAGACATAATGTGGCGAACACGATTGACAGTTGGACTACTGCTACACTTCAATCTGCTACACTTCAATGATTATCAACCACCTTCTATAAAGTAATACAGTAGCATATTTTGCGATTGTAAAACTTGACACAGGCATTTGGAACAGTTTAATAGACCAAATCTAGAGAAAACGGTTATAGTTTTCGACATACATAGAAGGTGTGAAGGAGTTTTTGCTCCTGTTCTTTGGCTGCCAGAAGGGACAATCTCTGACAATCGGGTCAGCGCCCTCTACCTTGACATGTGATGGTGTTAAAGCCCAACATAGTGTGTTGAAAAGAGAGCGCAAAAACATACACCAAGTTTCGCCGCAGAAGATTAATCTGAAATAGAAGTCATTACGCTCCCATGAAAATTAAATCTACAGTCACTAAAAAAGTCAATAGTAAAGAAGACGCAGCTAATCCAATTTAAAAAAAGGGTGGAGCGCCTGAAATAAAGAGGTATTGGGTTTCTTAAAAGAATTAGGAGACTTCTGAAATG
>NZ_JCAUAU010000037.1:0-19685 GCF_059692135.1 Paenibacillus sp. J22R160 | reverse complement strand
CACCATAGCGGATCGACCTTCCTCTCCCAGCCATGGTAGCAGTATTGACAGATTTTTCGTCCCATTTTCATCATCTGTGATGCGGCGCTTGCGCTGCATGTGTGGCTAACGGGAGACTATAGCTCAACAATCACAAAGAAACGGCAGCTGTGAAAGACTGCCGTTTTCTCAACCATGTGAAGGATAGTGCAATAAAATATCGAAAATAAAATGAATTTAATCAACAAAAAGAATGGATGGTTTTAGGATGAAATTCTTGTGTGAGTGTGGTCATCCAATATATGACCAGACCGATTACTTGCCGTATAAGGCACACGTAATTTCAGATCAAGATTGGTTTAATTTTCTAGATGAAATTGATGATGCCATTGAAAAAACAGGCTCAACTCCAGAAGACAAAGAAAAAGCACTAATGAGAGTTAGATCACTAGCAGTTAATTTATCTAAGTCAGTATATCAATGTAATGAATGTGGAAATGTATTTTTTTATAGGAACCCTCCTCAGTTAGAAATGTTTAGAAGTTGTAGTGATAATCCTAATAAAGACTTGTTCAAGTCTGCAAAAGAAGATGGGTAGTTTATTAATATCCTCTACAGATAACGAAAGAACGAGAATTAAAAGAATGTAATCTTACATTCATGTGATAATAATGAATTAAGCCTATAATAAAGCTTGACCCCCTTATAAATATAAACTTGAGACCCTCAGCCCGTTTCTGTGGGTCTCTTTTTGCCATTCAACTAAAGGGCAGCAGGATTGCTTAATCACTGCACGAATACCCTAGATATGACTGATATTACTATGTTCGCAAAAAAGACGTTATCTGAACGATACGCAATGATTATTTTTTGATGGGGTGATTAAATTGAAGCAAGGATTAATAGTTTTTCTAAATGGAACTTCAAGTTCCGGTAAGACATCCATATCGACAGAACTATTAAATCAAAATGAAATCTCATTTCGTCATTTATCAATCGATGATTTTTTTCATGGATTGTTTCATGACTACATTGATTTTATTAATACTAAATGTTCAAAATCAGCCGATGGAGAAGATGTGGAAGTTTCGGTCCAAATAATTATTGATTCATTAGTTACTTTATTTTATTCAACAGTTAAATTTATGTCGGCAAAGGGGATCAATGTAGTTGTAGATACAGTAAATGATAATGACGAGAGGTTTAATACATGTCTAGGTTCATTAATCGATCATCCTGTACTATTTGTTGGAGTAACTTGCTCCAAAGAGGAACTTATTAGAAGAGAAGAACTAAGGGTAGATAGAGAGGGTGGATTAGTAATCTCACAATATGATAAAGTTTATTGCTTTAATGAGTATGACATTGAACTAAATACTGAAACCTTGAGACCAAACGAATGCGCCAATTTGATATTAAATTTTATTAGATCAAATCGTGAATGCTCTGCTTTTAAGAAGTTAAATAAAAGAAGTGTTGGTGTTTCATAGAAGCCGTATCCTTCAGATAACACCATGTTCACGTTTCGGGGCATTTGACAGAGTTCATTACGCTAACGGCGAACGATAGCGCAACAACCAGGGAGCAATCTCCAACGTGGCAGCTGCTCTCTGGTAGTTTATCGACAATATAGAAACATCTAATTTATTGTGCTTATCCAGTTGAATGGAGGATCTGTCATGGGCATTAGGAATTATCTGATTGAAGGCGTTTCCGGCGCCGGCAAAACTACGGTCTGCAACGAATTGCAGCGGCGCGGCTACCATGCCATTCATGGTGACCGTGAATTGGCTTATCAAGGCGACCCGGAAACTGGTACCCCGACGGATGGCTTTAAACCCGAACACCACATTTGGCATGTAGATAAAGTAAAAGCTTTGGTCGCCAATCAAGATGAGGCGGTAACATTTTTATGCGGTGGATCGCGGAATTTTCCCAAATTCATTGATCTCTTCAACAGCGTGTTTGTCCTTGAGGTCGACCTGCAAACCTGTCTCCGGCGGATTGATGAGCGAGTGGCACTGGACCCAACTGACTGGGGTGGCAGACCAGAGGAACTGGAAATCATTCGGCGCTTGCATCAAACGAAAGAAGGCGTTCCCAAAAACGGGATTATAATCGACGCCACCGTACCGATCGCGCACGTCGTTGACGAAATCCTCCATCAAATCGAAGCAAATGAGCGCCAATGACAGTAACTTACGGGCGCTCAAGGACAGCATAATACATCAATGCACCAGGATACGAATAGAACCATCCACTGCGGTAACGTCGAACGAGAGTTCATTAAATTGCTCGACAGCAAGGGGGCTTTACATGAGTATTAAGCTTGTGCCGTTCTGTGTTCCAAGTGGTTGGAAAGTAAGATTTAATGAATTTACTGAGACAGATTCTGACTCTTTTGTCGATGATGATCATGAGCATTTGTGGGAGTTTAAAGAGGACATCCTACAGCTAGAGTATGAAGAGAAACGAACGCTGGATTTAGGTTGGTATCCCGAATACAATCCCGAAGGTAAATATAAGCTTCGGCTAATAGACTCAACGAACAAAGAACAGCCTGACTGGGAAAATCCTATTTATTTCTTTGAGTCGAGAAAAACTAAAGAGATTATCGAAAAAATTGAATTTTTATTGAATGAGGTAAGTAAATCTAGACTGTAATAGGATATGACGGCAGTCGGCATTGATCAGCTGCCTTTGTCTATTGAAGTAACGGGAGTTTAGTTGAGGAAGTCGTGTTAGAATAGGACGAGGTTAGTTAGCTTCATAAGAAGAATAACTAATAAATTTATAAACGTGGTTTCAACGAAAGTTAAACTTCTGACGGGGAGAATGCAGATTGGAAACAAATCGTTGTAGCATTAACATAACTAATCAAGCTGACTATATTGATTTGTTGAAATTATACAATGACATTAAAGTATGGGATTACTTGGGCGGTCAAAGAAGTTCACAGCAAATTGAAGATAGACTTACAGAATGGATAAATCCCAAAGAAAACTGCCATTATTGGACAGTTAAAGAACTAGGTTCAGGTGCATTCGTAGGAAGCATTTTATTAACACCACATTATGATGGAGAATATACTCAAATTTCATATATGTTTTTATCAAGTTTTTGGGGTAATGGTTTTGCATTGGAGGCGGTAAGTCAAGTATTATGCCATTCTTTCGAAGATAAAGCATATAAAAAGATACTTGCTGAGGCGCAATCGGCAAACACTTCGTCATGTGCCTTATTAAAGAAACTTGGGTTTTATGAAGTAAAAAGAGTTACTCGATATGATGCAGAACAAGTAATTTATTCTATAGACCACCCAAGCCATAGGGTCGTAGTAGATTAAACTATTGGGACACGTTTATTTCAATACATATTGGATTTTATGCAATTTTCTGTGTTGATGAAATTTCGAGAAAAATATATAGTGCCAGAGGACCCAAATTCCAATGATGCTAAAGTGCTTATGGAGTTATTATCAGATACCCTACAGTGCATAACTGGTGATAGTGGAAAGAACTCCTTTGACGTAAGAGATGTAACTGTTGGGCTGCCAAATTGATATGCTCCCACCAAAATAGTAGACAGGTGAAATAATTAAAACCTGTGTAATTACGAAACATTGTTGACGTTACGAAGGAGACATACCCATCATGACGTTATTCAGTTTATAATAAAGTCGTGTACTTTATGGAATGTCTTTTGTTAACCTGTGATGGTGTTTGAACAATGTTCCATTGACAGCAAGTATTTTAATATTCTAAGGACAACGATTGTTCTGGTAGGTATAGAGGGGTTTTTAATGATGAAAGAAAACTTTTGGCGTGATTTACCACGACCTTTTTTTGTACTAGCACCCATGGAAGATGTGACAGATGTTGTTTTTCGCCATGTGGTAAGTGAGGCAGGCAGACCGGATGTGTATTTTACGGAGTTTGCGAATACGGAGAGTTATTGTCACCCAGAGGGGAACAAAAGTGTACGTGGGCGCTTGAATTTTACCCCAGATGAACAGCCCATTGTAGCACATATCTGGGGAGATAAGCCGGAATTTTTCCGTGAAATGAGCATCGGCATGGCGAAAGAAGGATTCAAAGGCATCGATATTAATATGGGTTGTCCAGTGGCGAATGTAGCAGAGAATGGAAAGGGCAGCGGCCTGATCTGCCGTCCTGAAATCGCAGCGGATATCATCCAAGCCGCCAAAGCCGGAGGACTGCCTGTCAGTGTAAAAACAAGGCTCGGTTTTAGTGACCTAGACGAATGGCGTGACTGGTTAACCCATATTTTGAAACAAGACATTGTTAATCTGTCCATTCATCTTCGGACAAGAGAGGAAATGAGCAAAGTAAAAGCTCATTGGGAACTGATTCCGGAGATTAAGAAGCTTCGTGATGAGGTGGCACCAGATACACTTCTAACCATTAACGGAGATATCCCTGACCGTCAGATCGGCCAGCAGCTTGCTGAGCAATACGGTGTCGACGGTATTATGATTGGACGCGGTATTTTTCAAAATCCATATGCATTTGAGACAGAGCCGAAGGAGCACAGCAGTGCGGAATTGCTTGATTTGCTGCGGCTCCATCTAGATCTGGATGATCAATACTCAGCAGAGGAACCACGTTCGTTTAGTGCGCTTACCCGTTTCTTCAAAATCTATGTCCGTGGGTTTCGAGGGGCAAGTGAACTCAGAACCAGCTTGATGAACGCCAAATCAAAAAGTGAAGTGCATGTATTGCTGAATAAATTTGGAAGCAAGGAGCACGATGGGGCTGAGGAACATGAAAATTAGATGGGTAAGGGTCCACCATGAGAACAAAAAATATGAAAAAATTCTCGAACATACTCGTTGGCTTGCGGCATCAACAACTGTTGGGCTGCCGGGAATAGGCAAAAAGCCCACGGGCGGGGGAGGCCACTGAAAAACGTTAAATAGAAAAGGGTGTAGCAAACTCAAAAAAATTGAGGATGTTGCACCTTTTTTTCGATATGAACAACGGGTCCGTTGGTCGGCTTCGACTTCTCGTTGTGTACGAAGAATTAAATGAACGCGTTACTGAATGTTTAAATACCGATCTTCTTTAAGAGTTGTCAACCGACAACAACACCAACAATGGTGACAAGAACAATATCTCATTAATTGCCGCGTAAATCGCGGCTTTTTTATTTTATGGGATCAAGTTCGTGTCAAAACCCAAAGACAAGAACTTGATCCCATTCCCGACGGATGTATTTCGACGGCATCTGGCTATTGGATTGGATTAAATACCTTTTCCCCGCTATTCCAGCTAATAGCTTGTCAATATTTAATTATTAATTGCGGATTCATGAAGTGGTATACTTAAAAAAGTGTATGGGAAATAACCGTCCTTTTAAGCACGGAGATTTATTCCATATATTTCTATTTATTGTTGCTCACTCTAAGCGGAACGCTTCCTTAGTAGTTAAGATTGCAAAAATCCAGTGGATGAGTTTATTTACACATGCAATTATTGCTACTTTGAACAGCTTTCCCTCAGCACGTTTCTTATCATAATAAGCCCTTAATTTCTTATTTCTATTACTACGAATACCACATCGTACAGCTTGATACAGGGTAGTCCGAAGCCTCCTGGAGCGTGCTTAGTGATTTTATTTTGGGTAGCTATAAACTTGCCAGAAGAAAAAACACTTGGATCAACACCAGCTAAGGCCACCAGTTTCTTTGCGTGATCAAACCGATCGATCTCACCAATTTCAGCTAAAATTGTTGCAGCAATCTTAGTGCCAATTCCGGGTATCGATTGGATTAAATCATATTCAAGTAGCTCTTCAGCCAGGGCATCTACCGATTTATTAAGGGTTGATAGATGATCCTGGTATTGAAGAAGTAACTTGATGAGTAGTTGCATAGAGATCAAATGGCTTGAAAAAGCCGTCAATAAAGATCACCAAACACGAATGATATTCAGGGAAAACTTGATCTAGAATAGCCTGGAACTGTAGTTTTGCTTGGACATACATACCTGTTAAAGCTTCGTATTGGCGTGTTAGAAAGCGTAAATTCATGAGATGCTGCCCACGCTTTTTGTAGGGTTCAAACTCTTCTTTATAGAACAGCGTTCCTAACAGATGGGCATCTGCAGCATCCGTCTTTAACCTTCGCAAATTGGTTTTCTTGGCGTTATGTGAGATTAACGGATTAATGACGATGTTCAAATACTGGTGTTCATCCAGAAACTGAACAACGGGGCTTTGATAATGGCCCGTTGCTTCCATAACAATGGCAGGACGAATCCCTGCTGCCGATTCAACACCTCTTATATAACTTAGAAAAGACGCTAGACCTTCTAGATCATGATTAAACCTAAAGATCTTCCCATGAGTTACTCCACGGTCTAAAAAAGCTTGTGCATGGCTCTCTCCCTTTGAAACATCCACACCAATGACTGGATTCATGACATCATTGAAGCCATTTGTGGACGGAATTAAATCAAATTACACATACGTTTGGGGTACAGCAGGAGAAGGGATAATATTACTTGCGAATGAATACCCTCTAGCCGAAAATACCTTAAAAAACCTTTTTAAAACTGGAAATGCAGCTACAAAGTATAATATTATCGCGTGTTTATCCGCCGTAAAATCAAACGATGACCTAAGAATGGAATTATTGAAGAACGGATTAAAGGATAAAAGCAAAAAGGTAAGGAAAAAGGTCCCTGATATTATTTTCCGCCTTAATCTAAAAGCTCTTATTCCGCTTTTGGATGAACATATTCAAACGGAAACGGATTCTGATGTCATAAATACGATAAGATTTACATTACAGTACATAAGTTAAAGAGTGGAACAACGTTATGGTTATTACGCTAACGGATACGTTAGTTAAATAGTACAGCGGCTGTCTAAGACTTTATTTTCGAGTCCTATTCCGTCGCTGTTTCATTTTCAGGTGTCAGTCTAAAACTTAATTTAATATATCTGACGATAATTCAATTCATAAATCCCGTAACATCAACGGGTTCAGTCTAAGGTGATGGCCAGAGAGATCAGCCGATGAACGTAACCGTTCAATCAAAAGCCAAATAAAAGAGCCAGAGATAGCTGAATTGAATTATATTACCGTTTTTTGGAATAAAAGGAGAAACTTTCTTTGTGAGCGAGCGTCAGATATATGTAACCGTTTGTAAATTGGTAAAACTAGACGTGGAGGTTTGGGTACAATGAAGTTATTTGTGTTGACAAGTAGAATGGCAAAATCTGCGCTATCCTTGAGTTTTGTTATGGCTTTATCGTTATTTATCGGCGTATCGCCACCAGTGCGAGCTGAAGTCACAGCGACTGTGACCGTCGACACTAGACCGGTACATATCACTGACGTAGGCGGTCTTCCTTTTGTACTGGACGATAAAGGTGACGTCTGGGGCACCTCCATTTCATCGCGTGCGTATAGGATGGATCTTATTCGTTACCCAGGCCATTTGGAAAAAGTGGAAGGCTTGAACAAGATCACAAGCATCGCTTCAAGCGGGCGCACAGCATTTGCTTTAAAAGAAGACGGTACTGTGTGGGAAATTGAATACGTAGAGTCATCCACGAGTGGGGAAAAAGACAAATGGGGACTGTATACTCCAAAATTGATGGGCCAAGTTCCTAAATTGGAGCACATTGTGAAAATTGATTTTTACAAGGCCGTCGATAAGGACGGTAAACTCTGGATCTGGGAAGGCATACCTAGTTTTGCGAAAACAGGCGACTGGGAAAAGTATTTTTCGTCTTTGCAGACAGAACCTGTACTAGTCAACGGAATCGACCATATTAAAGATCTAACAGGAGCAACGATTCTCAAGGACGATGGAACGGTGTGGACTTGGGCGTGCGGCCTCAGGGATTGTGAAATGTTCAAAGTGATGCTCTCCAACAATCCGATACAGGTTCAGGGAGTCACAGACATCGTAAAGCTCGGTCATGGTTCTGCCGCTGATCATCTTGCTCTGAAAAAGGACGGTACTGTGTGGATTTGGGGAGGTGGATCTCTGTCAAATCCAAAATACGATGGCTCCGGAATAGATGAGCCGCCAGCCCCAATAGAAGGTTTAACCGACATTATTGATATTTCTATAGCCAATGAACACATTTTAGCGCTGAAGAAAGACGGAACCGTCTGGTCTATGGGGTATTTCCCGCGAGATATTGAACATGTGACTAATACGATGGATAAGGAAAATTATCGACCCCCTTACCAAGTCGAGGGATTAACGGACGTTACTGCTGTATTTGCGGGTAATGATACGGATGCTGTCATTAAGAAAGATGGTTTCTTATGGATGTGGGGCTATGATCTGCATGGACTGTTAGGATGGAAAAGGACTCTCCAATTATCACCTGTACAAGTAGAAGTTAAACCTATCCCGGCTACGAGACGCTGAGATTTAGAGGCTTCCCTTAGAAAATGAGGTGTGTTAGGGCGAGATGCTTCAATTTGTAAGCTCAACCAAGTTTGTATGCTCTAATGGGAAACGATAGTTACATACACAACTAAAATGAGGCTGCCGACCTGATGCTCGGCAGCCTCTGCTCAATTTTCCACAATCATAGCATCATGTCAGCTCCTATCAGGTCCATATAGTGCATAATCCTTTATTTGTTAAAATAGCTGCAGCGATGGCGGGTACGATCCCGAATGCTTGTACTCTGTCGGAGACATGGAGGTATACTTTTTGAAAATGCGGAAGAAATACGAATGATCGTAATAGCCTAAATAATTGGAGATCTCGGTTACCGAAAGGTCGGAATTCGTCAACAAATTGCAAGCTTCCTTCATACGCAATAGGTGAATGTACTGAATAGGGGAGACGCCCATAACTTCGCGAAACATGGATAATGTATAGTTGGACGAGCGGTGTATGAGGGCAGCAAGTTCATCGATATGTATGGGCTGTCTGTAGTGAGCGACCAAATATTTGTGCAGTTCGTTCGCAAGCTTCAGCTTGACAGGTGCTACTTCTACAAGTTCAAATTCACGAGCAGCCATTCCGACTAACTCCTGTAAAATGCCGTTGGCGAAATATCGATTGAATTTGCCTTCACCGACGACTTCGAGGTAAAGCCTTTCGAATCTATGCTTGAAATACTCGAAGTTACGGATTTTACACTTGCTGAATTGACTTTTTGCGAAAAGAGGAAGTTCCTCCGAATCCTCTTCCCCGTGATTGAACAAGACGGTGAATTTTTGATGCTCACCTTCATAATTTTCACCTGTTCGCAACGTGTAAATCGGTATGAACAGCAATTCTCCTTTTTCCCCGATTACCGTACGATCGTTGATGGTGTATTTGATTTTACCGTCGACCATTAATACAAGTACATTATGATTTAACAACATGAGATGAGTACGCCAGTTCGGAATGCGATTATCAAAGTGTACGGAACGAAGGGACAGCATAGGTTCGAAAGTTCCTTTCAGGCAGTATAACTAGACAATAGCAGTATACATAAAAATATTCAATAATCCTTTTATTAATAAGCTTTGAAATAAAAATTGCAAGAGAATTGTACACATGATCCATATAATATGCATGGACTGTCCTCTAGTGCGTTTAGTACTATTTACCTTAAGGAGAGCGTTTTCAATGTGCGATCATCATTTTATTAGAAGGAGAGTTAAAGAGATGAGAATATTGTTGCTTGATTTGGACTCCACCAGACCCGATCATTTAGGATGCTACGGCTACCAGCGAAATACATCGCCTAACATCGATAAAATCGCTGAGGAAGGAGTCAGATTTTCGAATTACTACACGTCGGATGCTCCTTGCTTTCCTTCGCGGACAGCGCTCATGACCGGACGTTTTGGCATCCATAACGGAGTTGTCGGACATGGCGGTACAGCCGCTGATGTTCGTCATGAAGGAGAGGACCGACAGTTCCGCAGCCGTTTAACGAGCGAATGCTTCCCGGCATTATTTCGTTCCGCCGGCATGAAAACAGCGCTCATCAGTCCTTTCGGTGAAAGACACTCGGCTTGGACATTCTATGCTGGCTTTAACGAGATTCATAACACCGGCAAGGGAGGCATCGAATCTGCGGAGGAGGTCACTCCGGTCGTTTTGAATTGGATGCAGCAAAATGCGAAGCAGGATGATTGGTTCCTTTATGTGAATTATTGGGATCCGCATACCCCGTACCGTGCACCGGAGGAGTTCGGCAATCCTTTTGCGAACGACCCACTGCCCGAGTGGATAACGGATGAGGTACTGAAGGAACATACCACACGCAAGGTTGGCCCACATAGCGCCCGAGAGATCAGCATGTTTGATAATAAAACAAACCCGAAATTCCCGCGCCACCCTGGAGACTTCACCGACCGCGAGGGATTGCGCCGTGTCATTGACGGTTACGACTGCGGCATCCGCCATATGGATGATCATATCGGCATGTTATTCAGTGAGCTGGAGCGTCAGGGTGTAATGGAAGAACTCGTTGTGATCATTACTGCCGACCACGGTGAGAATATGGGTGAACTCGGGATCTACGGTGAACACGGAACCGCTGATCAAGGCACCTGCCGAATTCCGATGATTATCCGCTGGCCCGGCATGATGAAGAACCATTTGGATGAGGGCTTGCATTATCATCTTGATATTTTGCCAACGATAGCCGAGCTGCTGGGCAAGTCACCGGCTCCGTCGTGGGACGGCACCAGCTATGCAGCGGCACTGCAGACAGGTGACACCTGCAGCAGGGACTATTTGGTGGTGTCGCAATGCGCACATGTATGCCAGCGTAGTGTGCGCTTCGGCGATTATTTATACGTGCGGACCTATCATGACGGCTATCATTTGTTCGACAAGGAGATGCTTTTCAATCTGAAGGAAGATCCGCATGAGCAGCACAATCTTGCACAAGCGGAGCGGAGTCTATGCAAAGATGCGGTGTACTACCTGAATGAATGGCATGACGCGATGATGGAATCGATGGAGTTCGATACCGATCCTCTATGGACGGTTATGAAGGAAGGTGGCCCTTATCACGCTAAGGGTCATCTGCCGAACTACGTCAGCTGGTTGGAACAGACGGGGAGAGCGTATGCGATTCCTGAGCTTAAGCGGCGGCATCCGGCGGAGTTCCTTCGCTGAAGTATCACGGAATAAGAGGCTGTCCCGGAAGTCATTGAATGACCGTGGGACAGCCCTTTTTTTGACCTTTTGGGAGCGCCTCTTTAGATGAACTGGAATTACTACCGCTAACTCGCCCAATAATACAGCTCCAGGGGTGAATAGATGGAATTTCTCCTGTTAATGCGGACGATTGAGCTTGGTAACAAGGTTAAAGGTGAGAATTAGCGGGATTTTATCCAGTTATTGGGTTTACCTGGCGAGACTTGCTTGGATTAAAGGGGGTTTTTCCCACTATTCGATTCGGTTACATAAAAAAGAGGCTATCCCATAGCTGTGAATATGCGGGTTATTTCTGCTTAGACTGAGACTCCTTCAATGCATCGTCCGCTTGTTTGGCTTACAGCAATTGTTCTTGCCCTTTATCCTGAATCGTCTTAAGTGCCTCTTCAGCTGATTTCTTCTCATCGATGACAGCCTGAATTTCTTGGTCGGCAAGCATACTGAATGGCTGGTAGAAGCCGCCTGGAATTTTCTCATAGCCTTTATAGATATTATCTGGATTTGGCTTCAGGAGGTAAAATGGTTCTAGATTATGGCCGTCCCGCTCTTTCGCGTATGTGGTTCGGGTCATCAGGCTGTTCGTAGACTTAGACATGACTCTAGCGAATTCATCAAGCGCTTCCTGGGGATCTTTGTTGGGACTATAAATGCCTTGATTGGAGATGACTTCTACATCAATATTCGGATTCTTGGCCATGAAAAGATTGCCGTACTGTTGGTAAAAGGAATTCTTGTCGTAATACATCACTTAATCGTTGCCTTCTCGTCCTTCCCCAGCTTCTTAAGTGATCCTACTTCTCTTAATGTACCGCTAGTCTTCTCAGAAAAATTACATCCTGTTAGCGAGGCGGTTACCACAATTGCAGCGAGTGCGCACATCCAACATTTCATTTGATTCCCTCCACTTTATTTCTACCAAATATTGTTATAAATCTCTCGCCATCATACACATATAGGAATTAAAATACAAATAATGACAAATTTAGTAGAGTTGAAGAGTTGTTTTGTGGTAATACCTTGGAACACAAAAAAGCCACAGCATTCAACAGAATGCCATGGCTTTTTTTATAATCAATTATCTTCTAGCGTTGAAACCAACAAAAGCCTTTGTGTTGAAATCGAATACAGCTGTTAACGGCCCAAGAAGCTGGTCTTGATCTGTGTTGTAAGTAACTGTCACGAAGTTACCGTTCGCAGCTTGAACGTCTGCAAGCAATTTCTTCTGCTCGTCTGTGGAAGCCAATACGCCAGCTTCTTTAGAGGAAACGATTTGAACAACGGCTTCGTCTTGTTTCGTAGTAATATGCGACGTTTGCTCTTTCACTTGCGCCCATGCCAAGTCGCGGTACTCTTGAGCTGCCTCTGGCGACATTTTCGGAGTGCCTGTTACCGGCGATTGAGCCTGAACTACGAGCATATACACAGGGCTTTGAGGAGGAAGGCTTTTCGTCTCAATTGGTCCGTAGTAAGCTTTGACTTTCGTGCCAGCTTTCAGATCTTCCCAATTCACGGATTCCCCTTGGGACGTCATAACGCGAGTTTCTTTACCTGCATTTAGTACCAAACCGTCTAATTGAACTTGCCAGCCATCATCTGTATGTTTCACTTCTTTGATTGTATCTTCTTTGACCAAACGGTCTGCATAAACATTAATGTTGACAGCTTGCGCTTGACCTGGGTAGCTCATCGCCATGGCTGGTCCGAATCCGGCATCAATTTGAGTGCCGGCTTTCAGATCGGCTACAGTTAACGTTTTACCGTCTAAACCTTTAATAACAGTGGTTTTGTCAACGTTTAAAATAACCCAAGTGCTGCCGAGCAGTTCAATGCGGGCACTACCGTCCTCTTTAGCCTGCACGCTTACAACTACACCAGATGCTCGCATCAGGTCAGCGGCTTCATCAAGCTCGATTTCTTTGTTCGCTTCATCATATTTTACTGTATATCCAAGTTGAGCTGCAGCATCGCGCACTGGGAGATATGCTTTTCCATCAATGTAGACTGGCGTAAGCGCGCTGTCTTGTCCGTTAACAACAATTTTTACATCCTTTTGTAAGTAACCAGTCACCTTTTCTACCAAATCTTCCGCTCCGACTGCCGCCGTTGTGCCGAGCATCCCAGCCAAAGTTAATAGTACAGTTAGTTTCTTTTTCATATTATAAAGCTCCTTCCGGTTTTTGAAATCTAGTATTAATTATGTCGACATTTCATCAAACGGAAGTTGGTTCGAAAAGGTTGCAGTTGTCCAAAAAAATTTGTTTAGCCATGAATTCGCTCACTGGGAAACCAACCTCTGTGTCTTTCTTTTAGACAGAGTCAAGGATGCTAAAGTAACGCCACCCACGATGAACACGTTATGCCGTGTTGATCGGGATCTTATCAAAAGTTCAGGCGCGCTTAGCACGAACGAATCTTGGGTTAAGCTTCCTGACATTTTTGACTGGGGGAACCCGCAATTCAATGCCGGAATTGTGATCACGGCGATCCTGTTTGCGTTTATTTTAGTCTCCAATATGATTGCTGCGGTCTCTGCTGTCAGCCAAGTTGTCCCGGAAACGCCGAGGAAATTAAAAGAAACATTGCGTCGCGGCGGGATAGCCGGTGGAATTTCTCATTTGTTATGTGCTTTTTTCTCAACGATTGGGGTCGTTCCATTACCGGTTTCCGCGGGTTTTATTCGATTAACCGAACAAACCCGAGTTCGTCCGTTCCTTGTGGTTTGTCTGGCCTGCTGCTGATTAGTATTGGACTTATGTTTCTGCCGCCAACAGCATTTCAAGGACTTCCGTCTATCTTGCAATATGTTTTCAGCAATGGACTGCTTGTAGGCACGATGATCGTGATTTTGCTTGAACAGCTATGGAAAGCCGATAAAGCATGAGCATGAGGAAGAAGCATTTTCATCTATAAAAATTGTCGTAATCTTGGCCTTAGGGTTGGAGGTACGGCAATTTTTTTGTGTTATAGGATGTCCCAAATTCTTACACTAGGTTGACGGTTTAATTATTTAATAATATAATTTCTAATGTTAGGATAAATATTTAAAGGATAACAAAGAAGAATGTTAGAATTTTTTTATTATAGATAGGGGGACTTGAAAGTGGAAATAGGTGTAGATACATTTGTCGAAACAACGCCGGATGTTCATACAGGCAAGACGATAAGTCATGCGGAGAGATTACGTCAGGTTGTAGAAGAAATTGCTCTCGCCGATCAGGTTGGGTTGGATATATTCGGAGTAGGCGAGCATCATCGTAAGGAATTTGGGGATTCCGCTTCTGTCGTGGTGCTGGCGGCCGCGGCGGCTGTTACCAAAAAGATACGTTTAACCAGCTCGGTTACCGTACTTTCTGCTGCGGATCCAGTCCGTGTGTTTCAGGAATTTGCAACGCTCGATGGTCTTTCCAATGGACGTGCAGAAATTATTGTAGGTCGAGGCTCTATGGTCGATGCATTTCCATTGTTTGGCTATGATTTGAAAGACTATGAAGAGCTCTTCGAGGAGAAACTGGAACTATTCTTGAAATTAAGGGAATCGGAGAAAGTATCATGGAAAGGTGGGCACCGCCCTGCCTTTACGAATTTAGGCGTTTATCCGCGTCCCGTTCAGACCCCTCTACCCGTGTGGATTGGCAGTGGGGGGAACCCAGAGTCTGCTATCCGCGCAGGTGTACTAGGATTGCCGCTGGTTCTGGCGATCATTGGCGGGAGCCCGGTCCAATTCGCTCCGATCGTGAAGCTCTATAAAGAAGCCGCTACTCGCGCAGGACATGATGCATCGAAATTACCAGTGGCTGTACACTCACTTGGTTTTGTTGCCGAGAGTACCTCGCTTGCGGTCGACAGGTATTTTCCACCTACACAAGCTTCGATGAACATGTTTGGTAAAGAGCGCGGTTGGGGACATTATAGCCGCGCACAGTTCGATGCATCCCGGAGCCTTGAAGGCGCGCTTTATGTAGGTGATCCCGAAACGGTGGCTAATAAAATCGTTCACATGAGCAAACATTTAGGTTTCTCGCGGTTTTTCTTGCATTTACCCGTCGGCACAATGCCGCATCATGAAGTAATGAAAGCCATTGAACTGCTGGGGACAGAAGTCGCACCGCGAGTTCGGGAACAGATCGCAAAATTGCCGCGCTTGCCAAAATAAATGGAAAGTCCCCCTTGCACAAGTTGCGATGGGGGACTTTTTAACATTCAAACGGAATAGGGCATAGTTCGGAGTCGGGCTCATACCCTCTTATACTTAGTTATGAATCAAGTCTTAATCTATGATCATTTTTGTCATGCTAGTAAGGAATACACCGAAAATATCAATGAAAAGAGGAAGCCATCTGGTGTAGGATTGAGTTGAAATTAATTCCAAATAAAGAATTTTATGAGAAGCGTTTTATGTTAGTAAATGGCACTACTTTGGAACTCCGCACCCGTTGATCTAGGAGGTGGTAAGTAATACATAAAACTAGGTTTTAAACTGGACAGTTCGCAAGTTAAGAAATTAAATCGAAGAAGGAGTGCATTTCCATGAAACGATTTCTAATTAGGTACGGATTGATAGCGATGTTTGCACTTGTGTTAGTTGTATCTGTATCGTCACCCGCAGTAACTTCGACGACGTACGCTTCTGGAACGCCGGTTTCTGTGAGACTTATTAATGAACACAGCTTAAAGGCGCTGTCAGTCAGCGGAGGGGATAAACAGGCGGACGGTGCGCTTATCCAACAATACACGAATGTAGGAGCAGATTATCAGAGTTGGTATCTTGAATATTTAGGGAACGGTTATTATCATATCAGAAATGTAGGTAGCGGAGATTTATTGGATGTTAGCGGAGCGTCTACATCCGATGGGGCCAATATTATTCAATGGCCGGGCAATAACGGGTGGAACCAACAGTGGGAGCTTATTCCAACTGGCGAAAATGACCCATTTAAAATTAAAAATCGAGGCAGTGGCAAGTTATTGGATATATCGGGACAATCGACATCCGACGGAGCGCAGGCGATTCAATGGTATGATAATGGCGGCCACAATCAGCACTGGTATATATTATCATAACGAATATTCCGCCCCATTGAGAGAAAGGGAAGAGAAAATTGAAGGGATAAAAACGCTCCATATCGGGCTGTTGCTCGATATGGAGCGTTTTTGTCCAAATATAGTTTATGTTTTTGTCTTTGGGGTGGCGTAAAGAGTTGCCTTTGCCAGGCAGGCGTGGCGGCGGCTTAGCGTCGAGATAGTAAGATGGCCACGATTTAAGGTGGTCGTTCCACTCGCAGCTGCGATATACTTGAATTTTTCCACCCATCATTATTGGATCGATTCTATGTCAAGCGCTTGAATTGATAAGGAGTCAAATGAGCTAACTTCTTGAATACTCGATGAAAATGTTGAACGTTATGAAAACCGCAATCAAGGCTGATTTCGAGCACCGACTTGTCGGTTTGCTTGAGCAGCCTTTTTGCTTCCTCAACCCGCTTAAACTGAATGTAATCCGTTATCGTCAATGAAAAACCAATCGACTATGCCAAAAATATGGCTTTAAAGGAATGGATAAGAATAAAATCAGAGCAAATTCTGATAAATATAAAAGTAGAGAAAATTAGCATGAAGAAGAGTGAGCATGCAGATGAGATCATGAGTGAAATACGCATAGGTTTAGGGCAGACGGATTCCTTTGAAAAGCTAAAGAGCACTGATAAGGATATTGTGGTTGAAACACAAACTTTTAATGAAACCACAGCCAAAACCGATTATGATCTAAATCCGCAACTACTCACGGAAGCTCAAAAATTAAGTGTCGGTGAGATTAGTGACATTATTGATGAGAACAATAGGCTAACGGTAATAAAAAGTATAGAAAATAAAGAAAGAGGCTTTCAACCGTATGACAAGGTAAAGGATCAAGTTCAAAGTCGCATCTTAGATGAGAAGTATGAAGATTTGGTTCAACATATCATCAAGGATGCGAAAGTGAAAGTCGTTGATCAGGTTTTTAATCAATTGATTGTTAAGCAGTAAGGGAAAAGATCGTCGATAGTCCGTTCCCCACAATCTGATCCTAGATGTGATTCGATAGACGGAAAAATTAAGAAATTAGATTGCTTATACGACGGTTAATGGAATCTATTTTTTAGATATAACTATCGAAATTCAAGTTAATAAAATATAATAAACTTATTAGTGTCACACCATTCAATTTAGGGGGATAAGTTTATTATTACGATAATTACGTCTATACTCGTAGGATTAGTGGCATTGGAGCATGTATACATACTTGTTTTGGAAATGTTTTTGTGGACTAGCCCTCGTGGGATGAAGGCTTTTGGCATGACAAAGGTGCAGGCTGAAGCTACTAAGTCGCTGGCAGCGAATCAAGGGTTGTACAATGGATTTTTGGCAGCTGGGCTCATTTGGGGACTTGTTCATCCAGATCCATCGATCGGACGCTCCATTCAACTGTTTTTCCTTGCTTGTGTGATTGTTGCTGCCTTGTACGGCGGGGCAACCGCTAAGAGGTCGATCTTACTTGTGCAAGGATTGCCGGCTGTGATAGCGCTGCTGTTCGTTCTGTTGTAAAGAGTGAATAGTGAAATTCATTATAATGAAAAAGAAGAAGGTCCTGTTGAGCACTTGAGCACAGGGCCTTTTTTTGTTGTCCTGTATGCCCGAACGAATTGAGCGAACAGAAGGATAGTTGCTTATAAAAAAATTCTACCTGTCCGGCAAACTTGTACAAAGGATAAAATGAGGTTATCGATAAAAAGAATTGTGGTGACTTTTCATGGAGAATATCAATTATCATCATCTCGTCACTAGACTTCGTGCTGCAGGCTGCGTTTTCGCAGAAGATGAAGCTAGAATGCTTATTTCGGTTGCAAAGACGCCGGTTGAGTTAGCCGCAATGGCGGATCAGCGAGCATTAGGTTATCCATTAGAACACGTCATTGGTTGGATGGTGTTCTACGGTATTCGGATAGAGGTAGACCCGGGAGTCTTCATTCCCCGTCACCGCACAGAGTTTCTTGTCCGTCGTGCCACTGAAATTGCCAAGTCAGGAGCTATCGTCGTCGATCTATGCTGTGGGACAGGCGCGTTGGGCGCAGCTTTGGCAGCAGAGTTGGAAGGAGTTGAACTGTATGCAGTGGATATCGACCCGGCAGCGGTACAGTGTGCCCGCCGAAACATTACAGCCGCCGGAGGCCATGTTTTCGAAGGCGACATCTTTGAGCCGCTGCCCGTGTTATTGCTTAACCGTATCGACATCCTGCTGGCAAACGTACCTTACGTGCCATCTGGAGCTATCGAGCTGCTTCCCTCGGAAGCCCGTATCCATGAGGCGCGTCTAGCGCTTGACGGGGGAGTGGACGGACTTGATGTGCTGCGGCGTGTTGCGCTCGAAGCGCCACTTTGGCTGGCGCCCGGCGGCCACCTGTTGGTTGAGGTTAGCGAGCGGCAGGCGCCGCAGGCGGTAGAGATTTTTGCTCGTAGCGGGTTGATTCCGACTGAGTGCAGATATGATGAGTTGGACGCTACGGTTATTGTTGGAACGAGGTTGGATTTGACTCAGAACATATGTTCTGTTAATATTTGAGGGCAGATATTTTAGGTAGGTTGCAGGAATGAATCTCTATAGAAGTAATAATTGAGGTGAGGGAAATGGTCGAGCCAATGAAAAGACCACATGTCAAGTTAGAATCATGGTCCGAATCTAATCTTGATTTGCTGCGTGAGATTAATGCGCCTGAGATGATGGAACACCTCGGTGGTCCTGAATCGGAGGAGCTGCTGCTGAGACGACATGAGCGATATCTTGAGATCGGTGGAAAGGGAACCGGCCGCATGTTTAGTATTGTGCTGCTTCCAGACAACGAAACGGTCGGCAGTATTGGTTACTGGGATAGCAAGTGGAAAGACGAGAGTATCTATGAGATTGGTTGGAGTGTCCTGCCTTCCTACCAAGGTAGAGGAATAGCAACTGCAGCGGTCATAGAAGCTATCGCAAACGCAATTATGGAGAAGAAACATAAGTATATTCATGCTTTCCCGTCTATTCATAACCCGGCGTCGAACGCAGTTTGTCAAAAGCTCAATTTTCAATTGATTAGTGACTGCGAATTTGAATACCCTCCAGGCAATTTCATGCTGTGTAATAATTGGAGACTAGAATTCGATGCCTGAAAAAAATGTTTCTCTGAATAAAAGGTTGTAATACTTTTTAATCCATGGTATATTGCAAATCCACCATTCAACGCGGATGAATAACGTATTCAATTCATATGGCGTGGATTAAAGAACAACATGAAATAGTCAGACTAATCGTTAAACTGTACATGTTGAAAACTTTAAGAATGGGTCAAAAAAAACACTTGCAATTGAAAAATGTACATGGTATATTACTTCTCGCTGCTTCGGTAACGCGGCAGAGAACGAAAGAAATTGATCTTTGAAAACTGAACAACGAGTGAGTAAGCACGAACGAGAAATCGTTCAAAAAAAGAGATTATTTTAATCTCGCTAGCAAGTCAATGAGCTATT
>NZ_JCAUAU010000036.1:0-21327 GCF_059692135.1 Paenibacillus sp. J22R160 | reverse complement strand
TAGACGACGAGGTTGATAGGTTCGAGGTGGAAGTGCAGCAATGCATGCAGCTGACGAATACTAATCGGTCGAGGGCTTAACCAAATGTACCCAAGAAAGTGAAGATAAGCTCTGTAGCTGATTCCGAATACTTTCTCGGGGCCCAAAAGATTCCACCCTAATTTCCACTTTACGTAAGTTTCGTATCTAGTCTTCAGGGAATAAATCCCTACTGTGGCGATCGTGGCGAAGGGGTTAACGCACTGGTTTGTGGATCCAGCATTCGTGGGTTCAAGTCCCATCGGTCGCCCTTTTCCCTTATTTTGTTGGGGATTAGCCAAGCGGTAAGGCAACGGACTTTGACTCCGTCATGCCTAGGTTCGAATCCTAGATCCCCAGTTTATCTTCCTTTAAGCGGTCGTGGTGGAACGGCAGACACACCATCTTGAGGGGGTGGCGCTCACAAGGCGTGAGGGTTCAAATCCCTCCGACCGCATCCCAGATTTACGAGTAAACCTTACATATGTAAGGTTTTTTTGTTTTATAGCAAAGTCTCCCGGATGACTATGAATCTCCCATATCCAATTGACACTCCTTGTGACTATCATTTTTAGGATCGACATTCGGAAAAACGGTTGTTTTTCAAGAGTTTAGGTCGAATTACGTTTAATTCCATTTAAAATCACGAACAATAACCTTGATTAATTAAGGAATCCTATGTATTATTAGTATAGTTCGAAAAAATACAGATCAATTATTCCTCTTGAAGGTGATTTAATGTCCGTACCGGATGATTCGAATGAATACAAGAAGAAGCTGTGTCACCTGTATAACGAGATATCCAAAGAGTTATTCGGTTTTGGTACAACATTGCTGAAGGTTTCTTTGGATCAGAATATCATCACGTTTCATGCCAAGCATCGTCGGTCGCCCCGCTCAACAGCATTAGAAGGAGAGGCTCCTACGCTAAAACACGAGGTCGATTTTTACATGTCCTCGATTTACAAGAAGAGAATCCGGGAGAAGCTGGAGCAAGAACTCGGGTTGTCCATGGATGCGGTGTTAAGAGACTATGATCCACCGACGCAATGGGCCATAACGAACATTATTCTTAAACCAACTAAATAGTCTAGACCACGGTGTATCTCTTTTGATCTATCTTAAGAGGATACCCGCTCGTATATCACTTGATGTCTCTTTCCATTGTTTACGATGAAAAGTGCTCTTGTTAGAAGTTATCTTCTATCAAGGGCACTTTTCTATTTTTTTATAGCCATAGCAAGAAGCACGGCATATATTTATGAGCCTGTGTAGCATACTAGTAAAAATTTAACAAAAGGATTTTCGCTACAAATTATATATATGATATTGGGAGGATGTTAACGATGAAACAAAAAATGCTTCGTGGTTTGATTTCTTTATCCGTAGTAGGACTGGCCTTGACGGGGTGTGGGACTGGACCTGCAAAAGATCAGGGTAATACGGGTGCAGCAACAGCTACAGCTACGCCTGCAGGAGCAACAAAAGGAGAACCTACACAACTGGTTATTTCCACTTGGGGTTTTTCCGATGATTTCTTCAAGAAAGAAGTATATGCACCTTTTGAGAAAGAGCATAATGTAAAGATTGTTTTGGAAATCGGCAATAACTCCGAACGTTTAAACAAAGTGAAACAAGGCAGTTCAAAAGTGGATCTTATGTATTTATCCGACTACTATGCGCAGCAAGGTATTGAAGCAGGACTGTTCGAAAAAATCGACCGCACCCGAATTCCGAATTTAAAAGATATCTATGATATTGCTAAGGCACCGCTTGGTGAAGATTACGGTCCTGCCTATACGATTGGCCGATTCGGAATTGCCTATAATCCGAAAGCAGTCGGTAAAGAGATCAAGTCGTGGAGCGACTTGTGGAGTCCTGAGCTCTCCAAGAAGCTGACACTGCCAAACATTACGTCTACAACCGGTCCAATGGTTCTAGATGCAGCATCACTGGTATCCGGCAATGCGAAATTCAATGAAGATCAAGCTTTCACAAAGGTTAAAGAGCTGAATAAAGGAGTAGTCAAGTATTATGGACAAACTTCTGAATTCGTTAATATGTTCGCGCAAGGAGAAATTGCTGCTGGGCCTATCATGGAGATGTACGTGAAGGATTTGAAAGCGGCTGTGCCTGATACGAAGTTCATTTCCCCAGCAGAAGGGGCATATGCCGTAATGAATACGGTCAACGTCGTTAAAGGAAGCAAAAATAAGCAACTGGCGGAAGATTTCATCAACTGGCATTTGAGCAAAGAAGTGCAAGAGAAATCGGCTAAAGCAAAAGTGGACTCACCTGTAAACACTACACTGCAGCTCTCGGCTGATGAAGCTCAAGGGATTACTTATGGCGCAGATGTTGTAAATAAGTTGATCAAGATGGATATGAAATTCGTGAATGAGCATCTTAAATCGTGGATTGATCGTTGGAATAAGGAAGTTGCTCAATAATATAGAAGTGGACAAGGGTATATGCTTGTGTGTATACCTTTGTTTTCTTAAAAGGACTTGAAGGGGGCTTAGTTATGAAAAAGAAAGTCATCCTCGACGTGGATACAGGGATAGATGATGCACTGGGAATCCTGCTTGCCGTAAAAAGCGGAGAAATGGACGTACTGGGCATCACTACGGTGAATGGAAACGTATCGTTGGATCAAGCGACTGTGAATACATGCAAAATTCTGCAACTGCTTGGGGTAGAGCATGAGATTCCTGTTATTCGAGGCGCGAATAAACCCTTGATGCGCCAAACTTTCTTTGAGCATCGCGTCCATGGCAAGGATGGGCTTGGCGGAGCTTTACTCGACATGCCGGTTCATGTAGAGGCAGCCGATGGGCATGCTGTTGATTTCATCGTGGATCAAGTGAAACAGCACGCTGGAGAGGTTACCCTAGTCATGACGGCTCCACTGACGAACCTAGCTTTGGCGGTTATGAAGAATCCTCAGCTGGTTCATCAGTTGAAAGAAGTGATTGTAATGGGCGGCGTCGTCCAAGGCTTCGGCAATGTGACGCCTACAGCGGAGTTCAACATCTACGTCGATCCGGAAGCGGCCAAAATCGTCGTCCAAGCAGGCTTCCCGAACCTGACCCTCGTAGGCTTGGATGTAACAAGGAAAGCGCTGCTGACAGACGAGCATATCCGTGCACTTGGGGACTCGCCAATAGCTCGTTATGTGAAGGAGAGTACAGCGGATTATATGGAGCGTTACCATGAACGCAATGGTATTAGATCTTGTGCGCTTCATGATCCTCTTGCTGTAGGAGTAGCGCTAAACAAACAGCTGGTCACGACCCGCGAGTACTACGTCGATGTAGAAACCAAGAGTGAGCTGTGTGATGGGCAAACGGTATGCGATTTTCAGAATCGCTTGTCCAAAGCGGCCAACGTACAAGTATGTACCGAGGTTGCGGCTGACGAATTTCTCGAACTTTTTATCCGCACGTTACGTGCATAGCGAACCCAGGAACAGGAGTAAAGCTGCATGAAAAAAACGTACTTATTATTACTATTGCTGCCAGGCGTATTGTTCCTGACGGTTTTCATGGTAGTTCCGATCCTTCTTACGATAGGTTCGACCTTTTTTGATAAAGGAACATTTACCTTTGCAGGATATTTAAATTTCTTCAAAGACCCGTACTTTCTAAAAATTGTGTGGACGACGCTGCGTGTCAGCTTGGTAACCACGATTCTCTGTATCTTACTTGGGTTCCCGGTAGCTTATTTTATATCCAAGCAGGGTCCTAGGCAGAAGGCCATTCTGCTTGCGCTAGCGATTTTTCCACTGCTGACAAGCTCTGTCGTTAGGTCGTTCAGTTGGATGATTATCTTAGGTAAAAAAGGATTACTCAACAACGCGCTGATCGCGATCGGTCTCATTAAGGAACCGCTGGATATTTTGTACACGCCAGCGGCCATGATGATCGGACTCATCCACTTGTTTTTACCGCTCATCCTTATTACGTTGGTCGGTGTTCTTGAGAATATAGATCCGGATCTGATCAAAGCGGCGGAGAGCTTGGGAGCTAACCGATTCAAAGCTTTCGTTAAGGTCATTGTGCCACTCAGCGTTCCCGGATTAATCATAGGAAGTATTCTTGTTTTTGTCGGAAGTTTGACGGCTTATACAACGCCTGCCTTGCTCGGTGGCAAGCAGCGGGTTATCTCCACGTTCCTTTATCAGAATGCGATTACGCTTAACGACTGGCATCTCGCTTCCGTCATTGCTGTGATTATGATTGTGATCACCTTCGTAATCATCGCACTTATGAATAAACTGGCGACTAAATTAAATCCGAAGGGGTAGAACTATGCGGGAAAAGAATCGAGGGCTGGCGTTTTTCACCCTTCTTGTCTATATGTTCTTGCTCGGGCCGCTCGTTATTATAGCATTTGCTTCATTTGAGCCAGGGAGTGTACTGAAATTCCCGCCGACAGGATTTTCGTTGAAATGGTACCGCAACATTTGGGAAGTGAAGATGTTCATGACAACCGCGGGCACCTCTATTATTGTATCGCTGATTGGTAACTTGTTTGCTTTGCTGCTTGGAATTCCAGCGGCTTATGCGCTAAGTCGATTCGCTTTTAAAGGGAAAGAGGCACTAAATGCCGTTTTTATTTCCCCTGTGCTTATTCCTGGTATTGTGCTTGGATTTACGATGCTGAGATATCTTATCGTCACATATCACCTTCCAATCTATGCAGCTTTGCTGATTGGGCATACGGTGATTATGCTTCCTTTTATCATCCGTGTCATCGCATCAAGCTTATCGAATTTCGATTTCGCGGTTGAGGAAGCGGCCTTAAGTCTTGGCGCCGGACGGCTGAAAACTTTCTTTAAAGTGGTCCTGCCAAACATCAAATCAGGTATTATTGCAGCTATTCTGATTGCGTTCTTGGAATCTTTTAATAATGTCGACATCTCAGTCTTTATGACGGGTCCTGGGATCAGCACGCTGCCCATTCAGATGCTGACATACGTGGAGAACCATTTTGACCCTACGATTGCTGCTATTTCTGTTTTACTTATGATCTTCACCGCGGTACTTATGTTCATCATTGAACGGTTGATGGGTTTATCCTACTTCACCAAACGATAACGGAGGCTTTCATCCATGGCATTGCTTACTCTGGAAAATATTTCGGTTGCCTACGACCAGCAATATATTTTGAAGGACTTCAATTTAAGTGTAGAAAAAGGAAATTTAATATCTCTTCTCGGTCCAAGCGGATGCGGGAAAACAACGACCTTACGGCTCATCGCCGGGTTCTTGGAAGCTAAGGCGGGCAAGTTCGCTTTAAAAGGGAAGGATTACACACGGATTCCGGTTAGCAAGCGTAACTTCGGCTTCGTGTTCCAGAGTTATGCGCTGTTCCCGCACTTGTCCATCTACGATAATGTGGCCTTCGGCCTTCGTCTTCGGAAGGTGAGCGGGGCGGAGCTTGATCGACGTGTTCGGAACATTCTAGAAACGGTAAGCTTGTCCGGCTTCGAGAAGCGTTACCCGAAAGAACTTTCAGGCGGACAGAGACAGCGGGTAGCTATTGCCCGTGCGCTAGTCATCGAGCCCGAGCTGCTGCTCTTCGACGAGCCCCTAAGTAATCTGGACGCTAATCTGCGCATCAATATGCGCGTTGAGATTCGCCGTATCCAGCAGGAGCTTGGTATCACTACCGTCTATGTTTCCCATGATCAAGAGGAGTGCTTCTCCATTTCGGATCAGGTAGCCATTATGAATAAAGGGATTATCGAGCAGCTGGGTGCTCCGGCAACGATTTTCAAATATCCAAAAACAGAGTTCGTAGCTCGTTTTATTGGTTTTACGAATTTTATCTCTTTCGATACCAGGTTTGATGACAAAGAAGTGATTGCCCTGAAAGTGAAAGATCAAATGTTCACTGTAACTAAGCATGCTAATAAGGGAGATCAGGTCGGGATGCAAGGCGCTATTCGTCCAGATGATGTCGTTCTTGGTATGGCGGAAGAAATTGAGGAAGGTTCCAATGTAGTGTCAGGACGAGTTAAGGTGAGCACCTTCTTAGGGAGAAGCTATCAATACGTCGTTGAGACAATTTTGGGAGACATCACTGTCAATAAAGAAATGGCATTCCCGTATCCAAGCGGGCAAGAGGTTCGGCTTCATTTTCCAAGCGAGAAATTGGTTCTAGTAGAGTAGTGTACTTGGGGGTAAAGGCATATGCATGTTGATTTACTGATCGAAAATGTAAAGATTTATAATGGCTTTTTTAAAACATTCATTGAAGGTAACGCAGCCATTCTAGATGGCAAGTTTCTATATATCGGCAATAAAGGTGCGGAAAGCTTTGCAGCTGCGGAGCGTTTGGACGGGCAAGGGCGCTACATGATTCCAGGCCTAATTGACATCCATCTGCACATTGAAAGCACAATGGTGACACCGGAGACGTTCTCCTACGGACTTATTCGCAATGGGGTTACAACGATTGTTCCGGAGCCGCATGAAATTGCTAATGTTTTCGGACTTGACGGGGTCAAGGAATTCATCAAAGCTAGCCAGAATTGTGTAGCGGACATGTTCTATGCCCTTCCTAGTTCGGTTCCTGCTACCTCCATGGAAACGTCCGGCGGATCAATCGAAATCGAGGATATGGACGAGTTGTTGCGAACGGAGCGAATTATTTGTCTAGGTGAAATTATGAATTTCGTAGATGTCATAACAGATCCAGACTGCAAAACGAATCACATCCTCACTCATATTCGCAAACACTATCCTCATCTGATTATTGAGGGGCATGTGCCGAAACTGCTGGATTTGGACTTGCATAGGATGATCTATAGTGGAGTCGATTCGGATCACACGCATCAGACGATCGAGGGGATGGAAGCCCGGATCGCTGCGGGCATGTTTATAGAAATTCAGGAAAAATCCATGACGCCTGAAGTAATGGATTATTTGATGGAGCATGAAGTGTCTGAGCACTTCTGCTTTGTTACCGATGATGTCATGGCGGACTCCTTCGAGCGTCGTGGTCACTTAAATCATATTGTGCGTAAAGCCATCGAGATGGGCATGAAGCCCGAGCATGCGATCTATGCCAGTACGCTTTCTCCAGCCAAAAGAATGCGGATGTATGATCGCGGCGTTATTGCACCGGGCAAAGTCGGTGATTTCCAGCTAATTTCTAATCTGGAGCTCCTGACAATTGATCAAGTGTTCAAGCACGGACGCAAGGTTTATGATGTTCACAAGGCCTATACCTCAGTCACGAACGCGCCTGCTTTTCCGGCGCATTATTATCAAAGCGTGCAGATGTCTCCGTTAACGGAAACAGATTTCTCAGTCAATTTAGAAGTAATGGACGGTTCGTATGCGTGCCGTGTGATGATGGTGAAAAACGGTTCTACCTTTACAGAGGAGCATCACACGGAGGTTAATGTTCGCTCAGGTGAGCTCATGTGGCAGGAGAGTGGTAAGGGGCTTATTGCTACTTTTGAGCGCTATGGTAAAAACGGAAATCGTGCTTATGGTCTAATAGGCGGCGATACGATTAAACGAGGAGCCGTGGCGACGACGTATTCCCATGATAATCATAACTTACTTGTTGTCGGACACAATCCTCATGATATGATCATCGCGGCTAATGAGGTGATCAACAATCAGGGGGGCTTTAGCGTCGTAGAAGACGGTAAGGTTATCGCTTCTCTGAAGCTGCCTGTCGGCGGTATTTTAACGGAAGCTCCACTTGAGCAAGTAGCCAAGGAAGTAGAACAGCTGCGTAAAGCGATGGAATCTTTAGGCTACTGTCATTATAATCCTATTATGTCGATCAGCACGCATTCTTTACCTGTAAGTCCAGCGTTGAAAATTACCGACTATGGTCTAATCGACGTGAATAGTGGTAAAGTCGTACCATTAATCGTCTCTACTTAATATAAAATCCCGCACTCATTCCGAGGCGGGATTTTTTTGTATCTATTTCTTGTCGGCAAGCCAAGTAGCGAGGGATGAAATTTCATCATCATTTAGCTTGCCTTTAAAGCTAGGCATTGCGCCTCTTCCGTTTGTGACCGTTGCAGCAACTTGATCCTTAGATAGCTTGCTGCCTACTTTTTGAAGATTAGGTCCTACAGCACCTTCCAAGTTGACGCCATGGCAGCTTACACAGTTGGCTTTGAACACGGCGGAAGCCTCAACCTTGGTTGTACCCCCTGTGCTCTGGGTCGCGGACGGGCTTGCTGACGCGGCAGGGCTTGCAGATGCAGACGTGCTTGCCTCCGGTTTTGTTTCACTCTTGCCGCAAGCAGCTAGAGAACTGGCGAGCAACAGAGTGAGAATTAATAAGGTTTTCTTCATGTGGACTTCTCCTCATATACGTAGGTTCAAGTGCAAGACAGCCACTGATTGCAGGCAAAAATCTGCGTAATGACTGTAAATTTACATTGCCCGAATTGCCAATTTTTCATGCAAAAAATGAATAAGATAGCAGGTCTGAGCTCATGATATCCATAACTACCATAACTAACCTAAAGTTCATAAAATTCCAAGGAGGCAACCATATGGCTGATAAAAATGTGGAGAATTCCCCTGACCAGTCGCGACGCAGTTTCTTGAAATATACCGGAACTGCCATAGGTGGCGTAGTGGTTGGAGGCGTGATTGGCAGTGCGATTTCCGGTGGATTTACCAAAAAGCCGGCGACGCCAACCCCTTCGCCATCTGCATCCCCGCAGGTTCAAGCAGGAATGGACTACAACAGAGCGCCTATGTTTTTCAACCAGGCTCAGCTTCAGATGACGGAAGCAGCGGCTGAACGTATTTTTCCAAAAGATGAAAGCGGTCCGGGAGCGACGGAATTAGGGGTTGCCTTTTACATCGATCATCAGTTGGCAAGTCCTTGGGGCGTGAATGCCCGGACGTATCGGACAGGCCCTTTCGTTAAAGGGGAAGTGACACAAGGCGACTACTTAAGTATTCAGCGCCACGAACTGATCACGATGGGACTGCAGAGTATGGAAGAAGCGAGCAAATCTAAATATACCAAGTCCTTCGTGGAGCTGGCTCCTGAGGAACAGGATGCGATTCTCACTTCGATGGAAAAAGGCGAAATTAATGTTGTAAATGGCGTAACGGGTAAAACCTTTTTCAATCAATTTCGTGTGCTTGTGATGGAAGGCGTGTATTCGGACCCGCTATACGGAGGGAATAAGGATATGCAGGGCTGGAAAATGCGGAAATATCCGGGCAACCAAATGACCTATACCGATATCATGAGCAAAGATCAATTCGTCGCTATGGAACCACGGAGCTTGCATGATCATTTTGTACATTAATTAAGGGCGAAATCCAATGAAGGAAGGGAAGAAAGCACATGGCTACTAAAATGCCAAAAGTTCCAGTAGTTATTGTTGGAATGGGATGGGTCGGGGGCATCATCGCTGCCGAGCTGTCGAAGCAAGGAGTCAAGGTGGTTGGACTAGAGCGTGGGAAGCCAAGAAGCACCCAGGATTATTACATGGTGCATGACGAGCTGCGTTACGCCTCCAGGTACGATCTGATGCAGGATCTATCCAAGGAGACGGTGACGTTCCGTAATACGGAGAAGCTAGCGGCTGTTCCCATGCGTGAATACGGCTCCTTTTTGCTCGGTGAAGGGCTCGGCGGGTCGAGTATTCACTGGAATGGCCAAACGTATCGGTTCCTTCCGTACGATTTTGAAATCTATAGTAAAACGGTCGAGAGGTACGGGAAGCAGAAGATACCGGATGGAATGACCATCCAGGACTGGGGCATCACGTATGACCAATTGGAGCCCTATTTCGATAAATTTGAAAAGCTGGCAGGCATCTCGGGCGATCCGGATCAGAATCCGATGGTGGGCAAGCGTTCGAATCCGTTCCCAACGAAGGCAATGGTGAAAACGCCAGTTCTGAAGTTGTTCGAGGATGCGACGAAAAAACTGGGCTATCACCCCTACATGATGCCGTCGGCGAATCTGTCCGAGCAATATACGAATCCGGACGGTATTACCAGAGCGGCATGCCAATACTGCGGATATTGTGAGCGTTTTGGCTGTGAGTATGGAGCCAAGGCGGATGCTGTGGTCACCGTGCTGCCAATTGCTCAGAAGTCGGGCAATTTCGAGCTGCGCTCTTACTCAAATGTCATTCAAGTGTTAAATGACGGGAAGAAGGCAAGTGGAGTTGTTTATGTCAACACGGTGACAGGCGAACAGTTCGAGCAGCCTGCTGATGTGGTGATTATGGCCAGCTATGTGTTCAACAACATTAAACTCTTGCTGACATCCAAATTGGGTAAACCTTATGATCCAGCCTCTGGTAAAGGAGTAATCGGTAAAAATTACTGTTACCAAACGAACGGTGGCTCAGCTACGGGATTTTTTGACGACAAAGCGTTCAATCTGTATGCAGGTGCAGGATCGCTTGGCATGGAGATTCCTGATTTCAATGGAGATAATTTTGACCATAGCAGTCTTAGTTTCCTTCATGGAGCCGGTATTCGGATTTCCCAAACCGGACAACGGCCGATCGCTACCAACTCAGTTCCCAAAGGTACACCCGCGTGGGGGAAAGATTTCAAACAGAAATCGCTGAAATACGCGAATAGCGTCTTGGCCGTGTCGCCACAAGGATCAAGTTTGCCTTGGAAGCATCACTATGTGGATCTCGACCCTACCTATAAAGATGCCTACGGGCTTCCCTTGCCGCGCATTACGTTTGATTTCGAAGAGCAGGATCGGCAGATGATCAAATTCGTGAGCGGTAAGGCGGCTGAAATTATGAAGGAAATGAATCCAACGAGCATTGGCTCATCGGATCAGCTCGGGCCTTACAATATCGTGCCGTATCAGTCCACGCATAACACAGGCGGAGTCATCATGGGCGCAGATCCTTCTACCTCGGCTGTTAATTCCTATATGCAAATGTGGGATGCTGAAAATGTTTTTGTTGTCGGAGCGTCAGCATTTGCTCATAACAGCGGCTATAACCCGACAGGGACCGTTGGAGCTCTCGCGTATAGAGCTGTTGAAGGGATCGCGAAATATTTGAAACAAGGCGGAATGGTCGTTTAATCAGGCGCGAATGCGACCTATAGATGGGAGGCCCCGCATGGAGCAAGAAGATTTGATATTGCATCTTACCGAGGTCCGAAAGCGGTTAATCATTGTGTTGGCTTGGTTTGTCATCATGTTATGCGCCGGGTTATATCTCTCCAGTGATATTCTGCTGTATTTGAAAACGCAGCCTATGATCGGTGAGATTAAGTGGAATGTGTTCTCGTTTACAGATGGGCTGATGATTTATATGAAGTGCGCATTCCTCTTCGCTCTATTGTTTACGGTGCCGGTGATACTCTACCAGTTGTGGGCATTCGTCAGGCCAGGGCTTACCGAATCGGAGTCTAGAAGCGCTCTTCCTTACATCCCAGTGGCTTTTGCGCTCTTCATCATCGGGGTAGCGTTCAGCTACTGGGTCGTCTTCCCTATGATGGTTCGCTTTATGATGCGTATGAATCAAACTATTGGCGCGGTGGAAACCTATGGCATTGACCGGTACTTTGGGTTTCTGTTTCAAATCGTGTTTCCGATGGCCATAGCGTTTGAGCTGCCTGTGATTCTTCTGTTTTTGACCAAAATAGGACTGTTAACGCCGCAGCGTTTGAAAATGTCCAGGAAGTACGCGTACATCGCTTTAACGATTACAGGATCGTGCATTTCGCCTCCAGACATGGTTTCACATCTATCGGTAACCGTTCCGTTGCTGTTGTTGTTTGAGATCAGTGCTTTGGCCTCCAACTGGCAGTGGAGAGCGATGATGAGGCAAAGCAGTCCGACAAATAGCTAAGGTTTCATAAAAAGGAGGATACGCATGTTTAACAATATTGGTGTATCAGGTTTAATCTTAATTTTGGCGATAGCCTTAATCGTCTTCGGCCCGTCCAAATTGCCGCAGCTTGGAAGAGCCTTTGGCGATACGCTTCGAGAGTTCCGTAATTCGACGCGCAATATTATGGATGATGGCGAACGTGAGCAGCTGATTGAAAATGAGGGTAAGAAGCCTTTTTGAGAAGGTGACTAGTAGTGAGATTAGAGGGAGGGAACTATAGTCCTCTATTTCGATGAAAAGGAATACTTTCCATGAAGATGGGGAACTACGATCCTCTATTTTATCAATTTCACCTGAAAAAGATGCCATGGAGGACAAATAAGAGCCTGTAGTTCCGCTCAGAAAGGAAACAGCTTGTTTTCTCCAAATAGGGGACTCTAGTTCCCTTGCATTAGCTTGTAGCCGGATTCCCACTTGGTCTTCGGGATAATACGGAGTGTTCGCTAAACCTAGAAGAACCGTCAGGAGGATCCTGACGGTTCTTTTTATTTATAGAATAGGTGTAACCATTCTGTAACTTCCTTAATGGTATATTTTAGCATATATATTATAAGGTTTAAGTCTTTGATATTGAAGCATACAGGGGGCGCTGTACGCGATGTGGGATATGCGCATAAGAACGATTCATCGGGATTATGAGTTCGATAACGCTATATTGTTCAGTGAATATGTGATGGTTTTGACGGAAGGGAAAATGGTTGGTGGTGGTCTTGTTCAGGAGTACGACGATAATGAGGTAGTCGTGGGTACGAAAAGATTCTCTCGCACCTTATTCGCATTTGTCGTTACTTTGCCTCCGCAATGCCAGATGATGTTTTGATCAAAACCTCGACGCTCCGAGAAGGATTGTCGAGGTTTTGTTTTATATATGTGATTAAACCGGCAAATCCTTCTTGTTCACTTGTTTCACAGATGTGTTTCCAAGTTGCATGAACAAGTTAATCGTAAAGAGGATGACGCCAATAACGACAAGCAAGGAACTGACAATGATAAGCGGAAGTAAGGTGGATTTGCCGGAGAGAATCTCAATCGCTAGTCCACCCTGCATAAGGGGCAAGCCAATATTATGTAACCAGAAGTGAAGCTTAGCTAGACGCGTTTCTGCTGCATGCGGATAGAAGTGATAGATGAGACCGAAGATCGCCATAGATACCCAACCCAGCAAATTTATGTGCGCGTGGACCGAGGCGAGTCTAAAATCTTGCAGGATGCCCATCAACATTCCCAGTAGAACACCTAGCGTGATGTAAATCGCAGCAATTTTCAAAAATGACTTGGCCATTCCGTGATCCCTCCCAAATTTTAACTTCACACTTATTGTAAGTTATATGCGACGAGAAACAAGACATTAGGAATCAAAATGGATTAAATATTTTATTAAGCTAATGGATTGGGCGATGTATTGTTATAAAATAAATTAAATTATTATTATTGTTTCACATATATTTTTGTTATTTATATAATATATTATAAAAGTGTTTAATGTAGTAATACATTAGTTAGCGGAATGAAGGGGGAGATGGTTATGAGCAGCTTGGCATCTTCGATGGAGTTCGAGAGTAGAAAGGTTTCACGCCAACGCACCTATGACTTTCAGAGGATTATGGCGAATCGGCAGGAACGAACCGAACACGTGGAGTGTGGCGAAACAGCTTTCTATCCCTTATCACCAGTAGCTTTGGCACTTTATTATGGATTTGATAATGAGACTCAGCCTGCCGGATAATCGGCAGGTTTTTTTATCGTGCAAAAGGCTGAAGAGGCTATTTGAGAATCAGGCGATCTGCTTACTTTTTCCAGTTGAATGTACTATACTTATCTCAATGTTATAGCACAGTTCAGCGAGGTGTGAAGGATGAGCACAGGCCATTCGGAGCTACATACGAAGCATGAACAAATTACGAAATATATTGAATCTGTACCTGTTGGCACGAAGCTGTCTGTTCGGCAAATTGCTCAAGATTTGGATGTGAGCGAAGGAACGGCTTATCGAGCCATCAAAGAGGCGGAAAATATCGGGCTGGTCAGCACCAAACGCCGGATCGGTACGATACGGATGGAAAAAAAAGAGGAGCCTGTCATCGATAAGTTAACGTTCGCGGAAATCGTGAATGTGGTGGAAGGCGTTGTGCTTGGAGGATCTTCCGGTATACATAAGTCACTGAACAAATTCGTAATTGGCGCTATGCAGCTCGAAGCGATGCTGAAATACATTGAAGCGGGCAACTTGCTTATCGTTGGTAATCGTGTGCAAGCCCATATGTGCGCCCTCAGTCAAGGGGCTGGGGTGTTGATTACGGGCGGTTTTGATACGACACCTGAGGTCAAAGAGCTGGCAGATGAACTTCAGTTGCCGATCATCGGGAGTTCTTTTGATACATTCACGGTGGCTACGATGATCAATCGCGCGATGGAAGACAGGCTGATTAAGAAGAAGATCATGAATGTCGGTGACATCATGAGCAAAGACAGTCCAATCTACTCGCTGGATGGAACGGACAACGTCAAGGATATGCAAAAGCTGGTAGACAAAACCATGCACACTCGCTACCCTGTCATCGACGACAATAAGATGCCCATAGGGATGATTACCACGAAGGATATTGTGGGTGCGAAGCCGAACCAGCTCATCAGCACCTTAATGACGCCGAATCCGCTCATGATTAACTTAAAAACTTCGGTTGCTTCAGCAGGGCACATGATGGTGTGGGAAGGCATTGAACTGCTGCCTGTTATTGATAGGGAGCGGAAAATGATCGGCGTCATTAGCCGCAAGGACGTCATGAAAGCGATGCAGCACATGCAGCAGCAGCCGCAGAACGCGGAGACGTTCGAAGTGCAGATCTATGCAGGGATCGATGAGGTGCGCGATGCCGAAGGCAAGTTGTCTTTTAAAGGGACAATAACGCCTCAAATGACGAACTTCGAAGGCTTAGTATCGGAGGGGGTGCTCACCACGATTATGATTCGTGCAGCCTATCGCACGGTTAAAGAGCATAAGAAGGGTGATCTCATTCTGGATAGCTCATCCTGTTATTTTCTGATTCCGCTGCAAATGGACGAGGTCTTTGAAATTGTGCCGACGATTGTGGAAATGACACGCCGATTTCTCAAAGTTGATATGGAAATCGTGGCGAATGGAGCCAGGGTGGCTAGATCGATGATTACGGCACGCATCCTTTAAAATTTGACTAAAATCCAAGGAGGACATGCACATGATTGCTTCGATTCAAAAAAATGAGAACGGGTATATTGTTCAGTACGATCGTCCGCTTGGGCATGCTGTCAGCGAGGTTTGGGCAGCCCTTACCGAAAATGATCGCCTAGAGAAATGGATGACCAATCTTCAAGTCGAGGATCTGCGCAAAGGCGGCTATATGAAATTTGATATGAAGGATGGCTCGGGTACATTTATCGATATGGAGATTACCGATTATGAGCCGCTTTCTGTGCTTGAATTCACGTGGGGGGAAGATCGTGTCCGCTTTGAAATTTCGGCAAGGTCAGAGGGTTCTTTACTCGTTTTGAAAGAGTTCATTAGCACGATAACGGACCATACGCCAAAGGACTTGGCCGGCTGGCACATTTGTCTGGATATGATGTCTGCGCTGCTAGATGGACAAGCGATGGACTTTCCGATGGATGAGTGGAAGAAATGGTACGAGCAGTACGGTGAATTGGTTCGGCAGGATTAGGATACTCGCATGATAAAGAGGCTGCTCATAGGTCGATATAGACCCTATAAGACAGCCTCTTTGTCCGTTTCGGCTATTTGTTAGCAGAGACGGTTTCGATTTCTTTCACGCTTTGGTAAATGAGGTTGAACAGCTCATCTAGATTGCCTTCTTCAATACAGGAGAAAGCGACGCGAAGATCAGAAGATCCGAGAGCGATGGTACCCACGCCATGCTGATCCAGCAAGTGGATACGCAAAGCCTCGGCATCCACAGTTTTGAGCTTCAAGCACATGAAGTAACCGGAGTTGAACGGGTAATAGCCCCATGCATCATCGAACTTGCCGGAGTCCAGAATGGACTTTGTACGGTTAGCACGGCCTTTCATGATCTCATATTTCTCCTGCTTCTGCTGATTGAACTCCGGTGAGTTAAGCGCATGAAGCACGAAGGTTTGGGATGGGTGAGGACCGCTGGAAATCGTCGCACGGATGATACCCATTGTTTTTTGTTCTAACGCGCTGAGCAAAGCTTCGCTTTGACCGGCATAAGTAATGAAACCAACGCGGAAGCCCCAGACGTATTCTTCTTTGGTAGCACCGTCAATTTTGATCGCAAGCACGCGCGGGTGAATGTCCGCTAATTTACCGAACAAGGACTCACTAAGAGACCCTTCGAAGAAAAGTCCGAAGTAAGCATCGTCGGTTAGCACAACGACATTGATCCCAGCTTCAGCTGCATCTTTAATCGCTGCAGCAATTTCATTGCCTTCTTCAGGCCCAGGCGTGTAGCCAGTAGGGTTGTTCGGGAAGTTCAAGACAACGATGGCTTTGCCTTTGGATTGTTGAGCAAGCAGCGCTTCGCGGAGGCCAGCAGCATTAAATTTCTGCTCCTCATTGTAGAGCGGGAAGTTCACAATTTTCGCACCGCGGCGGATTTCGAAAGTGAGCTCGTAATTCTCCCAGTTTTTATCCGGAATAATAACGGAGTCATCAGCATCTGCGAAAAGATCTGCTGCAATACTAAGACCGTGCGTCAACGCATTCGTTACAATCGGGTTGCCGATGAGTTTGCTGCCGATCTCAGGGTTTTCTTCGAGCATTTTTTTGCGCCATGCGCTGCGGAGCTCGGGCTTGCCGGCTGGCGGCGCATATTCATATATATCTTTAGGTGCGTAGGTAGAGAGAGTATCTTGAATGACCTTTAAATGCATTGGCTGACCGTTCTCGATCGCAATACCAATCGTAGCGTTGAACTTTTTGGCCTTTGCCTTGGCTTCAGCAGATTGGCTAAGAATGCCTTCTTTCGGGAAGTAAATCGATCTACCTAATGCAGAAAGCATGTCAAATACGTGAGAATTTTCACGTTCCAGGGTCTCGTTTAACTGTCGTGCCAGAGGATTCATAAGCATGGGTCATTCCTTCCAATGTGCTATTCATTTTTTGCAGTTATTATACCACTTTCACTGGAGAACGTCACTGCGAGAAACAAATTTTTTTGGATAGAATTTTATTCGGATCTAGACGTTTACTTGATTTAAAAATCCTTCTAGCCGCAGCTTTACATCTGTCCATTCGCGGGCAATGATGCTGAACATAACGGTGTCCCGCACATAGCCGTCATGAAGGACGCGATGTTGGCGAAGTGTGCCTTCTTTTTGGGCGCCTATACGCGTTATTGCCGCTTGGGAGCGCTCGTTTCTCAGGTCTGTTTTAAGCTGCACGCGCAGCAGGTCTAAGGTCTCGAAGCAGTGCTGCAGAAGCAGATACTTACACTCCGTATTAACTCTGGTTCGCCAAACGCGTGGATTGTACCAAGTATGACCGATCTCGACATGACGATTTGCGGCAGAGTAGTCGAATAGGCGCGTGCTGCCTACGATGCTATCGGTCTGTTTATCATATACGCTGTAGGGGATGCCTAGGCCAGCTTTTTGTTCATCTAATGCTTGGTGAACAAATTGTTCAACGGCTGAAGATTGGAGCAGCGGGGTCATGTAAGCAAAGATGGCTGGGTCTGAGGCCGCCTCCACCAAAGCGCTAATGTGGGATTCTTGCATCGGCAGTAGAGTAACTTGGGCTCCTTCTAGCATGAGTGGTTGGAAATTCATTGGCATATTCTCCTTGTCAAAAAGTCAGATATATGAGATTTTAGTAAGCATAATAGAAAAATGGTGTAATAAAAAGGTCCAATTTGGATGTGTTTATGTGGACCAATTGGAGTGTAGTGAGGAAGAGATTTTGTGAAGGCAATGGAAGGTAAGAGAAGACAATGGGAACCGTTAGAAATAGATAGAAAGCAATGAGGAGTTTTAAAGGGGAAATGGAGGAGTAAGTATGGATTTTCACATACCGTACCATACCTATCAAGCGAAACATGCGAGTAAATATGCGGCTTTGTATCATGCTCTGCATGACAATATTTTGGGGAATAAGCTGCTGCGTGGTACGAAGCTGCCATCGAGTCGTGAATTAGCCGCCATGTATGGGCTATCTCGGGGGACCGTTAATCAGGTTTACGATATGCTGATTGCTGAGGGTTATTTGCACGCCGATGTTGGTAGAGGGACTTATGTTGTTTATAACGGGGTGCAGGAGAGGCAAGTGCCGTTTGAGGGGAAGGATATTCGGCTTTCGGACTGGGGGACGCGGGTTTGTGAGGCGGATCGGGAAGGACGGGGGCAGAGGCGAGAGCAGGTTCGGGAGCGGGGGCGAGAGCTAGGGCTAGGGCAGGAGCGGGGGCAAGAGCGGGAGCTAGGGCAGGAGCAAAGGCGAGAGCTGGGGCAGTGGGGGCAAGAGCGAAGACAAGTGCGGGAGCAAAGGCGAGAACTACGGCAGGAGTGGGGGCAAGAGCGAGAGCTAGGGCAGGAACGGGAGCAGTGGGGGCAAGAGCGAGAGCTAGGGCAGGAACGGGAGCAAGAGCAAAAGCAGAAGGAAAAGGAAAAGGAAAAGGAAAAGGAAAAGGAAAAGGAAAAGGAAAAGATTGCGTTCGTGATGGGTCGGCCGCACTTGGATGAATTCCCGCGGGAGCTATGGAACCGCGGGATGTACGAGCAGGTGCGGCGGATGACGGAATCGCCGCAGCAAGAGGCTCACGTCGCCGAGGGGCATTATGCGCTTCGCGAAGCGATTGCACAGCACCTAAGGCGAATACGCGGCATCGAGGCGCCGCCAGAGCGCATCGTCATCGTTAACGGGTCGATGCAAGCGATCGCGCTGCTGACCCAAATGCTTGTGAACGAAGGCGATCCCGTCATCGTGGAGCGCCCGGGCTACCAAGGCGCCAGCCGCGCTGTGCTGGCGGCTGGCGGAGTGCCCATCCACGCAGCTGTGGATGGGCAAGGGCTAGTCCCGCAGCCGTGGAACGCACGGCTGCTGTTCGTGACACCGAGCCGCCAGTTCCCTACGGGGGCGGTACTGGGTCTAGAGCGCCGCCAGCAATTGCTGCGCTGGGCGGCGGAGCAGGGCGCTGTCATCGTCGAAGACGACTATGACAGCGAGTTCAGGCACCGCGGGCGGCCGATTGAGCCGCTCAAGGTGCTGGACCAGGAGGGCCGAGTGGTCTACATCGGCACCTTTTCCAAAACGATGCTGCAGGACCTGCGCATCGGATATGTCGTGCTGCCGGAGGCGCTGCACGACGCTTTTGTGGCCGCGAAGCGGCTATACGAGCCGCACCCCTCGGGGCTGCTCGAACAGCGCTCGCTCGCCGCATTCATGGCGAGCGGCGGCTACGAGCGACACCTGCGCCGCATGCGGCGGGTGTACGCGAGCAAGTTCTTGCTCCTGCAGGCGCTGCTGCAGGAGCAGCTCTCCACCCTCTTCGACTGGGTGGAGAGTGACGCGGGGCTGCATCAGTTCGGCTGGTGGCGGGGGGACCCCCGCACCTATGCCGCTTATGCAGCCGAGTGTCGTAAGGTCGGCGTCACGTGGAGCGACGCCAGTTCCTACGGCATCCCCCCGGGGAAGGCCGGGGCATGCTTCGGTTTTGCGCATCTCACGGAGCAGGAAATACGCCAAGGCGTTGCTGGCCTGCGACAAGTCTCAGAAATTGTCATAAAATCAACAATATGATTTTGGCATGGTTGACAGAGTATGCTATGATCTAACATGTGGTCAATTAATCATTTTATTGTAGGAGTGATCCCTAAATGGCAGGATTAAATGGTGGAGGCACAAGCGTGATTGTGCGTTTGGAAATACATAAAGAACAGGTCACGTTTGGGAAAATTGCTACAGCCATAGGCGATGCCGGTGGCGATATCGTCGCGGTTGACGTGACGCGAGCCAGCAAAACAACAACAACACGGGATATTACAGTTCAAGTTAGCGATCCGGATCATACCGAAGTGATTGTTAAAGTACTGAAAGGTATTCCCGGTGTACGGTTAATTAACGTATCCGACCAAACGTTCCTTATGCATTTGGGCGGAAAAATTGAAGTCACTCCGAAGATTCCGATTAAAAATCGGGACGACCTGTCCCGTGTATATACACCGGGAGTCGCTCGTGTTTGTATGGCGATTCATGAAGATCCATCCAAAGCGCACTCATTAACGATCAAACGTAATACCGTTGCCGTCGTTTCTGACGGGACAGCCGTCCTCGGACTTGGCAATATCGGACCGGAAGCGGCTATGCCGGTTATGGAAGGTAAAGCTATGCTTTTCAAGCAAATGGCAGGCGTTGATGCTTTCCCAATTTGCCTTGACACACAGGATACGGAAGAAATCATTCGTACAGTGAAAGCCATAGCTCCTGCGTTCGGCGGTATCAATTTAGAGGATATTTCGTCGCCGCGCTGTTTTGAAATTGAAGAACGATTAATCAATGAATTGGATATTCCGGTATTCCATGACGATCAGCACGGAACTGCGGTTGTTATTCTTGCTGGTTTGCTTAACGCAGTTAAACTCGTGGGCAAACAGTTGGAGTCGTGTAAGGTTGTTATCACGGGCATCGGAGCAGCAGGAATTGCTTGCACCAAAATGCTGCTTGCTGCAGGTGTCACCAACGTTATTGGTGTAGACAGGCAAGGCGCAATCGTACGCGGAGAAAGTTATACGAATTCCGCTTGGGATTGGTATGCGAAAAACACGAATCCTTTCGAGCTAAAAGGGACTTTGTCCGATGTGATTGCTGGCGCTGATATTTTCATCGGTCTATCCGGTCCTGGCGTTTTGAAGGTAGATGATGTGAAGAAAATGGCTACTGACCCGATCGTATTCGCTATGGCGAATCCGACACCGGAAATCACGCCAGAAGAAGCGGAGCCTTACGTACGTGTTATGGCGACAGGGCGTTCGGATTATCCGAATCAAATCAATAATGTGCTCTGTTTCCCGGGCATTTTCCGTGGTGTGCTGGATTGCCGCGCTTCCCGGATCACGCAAGAAATGAAACTTGCAGCAGCCAAAGCGATTGCTTCGGTAGTGAATGAAGATGAGCTGAGCGAGTATTACATTATTCCGAGCGTATTCAATCATGCGGTTGTTGAGAAGGTACGCGAAGCGGTCATGGAAGCAGCTTATGAATCAGGTGTGGCTCGCCGTCGCAGGCAACGTGAGACACAAGATTCCCATCACGAATAGACAGGGTGAAAATAATTTCACCTCATCTGGTTACTTAAATACAAGGAAAATTGCAGCTAGAATAAAGAGTGGACACCTCAATAAGAGAATTCGATAATGAATATATCAGGAGGTGTTCCCATGGGTGAACAACGGAAACGTTATAATGAAGAATTCAAAAA
>NZ_JCAUAU010000035.1:0-36416 GCF_059692135.1 Paenibacillus sp. J22R160 | reverse complement strand
GCATGAGTAGGGTTCCTTTCTTGGTGGTGTCGCAATCCCGAGAATACCCTACTTTTTTGCTGCCTGGCTAGGCTCCAAATCTTGGTACACAAACAATTTTACACCGTCTTCACCGATCCAACGCGGGACGGATTAACGGTAGATTTTCCTGTTATTCTGCTGGGCGGCGGCGGCGCATGAACTTTCTCATCGATCTGGGCAGAAGCGGCGGCAGCATAAACATTCCCATTGGGCTGGGCTGCTAATAGGACAACAGGCGATCTCCCTTCGACACGCGGCAGCTAAGTGTACGGCTGGTGGTACGCATACTTGTAATCAACGCCGATTACAGCTGAAAAAGGAGCTAAGCGCAAAAACCGCTTAGCTCCTTTTTTCAATCCATTATTTTACTCAGCGAGAAACCCCAATCGTCACTATTTCGCAAGGGCCAACAGGCAGAGTCATTCGGCCTGAAGCATCCGTATCTAGACGCTCGCCGTGCTCTTCCAAGATCGTGCTCTTATAGAAATAGTAATACGGCGTATTAGCATTGAGTTTCAATTCAGCCGCTTGCGATCTCATATTGTACCAGCGGAGCAGCAGATCGCCAGTGCCCTCATTCATTTTCAGCGAGGAAAATGCCATATCTCCGCCATCCCACGCGAATGGGGAGTACGTAGGCGCAATGCTTCCCGCGTGAACACCCGTCTGACTTAGCGTCCACGGGATTTGGAACTGATAAGCTTCCGCGTAAGCAGCAGACTGCATGTTTTGATCACCGCTATACGGAATGATCTCCATGCGAACTGTGTGCTCGCCTAAACATTGTGCCTCTGGCGTTGGGAACAAGCCCCAATCGCCAAGCTCGCCAACCGCACGAAGCAAGGTCACAGCAATCGTATTGCGTCCATCCTGCAGGACTTCGTATTCGTTCAAACCGAGGTTAGCGACGACAAGTCCTGCTCCCGCTTCATTAACATCAACAAATGCCTGCTGGTGCTGAGTATTGCTTGGATTTTCCCATTCCGCTGACGGTTTATTGCCCCGTTGCGGGATTTCAAACATAGAGTCCACCTGGTGAACACTCGTGTTCAAATCCGTAGGGAAAAGCAACCGCAGACGATGGTCTTTTGCCTTATTGTTAAATGTCGCTTCGATCTCTACCCCTCTGCCATGGCGGCTCAAAGAGACAACCGTACGAATGGTCATAGGCACCATACGTTTGGAACGCTGTGCTTTACGATGCGGGAAGTAAACCAAATCGCGCTGCTCTTCATCCAGCTTTTCATCGGCTGATGCAGGGATAGCCCATTCGTGAATGATTTCGATAGCAGCTTGATAAGCCGTATCTTGCAGCACACGAATCTGCGCAGCAGTCCCCTTCGTCGTAAGCGGCGTTTCTCCGTCCGGCTGTTTGTACATATATTCATTACCGATATCCCCGGTATTCTCATATACACCCAAATCTCGGTACGCACGGCCACTCTTTTTATCCAACAGGGCAAAAGAACCGTCATCCGCAATTGCGATTTTCAGCGCGGCATTTTCTAATACACGCTCTCCCGTAAGTAGTGAAGCCCCCGCAACTGTCGAATCCTTTTTCACCCAAGCATACGTTTTCAGACCTAAGGCAGGAACCTTCTCCGCTTCAAAAGTCAACTTCACCTTGCGGCTCATATACGGCTGACGGAACTTGTCATCCGGCAAATCGTAGCCGAACTGCAATCCGAGATCTTCCACGGTGCAAGAAAGCTCAATTCCCTGCTCATCTACGAGTACACGGCCACTGAGATCCGCTTCTTTAGCAAGGCGGCTTGCTTCTTCGAGTTTATACCCGTCACGGAAATACAGACGAAGCACATCAAGCTCTATAGTGACAACACCAGTACGTTCCCAACCAGTCGTATTGAATACAACCACTGGCAATGCATCCGAGCCTGTTTCCGCAAAGCTCGTAGTATCAACCGCTTCCGCAAGCGCGCGGGTGGTATCCTCGACAATCGATTCCGCCACGTGCCGGCTTTTCTCGAAACGAGTGATCATTTCGCGGTGCACTTCATCCACGCTGCAGCCGCAAATACTGTCATGCGGATGGTTCTGCATAAGTGTTTTCCAAGCATAAGTGAATAGATGATGCGGGTATTTGTCCAGGGCGCCTATGGCATGTGCGAAAGCAGCCAGTGGTTCAGCCACTTTCTCCAGCATCGCTTGCCCTAGCTGATTCATCTGTTTCAAATAAACACGCGCCGAAGCCGTGTTCACCAGCGTCGACCAACCGTCCGTGCGTTGGCTGCGAAGCTCGCCTTTTACCGTAGAAAGCTCATGATTCAAAGAACGCTGAACAGACTGCAAATAATCGTTAAAATTCGAATGAATAAATACCGTGTCAGGATGCAGCTCACGTGCGGTTTGAATGGCTTCCGGCAAGTCTAACTGGATCGGTTGATGATCGCAGCCATTCATGAAGAGCAGTTCGCTTGTCGAAGCGTATTTCTCAGCATCCGACAGCTTCCGCTCCCAGTACGCCTTCGCTTCTTCGAGATCTACAGGAACTTCATTGCCGTTGGAGTACCAATTGGCGAAAAGAATGCCGAGGACCTTGGAACCATCCGGTCCTTCCCACATCAGTTCTGAGAACGAGGATTCATAATCGCCGTCAGAGACGGTATTGTTAAAGCCTGTAGGTTTTACTCCACGGCCGAAAAGCGCGTTCGTAATACCGGATTGCTGCATCAATTGCGGCGTTTGGCCTACAAGCCCGAATGTATCCGGGAAATAGCCGATTTTGGCTACAGAACCGTATTTCCTCGCATCTTGATGCCCAATCTGCATATTGCGTACATTCGCTTCACCGCTAGTAAGGAAAGCATCCTGCAGAATATACCAAGGACCGATAATAATGCGGCCATCTTGGATATATTTTTCCAGTTTCCCCTTCTGATCGGGTCTGACTTGCAAGTAATCCTCTATAATAATCGTTTGACCATCCAAATAAAAACTGCGATAGTTCGGATCGTTATCTAATTTATCCAGCAAAGTATCCACCAACTTAACAAGGCGAACATGATGCTTCTCGTAAGGTAAATACCATTCCCGATCCCAGTGTGTGTGGGAAATGATATGAGCTGTTCTTTTGGCGCTCATGGCTTAGCTCCTCTCAATTTGAACTTCATCAGGTCGGTATACGGAAATAATTTCGCCTTCAGAATTTGCTGCAAAGAGCACAGAGCGCTCTTTCTCTAAGGTAAAGGCATAAGTTGCCCCGCTATCCGTATCTTTCACTTCAATGTCCGTGTCCCAGGCAAATTCGGATACAAATACATACAGGAAACCGTCCTTATAACGCAGCTTCCTTCCGTATACGCCAGCGATATCGCCGCCTTGTCTCCATTGCAAGCCGCTGTCGCAGCCTGCTGCTTGAATCGCGTAGCGATAGAGCTCAAGCACGGTGTCCGTCCGTTCGTTCAGCTCAACGGGCAGCGGACTCCAAATTAGCTTGCCGCGTCCAAGCGGAATCTCGACGACCGCATCTCCCCGGCTGCTATCTGCAGAGGATGAACCCGCTCCTGATCGCACTTCCTTAACCACCTCGGCAATGCGCCGCTGACCAAAGGATACCGGCAGCTTGGCGCCTTGCACTAAGAGCATTTCTTCCCGGCGCACATTCTGAAGCTCTGCTTCTCCTAGCTCATCGGTTAAGCGTGGCGCTTGCTTCCAGTAGGCGTCAAGGCTTATCGGACCCGTTGCAAGCAGCGTCGCACCCGTAGTCTTGACGATATCTAGCAGCTTATGCCAAGCCTGCTCATCGATATTATGCGCGCTCGGAAGCACAATCAGCTTCGGCGGTTGGTCCATAAGGACGTCCAGATGATACTCCGAAGCCGCTCGCAGCGGCATATTCATCTGATACGATAGCACGCGAATCATTCGCGTCGTGGCATCGAAAGCCAATTTCCGGTTCGAGAAATCGTTCGAATAGGGGAAAATCGCGGCAATGTCTTCCAGCGCCCGCTCCTCGAACAAGTCTCTGATTTCAGCCATGAACCGTCCGAAGTCGTAAGAAACATCGGCTTCCGGCTTCTCCGTTCCGTCTGCGCGAAGCGCACCGATATGCGATTCGTTCGCATTATCCATATAGAAGTTCGTATTCCAAATCCAATGAACGGCGCCAGCGCCGCCAGTAGCAAATGCATAGGCATATTTGCGTTCCAGCATACTCCGCAGCTCGTTCTCCGAGCGTTTGGCGCGTCCATCAGGAGTCTCTACGTACATAATTCCTGTTTCTTGAATAACATTAGGCTTGTTATGTGTTTTGGCAAAAATACCGTCCCAAACGAGGTTGTCGTTCAACCACCACGAATGAACAGTCGTATAGTCGACGGCTTCCTGGTAAAAGAACGGCGAAGGCCGCTGAGCGCCAAGCGCCTCGTCCTGGCCGACTACGACAAGGTGATTCGGACAGATTTCCTTGATCGTGTCGTAGAGCTCCTTCGCCCAGCGATTATGCATATCCATCGAGAACAAGCAGTAATCGAGCCAGCGGGTTCCCTTTTTGGCTCGGTGCATATCCTGCACATCAAAGTTGATTTCGTCCGCCTCAGGAATTATTGCTGCTTCGAAGGTTGGCAGCTGTTCAGGCGACATATTCCACCGCTCTTGCAGGATCTCAATGCTTTCGTGACGCTGCTTGAGCCAAACTGTGAAAGCAGCCTGCTCGAAAGAGTCCCGACTGGAACGAGGTCCATTCGCAAAAATCTGCGCCGGATCAAACATGGAAGGCTCATTGATCAAGTCCCAGTCCACGTGAGTAGACTCACGGTGACGCGACACAATGGAGCGGATAAAGCGCTTCTGCGCTTCTACACTTTGCGGGTCCAAATACGGGTTGACGCCTTCCCAAGTCTCCGGTGTAAAGGAGAAGAAGGTAAACGTCACCTGCAGATTGTGCTTTTTAGCCGTTAAGAAAAAGGCATCGATTGCTCTCAGCACTTCTTCGGAAGCATGGCCATCGACCTGCATCACATTCCGGTACGCCGTCCAAATGCCGGTGCGAATCCAGTTAATGCCCGCTTTCGCCATCTGGGCCATATCTCGGTCCCAAACGTCCGCGTTCGGCAGGAACAAGAATTTGCGAGCGACATCGGAGGTCATATACGTCATGCCGACAACTGGCAGTGGACGTCCATCTTTGATGAAATAATCGCGATCACAAGTGATTGGACTTCCTTCAGCGAGCAGAATCGGATCGTGGCCCCAAAAGCCCTGGCGAAGTGTGCGTTTCTCTCCATCCTCAGCCTCAGCTTCACACGTTACACGATACAAGCCGCGCTCAATCGTTATTGGCACTTGAATTCGCACAATATTGAATTCTTTGTTCACTGCAGCTGTCAGATGATGCGTCCAACTGGCCCCGGCGCCATCTTCGCGCTCTACAGTTAGATCAAACTTCCATGCTTTGGATGAGGCTTTGACTTCTGTTTCGTTCCTTGCCATAAGCTGCGTTTGAAGCGTCAGTACCGCATGCTCGCCAGGCTCATAGCTGGCATAATTCGGTTTGATCCACAGCTCCGTAACCCCTTTTGCGCAAAATGCCGCCCACGCGAGCAATGCCTTTGCTCCGCCATTGCTCCAGAACCCTGCGCTGAGTGGGACATTGACAAATAGCCAACGAGAACCCACATAATCGCCGCGGGTGTTTTCCCATAGAACAACAGGTGCAGCGACCTCGCGGCCTTCTTTGCTGATGCCCTTCAGGAGGGGATAAATCTGCGTGCTCATCGTTCCAGCTGCACCCATTTGATGAGGCAAATCACTGTTGCGCGTCGTATGCGGTACCATGTTCCATGTGTCGGCAATCGCGAACAATGATTCTTGTCCCTTCAGCAGCGGCACGGTTTCTAATGCCGCATAGCTGCGAATTGGGCTCGATTCGACCCGAAGCATCTCATGGATGAATAACTGCTGATGGTAAGCGGTTTGTTCCGCTTCCACCTGCCAGCCATCGGCTTCCCTGCGAACAGGCCGCTTGAAGGCTGCGCCGCCGACGCTTAGCAGTCCTCCGCCGCGTTTCAAGAACGCTAGGATTTCCAGCCAAGCGGATTTCGGGAAGTATGGAGCGTGCAGATTGACGAAGCACCCTCCCTCCGCTTGCCGAAGAGCTTCAGCAAGAGCGTCGGCACCTGCAAGGATTCCGCCTTGCGCTGCCAACTCTGCAGCCGGAACTTCGAGCGAAGCGCTGATCGGGAAATCAGGATCATAGAAAATGACGACAGGATGACTCATAGCAAGCCTTCCTTCATCGCTTTATACACGAGCTGGGAGAACAGACTGTTCGACCAAGCGAACCATTTTCGCGTAAAAATGGTTGGATCATCGACATGAAAGCCTTCATGCATAAATCCGGTGTCTGCGTCCGTCGCTTCGAGCATAGCGATCATCGCTATCTTCTCTTCTGCTGTGGAGGCCGTAATTCCTTGCATGGACAATGCCATATGCCAAATATAATTGTCCGGAGTATGCGGACTGCCGATCCCTTTCGCCACTTTACCTTCGAAATAGAACGGATTTTCCTTGCTGAGCGCGAACCGTCTTGTGTTCTGATAGATCGGATCGTCAGCAGATACATAACCCAGATACGGAATCGACATGAGTCCTGGCGTCCCCGCGTCATCCATCAAGCAGTAATTGCCGAAGCCGTCAGTTTCATAAGCGTAGATCGGCCCGAACTCCGGATGGCGATAGATGCCATAGAGCTTAATTCCGTGATCGATATCCGCTTCCAGCGCTTTCAGTTCATGTAAGAAGTCGATATCCCGGAACACCCACTCCGCGAACTCTTGCATATGACGCAGGGCCACAACCGCGAACATATTCGCAGGTACGTTGTAATGGAAATCGCAAGCATCGTCACTGGATCGGAAACCCGACCAAACCATACCGGTATAATTCACAGGCATCCCCAGCCCGTTATTGCGCAGCGAATCGGTCGGAATTCCGTTATTCCGCGTAAAACGATAAGGAGATTGCTCGAAGTGATGCTGTTCCGTTTTGAAAAGCTCAAAGATTGTGATCATCGCCGCTTTGAAGCCGGCATCGAAGATATCCGTTAGCTCTGTTTCCTTCCAATAGGCGTAAGCCAAACGCATCGAGAAGCACAAGGAATCAAGTTCAAATTTCCGTTCCCACACCCATGGCGACATATCCGTCTTATCTGCTTTGTTCCAATGCCAATCGTTCGCCGATTCGTTAAATGCGTTCGCATAAGGATCAATATGGATGTATTGAATATGCCTTTTAATTAATCCGCTAAGAATGCGCTGAAGATCCGGATCGTTTTTGGCAAAAGGCACATAGTGCATCACCTGTTCAACGGAATCGCGCAGCCATGAAGCAGGGATATCCCCCGTAATGACGAATGTCGTTCCGTCCTCCATTAGCTTCGTTGTCGTTTCCAGCGTATTGGGGAAACAGTTTTTAAATAATTGCAAAAGCTTAGGACGATGCGCCAGCTTCTCTTCGGCTTCCGCTAATACCTCTTGAATCGCCTGAGGCAATTCCAGCTTTGGCATTGGAATTTTCGGCAGTCTGAATTGTTCCATGGTAAGTCCTCCAAAATAGTTATGATTAACAAATGTTGTATGATTTCATCTGCATTACTCTTTTACTGCGCCGATTGTCAAACCTTGAATAAAGTACCGTTGGAAAAACGGATAAGCGAAGATAATCGGTCCCGTTGCAAGCACAACCATCGCCATTCGCGACGTATCTTGCGGCAGCGATTGCAGTAACCCCACGCCAATGGAAGGATTGCTTGTATTTTGCAGCAAGAACTGCATACTGTTCTCGATTCGCATCAGCATCGATTGCAGCGGCACTAGATGAGGTGAATCGATATAGAGCAGCGCATTAAACCAATCGTTCCAATAGCCTAGCGTACTGAACAAGCCGATCGTAGCTAGTCCTGGAAGTGAAAGCGGCAGCACCAATCTGACGAAAATACCAAATTCACCGGCGCCGTCGATTTTCCCAGACTCAATAATCGCATCAGGCACGGACGTGCTGAAGAAAGTCCGCATAATCATCATGTAGAACGCATTCCCGGCAAGTGGCAAGACCAATGCCCACAAGGAATCCTTAAGACCCATTAATTGTGTAACGACAATATAGGTCGGCACGAGGCCACCATTGAACAGCATCGTAAAAAAGGCGAAGAATCCGAAAAAATTGCGGAATTTAAAGCTTTTTCTTGATATCGCATAGGCAAACGTAGCCGTTAAAATCAAGCTAACAATCGTACCAACAACAGTCACAAGAATCGTGACCCCATAAGACATGAGCAGCTGATCTCCAGCCTTGAACAAATAACGATAAGCTTCCAAGCTCCATTTTTCAGGAATAATCCGATACCCATTGCTGCTTAGCGTCTTCTCATCCGTGAATGAGATAATCGTCACAAATAAAAATGGAAAGATACACGCCAAAGCAAAGACTCCTGCAACAAGGTTAAATAGAATATTCAACGCCGGCGGCAATTTATGAAAATCACGACTTTTCATCGGTTTAGCCATCATAATAAATTTCCTCCTTTCCATTCAACGTTTTAGAACAACGCATTATCTTTATCAAATTTTCGAACAATATAGTTGGAAGTCATAACGAGAATGAAGCCAATAACAGATTGATACAGACCAGCTGCCGTACTCATCCCGATTTCACCGGTAGATTTGAGGCCGCGGTAGACATATGTGTCGATAACATTCGTGACCGAATAAAGTGTTCCTGAATCTCTTGGCACCTGCAAGAATAATCCGAAATCTGCATAGAAGATACGACCGATCGCGAGCAGCGTCAGAATCGTCATCAGCGGCTTCAGCATCGGGAACGTGATGTGCTTAATTTGCTGCCATTTGCTTGCACCGTCAATCATCGCAGCCTCATAGAGTGATTTGTCAATTCCCATAATGGCTGCCAAATAAACAACGCTGCTATAACCTACAGACTTCCATAGATATACGAAGATAATAATAAGAGGCCAGTACGTTTTGTCGTTATACCACCGGATCGGATCGACTCCGAACGCTGAGAGAATATGATTGAGCATCCCTTTATCAAAGCTAAGAAAACTAAACACGAAGTAGCCTACAATAACCCAGGATAAAAAGTAGGGCAGAAACATCCCGGTTTGGTACAGCTTCGCCATCTTCTTGTTGACAATTTCCGATAAGACAATGGCTAATGCCACCGAAAGCACGAGCCCTGCAATAATAAATACAATATTGTACAGCAGTGTATTCCGCGTAATGATATAGGCATCATTCGTACTGAAAAGAAACTTGAAATTTTGCAGTCCGACCCATTTGCTTTCCACAATACTTGCCCAAAAGCCGTCTCTGCTATAGCGGTATTGCTTAAACGCAATCACCATGCCGGCCATCGGTAAATAAGAGAAGAACAGGAACCAAAGCGTCGCTGGCAATGCCATCAGCAGCAGCACTCTACTTTGTTTAACATCTTTTAGAAATGCTCCTATTCTATTCATACAATCACTCCTCACGACAAGATTAAAAAGATCAGGCGAATGGGTGACATTCGCCTAATCCGAATCTTATCTTATTTTTTGTTTGCGGCTTTCCAAGCATCGATCTGGCTTTGTGCTTCAGCCATGATTTTGTCCAGACCAGCTGCTTTGAACTTCTCGTTAGCTTGAGGAATGAATTTATCAGGATCAACGGTACCTGTCATCAAAGTTGCCCAGAACTCTTCTTTTACGTTTTGAACCGCAGCGATCTCAGCTGTCACTTTCGAAGGATCGAAGTTGAAACCAAGAAGCGGTGCCGGTACGCCCGTGTCATTAAACTTTTTGAACTCTTCCCATTTGTTTTCAGGATCTTTCTTGTCTTTGTATGTCAGTAGAACGTTACCAAGTGAGAAGGTTGGCATATCGTAGTTTTTGGAATCCGCCAAGTTCTCCATTTTATCGTTATCAAGCTTCTTGTAGTGAACGCCGTCAATTCCGGAATCAACCATATTGCGAAGAACTGGATCTGTATTCAGCAAGTTCAAGAACTCCATGACTTTCTCTGGGTACTTGGAATTAGCTGAGATGGCTTGCATGGAACCCATTACGGACCAGTTGTAAATCAAAGCTGGGCTTGCTTGCTTGGAGACCACGGGATAACCATAGCTAGCTGACCATAGGTTGTCTGCGAAAGGCTGGTTGGTCGCTTTGTCCGAGAACCATTTGCCCGTCACTTGAACATCGTTTAGAGAGCTAAGCGTTGCTGCTTCCGTCGGAATGTATCCTGCTTTGTAGTATTTGTTCATCGCTTGAAGCGCTTGCTTCATTTCCGGTGTATCCAAAATGTTTACGACTTTAAAGTCCGGATTGCCTACTTTCACAGCCATTGGCATTTTTTCAATCACATAGTCATATGGCACATAAGGCATGAACGTTTTGTCCACGGCTAAGCCATAGACGTTCGGTTCTTTTTCTTTAATCGCTTTCAGCAATGGCTCCAAACTTTCGATTGAATTTACGTTATCGATGTTTAAGTTGTATTTATCAACCAAGTTTTTGTTAAAACGCCATACGTCTTGTGCTGGAAGCTCTTTATTGGCTGGAACCCCATAGTTGTGGCCATCTACCTTAGAGCCGTTCAAGAAAGCTGGGTCCAATGCTTTTACAATACCTTGTCCATTTTTTTGAAGCAGCTCGTCAATTGGTTTGAAAGCGCCTTTACGTGCGTTTTGCACATAATCGAATGCCCATGAAGACGTGAACATAATGTCCATAGGTGTACCGGAAGCGGTCATGACCTGCATCTTTTGCGGATAGTCGCCCCAATCGATCATGTTCATTTTCACTGTTACGCCAATTTTCTGAGCCGTGTATTTACTAACTTCCGTCATGACGCGGTCAACGTCTTTTTGCGGTGTTCCGATCGTGTACCAAATTAACTCAACCGGTTTATCTGGCGTTCCCGCCCCATTCGTATCGCTAGCCTCTTTGCTTCCACATGCACTAAGTACCATTGAAGCTGCAAGCGTCAGTCCAAGTGTCGCAGTTAATCGTTTTTTGATTTTACTCATTTGTGTATCCTCCCTGTTCCGTGCTCTATTGTATACGCCCGAGGGGCTATATTTACAGTACCTCATGAAAGCATTTACAAATAGACGATAAATTAAATGTAACCATGTACAAATCAAAGAAAAAACAAAAAAAGGACTGCACTCCAGTTTTCCCTAGAGCAGTCCTCTATAATCAGTCGGGGATATTCCCACATACTTCTTAAATTGTTTATAAAAATAACCGACTTCCCAATACCCCACATCTTTGGCAATGACATGAACCTTCAAATTGGTGGTCTTGAGCAGTTCCTTCGCTTTCTCGATCCGGTACCGATTAATATATTCCGTAAACGACTCATTAATCTCTTTGTGGAACAACTGCCCTAAATATACCGGGTGAATATGATAATGTGCACCTAGCATTTTGAGCGAAAGCTCATCTGCGTACGATTCGTGGATATATTTCAAGACTTGCTGCACAATCGGACTTCGAACGTCGGATATTAATAATCCAACCGTCAGGTCAGCAACTTCCAGGATCGCATTTTCCACATCATCAAGCGTCTCAGAGCTCCTGATTTGTTGAAAAGCTTGGTTGTACACGTCTTGATCCTCGGTGTGGCGGATCGCTTTCAGTTCCATTTTAAAATGAATCACCATCTCAAAAGCAATATCCTGAACATCTTGCGGTGTAATTCCTGGCAAGGCCTGAATCCGCTTGAAATCATTTTGAATTTGCAGCTTTAAGTTTTCTTGATCCTTGCCAACGATAAGTTTGGCATAGGAGGACCAGTCAATGAGCGAGAAATCCGCCTTAGGATGACCTTCGTGGAACTCTAATTCGCTTGCATCGATCATGTAGAGCTCTGGGTATACCCAGAAATACTCCTGTGCTTTCTTCGCGCTTGTGTAACTTTCGCCTGTTTGTTCAGGAAGCTGCTCTATGCTGCCTACGGTGATTCGGAGTAAACGATCATGAAGCTCGATTTGAAATTGCCGAAGAATATTCTTTAACTCTTTTCTGCCGCGGTCCACATCATTCATAGCAGCAAGCAGCACGATATCTCCATCCATATCGTAGAAGGAAGTCAACCAGTCATAGGCTTCTAATCGTTGTGTGAGGTACTCAAAAACCTCGGAGGCATCGGATTCTGTTCGTACAACGGAGACAGCCATATATGAGCAATCTAGGTTGATACCCAGCAGATCCGCTCGTTCGTAGAATTCCGTCGGAGCAATCTGATGCGTCAGCCAACGCTGCAAGGTGTTATCCTTCAAAATTTGCTTGCTGTAAGCTTGAACCAAACGTGTCTCTTTAAAAGAGTTCAGCTTCTCAACCGTATTGTGAAGAGTTGCTTTCAGCTCTTTGATGTTAATAGGCTTCAGCAAATAATTTTCGATGCCCAGCATCATACCTTCTTTTAGATAAGTAAACTCATCGAATCCGCTGAGCACGATCACTTTCAAATCCGGGTGGCGTATCCTGGCATTGCGAATCAAATCCAACCCATTCATCACAGGCATGGAGATATCCGTCAACAAGATATCCACGGTAGTTTCCTGTAAAGCTTCCAGAGCCTTCTGACCGTTGCTTGCGTGCCCGACAATTTCAAGATCAGCTTCTGCCCAATCGATGATGTCATACAAGCCTTCAACAATAAATGGTTCATCATCAACAATGAAAACCCTAAACATCGTAATCCTCCTTCCCGCCGTCTATTGGCAGCCATACATCAACGGTCGTTCCATGCCCTGGCGTGCTTCGCAGATCTAAGCCATATTTACTTCCATAGAGAAGCTTCAGTCGTTGATGAATGCTTCGCAGACCAAAAGATTCTTCTTCCGACTCATCCACTTGTAGGAACTGCTCGATCTCTTTCAAACGATCTGGCGTTATCCCGTTCCCGTTGTCTATCACTTGAACGTGCAGGAATTCCTCCACTTGATTTACTCGAATGAGCAGCTCATTGTCGGTACTCTCGTTTCGCAACCCATGCACGATGTAATTTTCAATAATAGGCTGCAGCGACATTTTCATGATACGAATAGGAGCAAGCTTCCGGTCCCATTCCATTGCATACGTAAATTTATCTTTGTATCGAATCTGAAACAGCTCCAAATACAAGCGGCACGCTTCGAGCTCGTCCTTCAACGTGTATATTTTCTTCTGCTGGACAAAGCTTCGGAATAACGCTGATAAGCTGTAAATCATTTCGCCGACGTCATGAGCACCTTGTGAAATCGCCCTCATGCGAATCACTTCTAGTGTGTTATATAAAAAGTGAGGATTAACGCGGGCTTGCAGGGCCGTTAATTCCGTATGCTTCTGCTTAATGTCCGCTTTATATACCCGGTCGATATATTGGTTCAATTCGTCGATCATTTCGTTAAAACTGCGGGAAATCTGGCCTAGCTCGTCCTCTCGTATGTCCTGAATTCGTACGGTCAAATCGCCTTGTTTAACCTTCCGCGTGAAGCGGATAATCAGGTTAGTACGCTTAGCGACATTCAGCACGACCAACGACGGCAGTAAAATTGCGATAAAAATACAAACCGCACTAATTGAAAAAATCGTGCTCCCAATTCGCCACGAAGAAGCTGAAAGCTCCTCTTTGGGCATCAGGCCGACGACGATGAAATCCCCTTTGGCTTGCGTAAGCTTCGACACATAATTCGTTTTATTCATATCGCTGCGCTCGTACATCGCATTCACTTGATCCATATACGGGTAGGCCTTGCCATAATACTGATCAGAGGAGTCGAACAATACACCTCCCTCTGACGACAGAACGAGAATCGTCCCCTTCAGCTCTTTCTGCTCATCGGATAACACTTTCCAAATGCTGTCCGAGTTGAAATACACAAGCTGCTGACCTATGTTTTTCAACGTTTGTCTATCATTGATTGGCGTCCGTACGGCATATAAATGGTTATCCCATTGATCCGCGGCTTCGCGCACCCAAATATTCGGAAGCGAGACGCTCTTGCTATCGAGCGCCATTACTTCCGGAATATAAGAATGAGCCGCGTTCGTGGTTATCATCCGCATCGGCCGACTGTGACTTAATACGTATAAGACCTGTTGATCCACGCTGTATAACATCAAATTGCGAATATCCTCGTCATCTTCCACGTGGTTTTTGAAATACTCCAACCCATCATTCCATGTGCTGTTTCCGCCTAAATTATTCTGTTCAAGGCTATGCTGCACATATTCTTGAAAGGGGTGCTGCAGCATGAAGGATACGCCCGCAGCCAGCGAACTATCCCGATATAATCCGAATAGAATGGACTGCGCCGAATCATATTTCTGCCCTAAATAAGTATTAACGTTCATCATGGCTTTCTTTTGTATATCCAGCTCACGATTGATTGCGGCTTGCGACATCGAATGATACATGAATATGGAAAAGGAAATAATCGTAATAATCGTAATCAGAGAGAACAGGAGCAGCAATCTCATGAACAAGTTATTTTTCAAATATGCTAGGTTAAATCTCACGAACCCCATCCGACCATCATCTCCTGCTGTTAATCCGGTTCATTATATCATGTTGGGAGCTAGACAGGAAAAACAGATGCATGAGCCAGTTACGCATCTGATAAAACATGAGATTCTCGTTGACAAACATGAAACTAGATTTTATATTAGTTTAGATGATATCGATAATCATTATCAATTAATGAGTGGTTTAGTTCCACATTTAAGGAGACTCCAAGATGAAGAAAAAGTTATTTATTCCTATTATTCTTTCGTTGATGTTCGCTATCTCCGCTTGCGGTAACAAGGCAACGAACAATAGCCCTGCAGCATCCCCGCAAAGCTCGAGTGCGCCAGCCGCTGCCAAAGAGGCTTCTGACACGATCAACTATGCATCCGAGACAGGACCTGTACAAGTTCCAGCGAATCCTAAGCGTATCGTAGCCCTGACAAATGCACCGAACGTGTTATCGCTAGGCGGCACACTGGTCGGAGTAGACGAATGGACGAATAAGAACCCCCTTTTCAAAGAAAAGCTTAAAGGCGTCCCCGTTGTTTCAGAGAATGAGCTTGAGAAAATCATTGAGCAGAAACCGGATCTGATTATCGCCGGCTCCGAATCGAAAAATCTCGAAAAGTTAAAACAAATTGCGCCTACTGTTGTCTATACGTGGGGCAAACTGGACTATCTGGCCCAGCAGCTTGAAATCGGTAAATTACTGAATAAAGAGAAAGATGCGCAAAAGTGGATGGATGATTTCAAGAAACGTTCGGCTGAACTAGGCAAAGAAATCAAAGCCAAAATCGGTGAGCAAGTCACTGTGTCCGTCATCGAAACAGATTCGAAGGACTTCTATGTATTCGGCAATAACTGGGCTCGCGGTACCGAGGTCCTTTACCAAGCAATGGGTCTAAATATGCCTGAAAAAGTCAAAAAGGATGCGCTTGGCCCAGGCTACTATGCGCTTTCACAAGAGGTTATACCGAATTATGCCGGTGACTACCTTGTCCTCAGCAGAAGTACCGCAGCCAATAATTCATTCATGAAAACCGACACATGGAACAACATTCCGGCAGTCAAGAACAAGCACGTCATCGAGATTGATACAGAAGCTTCCACGTATAGCGATCCGACAACCCTCGAATATTTATTGAATATTTTCAAGGAAGGTTTCCTTGGGAAGAAATAAACTTGTAGAAACGCCTTGAATCACGTAACAATCGAACCTCCATTCACGAATATAACTTGCCCCGATATGTAGGATACGTCGTTTATCTAAAAAAAGAGCCAATCCGAATGGATTAAGCTCTTTTTTGTAGCTCTAATTTCTATCACAACTTCTTATTAATGCGTTACTCCCACTGGTAATCCGCTCGTTCAAGCAACTGCTTGAGCGCGCGTACCGCAGTAACTACACGTTTAGGATTACTGGCATGCGGCATATAATGCTGCAGATGCGGCTCAACAGACAGAAATCCGTCATAACCTCTCTCTTTTAAAGTGAGCAGCAGAGTATCAAGCTCTCCGTCTCCCGCTCCGGCAGGAACAAATTGTTTCGGTTCGAACGTTGCATCCTTAATGTGAATGTAATCGGTATAGGCTTTCAGTCTCGGATACGCGTCCTTCATCGGTTTAATATCATTCTTAACAAAGTTGCCAGGGTCGAAGGCCAAACGCAGAGAATCGGATGCGCAATGCTGCAAAATTTCCAAACAACGTTCATCTGTAGTGCCGTACAAATCATTATCATTCTCCAGAATGAGGATGACGTTATTCTGTTCAGCAATTTCCGTCAATTGCTTCATTCGATGCAGCACTTCGTCTCTGCACGTATCCAGGCTCGCATTCTCCGGCGGATGGTAGGAAAATATACGAATATAGGGGGTCCCTAACACGTGAGCTGCCTGAATCGCCTGCTGGATCGATTGCAATTGCGGCCCGAAGTCTTCCGCAACCGGATATTTACCGATTGGTGAAGCAATGGAAGATACCTGAAAACCACGTTGATTCAGCGTTTGCCGGATGGCGGCGAGCTCCTCATCATCCAGCATCAGAACATTTTTACCCCATACATTGCGCAACTCAATATGCGAGATCCCCTCTTGCTGCAGCACATCTAACTGCTCTTCTAGATCCTGCGAAATTTCATCGGCAAAACAAGTGATCTTAGCTTTAAGCATGGCCATCTCTCCTTTATTATTTGCTGCTGCCGAAAGAAGCTGACATATCCTCGTGAGCCGCCGTTGAATTCGCAACGATTTTTTTCACAAAAGTGGATGTTTTGATAAGTTCGTCTAGGTGAGATTGAAAGGCATTGCCGTCAATTGGCACCTGGACAGGGCGCTTCTGGAAGGAAGACAGCATGATGCCATTCGCCAAGGTCAAGGAACCAAGCCCTTCAGGACCTTCGGCAATTAAATCTGTCTTCTTGCCTAGGAGGCGGTCAACTAAGCGGCCAGTTACGATATGATGTCCATTTGGAGCGTCAGCATCCACCTCAACGACCTCCGGCTCGATCTCCCAAATAGCAAATTTTTGTTCGGTCTCTCTCGTGAACGTAAGCATAGATTCTGGATACTTATAGTGAAGCAGCTTACCGTTCTCCAGCACGAGCTTTCCAGTATCCCCCACGATTTCTAGGCGATTCGTTCCCGGGAGTTCAGCTGTTGTCACGATTAAATGCCCGATCATCCCATTCGCATGTTCAAAGTAAGCGGTTACCTCATCCTCAACTTCAATATCATGATATTTGCCAATATGCGCATGACCAGAGATCAACGAAGGCAATCCGAACAACCATTGGTACATATCCAGCGTGTGCGGACATTGATTGGTCAGGATGCCGCCGCCCTCGCCAGCCCATGTCGCACGCCATCCACCACTATTGTAGTAGGACTGGGAGCGAAACCATTTGGTATGAATCCAAGTAGCACGAGTGAGTTGGCCCAGCTCTCCGCTGTCCACGATTTCTTTGAGTTTTGCATAAAAGGGGAGCGTTCTTTCTTGAAACATGATGGCAAACTGGAGTCCAGGATATGTCTCTTTGGAAGTTTCATAAGCATCAATCATGCGCTTAGCATCATTAACATGAACCGCTATCGGTTTCTCGCACATGACATGAATCCCCCGTTGGAAAGCTTCTATTGCAATGGTTGGATGATCATAATGGGGAACCGCGATAATGACGACATCCAGCCCGGACTGATCCAATAAATCTACGGCATTGTAATAAGCTGTAGTCCCATAAGTCTTGGCATTCAAATCGGCTTTTTCTTTATCTACATCACAAACGCCAACAATAGTGACATGCTCCATCGCACTCAAATATTTCAAATGCGTGTTACCAATATTTCCAATTCCGACAAGTCCAAATTTGATTTTCTGCTTACTCATATGTACTTCCCTCCCAAATCTATTGAATATCACACTATCATCCTATATCATTACAATTACCACTTCCTTGATGAAATTGCCTCAAAAGTGGATAAACTTGCTCATATCGTGGGGGGGTAATTTCTTGGTTTCTGACTACTTAGAGCAGTTTGATGAACATGTGAAATTTCGCCATGCCATTCGAACGGCTCCCTTTAATGTTCACTTTCATTTGCATCAAGGCTGTGAGATCTTTTTCTTAATTCGTGGCGATGTGAACTATTTCGTTGACAAAACGGTGTATCCCCTGGAATTCGGTGATCTCATCATTACCAATGAGCATGAAATTCATAAGCCTGCGCTCACGACGGATGACTTATATGAGCGTGTAACGATTGAATTTAATCCGGCTCTAATTGCTCTTTTTCAAACCGACGCTTTGAAACCGCTTCAATGCTTCTACGATCGTCCCGCTGGTGAAAAAAATAAAATCAAGCTCAGCGAACAACAATCCTCCGCTTTGCTTGATTTGTTTACGAAATATAATGAAATCATCAACCATCCATTCCCAGGTGATTCCCTGATTAAACTTGGCTGTTTGATTGAAATTCTTGTTCTGGTGCATCGCTTCTTTTATACCAATCAGGTAAAGGAAAGCGGCATGGATTTGCCGAAAAGATTGAGCCCTATCCTAGCCTATCTCGATCAACATCTTACGGAAGATTTGACGCTCGAACGGCTTGAGAAAATGTTTTTTATTAGCAAATATCATCTAAGCAGGCTTTTCAAAAAACATACGGGCAGTACCATCCATGAATACATCATCTACAAACGGATTGCGCTTGCCAAAAAAATGCTCACAGAAGGTTACAACGTTACCGAAGCCTGCATGGGGTCAGGATTCAATGATTACACGGGCTTCCTGCGCATGTTTAAGAAAAAGGTAGGTGTGCTGCCCAAGTATTACGCTAGCAAACAAGCTCTCAAATGACCAAGTTGAAAGAGGCTCTCTTACTTCCCGCTCGCGGGCTCAACCAAGCGGTGTTTATACCACTTATCCCCATAATACCGCCAGAGGAAAACCGCCCCGCGAACGCCCCATTCCAATTGCATAGCCGCCCAAACCCCGATAACACCGAAACCTAAGGTGATGCCAAACACGTAGCCGAGCACAACCCGAAACAACCACATGGTCAGCATGGAAGAGATCGAGGTGAAACGCGAATCCCCAGCAGCGCGCAGTGCACCAGGCAGCAGAAAACTGATTGACCATAGAGGAACTTGAGCTAACAGATTAACCAGCATAATGAGATACAGATCGTCCATAATTTCTGCCGGAGGGCGGAACAGACCCACAAGCGGATTGAAGAACGGGAGCAAAAGCAGCCCCATCAATAAGAGGGAGCCAGACGACAGCCACAGAAATGATCTCGTAAATTTGCGTGCATCCTCAATATTGCGCCTCCCGATACACTGCCCTACCACCGTGACTAACGCAGTAGACAATGCGATTGCAGGGATTTGCAGCAGCATAGCGATTACCGAACTGATAGCGTTCGTTGCAATCGCATAGGTGCCCAGACTCACAATATAGATTTGGGTTAACATTTTTCCCCCGTTAAAAAATAACTGCTCCGCTGCGAAAGGCACCCCGATGAACATGATTTTCTTAAACATAGAGAAATTCCAGTCGAGCACATCTTTAAGCCGAATTCGCAGGCTGGCATCCATACGAAACAGATAGAATAAGGCGCAACCCGCCGCTAAATACCGGGAAATATTCACGGCCACGCTCAATCCAAGAACACCCATATCCAGATAGTGGACAAATAGGATATTGAGCAGCACGTAGGTGAGGTTCATAATCAAAGACAGCACCAAGGTCACTCTCGTCCTGCCGATCCCTCTTAGCGCTCCGTTGACCGCTTCCTTGATTGCGATCCCCGTGTAAGATACGACGCTTCCCACCAAATAGGTACCGGCATGGGAGAACACCTCCGGCTCCGCCGTTCCGAATAGCACCTTCAGTATTGGATGATAAAACAGCAGGACCAGCAGGCTGATCGCTAACGCAACTAAAGTGACCGCTGATAGCGAGCTTGCCGCCGCTTTGGATACCATCTTTTCGTTACCGCTTCCCTTGTACTGGGCTACCACGACTGTACCACCAGTCGCCAAGGCGACAAATACGTTAACTAAGAAAAGATTGAGCGAATCGACCATGCTTACCGCGCTGATCGCCGCCACGCCCGATGAACTAATCATCGCGGTGTTCACCAAGCTTAAGCCGACAAGGAAGGCCTGGTCGATGAGGATTGGGAGAAACAACGAAATGACCTGACGATAATCGATAGATTCCCCTGAAAGATATTTGTTCAAAAGAGCATGGCCATATGCCTTAAATCGCACCACCATGATAAAGCTTCACTTCCCATCCGAAAATGTCCGCAGTTCATTATAGCAAATTTTTCGATTGAACCATTGCCATTTATTGGATGTGGGCTTAAACAAAAGAAAGTTAGAACAAAAAAAATGGAATCATGCTGTAAAAGCCATGATTCCATTCTTCTTATTGATTCAAAACCTTCTGTGCCATTTGCGCCAGATCTTCGATGTCCACTTTACCATCGCCATTCAAATCTGCTGCTCTAGCAACATTCCAATCCGGACTGCTGCTATTCTTCCCATAATGGGTGGCAAGAATCGCCAAATCACCAATGGAGTATTTATTGTCATGGTTCAAATCGCCGTCCGAGACGTAGCCCTCAATCCGTACCGCAAGCTCGGCGGGTACAGCTTCTGTCTCCATGCCTTTCTCATCTGCCAAGATGGCTTTGAGCACCGAGATGTTACCAGAGGAATTTGGAGAACCCTTCACTTTAAATTGGAGCGTAACAAGCGGTGTTTCATGCTTACTTTGATCATCTCCCCCAATGTTCGCGAGCACCATGCGAACGCTGCCATTGTGATCATCAACATAATGAACGACGGCAATTCCTTCAGCAGCTGAGTCTACTTGCTGCAGCTCGAACAAATCTGCTTGATAATTCAGCGTAACATCTGACCCGTACACCGTGTTTGTTACACTTGATACACCAAGCTTTACAGCAAACGTCGAGCCTTCTTTGACAAGGCTAGCTCCGTCCAATGTCATGCTTGGTTGTACCGCATCTTCCATTTCCGTTACACGAATGTTATCAAATGTTGCATTAGCCTTGTATGTGCGGACCCCGATAGCGCCTTCGGTAAAGGTACTGTCAACCGCGCTAGCTGCAAGCGTGTCGTTAACATAAACGTCAATGTTTGGTCCCTTGGCAACAACCTTTAATCGATAAACCGTATCTACGCTGATCGGAGGGGCAGCTTTATTCGCCAGTTCTGTCCAATTATTATTTAGCTTGCCCAGTTGAACGCGACCAGCGAGTGTAATGCCTGCATAATATCCTTGCAAGTTATCTGTTCCAACGGTCGGGTTATTCACTCGGAATATGACGCCGGCATTAGCCAAATTGGGGCTAGCACTCATGGAGATATCCGTTTCATAAGTGAAGTCTTGAAATTTCGTATCCTTAGCCACAGCTTTATAACCTTCACCGTTAATCACAGTGTACTTACCGCTAGCAGCACTCCATTCACCGCTGTATGTCGTCCAACCTTCTGCATTCAAATCATCAAATGTATCGTTAAAAGGCAGAGGATTGTTAGCTTTGTCGCGGAATTGCTTGACGGCTGCATCTAGAGCAGCAATCGCTGCTTTAATACCGTCCGCGGTGGTTTGATCGTTCTCATATGCAGCTTGTGCGTTCGCAATTGCAGCTGAGAAAATATTCACGACTTGCTGCTTGTACTGTCCTGGTCCATCTCCTACAACAGCGTTATCACGAATTTGCTTCGCTGCTTGAATACTAGTCATGAGATCGGACTTATTGCTAGTGCCTATTAATTCCCTATGTGCTGCGGCAACGCGAGCGAAATCAACCTTTTCCACTTTGCGGTCGTAGCTTAATAATCCATTGATCTCGTATTCGACATCCGAGATTTGGGTGTATACGGCCGCACTAAGTCCAGGCTTATTTTTCAGCATTTTGATCGTATTGATATAACTAATATACTGATCCGTTAACTCTTCCTTCGTGTTCATTGCTAGTCCAGCATATACCGTCAAGGGACTGAACTCATGCCCTGGCACGCGAAGGCCTACACCTCCGTATTCACCAAGCGTTGCTGCCCGATATTCCGAAGGAGTCGGCGACTCGGGCGCCGGATACTTGTGCCAATCGAGGAAATGTCCTGCCTTGGACTCATTTTCACCGCCTCCGGCATCATACCACCCGGTAACACCATTAATGAGGCGAGTCGGGTCTGCCTTCAGCGCATGCGCGATGGCTTCTCTGGTATAATTTCCACCGTTGTCGAATTGGCCCCAACCTTCGTTAAAGACAATATAGACAATAATGGAAGGCGAGTTCTGCAATTGCTTGATCATTTCATCGAATTCTTTATAATATTGCGGCAGAGCCGATACATCTCTGCTCGTTCCGCTTGGCATGTCCTGCCAAACGAGAAGTCCCAATTTATCTGCCCAGTAATACCAACGGGCGGGTTCAATCTTAATATGTTTGCGGATCATGTTCATATCCATCCGCTTCTCAGCTTCAATGTCAAATTTCAAAGCGTCATCTGTTGGCGCTGTATAAAGACCGTCTGGCCAGTATCCTTGATCCAAAGTTCCCATCTGAAAGACGAATTTCCCGTTCAGCATCGGGCGCTGGATACCATCGACTTTCCCCAACTTTACTTCTCTCATACCGAAGTAACTGTCTATATGATCGATGATTGTTTCGCCATCTTTCAACGACACATTTAGATCGTAGAGGAACGGGTCATCGGGTGTCCACCATCGCGCATTCGGTACCGGAAGCAGCAATTCAGCACCGGCATTTCCGCTAATGCGACCGACTTCAACGCCATTTTTCAGAGCCACAGCCTCTACTGTTTTACCTGCTCCATTTACCGCATCAACAGTCAGCTTCAGCCGGCCACTCCAAATATCTGGCACCATGTTCATCCGATCAATGCTAGCGCTATCAACAGGCTCCAGCCAAACCGTTTGCCAAATGCCAGACACCGACGTATACCAAATGCCTCCTGGTTGAACAACTGTTTGTTTCCCTTTGATTTGATCCCCTTGGGTATCCGTATAATCGAGGACATGAACGATCAATTCATTCTCTCCGGCTTTCAATTGGTCCGTTATATCGAAACTGAAGGATGTGTATCCACCTTTATGGCTTCCTACCTTTGCTCCGTTCACATATACGTCCGTTTCGTAATCCACTGCGCCAAAATTCAATTTCACATGCTGGCCATTCCAATTTTGCGGCACCGTGAAATTTCGCTTGTACCACATAAGCTGCTCTTGGCGTTGAATACCTGAAAGCCTGGATTCCACAGCAAACGGTACCGTGATGTGCTCTTTAAGCTTGTGACCTGTCGGAAGCGCATCCCCTTGTTTGGCTGCTTGGAATTCCCATTTTCCATTCAGGTTCAGCCACTGATCACGAACCATTTGCGGTCTTGGATAATCCGGCAACGGATTATTCGCATCGACCTGGCTTGCCCACGGCGTTTCAATCTGATAGGTGGAGTCATTTTTGATTGCAAGATAGAAATCTTTGACCGGCTTGCTGCTTGCAGCATATACAAGGGCGCCACCACCGGTATATCCTATATTTGCCATAGGAGCATCTTGGAAATACATGGGGTACTCAAACTCGATTTGGATCGTTTTCGGATCGCCAGACTTGAGAACTGCCGATTTAATCGGCCAATCCTTTCCTAGCACATTAGCGGAAAGCTGCTCACGCGCGTTACTGCCAAGCTCCGTTAATGCTTCTGCAAATATAAATTCAGTATGCAAACCATCGGGTAAAACCGATCCAGCGACTGGCCCGCTATTCTCAAAATCTACAGGCAACGTGAAGGCTGTCGCAGGTACAATTTGCTTCGGCACACTTGGGCTGCCCCAACGTAAAAACAAGTTGGATCCACCGTCATTCTCGAAATACTCCACTTTAATGTCGTATTTCTCCCCGGCTACCAGTGCTATTGGACTGCTTGTTTGTTCTTTATCCCAGTCAGCGACCCAATGATCAATGACTAATTTGTTATCGATCCACAGTCTGAAACCGTTATCACCCGTCATCCAGAACGTATAATTTTCAGAGAATTCTGGTGTGATCTGTCCTGTCCATCTCACATTCACACGATTGTTCTGTCCGACCAATGTCGTGAATGCTCCTTCCAATGAACTAAAATTAATGTACGGATCGACCACCGTCGTTACCAAGTCTTCAAACCTAAACTCACCCGGTCCGGAGTTCTTGTAATAATCCGCCTTCAAACCATAATTGGTTGCATTGGAATTGGAATCTGCCGCATGGCTTTTGGACAAGCTATACGGAAGAATGAGGCAGATTAGCATAGAAAAGATAAATAGCTGCACAAGCCTTTTGGTCGTTTTCATTTGTACAATTCTCCTCTTTGAAGTACTGGATTCACTGATGATGAAACGAACAGCATCTATTTTCTTATTGAGAATACCTCCTCTCGTTTTCAAATTGGTATTACCCTCAAATCAAAAGTGAGCGCATATCAAGCATATATGTCTCTACATCCATTTGTATTTACAGATATCAGGCATTTCTTGTAATATTATGGCAATCTATTTCGTGTGATAGCTTGCCTACAACATTCTCGCGATTTTAAAAATGCCGCTGCACGAGCGCTCTCTTCCCCTGAGAGAGCCCAATCTGCGCTCTCAGCAGTATCTAGCTACTTTTCATGCGGTGAGGCAGCCTTTTGGGCGCTCTCAGCTGACTTTTTCCGCCGCACGAACGCTCACTTCCCCTGAGAGAGCCTAATCGGCGCTCTCAGCAGTATCTAGCTACTTTTCATGCGGTGAGGCAGCCTTTTGGGCGCTCTCAGCTGACTTTTTCCGCCGCATGAACGCTCACTTCCCCTTGAGAGAGCCTAATCGGCGCTCTCAGCAGTATCTAGCTACTTTTCATGCGGTGAGGCGGCCTTTTGGGCGTTCTCAGCTGACTTTTTCCGCCGCTCGATCGTTCTCTTCCCCTGAGAAAGCCTAATCGGCGCTCTCAGCAGTATCTAGCTACTTTTCATGCGATGAGGCAGCCTTTTGGGCGCTCTCAGCTGACTTTTTCCGCCGCACGAACGCTCACTTCCCCTTGAGAGAGCCTAATCGGCGCTCTCAGCAGTATCTATCTAGCTACTTTTCATGCGGTCAGATACGGTACAAGCTTATCCGAAGTGAACTACAGGACGCTATTTCTTCGAATCGCCTCCTTTTCCGCGCGAGAGGGAACTGTGGTTCGTTATTTGTCCGTTTTCGAAGGGAAAACGGACAAATCGGCAGCAATAGCGTACCGTAGTTCCGCTTAATCTGAAAATGATGCCTCTTCAAAATAAGGGACTGTAGTTCCGTTCCCTGTTCTGCTCTGCTCTGTTCTGCTCTGTTCTGCTCTGCTCTGTTCTGCCCTGCCCTGCCCTGCCCTGCCCTGCCCTGCCCTGCCCTGCCCTGCCCTGCCCTGCCCTGATCTGATCTGCTCAGCTCTGCTCTACCCTCCCTGTCCTGCCCTCTCCTGCACCGCCCTAGCTACAACAAAAAAAAGGCCGTCCCCCGGTTATTTCATAACCAAAGGGACAACCTCTTTTTTAAATTCTATTATTACTTTCCTGCACTAGCAATGACAAACTCAAACGAGATCTCCTGATTAGCTGGAATCTGATATTCCTCATGCACAGGCGCTCCCCAACTGTCATCGCCGCCGACACCCATTTGTTTGCCAGCGACCGTAACAACAGTATAATGAACATCCGGCAGCTCATAAGCATGATCAGCATGCTCAAGCTCAAATGCCGTATATGGCGACAAGTTGCATTCTACAGGAGCAGTTGGATCAGCCTTAATCGTCAGACCGATACCATTCACGTCCGTCACATTCACACGGCGAACACCAGTTCGATTACCCGATTCCTGTGGAACGAGGTAAGGGGTTGGTAATTCATCAACCTGACGGCTGAACATCCCCAAGCGAGCTCCATGGCTGCGATCGCTGTAGTTTTCTTCCGGCCCCATTGCATACCATTCTGACTGGTTATAATCAGCGGACATCTTGAAGGAAACAGCAAGAATCGGGAGATTCGGCAGACCTGCTGCTCCTTTGTAGTGCGTGTGCACGCGAATTGTTCCATCCGCATACACCGTATAGGCAATACGAACGGTTACTTCAGAGCTAATGCTGAATCTGTAATCAAAAGCAACCGTTGCCGAGCTCTTCTCCTGTTTCAGCTCGGTGCTGACACATCTGCGCGCCAGGCTCGAAGCATACCATGCGCCAGCCGTGAACCCCATAGCGGTTCCTTTGTCGTTATCTGTGGTAGCCCGCCAAAATAACGGAGCCGGAGGTAGCGCAATCATCTCCCGACCATGGTATCTAAGCGATACGAGGGATCCTACCTGCTTCGAGAAAATGACGGAGAAACCTTTCCCTGTGACGCCAATATTGACGTCTCCCTCCGCCACTTTGACTTCACCGGAAGGTTGTTCCTTCTGACCACTTGCTTGTATCACGAAAGTGGATTGACCATAAGCCGTCTCAAACCCAGCGTCAGCCCATATCGCAGACTCTCTAAGCACCAAGGAAGCTTGGATGCAGTATTCGCCTGGTTGCCCATTCACATCTGGCAGTTCGATCGGAATGATGCTTTCACTTTGTGCTGCAACGGCAACATCCTTAAACCCATTGCCAACTTCCGTGCCTTCATGATAAAGACGATATTCAAGCACATACTGATCTGTATTCACAAACAAATTTTCGTTAATGACTTTAATATGGCTTCTGTTAGGTTCCAGCTTGATATTCTGATAAAGGAATTTGACTTCCTGCATCTTAGGACTTATTTGACGATCTGCAAAGACAAGGCCATCTCCGCAAAAGCTGTAATCCGTAGGACGGTCCTCGAAATCCCCGCCATATGCCAAAAACTCACGGCCATATCGATCCTTTTTGACAATAGCCTGATCGATATAATCCCAAATAAAGCCGCCTTGATACATCGGATATTTGGTTTCCAGCTCTGTATACTTATGAAGACCTCCGACTGAATTCCCCATAGCGTGCATATATTCGCAGCTGATATACGGTTTGGCCGGTTGGCTGTTGAGATAAGCCTCAATGTCCGCAGGCTTGGCATACATTCGGCTTTCCATGTCGCTAGTGGCGTCATACGCACGATTATGGAATACACCCTCGTAGTGAACAAGTCGACTTGGGTCCGTCTCACGGAAGTAGTCGGCTACATTCAAAATGACTTGGCCGGCATACGACTCGTTGCCGCATGACCAGATGAGAATCGAAGGATGATTCTTATCGCGCTCTACCATAGAAATCGCACGATCAAGTACGATATCCTGCCACTGCATATCGTTGCCTGGAATGTTCCACGAAGGCTCAACAGCCCCCATTTTCTGCCATGAGCCGTGAGTCTCCAAGTTCATTTCGTCGATGACATAGACGCCATATTCGTCACATAACTCGTACCATAAAGTTTGGTTCGGATAATGGGAGGTCCGAACAGCGTTGATGTTGCTCTGTTTTAGCGTTTGAATGTCCCAGAGCATATCCTCTTTCGTAATGGCTCGTCCACTGCGGCAGTTGAATTCATGGCGGTTTACACCTTTGAATACAATCCGTTTGCCATTTAAGCACATCAGCTTGTCTTTCATTTCAAAACGACGGAAGCCTGTCTTCTGCACGATGGCCTCAACCAATTCATCTTTCTCATCGTAAATCGAGATACAAGCAGCATATAAATAAGGATTTTCTGCGCTCCATGGTTGAACGTTTCCTACTGCAAGGTTGAAGGAGAGTTTGCCATTTCGGAATTTCCCTGTTTCTGTAAGAATCGTCTTCCCTTTTGCATCCTTCAACTCAAGCGCAGCAGAAACCGTTTCTGCATGGTCATCTCGGAGCGAGAGATCCATTTCAAGCAATCCTTCCTCATACGCATCATCCAGGTCTGCCTTCACACGAAGATCCCATACATGTACCTTTGGAACCGTATATAAGTATACATCTCGGAAAATACCTGACAACCGCCAGAAATCCTGATCTTCCAGCCAGCTTCCAGTACTTCTCTGATAAACCTCAACCGCCAGCTTATTCTCACCTTCGCGGATATAAGGCGTTAGGTCAAATTCTGCTGGTGTGAAGCTGTCTTCGCTATAACCGACGAACTCCCCGTTAAGCCATATGTAGAAAGCTGATTCAACGCCTTGGAAAGAGATATAAACCGGATTTCCTTTCATCGTGTCAGGTAGTTGAAAATTCTTCACATAGCTGCCCACGGGGTTACGCTCTTGCGAAATTTGTGGAGGACGCAGCGCTTCTACGCCATCCCAAGGATACATCGTGTTGACATACTGCGGATGTCCCCAGCCTTGCATTTGAATATGCCCTGGCACTTGGATGTACTCCCAGCTGCTGCAGTTATAATCCGTTTGAAAGAACGATTGCACACGGCTCGCAGGGTTTGGCGCATAGCTGAACTGCCAGCTCCCGTTCAAGCTATGCCGCATGTCCATAGGTGCGTCTGCTTCAGCAGAAGCCATCGAGCGATAATAGCGGTGGTCAGAATGAGCATCCAACCTGTTTACTCGAAATACACGCACATCTTGCAACCAATCAAGGCTTGGTACCGATTGTTTCATGAATAATGCCTCCTGAGAAATAAACCTGAAATAACATCTATTTTTTGACTGTTATCAGCCCCTATTTTACGGAACCAACCATACCAGCGACAAATTGCTTTTGCATGAGGAAAAACACAAGTGCTGTCGGAATCGTCGATATCACGATAGCGGTCATGATGACCCCGAAATCCGGTGCATAACTAGAACCCAAATTTGAAATCAATAAAGGAATTGTCCGTTTCTCCGGTGTTTGCAAGACAATCAGCGGCCATAAGTAATTGTTCCAACTTGACATGAACGTAATAATAGCTGCAGCTGAGTAGGTCGTTTTCATGGTTGGCATAAAAATTCGGAAAAACAACCCTAACTCCGTTAATCCATCCATGCGTCCTGCTTCCAGAAGCTCTCTCGGAAACATTTTCGAGCTTTGGCGAAAGAAGAAAATAAGAAATGCTGTTGTAAATGTTGGAAGAACAACCGCATTCATCGTGTTAATTCCAATAAGAGGAACACTCCGCGACAAGCCGGAGAACATTTGGTAAAGCGGAACCATCAATGCTGCGAATGGGATCATCATGGAGACTAGCAGCAAGTTGAATACGACATCTTTGGCTTTACTCCGATAAACTTCGAAGGCATATCCCGCGAGCGAAGCAACCAAAAGGGCCAATATCGTAGTGGTTAATGAAATCTTCAGGGAATTCCATAGGGCAGGAAGGAGGTTGATGGAATCAATCAGCTTTTTATAGTTATCGATAAAATGGGATCCTGGTAACATTCTTCCCTGCGTAACATCTACAGAAAGATTCGTAGAACTAATTACCATCCATAGGAACGGAAAAATCGATATGACAGCTACGGCAAAAAGGAAGACATATACAATTGTGCGATTGAGTACTCTCATTATTTATCACCTGCCAATTTGATTTGAAGGACAGATAACACAATGATCATAGCTACAACCGAATAGGAAACTGTCGCCGCATAGCCAAAATCAGGTGTGTACTTGAAGGAAAGATTGTAAATATACTGCGATATGGAGAGGGTTGCATTACCTGGGCCACCCTTCGTAATATTCATGATCTCGTCGAACAATTGCAAGGTCCCGATCGTTGATGTAATCGACGTAAATAGAACAATTGGTTTTAACATTGGGAACGTAATAAAGAAAAACTGTTTGAACGGAGAGGCTCCGTCGATGCGTGCTGCTTCATAAATCGAACTGTCGATATTTTGCAAAGAGGAAAGGAAGAAAATCATATTGTACCCTGTCCAGCGCCATGTGATGGCAATGATAATGGTAATTTTCGCCCAGAAAGGATCGGAAATCCATTGAATAGGTTGTGCAATCAAGTGAATTTTTACTAAAGCTAAGTTGATAAGTCCATCATTGCCAAATAAGTATTTGAATACGACGGAGTATGCAACAAGCGAGGTCACACATGGCAAGAAGATCGCTGTGCGGAAAAATCCTTTGAATCGAAGCTTGCTGTCGTTCAATAAGACAGAGATCATCATCGCCAGAACGATCATAATCGGTACTTGAATGATTAAGTAGAGAAACGTATTCTTTACCGCTGTAAAGAACGTTTTATCGCTAAAAAGCCGCTTATAGTTGCTTATTCCATTGAAATGCAGATTAGCTCCTGCGCCTGTTTTGAATGACAGCAGCAACGCCTGTATCATCGGATAGAAGTAAAATAAACAAATCATCAATACCGCTATTCCGATAAACAGCCAACCTGTCAGCTTTACACGGTTATTCATCGAGTAATTCAATTTATCCAGATCCTTCCTATATTACATTTAAAAATCGAAACGCTGTCCCCCGCTTGCACATACATGCATTTCGGAGGTCAGCGCCCATAAGGTTAATTGGAAAAAATTACTTAATTTGAGACTCCGCTTGAGACTGAGCATCACTTAGCACCTTATTAATATCCGTGCCTTTCAGGTAGTTCTGCATTTCTACTTTCAGAATATCTTCAACCGCATACGTATGCATGCCGTAGTTTACTTTAGGAATTTGATTCGTCCACGTTGCGAAATCAGAAATGACCTTCTGACCTCCGAAGAAATCATCTGCTTTCGAGTAGGCTTCTCCTTGTGCCGCCGGTTTGTAGGTACCGATCACACCAACGTCCGTAAGTAACTTCTGGTACAGATTCACATCGGAACCAAGTGTTTTTGCAAGAAATTCAGTTGCTGCTTCTTTACCAGGATTATTCAATACATACCAGGAGCTGCCTCCAAGGTTAGATGCGTGTACAGAACTCGCTGTGTTTTTCAATTTAGGAAAAGGTATGACTGCCCATTTCCCTGATTGGTCAGCCTGTGACTTAATCGAAGGCGTAATCCAGTTGCCTGTCGGTACACTCGCAACACTGCCGCTGTTAAAACCGGCTAGGAAAGAATTCCAATCTGAAGTGATTTTAACGATATTAGCAGACATCAATTCTTTGTATGTCGCAAAAGCATCTTTAAGCGCTGCATTATCTTTCAGATCCGGTGTAGATCCATCGCTTTTCAGATACCAAGAACCTGCGGATTGGATCATCATACGAATCAACCCGAGGTCATTTGGATCCTGTGTTAACAAATCCTTACCTGTCTTAGCTTTAACCGCTTTACCGATTTCAATCAATTGCTGCCAATTAAGGTCCTTCATATCATCTAATTTATAACCTGCTTGTTGTAAGTAATCTGAACGGACGTACATGCCTGTTACTCCGGAATCAAATGGAACGCCATATTGTTTCCCATTCAAGCTTGTTGGTCCGATTTTGTATTCAGCGAAGTCGGATGCTTTAATGGATGCTGACAGATCTTGAAAAGAATCAGGATACGTTTTCAAGAAGCTTTGAGCACGGTAATCTTCGATCAACACAACATTCGGTAGACCCGTCGTTGTCCCAGAGTTTAAACCTGTGTTCAACTTCTGAATAATATCATCTTGCGCGTATTCAACGATGTTTATTTTCACGTCAGGATGATCTTTCGCATAGGCCTCTTGTGCCAGCTTCATCGCTGCAATGTTGAAGTTCTTATCCCAAGCCCAGACCGTAATTTCTTTCGCAGCACCTTTGTCCGTTGCAGTTGGAGTACCGGTCCCCGTGCCTGTTGTGTCAGGTGCTTTACTTGAGCATGCCGACAGCAGCAAAAAACTAGCCAATAAAATGGTTGAAACTTTCTTATTCATGTGCGCCCCCCGTGTAGTTTAGATTTTTTGAAAATGCTTTCTTTTACAAGAATAGCATCTCGGAAATCCCTTCCGTTAGAAAATAATTTGTCATAATTAGCGAAATTCTTGTGTATTGTATCCGCTATCATAATGACTATATTGGTACTTTATTTATAATTTGTACTTTCTTTAGATTTCTATACATGGGGGGTCTTGCTAAGTTCTCCAGGGAAGGCTAATCGCTATTTTAGTTCCTTGTCCAAGCGTGCTCGTAATGGAAACACCATATTCCTCTCCGTACAGAAGCAGGATGCGATCATGGACATTGCGTATGCCAATTCCTGTAAAAAGCTGTCTAGCACTCGTAGAGGCACGCTGCTCGCTTTTGGTTTCCGTAAGGTCCATGCCATCGCCATTGTCAACGATTTCGCAGTGCAGCGTGTCCCCTTCCTTCGTGATGATGACATAAATATATCCCGAGCTTTTTTTATTAAACGCATGAAAAAACGCATTTTCAATAAAGGGCTGGAGCATTAATTTGGGCACTTGTGACTTCAAACAGTCGGGCGATACGAAATAATCAACTTTGATGCCATTCCCATAGCGCACCTGATTAATGAACACATAATGTTTTAAATTGAGTAGTTCCTGCTCAACAGATATCGTATCTTTCACATTGCTAATCGTATTTTGCAGGAGGGAAATCAGCGCATGTATCGTTTCCGTAGCCTTCTCCTTGCTCCCTTGTTGCACAAGAATGTTAACGGAAGTCAGCGTGTTATATAGAAAATGAGGGTTAATTTGCTGCTGAAGTGCGGCTAACTCTGCATTGCGCTGCTCCTGCTGCGTTTCAACTAACTGGAGAATATAGTCGTTAAGCTCGTCGAGCATATAGTTGTAAGCATTGCTAAGCTCTCTTGTCTCATACGAGCCGGTCACCGCCATGTAATTAAGAAAATTCTTTTTGGTTATGTTCGACATCTTCATAACAAGCGTCCTTAAAGATTGCGTCACTCTACGCGTGATCACATAGACAACAAGCACAGCCGTCAATGCGATGCCAGCGCTTATCATGATTAAGGCCTTCCTATTGAGCATATGGCCAAGTGTCATTTGCTTGTCGATCACATTGACGAGATAGTAATCATACAACGGTAAATAATCTGCCAAAAAGATGACATCATGATGAAACAAAGTCATTTCTTGACTTGTCTTTTGGGATTGGTCCATCTGCTTGGCGCCTGCCAGGAGTTCCTCGGATGTCGTTCCGATCAACTCCTCCCTGTTGCTAGAGACAATCAAGCCATTTTGATTCAAAATCATGACATCATTGCCTTGACTAGTAAAGCTCGCATAGATTTTCTTAAAATCACTTTCTCTAATCATCATATAGAGCGTTCCGTAACCATCTTTGCTTTCTGACGAAAACAACGCTTTCGTTGCAACAACGCGATCTTCATTCGAGCCCCATGTTCCCGCACGCATGAAGCTGTATAGCACACGACCGGGTTGCTTCCATGTTTCTTGCGTAATCGGGCTGCTCTGCAGCTCCTTAGAGGAACCAGACCAGTAGGTAACGTCGCTCACGTAGTTCCTGCCATTCGTACCCAGGACGCTGATGCCAATATTTTTGGCCCCAATCCCGGACTGAATTCGCTTCATCTGCTCACTCATACTGAAGTTCGTTTTGAAATTGGTTAATGAATCGGTATCAGCCTCCGTTAGGAAGCTTCTAATTCCGCCACTTTGCGCAACACTAATTGCAATATTTACATTAGAATAATGAATGGCATCTAATCCTGTTTTGATCTGATTTATAATTTTAGAATTGGTAATACTGAACGTCTGGACAAAAAGCTTCTGCGACATCTGAATCGTGACCCACGAGATTAAAATCGTAACGGAAATAATACTTACGACCATCACAAAAAACATTTTAGTAAACAGACTTTGATCGGTTAACTTTTTTACCCATGCTCCCATTATTGATCGTAGTCCCTTCCTGCTTATTTTTTGCGGTAGTGACTTGGCGATATGCCCATCAGCTTGCGGAACACTTTCGTGAAATAACTATGATCCGAGTATCCGACGAGATTGCTTATCTCTGAAATTGAGAGATTAGGATTTTCGCGCAGCAATGTACATGCTTTGTCTATCCGAATCCGGTTCAAATATTCATTAAAGCCTTCTTTATTATGAACAGTAAAGTAATTGGACAAGTAGGAAGGATTGAAGTGGAAGTGTTTGGCGACCTCAGTTAGTGTCAATGGCTGCGAAAAATGTTTGTCCATATACAGTAAAATTTTCTGAATGCCTGGAGAACCCGTTCGATTATCGCTCACACACGATATGGCCTCATTCAAAAACTTTTCTAACAAAAGGATCACTTCACCAATATGCTCAGCTTCATGAATGGCGCGAAAATACTCGTATTTCCCTTCATCCAAAGAACTAGCCTCATAATGAAAATGCTTTAGCGTAACAATAATATTAAACAGGCTGTGGTCCAAAAAAGATTTAAACTCGAACATGTCGGTATCCAGTCTGCCATTCATAGAGTGAGCATAGGTGCTGAGACGCCCAAAGGCCAGGTCGAACTCTTGATGGTTCAGCTCAGCAGTGAATGCCTCCATGTCAAATGGAACACCCTTCTCTGCCTGTTTCTCCAACTCATGGACAATGAGAAGCCGACGATCCGGTAAAAAGAAACGGTGATCCAACACCTTCAGCATGTCATTGGTATAAATGTCGTTCAGCTCATGGAGATGTTCAAAAATACGGCTGAGCGCCACTATGATGGACATATGACCTTTATCGCTGGCTTGGACCAGCTGCTGGACTATCTGGACGGCGTCCTCATGCGCAGAGTTGTCTAGATTCAGCAGGTAGCGAATATAGCCATCTTGATGTGAAAGACGGCGTGTAATGACGTGTTTATCCCTATTTTGAGTAATCGCTTTGAGGGCCGCTTCTAACCATTCCTCATTTCGGGTCAATGAAACAGTTTTATCCTGAACCACCGTTAGCAAAACAAAGCTAGTATACGGAAATATCGCACTTAATACATTTATGTCATAATCTACGGAATAACCCGATATGAGCTTGTCCAGTATGTAATCGACGGACTGCTTTTTTTCACTATCATTTTTCCATTCTGAGTGTTGAAAAGCAGGAATGCGCTCTGCCGTTTTCTTCAGAACTGCTAACATGGACACAGCATCCAGCTTTGGCTTTAACATATAGTCCGCAACACCGCTCTGAAACGTAGAACGAACATACTCGAATTCTCCAAAGCTGCTGAGCACGACGATTTCGATTTCCGAGTACATGCCCTTTACGATTCTCGTCAATTCTTCGCCATCCATCACCGGCATGACGATATCCGTCAATACAATGTTCGGTTGGAACAAATGGACCATCTCTAACGCCTCTTTGCCGTTGGAGGCTTCACCCACGATTTGAAATCCTTCGCTTTCCCAATCCAAGAGATGTCGGATGCCCTGACGCACCAACATCTCGTCATCAACAATAAGAACCTTGCAATAAACCGTCATAACAGACTCCTTCATCTGGATTTACATCATCTACCACTAGTACGACGTATTTTGTGCGATATCTTGCACGATTATAAATGAAATTATGGGTCTTGACGAGTTCTAAGCGAACAGCTCGCAATGATAGCGATGCTAAAACAATAACAATACCTAACTTTATTGAAAATGAAATATTTAATGATACCAACCTCTATTAAAAATTGAATATTAGAAATGCCATCCTTTATTAATAATTGAATTGCAAAAAGAGCTGCCGTGGCAGCTCCTTGACGTATAACTGAATTGTGATGTCTTCATTTTGAACAGGGGCAGCAGGAATTGAACCCACACCAAAGGTTTTGGAGACCTTTGTTCTACCCTTAAACTATGCCCCTATAAGTGGTGGCTCGGGACGGAATCGAACCGCCGACACGAGGATTTTCAGTCCTCTGCTCTACCGACTGAGCTACCGAGCCTAGATGAAATGGAGGCTGACGGGATCGAACCGCCGACCCTCTGCTTGTAAGGCAGATGCTCTCCCAGCTGAGCTAAGCCTCCATGGGATCAAGAAGAAATAGGTGAAACCTTCACACAAGATGACTCCTATCTATCTAAAGAGACGGTGAAGAATGGAACTAAATCTTCGAGACGCATATAACGTCTACTTGATTTCCTATGGCACATCTTCTACCGCTCGAATATTTCGAAAGTGGCTCCCCGAACAGGACTCGAACCTGTGACAACTCGATTAACAGTCGAGTGCTCTACCAACTGAGCTATCAGGGAATATGGTAGGCCCTAGTGGACTCGAACCACCGACCTCACCCTTATCAGGGGTGCGCTCTAACCAGCTGAGCTAAGGGCCTATAACTATACAAGTCTGCTGTTTAATCCAGCAAAAAAATACCCCATTGGGGTACTGCTTGGCAACGTTCTACTCTCCCAGAACCCTGCGGTTCAAGTACCATCGACGCTGGAGGGCTTAACGGTCGTGTTCGAGATGGGAACGCGTGGGTCCCCTCCGCCAT
>NZ_JCAUAU010000034.1:0-38971 GCF_059692135.1 Paenibacillus sp. J22R160 | reverse complement strand
CTCCGCTCGACTTGCATGTATTAGGCACGCCGCCAGCGTTCGTCCTGAGCCAGGATCAAACTCTCCATAGTAGAAAAGCTTAATTGTACTCATTGACTTGCTAGCGAGATTATAAATAATCTCTATTTTCTGAACGATTTCTCGTTCGTGCTTACTCACTCGTTGTTCAGTTTTCAAAGATCAATTTCTTCTTATTTCTTCGCCATCCGTTAAGCGGCGACTTTTATAATATATCACATTTGGGCCAATCGATGCAAGCTTTTTTTATTTTTCTTTTTTTCTTGCTTTGCTTACACCCTTGTACTACATCAGCTTTTCGTGCGAGCCGTTTTTAGCGGCGAGAGTTAATTTATCATAGAATCGTATTTAAAGTCAAGCAATAAGATAAAAATAAAAAAAGAACCAGAATAACATCTGATTCTCATTGGATTTTACCGTTATACGCTCGTATACCGCAGCTCAATCTCTGAGGTTTTTTCATCAGTTAGAACAGCGACTTCTTTGATCAAGCCCTTCTTGACGAGCTTATTCAACAATAAAGGAAGTTCTGTTTTTATTTCAATTAATTGACCATGCTGTTGAAGTTCATCTGAACTAAACGCTTTATCGTTGGCTCGGAGGATTTGGATAAACGCCTCGCAGCATCTTTCCATTTTTGACATAACCGAAAATTCACAAGCCAGCAAAACGAGCTGAACTCGTTGCTTCAATGTTTCTTTACTCATTGTCAATTCTTCATAAAGCTTGTACACACCAGGATTTATTGCACGAATCTGCCTCCACACGGTAATCTCCGGATGGTAGCCATCCTCAATGATGACAATACGAGCCCAATGATGAAGAGCTTCTAAAATATTATTGTAAGCATCAAGCAAATGCTCATCTAGGATGTATTCCTTGCTTTGAAGATATTTACGCAGAAAAAGAGAGAACTCAACAAGAAGTTTGTGCTCACGCAGGTCAGCCGGAAACTCAAGTATACGATGGCGCAGTCCTTCTAAATACGTGTTCTGATCCAGAAGTATCTCCCCTTTTAGCAGCCAGTGAAGGATATTTCGGTTATGACCTTGACGTATCCATTGTTCAATGGAGGAGGGATCTACCCACCTTTCTTGTATCCGAGAATCGTCTCTTATATAATTAGTAGTATGATTGTTCAGGCTCAGGTCATTCGTAACGATAAGCAGAAGTATATCAAAGCCATCTGTAAGTGAGGGAAGTTGCTTAGGATTATCAACCGCCATGACACTAATGATCCGATCGTCATTTCGGAACTTAAGCAAAAACTGCTCTTTATCAATTCCCATGGGTGTCCAAAGCTCCTGTCTCCAATTGTTTATATCTTATTTCTACAATGCAAGAGGAGTTTCCTGCTGTATTCTGTGACAAATCATACAAAACTGATAGCTAATTTATGGGGGGAACAACGCGTGCGTTTCAGATCAAGTAAAGTTAATGAATTCCGCTTGTGGGGTCTTGCGCTAACAATGGGCGGCATGCTGCTTATGATTATAGGATTAGCGGGGGTCGTTTTTGACTGGGGAAAAGCAGGTCGGATAGTTGCAGTCATCTTCATGATTATCGGGATGATCTCCATGTTGGTCAGTATGGGTATCTACTTCTGGGCCGGCATGCTTTCTACGTCAGCAATTGCTCTTGATTGTCCGGAATGCGGAAGAAGAACTAAAATGCTAGGAAAAACAGATCGCTGCATGTTCTGTAAAACGATTCTCACGGTTGATCCTCAGTATCAGCCTACTGCCGAGAATGAAACAGCTGCGGCACAAGCAATTCCGCTAGAACCAAACAGAGATCATGAGCATAAGCCTCATTGATGCTCACAAATAGCAAAAAGCCGATCCCATAACATAACAGGGATCGGCTTTTTTTATGGCGCTGCTGGAAGCAAGCCATCCTGGATTACTTTCCACATCGGCGACTGCTCGAAGCCTCTTCTCCATGTGGCTACTCCAGCCAGATCATACTTCTTAACGAGATCAAGCCGTGCTTTTATCGAGGTTTCATCCTCCAACCAGATGCGAATGAGCTTCTCACCGTCTTTGTACTCCACATAATTTTGGCCGGTATCCGGCAAATACGTTGGGGTAAGCTTTTTATCTTTGATAATGGCTGCAGCTGCTTCCATGGTTAGCGTTTTGGAAGTGGTCGTTAATTTGCCATTTTTCATCTCTTCGGTCCATTGACGTGTATAAAATGGCACGCCTAGGACCAGCTTAGAAGGTGGAACCTTATCCGCATTGAGGATCTGCTTTACTGAGCTCTCTGCCCATGGCAAAGAGGACACGGAACCGGATTTGGGACTGGTCGCCCAATACTCGTCATAGGCCATCACCATCATATAATCAACCACCTCGGCAAGCGCTGTCCGGTCATAAAACATCGACCACATCTCATTGGTTGATTTGGGCGTTACATCAATGGACACTGCTAAGCCTTGTTCATGCATAAAAGGAGTCAATTCACGGACAAATTGGGTGAGATTTTCTTTATCTTTGAGATATACATTTTCAAAATCGATATTGAAGCCTTGCAGTTTATACGTTTGCGCAAAGCCAAGCAATTGTTTAATGATTTTCATACGGCTATCATAGGTCGATAGTGCTTTATTCGTCACATCAGGATCAAAACCGTTGCTGAAGAGCGCCCAAACCTGATAATTTTGGGTTTGCGCCCATTTGACATAAGCCGCATCGGCTAAGTTCTTCAAGCGCCCTTCTCCGTCAGACAACGAGAACCAAGTAGGACTAATAACTTGTAAGCCAGGCATATCGCTTATCTTGGTTGTATCGGGATTTCTGCTAATGACATGTTCCCATGTCAGGTTTAACTTACCGACAGGCGGCTTCCATGGCACATAGGACGATGTTTCCTCCTGAACGGGAATGGTTTCATCATGATCTATCTGAATGTCCGTTTTACGTACATATCCAATCGGCCCGCTCTTCTGCTGAACCCGATACCAATCTTCCTCATCACCGAGCAGCATGACCTGCTCGCCTCCGGCGATACTTGATGCGATCGGTGCTTTAATCGAGGCAAAAGTTCGCAGCTGCGCAGCTTCAGGGTCCGTATGCTTTCCCCATTTGAGGACTTCACCTTTTTTAAATAAAAGAACGGCGCCTGTCTGCTCAGACTCTCTAATCTCAAAAGGATACAGCTGGCGCAGCGGCTCTATCGGTACATAGATGTCGCTCCCTTTCTTCTCAACAGGAAAAGACAATGTGATCGGTTTCTCGTTCATCAAGGCTGAAAGCTCCGTCGTCTTTAAACGCAGCACTTTATCTTTGGTCGTGATGATCACGGAATCACTGCTTTTTTCATATAGGATAGAAGGGTCGATCCACTCCTGAATGAGCTCGAGCGGAAGCTTCAATCCCTCTTTTTCGCCAATCGCGCTTAATTTATAATAATTCCCTTGATAAAAGACCGGCTTGCTTAATTCGTGATAATCGGTTTCGACTTTCGTATGATTAGGGGCGAACTGCTGCCATAGAAATGAAGCCGCACCTGCGGCGAACATCCCGATAATAAGTGAACTGATCAGTAGGATTTTCTTCGACGATCTTCTGCGCTGCTGCAAGATTTCACTTCCTTATATGCGATATAAAAAGAAAAAAAACGCTCTCTTACCTCCCGATTTACAAGAAGGTATGATCACGTTTCATTATACAACATAGGAACAGGTTATGAGGAGTTCTGCGAAAGTCAATGCTTGGTAACCCCTGTGCACTCCGGGCAGACGCCATAAACCTCTAACCGGTAGCCGCCAACCTGAAAACCCGTTTGCCCGGCAGCAGTTGTCTCAATATCATGAAGAGGCGGGTATTCAAAGTCCGCAATCTTGCCGCATACTTCGCAAACCGCATGGTAATGGTCTGTCATATCCGCATCAAAGCGACTCGAGCTATCTCCATAAGTCAGTTCCCGAACGAGACCCGATTCAATAAAAACTTTAAGATTATTGTAAACAGTCGCTACGCTCATGTTAGGAAATTTGGATTCTAGGGACTTATAAATATCATCTGCTGTCGGATGCGTCATGGAGTCCAGCAAATAGGATAAAATCGCATGACGCTGGGGCGTCATTCGAACACCTGTTGTTTTCAATTTAGCTAATGCTTGTTCTAATTGTGCTGCCATGTTACACACCACCCGCTGTTAGTCAATAAAACCTTACATTATATTGTACGTGTGGTCATTCCCTTTTGTCAATCATGGTTATCCGGATTAGCAAGCAAGTCAGTGCTTATTTTTGCGAGAATCTATGACATACAAAGCTAAACCTCCAAGAACAAGAGCAATTGAGCCTAAATAAGAGCCCATGAAATCGAAGAGTCCCGTGAACCAACGCGGCTTATTGCTGAGCAAAAAAAAGAGTATACCGGCAACAACGAGAAGTACACCCATGTTAGTACCTTTGATCAGCTTCTGTAAAGGATCTTGAAACTCATGGTCATAGGACCCTGCAAACTCGCCAAGCTCATTGCGCCTGTTCACATAATCCGTAATTTGAAGCGCATCAAAGAGATTGTAGAAATAAATCACAGGAATAAACAGGGCAAAGAGGGTGACAGCAGGAACGCTTGTATCATTTTGAGAAGCTAACGATGTAATGATAAAGATATTAAGAATCAGCAACATCATCAGGAATAAGCCGCGCTGCATGAGACCTAAATAAAAATGTCCAGTCCCTGGAACGATGAAGGATAATACGCCAGCTACCCACTTGCGCTTCCTAGGAATCGGATAATAGGGCGCATAGTTTGGATAGGATGAATCTGTTGAATACGGGGGGATATGCGAGCTGTCTTTGGATATAGCCATGTAAAAGGCCTCCGTTCTTCTGGTCATAATAACTCAGATAAATGTTGGATGTACATCGTAATTTGAATGATGCCTAGATCTATGTTCATGATCTTATGAATAATTCCCAGTTGGAACAGAAGAACGGTCGCTGCGGTTGCAACGAGTCCGTTGGCCCAAGCTTTGCGCCGGTATACCAGCCAATTGGATTGCGGCACAGAGATCTCATCAGCTTGGACAGCGCGCATGATACGATCCGTCAACAAGGGGCTTGGTTCGCTAAGCGGCATCTCGTCTAACAGCTTATTTAGGTACTGCGTGAGCCGAATGTCTTCTTGTTGCTTGGGATTCATGCGAATTCACCTCCAGCCATTTTTCTTTGAGCATCGCTTTTCCCCGATATAGTCTTGTTTCGAGCGTTTTCACTGGCAATCCGGTTGCCTCGGACATCTCTTGGTAGGAGAGCTGCTTATAGTGATACAAATACATAATGAGTCTGTACTTATCCGGAAGATCAGACAACAGCCCCTGCATCTGTTCTTGCTCGTCCTTGAGGACAGCTCTTTCTTCCGGCTGCTCTTTGCTGTCCGAAAACCAGCCCTTCATCTTATCAAGCAGCGCTTCATAGGGCTTGCGCTTCTGTAAACGCCGATGATCGGTTACGAGATTCGTCGTCATGCGGTAAAGCCAAGTCGTAAACTTCGCTTCCCCGCGAAAATGGGATAAAGATCGAAACAGCTTGACGAATACGTCCTGGGTTAAGTCTTCGGCAGTTTCCTTATGTCCTACCATGCGGTATATAACTGTGTAAATATAGCCTTTGTGTCGCTCTACCAGCACACGATAAGCATCGGAATGACCTTGACGGACCCGGTCGATCAGCTGCTCATCCGTCAAATTGTCCATGCCTTGCCTCCCCCTTTGCACCCGTCTTATAACTTAGACGCTCTCTGCGGGAGAACCCCTTCAACTTTTTCCTTTTTCCATCGTTACACCGCTTACTCCATCAAGTTGATTGATTCCTTCAAGCACGGAGACGATAATGGACGGCTTAGGCATCGTGACATGAAACGTAATTTGAACATGGTTCGGCTTGTCTTCATTCTCTTGTACTTCCAATGTAATTTTGCGAATATCAACTTTCTGTTTACCTAAAAGGGTAGTAATCACCCCGAGTGTCCCAGGCTGATCAATGGCCTGAATTTTGAGAATGCGGATTTTTTTTCCGTTAAAAAATTTCTGCTCCACTTTGTTTAGAATCCACAAGGATATGAGTACCATAAAGCAAGCCAAGACAGCTGGATAATAAAAGCCCGCTCCGACAGCAAGCCCAATCCCAGCCACCACCCAAAGGGAAGCCGCCGTCGTAAGCCCTGTAATGGACCTTCCGTTAAAAATAATCGTTCCCGCGCCTAAGAATCCGATGCCGCTGATGACCTGCGCCGCTAAACGAGACGGATCAAGGCGAACGTTCACCTCGTTCACAAAAGCACCAAACCCATACATAGAGAGCAGCATAACAAGAGCGGAGCCCACGCAGACCAAAATATGCGTACGAAGTCCTGCTGCATGAGAGCTAATCTCCCGCTCAAATCCGATTAAACCACCAAGAAATAGCGCCAAGACCAACCGTATAGTGATATGAACATGATCAATTACCCATGGATTGCTCAAGATGTTATCGCCTCCTTATTTTACCGTGATGACACCTGGCCTCTCGAAGGTCGTTAATGACACGCCCGGTGGAACTGTGAATATCCGCTTAACTGTAAAACCAAAGCTTTGATAGAGCTTGATGGCTGGCAAGTTCGCCGTACCCGTAGATACAATAAAAAGATGTACACCATTATTTTCTTGTTTTTGTAGTATATGTTCCAATAGCGCTCTAGCAATACCACGCCGAAAAAAATTAGGATGAACCATCATCCGGCAGATCGTGACTACACAACCTTCACGGGAGTAGGAGATCGCGCCAACCAGCTTGCGCTCATTCTCTTCCTGCACGTAATAGCCATAGAACGTCTCCTCAGCCTCGCGTATAGACTGAATGCCATCCTTAAGCGGAGGGATGTCTTCAAAGCCAATCAGATCAGCTTCAACGCGATAGGAAGCGATTTGTAGCGCTAACAGGTGCAGGATTTCCTCATTTGTATGCAATGAAAGCGATTGTATAGACATGCGGATGCCTCCTTCAAAGAAATAATAAAAAAAGTGGTGTCCACAAGGGTCACCACTTTACTGTATCACTTGCTGTTCAGGCACTCCAGAATTAATTTGTTAACCAGTCCTGGATTTGCCTTACCTTTGGTTTCTTTCATGACTTGACCGACCAAGAAGCCAACGGCTTTTTCTTTACCGGCTTTGAAATCGGCAACCGATTGCGGACTATTGTCAACAACCTGCTGAACAACAGCTTTAATCGCGCCCTCGTCGCTAATCTGAACGAGTCCTTGCTCTTCCACGATCTTCTGTGGCTCTTTACCGGATTCGATCATTTCTTTAAAGACGGTTTTGGCAATTTTGTTGGAAATGGTGCCTTTTTCGATCAGGCCGATCATTTCGCCTAGTCCTTTGCCTGTCACTTTGACATCAGCAAGCTCAAGATTGTTCGCATTCAAGTACCCGAGCAGATCGCCCATGATCCAGTTCGAGACCGCTTTGGCATCCTGCGTATAGTTAAGACTCTCTTCAAAGAAGTTAGCCAGCTTCATGGAAGCTGTGATGACGTCCGCATCATAGCTCGGCAAGTCAAACTGGCTGCTGTATCTCGCTTTGCGGGCATCCGGCAGCTCAGGAATCGTAGCTTTGACGGCAGCTTTCCAAGCATCGTCGATATAAAGGCTAACGAGATCCGGATCCGGGAAGTAACGATAGTCGTGCGCATCTTCTTTGCCGCGCATGGAGAGCGTTTTGCCCTGTCCGTCATCCCAGCGGCGCGTCTCCTGCTCCACGACACCGCCGCTGCGAAGAATGTCCGCTTGACGATATTCCTCGTACTCCAGCCCTTTCAGGACACCGCGGAACGAGTTCATGTTCTTCAGCTCGGCTCTCGTGCCGAACTTCTCTTGTCCGAATGGACGCAAGGAGATGTTCGCATCGCAGCGCATCGAGCCTTCCTCCATTTTCACATCAGACACGTCGCAGTAGATCATGATTGCTCTGAGCTTCTCCAAGTAAGCGCGAGCTTCCTCCGGCGAACGCAGATCAGGCTCGGACACGATCTCGATGAGCGGCGTTCCGGCACGGTTCAAGTCCACGAGCGAGGCATATCCGCCATCCACGTGCGTCAGCTTGCCCGCATCTTCCTCCAAATGCACGCGTGTCACGCCAATGCGCTTGGTTTCACCGTTCACTTCAATATCAACCCAACCGTTCAAGCCAATCGGCTGATCATATTGGGAAGTTTGGTAAGCATCGGGTGAATCCGGGTAAAAATAGTTTTTGCGGTCAAATTTGCTATGCGTGGAAATTGTGCAGTTCAGCGCCATCGCAGCTTTCATAGCATATTCCACCGCTTGGCGGTTCAGCACGGGCAATACGCCCGGGTGTCCTAAACAAACGGGACATGTATTCGTATTCGGAGGTGCACCGAATGAGGTTGCACAACCGCAAAATATTTTGGATGCGGTATGAAGCTCCACGTGAACCTCAAGACCGACGACCGTTTCAAATTGGGTATCTGTTGCCGACAAAATAAATGCCTCCTTCGTTACTCATGAACTATGAACCTACAATTGCGGGCGCTGCTTGTGGTGATCTGTATGCTGCTCAAAGGCGTGGGCTACACGCAGAAGGGTAGCTTCATCCAGCGCTTTGCCGATGACTTGCAGGCCAACCGGAAGTTCATTCACGAATCCGCAAGGTACGCTAATCGCAGGAATACCCGCCAAGCTGACCGGAATGGTCATGATATCATTAAGATACATTGTGAGCGGGTCGTTGCTTTGCTCGCCAATTTTGAAAGCAGGCGTCGGCGCCGTTGGCCCGATGATGATATCGAATTTCTCAAACACTTGATCAAAATCTTGCTTGATCAATGTGCGGACTTGTTGTGCTTTCAAATAGTAAGCATCATAGTAACCTGAACTTAGTGCATAAGTTCCAAGCATGATCCGGCGCTTGACCTCAGGGCCAAAGCCTTCGCTGCGGGAGAGATGATACAAGTCAAGCAGATTGTTGGCGTTGTCTGAACGAACGCCATAACGAATCCCGTCAAAACGCGCGAGGTTCGAAGAGGCTTCCGATGAAGCAAGTAGATAATAAGTCGCAACCGCGTATTCGGAATGCGGCAGGGATACTTCTTCCCATACTGCGCCTAAGCCTTCAAGCATTTTAAGAGCTTCGAGGACTTTCTCTTTCACCGCAGGGTCGATCCCTGTGCCCATGTATTCTTTCGGTACGCCAATACGCAGACCTTTGACATCTCCAGTCAATGCGCTGAGATAATCAGGGATGTCCACTTTCGCAGAAGTGGAATCCTTCGCATCATAGCCAGCGATAGCTTGCAGCAAATAGGCGGAGTCTTCTACGTTCTTCGTCAATGGCCCGATCTGGTCGAGCGAAGACGCGAACGCGACAAGACCATATCGGGACACAAGGCCGTACGTCGGCTTCAGCCCGACGATACCGCAATAAGCAGCCGGCTGGCGAATCGAGCCGCCGGTGTCGGAGCCCAGCGAGAAATACACCTCGCCTGCAGCTACGGCAGCAGCAGAACCCCCGCTGGAGCCCCCTGGCACATAATCCGTGTTCCACGGATTGTGGGTCGGATGGAAGGCGGAGTTCTCGTTGGAGCCGCCCATCGCGAACTCGTCCATGTTCAGCTTGCCGATGGTGACCGTTTGCGCCTCTTTCAGCTTGCTGACAACAGTCGCATCATAGATCGGATTGTAGTTCGATAAGAACTTACTAGCACAAGTCGTTCTCAAACCTTCTGTGACCATGTTATCTTTGATCCCGATGGGAAGGCCGAATAAATCGCCACGCGTTTGACCGCTCGTCAGCTGCTCGTCCAATCTGGCCGCAGCTTGTCTTGCGTTCTCTTCATCTAATGTAAGGAAAGCGCGAACTTTGCTTTCCACTTGCCCAATTCTTGTATAGGATTGATCCACGAGATCGGCAACAGTAATCTCTTTGCCTTGAAGCTTCGCGTGAATTTGTTGTAGGTTTAGATCAAACAAAGACAACGACAGGCACACCCTTTCATATGGTTCTCTATTCTCTATTCTAAAACAGCCGGAACTTTGAATTGCCCGTCTTCCTGATCAGGGGCGTTCGCCATGACTTTCTCGATCGGCAGCGACGGCTTAACGACGTCTTCCCGCATTACATTAACTAACGGCATAGCGTGACTCGTTGGAGCTACTCCTTCGGTATTCAACCCGTTCAACTGCTCCGCATATTTTAAAATGGCATTAAGCTGTCCGGTAAATAGTTCTTTCTCATTCTCGCTTAGATCGAGTCTAGCCAACTTCGCGACATGATCGACATCTTTTCTGGTAATGCTCAAGTTCTCTACACCCCTTTGAATCAGCATTTAGTCATTCTTTTCATTATATCCCAGATAATTAGTGAACTCAATCCAGAAAAAACCACAGCCCCTTTGCCGCAAAGGTTCTATGGAACCTCCGCGAATAAGGAACTGCGGTTAATGATAAGTGATGATTTTATTGGATGAATCCTGTATCCATAGCTTTCGCTTTTTCTTTTAACACATAATACTTCAGTTTGGCAGCGGCTAGTGTTGTATCAATTTGATCTACTTTTATCTGAAACTTATTTAAATCATGCTTGGAAATGGCGCCTACCTCATAGCGAAACTTCATTTTTTGAAAATCCGCTTGAACGTCGGTTAAATTCCGCTGCTCAGTTAGCACGGCTGCATAGGCATTTCTAACATCATTATAGGTCGTTTGAATTTTCTTAGTCAGCTCGAGCTTGGTTTGCTCGTTTTTCTGCCCGTTGATCGCCACATTCACACCCAAGTAGGTGTCCCCATACGTAGTCTGGGTAACGGTGTGACCTGATTCCCATACAGCCTCATCCAAGTTATTGCCGGATGTTTTCATTTGATAGGAAGCTTTCAATAAAGTTATCGTGTCCGTCTCTACAACAGGCTCCATTGAAATAGTATCGATGTCTTGGACAACTAGGTTTGGATCATAAGAAATTCCGATGTCCGTTGAAAGCTGCACAAGTCCCAGACGATAATTGTTCAGTAAAGTGGCGTTATCGTCCTTCTGTTTGTTAATGGCTTTCTGCGCTGTCAGCACATCCTCCGAGGAAGCCAAACCTTGCTGCGAAAGAAGCGTTGCGCGGAGCAATTCTTTCTCCATCACACCTTCGTATTCATTCATGAAAGCGAGCTGTTTCTTCTGACCAAGCAGCTGCACGTATTGCGCGATGGTCTGCAAGCGAATACCAGCTTTGGCTTCATCAGATTGGAGCAGCGAGTTGCTCTGATCCGTTCCTAATTGATGCGCCGCCGTGCTCATCTGAGCTCTTTGGGAGGAAATGATCGCGTTCATACCGCCGGCAAGAGCGCCCATACCCTGCATCATCTGGTTTATGGCGGTATTTTGCATCACGGTCCAGGCAATATCGGTAGGGTCTGTGAGATTCGGCAGCTGCGGATTCCCTGTATTCGTAACCTCCGAAGGCGTGCTTGGCAGGTGACCTGGCGTTAACGATGGTGAGCCCATATTATTCACTTGCTCCTCCAAGTCAGCCTTTTTGCTGCCTTGGGCGGCATATTTTAGAGTGAGCAAGCTTAGGTTATGTGAGTCTTTCAACGCTTTATCCAGAACGTAATCTAAATTAATGGAGGATACGGTCTCCAGGATATCTTCGTTCACGTAAACATTTTGATCGGGATCAGGATCCTGAGCCGTATCGGCATAAGCGAAAGCCGAACCTGAAAGGAGTAACAGAGCTGTAGAGAGACTTATTAGCGTTTTTTTCAAAAAAATCGCTTCCTTCCTTGAATAATTAGGCAGTGAGATTGGAGCTGGACGGCAGCGCAGGCTGATTAGCGGATGCTTTCTTCTTGGAAAAGACAACAAAGCGCGTTAACAGCATGGCGATGAAGTATGTCAATGCTCCGGTTAAAATAAGCGCAACGCAATCATGCCAAATGACCGAGAAATCGTTGCCCTTGACGAACACGTTGCGCACGCCGTCCAAGAAATATGTGAGAGGCAGCATGTGGCCGAACACCTGCAGAGCTTTCGGCATCGCCTCGAACGGCCATGTGAAGCCTGAAAGCATGAAGGACGGCACAGCAATGAGCATCGCCGTTTGCGTAGCCCCGAGTTGATTGCCTGAGAACAAGCTGATGAGATAGCCGATCCCGCTGACCGCGAAAGTAAAACTAAGGATAATGGCCAAGCCAACAATCAAACTTCCGCCCATAGGAGCGCCAAAAGCATACAAAGCAATAACGAAGGTGACTGACGTGTTAAAAATGTTAATCAAGAAATATGGAGCTGTCTTTGCATACGCGATGCGCCATGGGTTTCTTTTCCAAGCCTCAAAACGCTGCCATGTACCCGCATCTTTCTCCCTTGTAATCGTTAAAGCAATACCGAGAAATAACACTTGTTGCAGGATAGCCCCCACAAGACCGTACAGCATAAAATCGCTATAGTTAAACGTAGAGTTATACATAATCCGATACCGGTAAGGAATCGGTGAAAGAGTGTTCATGACCTGCTCATTTTGAAGTCCTTGTTGCAATTGCAGCTTTTTCTGAGAATACCCCATGCTGAAGGTTGTGATCACTTCGTTCGCGCCTTTGGTCGCTGAGTTCGAAATCATCATGTTGCTGCCGTCAATTAAGGTGAGAAGAGGCAGCGTTTCACCATGCTTCAACTTCGCCTCAAAGTTCGAAGGAATAACTAATCCTACTTTCGCTTCCCCCGTCTCCAAGGCGCGCTTCACGTCCTCCTCCGAGTGATATTCCTTCTTAATCTCGAATGATTCACTCTGCTCAAAAGCTTGAATGACCTGACGGCTGAGCGGACTTTGGTTTTCATCGATGACAACCGTCGCCATTTCCGTGACTTTGTGGTGGACATAAATGGAACCGAAAAGCACGGTATACATCACCGGAACGAAGAACAAGATCAGAAAAAGACGCCGGTCCTTCAGAATGTGCATCCATTCTTCCGTTATCAGCTTGCCAATCCGAAGATCCATCTCTTTCATCATCCTTCCGTTTTACCGTTCCATTGCAAGGTCATGCCGGTTGTGGCTGTGTCAGGCAATGTGCCCAGTTCGATTTTGATTCCAAAGGAACGGATATCCGTTTCACCTGAGGTTTGCGTCGCTTTTTTGACGGCAAAATCCGGCGCTGCCGCCACTGACGTAACGGTACCTACGACATTCTCGCCTGTTGACAGCATGGTCATGCTGATTTTGTTCCCTGCTTTGAGTCCAGCAATCGAGGTCTCCGGCAAGTAAAACTTAGCCCAGCGTTTCTCTGTAGACTCCATAGAAAGCACAGGGAAGCCAGAACCTACAAGCTCGCCCACTTGCGCGGATTGGTATAAAACCACACCGTCCGTTGGAGCTAGCAGCTCCGTATAGCTCAAGTAGGTCTCCGCTTCCAGCTGCGCGGCTTGTGCTTGCTGCTCGCCGGACTGCGCGGATTTGATCGCGCCTTGTGCTTGCTGCACGGCTGCTTCAGCCGCGGTGACATCGCCTTGTCTCACTTGCACCGTCCCGCGGTTAGCCTCAGCAAGCTTCAAAGACGCTTTGGCTTGCTCCAGCAAAGCTTCCGCTCCGCGAATCTCTTCCTCCCGCGGGCCTTGGTTCGCCATGTTCAGCTGCTGCTGCGCTAGATCGCGCTTGGTCTTCGCTTCCTCGAAGCTGACCTTCACCTTGTCTACATCCGCTTGCGAGACAAGACCTTGCTCCAGCATCGCATTCATCCGATTCAAATTCTGCTCGGCTATCGTGTACACTTCCGAAGCCGCTTGGAATTGAATCTCGGCCTGCTTCTTCTCCTCCGGGCGGGCGCCGTTCTTCAGCGCATCCACCTTCGCTTGCGCGGCGTTCACCGCTGCTTGGGCCTGGGCGACCTGCTGCTCCGCCGTATCCGCCGTCACGTTCACGCCCGCGATACCCTGCTGCTTCTTCGCTTCCGCGGTAGCCGTCGCCCCTTGCGCTTCGGCAATTTTACCTTGCGCGAGCGCGACTGCAGCTTTGGCCTGAGCGACCTTCGCTTCAATCTCGGCGCTTTGCAGACGGGCCAGCACCTGTCCTTTTTTCACCGCATCCCCTTCTTTCACAAGGACCTCAGTGACTCTGCCGCCTACCTTAAAGCTGGCACTCACTTCGTTCGTTTCTATATAAGCTGTAGGATGCACTTGATTCACGGCATCCGTTTGACTCGTAGCTTCCTTCGAGGTTAGCAGAAAGGCACTTGTTCCGATGACAACCGCCATAGCAGAATAAACCATTGGTCGAATAAAACGCATAAAAAAATCCCTCCACAAAATAATAAAAATTTTAATCATTAATGAAATTGCCGAAGTAAATCTGCAACAACTTTAGAATCCTTTCATCGGTCAGAGGCTCATTCTGCTTCTCCCAATCGAACACTAACGCTACATATAGCTTAAATAATATAAAAGCCGTCATTTTCGGCTCACAATTTTTCATCGTGCCATTATGTATCGCACGTTCAATATGTTCAGATATGAACTGAACAACTTCCGTCTCAATACTGGCCATGGCTTCGATCGTAACCGGGCTGCCAAATTGCTGCACCTCGTGAGCCAACTGAATGAGCAGCTCATGCTCTTTGCGGAAAACGAGAACGCCATAAAGCGCGCTATGAATTTTCTCAAAAGACGTCGTTTCCTCCGCGATCGCTTTCTCGGCGACTGCTTTCATTTCAGCAATTAGCGACTGAATAATGTCGTGCAGGAGTTCTTCTTTATTCGCAAAAAACGTATAGATCGTCGCTTTGCCGACACCGGCAATTTTGGCGATCTGATCCATCGTCGTGCCTTTGTACCCGAAAAGGGAAAAAGATTTCTTGGCAGATTCCATAATTAATTGTTTTTTGGCATCCATATGCGCACCTCAGAACTAAAATACTAAAATAGTTTTATGTTCGGTTATTAATGTACCACCATTTGCCGATTTTATCAACCGGCTTTTAGAAAAAAAAGAGCCTGCCCTTTATGGTAGATACACCTAGAGGCAGGCTCTTGCTTTTGCAGGGAAACAGAAACCGAAACTTCGCTAAGGAGTCTTCTTATAAGTAATAGCCGTAAAAAAAAGGTGTCCAACAACCAGTTCTCATGGCTTGGGACACCTCTATTTCCTAAATTGTCTATTAAATCCAGGCTTTCAACCCGATTTGTTTAATAAATTCTTCTCTGGACTGCACTTCTTTGTCCCGCTCCTTTTCCGGCTCTGGACTTGCATCGCCGTTCATCACTCTTCGGAACAGTTCTTCATTCTTAGTGGCTAGCGCAAAATCGATCAACGCTTCTTTCTCGACCTGAGCCGCTTCCTCATGAAGAAGCACTTCTTCTAACTCTATATCGAGTGCAGGCACATAATAGTGCTTATTATCTTTGGGCACACGAATGACGTAATCGAAAATATTATCGTTATTACGGTCGTAAGCAATAATATATCCATATCCGCCAATCGGCAGATTTTGTTCTAAACTATCCCCTATGACGATGACTCTCTCACCAAGTCGAAGCATCTGATTTCCCCCTACCTCTATGAAGCTATTATTAAGCTATTCCTACTATCCTACTAAAAAAACTAGGTTGTGTCCAATCGAAACACGTTGTTCATACTCCCTACACATTTCTGTTATAGAATAGATTTGATTTTACAAATTTACGTCTAAGGAGCTGTACATATTGCTAAAACTATCACTAAACACCTTGCGCTATGTTGGAAGGGTTGAAGGAATATCCTTTCTGATCTTATTAGGCATTGCTATGCCGCTCAAATACGCATTCGACCTTCCGCAGGCCGTAAAGTTTGTGGGGATGGCTCACGGATTTTTCTTCGTACTCTATTTGTTGTCCATCGCTTGGGTCACCTTCATACATCGCTGGTCTATTGGGCGAGTTTTGGGCGCTTTCCTGGCTGCCTTCATTCCTTTTGGTCCTTTTATTCTGGAGCGCCGAATTTCGAAATAAAGAAAGGAACTCATAAGTAAAAAAGAATTACATAATAGGAAGTCAGAATCAGCAGGAGGCTATCATGCGCGGAAACGGGGACAACCCAGCAAAAGGACGACCTTCTCTAACGGAAGGGCCTATTGCCAAAACATTAATTTTATTTTCATTACCCATTCTACTAGGCAACGTGCTTCAGACACTTAACGGCTCTATCAATGCCGTGTGGATTGGTAAATATCTCGGTGAAGGCGCTCTTGCGGCGACATCGAATGCCAACATCATTATGTTCTTTTTAATTAGCTCAATCTTCGGGTTTGCGATGGCTGCCGTTATTTTGATCGGTCAAAATCTCGGTGCGAAAAAAAACCACGAAGCCAAAAAAGTAGTCGGCACCAGCACCGTCTTCTTTCTTACTCTTTCAATTCTAGTTGCTGCGTTCGGATTGCTATTCTCCACAACCATTCTAACTTGGATGAACACACCGCCAGATGTGAAGGACCTTGCGGTTACCTATACACGGATTCTGTTCGCTGGCGTTCCGTTTATGTTTGGCTTCAACCTGATTATGGCCATATTGCGCGGCTCGGGTGATGCGAAGACGCCTTTCTACTTCTTACTGTTATCCGCGATATTGGACGTCATCCTGAATCCAGTTTTGATTGACGGAATTGGGCCTTTTCCGAAAATGGGTATTGCCGGCTCAGCTGTAGCCACCTTCATTGCTCAATTGATCAGCTTCGTGCTGCTTATTCTGTATTTGTATCGCAAAAAGTACTTTCTGCGGATTACCAGAGAAGATCTCCCGCTGCTGCGCATCGATTGGATCATTATTCGGACCTTGATTCAAAAAGGGGTGCCTATGGGGTTAAACATGGTCGTCGTTTCTGTCAGCAATTTATTGCTCGTACATCTCGTAAATTCGTATGGATCTGAATCGACGGCTGCTTTTGGCGTAGCCATGCAGATATCCAGCTATGTGCAAATGCCAGCCATGGCGATCGGCGGGGCCGTTACCTCCATGGCCGCACAGAACATCGGTGCTGGCTTGTGGGGCCGAGTGAACCGCATAACGTGGACCGGCGTTGGCGTCAACATTGTGATGACGGGACTAATTGTCGCCGTGCTGACGGTGTTCAACCGAGAAGTCGTCTCGCTGTTCCTTCCGCCAGAAGGGAACGCGATCGCGCTCGGGGTGCATATCAATAATATAACGCTGTGGTCGTTTATCATTTTTGGTGTATTTAACGTTGTGGCAGGCGTCGTTCGCTCCGCTGGCTCCGTGGTATTCCCACTCGTAGTGGCTTTCATCGCGCTGTTGCTAGTGCGTATCCCACTCGCCACAGTGCTCTCCCACCAGTACGGGTTCGACGTCATCTGGTGGAGCTTTCCTGTCAGCTTCAGTGTTGCCGTGACGCTGAATCTACTTTACTATCAGTTCGGTAAATGGAGAGAAGCTAGGATGATTCCGGTTAAGGCTTGAGTAGGTGAAGGTTGGAAAAAGGGGCTGTCTACAAGTCACGAATGACTTTGGGCCGTCTTTTTTTGAGGCGGTTGTGCGAGAGGGAACTATAGGATACTATTTCTAGCTGAAGCATCGATTTCTTGGAAAATAGCGGGACCTTAGTTCGCGCTTGCTTTTTCAAAACCATCGGACAGCATAGAAACTATCCTATAAGGCTATTAATCTGACCTTTTATGGTAGCTCTATGCTGTGGTTTATTTTTTAAAGTTGCAACAGATCTTTATGTACTTTCACAACGATTTTCTTGTTAGCACTTGCCTCAGTGACGGAGCAGTTCGGCCGGTGAATATCCGAAGGGAAGCATACCGCGAACATGCCTGGCTTCAATAGTATGCCTGTCTCGAGCTCAGCAGGGTCCGTTTCATAAAAAGCGACATCATGCGTATCGAATTTGTTATCGATGACTTTAGCATCCGGATGCAGCTTATAGAAACAAAGCTTTTCTTCGCCGCTGACAAGAAACTGTATATCCGTGTACACAACATGAGATTCCGGCAGTTGTTCCTGTACTGGACAGGTCACAACCTCCTGCACATTAGCAAACATCAGATGGCCGTTATCTCCCTCCAAATCGTATCTGCCAGCTTCCGCCTCGCTTAGATTGCGGCTCAAAATGTAATCGATCCCCCGACCTATCGCCGCGGGCCACAGATGACGCTCTTGTTCGAAATGCTTCAAATCGCTAATAATCATAAGAACTCTCCCCTTCTATAACATGAAATAGAATAGAATGCCTACAAATACTATAGCCTATAACGAGAAAAAAGACTCGCTTTATACAAAGCGAATCTTTGGACTCTAAGGCTATTAGAACGTTTTTTGGTTTGCGCCTTCCCAATCGGCCAAGAACTTCTCGATACCCGCATCAGTTAGCGGATGTTTGCTCATGGACTCGATGACTTTGTAAGGCACTGTTGCGATATGTGACCCTGCAAGCGCCGCTTCAATCACATGTGCGGAATGACGAACGCTGGCAGCGATAATTTCGGATTTGATGTTATGCACTTGGAAAATTTGGCTGATTTCCTTAATCAGGTTCATCCCGACTTGGTTAATATCGTCCAAACGTCCGATAAATGGTGATACAAACGTTGCGCCTGCGCGAGCAGCTAACAGAGCTTGCGTCGAGGAGAAGATCAAAGTAACGTTTGTAGGAATCCCTAGTGATCTGAACACGCTAGTCGCTTGAAGACCATCAAGTGTCATTGGCAGCTTGATGACAATGTTCGGGCTAATTTTAGCCAGTTTCTTGCCTTGCTCGACCATTTCTTCTGCTTTCAAGGAAACAACTTCTGCACTAATTGGAACATCGCCTACGATAGAAACGATTTCTTGTACAGTTTCGAAGAAATCTCTGCCTTCTTTGGCAATAAGGGAAGGATTGGTCGTTACCCCTGCAACAACACCTAACGCGTGAGCTTTACGAATTTCTTCTACATTGGCTGTGTCGATAAACAATTTCATAGTGTATCCCTACCTTTTCTCCCGTTTTGGGTTAATCTTGGAAATACTTCTGTCTAATTTGTTGTACGATTGCTTCTGCGGTAAAACCATATTCACGAATTACGCGATCTGCCTTCGCGGATGCTCCGAATTTCCGAATCCCCACGACAAAACCTTCGCCACCCGTAATCTCTTCCCATCCAGCAGGATATGCCATCTCAATGACGACATTTGCTTTCACATTCGGATTAAGAACCGCCTGCTGCACGTCCAAAGATTGCTGCTCAAACAGCTCACGGCTTGGCATGGAAATGACATTTGCTCCAATTCCATATTGCGCCAACTGCTTCTTCACGTCAAGTGCTAAGCTAACTTCTGAGCCAGTCGCAACGAGCTGAACATCCGGCACAGCTCCAGGAGCGGCCTCAGCCAGAACATAAGCGCCTTGCCCGATATGAGCATAAGCAAGCTTGTCTGTGCCAGGCAGCACCGGCAAGTTCTGACGGGACAAGGCGAATACGAACGGGCCTTCTTTCGCTTGCAGGACATACTCCCAAGCCGCAGCCGTTTCGTTCGCGTCCGCAGGACGGAACAGCGTCAGATCCGGGATCATCCGCAGGGATGGGATCTGCTCGATCGGTTGGTGCGTCGGGCCGTCCTCGCCGACGGCAATGCTGTCGTGCGTGAACACATACGCAACAGGAAGCTTCATCAGCGCGGACAAGCGGATCGCGCCGCGCAAGTAATCGCTGAACACGAGGAAAGTGCCACCGAAGGCTCTTATCCCGCCATGAAGCAGCATGCCGTTCAGCGCTGCGCCCATGGCGAATTCCCGGACGCCGAACCAGAAGTTGCGGCCGCTGTAATTCGCGGCGCTGAATGCCGCGTCGTCGTTCAGCATGGTGAAGTTGGAGCTCGCCAAATCGGCGGAACCGCCGACCAGCTGAGGAACCCGCTTCGCCAAGCCGTTGAGCACTTTACCGGACGCGGTGCGCGTCGAGATCGCGCCGCTCTCTGGTGTAAAGCGCGGCACATCGGCGTTCCAATCCGCCGGAAGTGCGCCGCTGCTTGCGAGCTCGAACTGCTTAGCGAGCTCGGGATAAGCAGCCTGGTAGCTGTTCCACAGCTGCTCCCAGCTGTTTTGAGCCTGGCCGCCCAATTCCTTGAAGTGGGCGAAATGCTCGTACACCTCAGCCGGCACATGGAAATCCGGCTCAAGCGGCCAACCCAGCGCCTGCTTCGTCAGGAGCAGCTCTTCTTTGCCAAGCGGTGAGCCGTGCGTACCGCCGTGCCCGCCTTTGCCGGCTTTGTTCGGTGAGCCGTAACCGATGGTTGTTTTGATCTCAATCAGCGTCGGGCGGCTTGTATTTGCCTTACCTTCTGCGATCGCAGCGGAAATCGCTTCGATATTATTCTGCTCTTCCACCCGCAAGTACTGCCAGCCATAGGACTCTATTCGTGTCCGAACGTTCTCGGAGAACGACATGTTCAAATCTCCGTCAAGTGAAATGTCGTTAGAATCATAAAGCACGATTAGTTTACCCAATTTTAAATGCCCTGCTAAGGACGCAGCCTCTGAGGAAACACCTTCCATCAAATCGCCGTCACCGCAAATGGCATACGTATAATGATCAACGATAGGGAAGTTCGGTTTGTTATATACAGAAGCTTGATGCGCTTCAGCCATCGCCATACCGACAGCCATCGCCACACCTTGGCCAAGCGGTCCCGTAGTAGCTTCTACACCAACTGTATGACCGTATTCTGGATGCCCTGGTGTAAGACTTCCCCATTGCCGGAATTCTTTGATATCATCCAATGTCAGGCCATAGCCGCTTAGGTGCAGCAGGCTGTACAACAGCATCGAACCATGTCCCGCAGAAAGAACAAAGCGGTCGCGGTCTACCCATCTGGCATCGGCAGGATTATGTTTGAGGTGCTGTGTCCATAGGGCATAGGCCATAGGAGCGGCACCCATCGGCATGCCGGGATGGCCCATTGCGGCTTTCTCGACAGCGTCAATCGTTAGTGTGCGAATGGCGTTGATGCTTAACTCTTCAATACCAACAGTTGTCTGTTTCAACAGTTATCCCTCCATCTATTTCTTGTGTGCTGCTGCTTATCTCTATTATACGGATTGTCATAGCATTAAAAAAATCGATAGTTTCGATACTTGCTATAGAAGCCGTCTATATGTCATTCTGTGATCCTTTGTTGAGCTGAATAAAAGTAAAAGGCACGCCTTCCTGCATGTAAGCAGATGAGCGTACCTTCTCCCCTTTACAAACAAACAACCGCTTTAATCACCTTTGACTCTGGTTTGAGCCAAGTCTCAAACTGACCGATCATGTCCTCGAAGTCAGCACGATGCGTGATATAACTCTCAATGTCGATGACGCCTTTTTGCAGCGCTTCACGCACGGTATCGAAATCTTCCATCGTTGCGTTACGGCTGCCCATTAGCGTCAGCTCCCGTCTATGAAATTCAGGATCATGGAAGGTAATATCCGCCTTCACGAGGCCAACATACACGAGTTTGCCGCCATGCGCGACAAGTCCGAAGGCGTCCGTCATGGACCGCGCATTCCCTGTAGCATCAAAGACAACGGTGGGCATATCGCCATTCGTGAGCTCAGCCAGCTGCTCCTTCGGCTGCTGCAGCGCATTCACGGTATGATCGACGCCTGCCCATTTGCGGCAAAACGATAACCGCTCGTCGTTGATATCCATGGCGATGACGGTAGCGCCAACCTGCTTCGCAAGAACCATTACGCCAAGTCCGATCGGTCCTGCGCCAATGACGAGCACCGTTTCACCGGCGCGAAGCCCTGATCTCCGCACAGCGTGAGCACCGATGCTAAGCGGCTCCAGCATGGCTGCTTCATCCAGCGTCAACCCGTCTGTCTTAATGAGATGGCTGGCAGGGATGGAAATCAGCTCTCTCATTCCTCCATCCGTATGAACACCTAGCACTTTCATATCGGTGCAGCAGTTCGTATTCCCATTGCGGCAAGCAATGCATGTCCCGCAGTTCAAATAAGGGACGATGCTGACTTGGTCGCCTGCCTGTACGCCTATAACCCCTTCGCCAATTTCCTCAACGTACCCGGAGAGTTCATGTCCCAGTACGCGCGGATAGCTGAAAAATGGCTGATTCCCTTTGTAAGCATGCAAATCCGTCCCGCAGATCCCGATTCTTTTGATACGAACAATGGTTTCCCCTGCTTGGACAACAGGCTCCTGCATCTCGACAAAGTTGAACTGCTCAATCTCTTCACATACGATCGCTTTCAATGTGATCCCTCCCTTATACGTAAGTTTTCTCGTTATATTCAGGTCTTCCGCTGATCCATGACTTGTTGTGAATCGGTTTCAAAATGTCCAAAATCTCTTGCAGCAGCTCGGTATCCATTGGCTCATCTGTCCATGCAATGTTCTTGCTGATGTTCTCAGGGCTCGCCGTACTGACGAGTGTCGTTGGAATCCGCTCATTCGCTGTTGCATACTGCACCGCTAACTTCGCGATGTCCACACCTCTGCTTGCGCAGTAATCCGCCGCCTCCTTGCAGACCCGCTGAATGTCAGCTGGCGCCGGATGCCATGCCGCAGCAGCTCTAGTACTCAGCAGTCCCATGGACAGCGGCGATGCATTCACTAATCCGATCCGATGCTGCTCTAGCAGTGGAACTACATCCAGCAAGGATGTGTCATTCAAGGAGTAGTGGCAATAGGACAATACGGAATCCAGCTCTTTAACGGCCAGCGATTTCTCAAATACAGTTAGCGGTAATCCAGATACGCCAAAATAGCGGATTTTTCCCGATTGCTTCAAAGCATCCAGCGCTGGGAAGCCTCCCTCAACAACCTCATCGAAAGCCGCGAATTCAATATCATGCAAATATAATATATCGATATAGTCCGTTTGAAGCCGCTTTAAACTTTCATCTACACTTCGGATAATCCGTTCCTTCGAAAAGTCGAACTTAGTATCGCCGTAACGCCCAGCCTTTGTCGTCAAAATAAAACGGCCTCGGTCCATTTGTGCGATGGCTTTGCCTAAAACGGTTTCCGCTTTGGTTAAGCCATAATAAGGAGACACATCGATCAGATTAATACCTAGAGCTACAGCCGTATGAACGGTACGAATGCTTTCTTCCTCGTTGGTTTCACGGAAAACAGAGCCAAGAGAGGAAGCTCCGAAACTCAAGACCGAGACGTCTAGTCCTGTTTTGCCTAATTGACGATATTTCATAGCTTATAAAACCCCTTTGCGTTTAGTCCAAATAGACGATCATTGTCGTGCTGCGTCCATGTTTCCGGTAACGAATGGGTCAGAACTTCAACAACTTCCTCGTAGCTAGCCGCTAACAAACATACTGGCCAATCGCTGCCGAACATCACGCGGTCAGTCCCGAACACCTCAAGAACATGCTGGATATACGCGGTAAAGTCTTCTCTCTTCCAACTGTTGTGATCCGCTTCCGTCACCATACCCGAGAGCTTACAATACACATTAGGATGCTTCGCGATAGCCGCCATCTGGCTCTTCCAAGGTTCAAGAACGCCACCCGCAATCCGCGGCTTCGCGATATGATCGATAACCGCACGTAAACCGGGAACCTGATCCAGCAGCTCAATAACCGGCGCTAATTGATGAGACACAACAAGCAAATCGACCGGTACGTCGTGCTCTGCAAAATATCGCAATGCTTCAACAAAATGAGGCTCCAGAATTCGGCTCGCATCCGGCATTTCTTGAATCATGACGCGAAAGCCCACATATTTGGGATGTTTGCAAAAACGTTGATAATGAAGCATAAAGTCGGGATCGTTCAGATCAAGCCACCCTACCACGCCTGCAATGGTCTCGGACTCTTCGCTAAGTGACAGCAGATAGGCCGTTTCTTCCAGTGTTGGCGCCGCTTGAACAACGATCGTTGCCTTCAAGTTATGCTCTTGCAGGTGCGGAACTAAGTCGCTTGGCACATAATCCTGGTACAAGATAGGCAGTTCTGGCCCAATCCATCCGTAATCCCCGCGGTCTATCCGCCAATAGTGCTGGTGTGCATCAATTCGCATAGCGCTTCTCCTTATTCATATCCCTTATTGATATCGCTTTCTTTTATTTTAACAGCATTTCTAAACTATAAAATATTGATTTCTAGCACATTTATACGCTTTTTTGATATCATGAGAAGACACTGAAGGGAAAGGAGCAAACGATATGCATCCTATTCACAAAGTTTTCGATAACCATGAAACTTTTCCGTTCTCCTACGCTTATAAACACACAAAAAGCTCGCAAAGCGAGCTCCCTGACCATTTCCATGATTGGTATGAAATTGTTTATGTGTACCGCGGCAAGGGCACTATTTTCATTGATCACACATTTTATGAAATGAAGGCTGGCGACATCTTCCTTATTCCCGGCAATATCATTCATCGCGCGACCCCGGATAAAGAAACCCCCGTGACTTCAACCGCCATTTATTTCAGCTCGGGCTTTCTTCAAGCGCCGCAATTCGGAGAATCGTTCTCCTATTTGCACAGCTTCGAGCAGGCCGTGGAGCTCCGCCAGTATAGGTTGGAAACACTGCTTCCGCAAAGGCAGCACCTCGAGCACTATCTGGAGACCATCCAGCACGAATTTAAGCAGGAGGGGCCTGGGCATCGACAGGCGATCTATGTACAACTGCTTCAGCTTCTGCTTTTTTTACAGCGTGATGTGGCCTCAGGTAATACGTTCAACATAGGAGATCCCCTAGTCGCTCCCGTCTGGATAAGAGATGTGCTTCTCTATATCGATGAGCATTTCTGCGAGGATATCGGGCTCAAAACACTTTCGAAACAAGCCTCCGTCTCGCCGGCTCATTTCAGCCGTGTGTTCAAACAGTTGATCGGGATGAACGTGACTGCCTATATCATAACCAAACGGATTATTCGCGCTAAACAGCTGCTTTTGGAAAGTGATATCAATATTCATCATATCGCGGAGCTTTGCGGCTTCGAGAGCCTACCCCATTTTCACGCCATGTTCAAAAGAGTGCTGGGCATGACACCGGCTGCAGCGCGAAAGAGCATCAGATAAATCTTTTATTTGAAGTAACGCTGAACATTCATTCTCTCACTGAGACGTGTGAAGAAACCAGACTTCTCTTTGTAGATAATGCTTTGGGTGATAAACGTGTGTACTTCAATCCGCCTCAAAAAGGTCAGCAGCCGAAACCCGCTCCAGCCATAGGCAACAAGCCCCGCTAGAAAATAACTAAAGCCATAATAGTCAAATCCTAATGGGAGCAGGAAGCCCGTCAGCAGCGCATTATGCGCAAAATAGATACCGCCGGTGATGAGCGCTCCTTTCCGATCCTCAAAGTACAGCATAAGCAAGATGTGGATGAGCATAATCGCATTCAACAGAGCCCCTAGGGCGCAAAGCTTGAAAATGTCGATAACCGTTTTTTGCAGGCCAATCATTTCGAGCAATATCTCACTTATCAGGATGATAAACACAGTCAAGATAACCTGCAGCTTCGTCAGCCGGTACAGCTCCCGCCAGAGCACCTCGACCATACGCTTCTTTGCTTTTTGAATCATCTCTAGTGTTCCGCCATTGGTCACGTAACCGTAGAACGTTTTGTACTTGTCGTAAAACTCTGTTTCTACAGAAACAACGAACAAGACGAGCGACGGGATCACTGTAAGATTCGCCAAAAATACCGCGGTATCGTAAATCGGACTATAAAGAAACGTTTCCTCAATCTTCACGCCGGACGGCCCCAACCAAATGATCATATTGTGCGACCAAACACCAATGTTATAGAGAAAGCCAACCCATAGAAGAGAGGGATATTTATCGACATAATGTAAAAATCCGTAAAGGTTCGACGCCGTCTTTGCAGGAAAAGCGCGCAGCAGCACAAAGACCAGCATCGCCATCGTCAGCAGGATGCCACTGCTAAATCCGAGCAAAATATTCGTAGCCTGACCATATTGACCGAAAGGAATCGGGTATTGAAGCAGGACGAAGACACAGCCTATGGATACCGCGGCTCCCGCCAAGAAAGCAATCGCAATCATCTTATAATCTTTCGCAGCGGTTAAGAAAACCATTGCCAACCAGATCTGACCGCACATGAAAAATAACAGGACACTTAGCCCTTTGTACAGGATAGACAGTGGTGAGGACCAGTAGAAAATGATAGCCGCAATCAGCGAAACGGCAAAAATGATTCTCGAGATGCCGATATAGGTTGGCGCAACAACCTCCAATCGATTTTGGAAAAAATGGTCCGCCAAATACCTCGTCACACTTAACTGCCAACCTCCGGATAACATCTGCGAAAAAATAAAGCTATAAGATACCGTCACAATAAACAATTGGCGCTGTGCGTCTTCCACATTCGCAAAGTGAACGAGCATAACGTTAATGAAGGCAATGCTCCCCACTGACAGAATCCAAGGACCAGCCGTAATAAACGAAGCATACGCATAGGCGCGGACTCGCATCGACAGATAGTCATCGCGGAACAGCTTTTGCAGGGTAAATCCAATTCCCGCCATTAGGTTACCACCTCATCGTATAACTGCTTGTAAGCCTCAATAAAATGCTCAATTTGATAATAAGTAGCTACACGCCTGCGGCCCACTTGACCCATATATATCCGCTCATTCGGAAGTGCGTGCATTTTCACCATCATGTCAGCCATCGCCCTCGGGTTCACGGGAGGCACGATATACCCCGCAATGCCAGCATCACGTTCGTCCTTCCCTTCAAGCAGTTCCCGGCAGCTGCCCACTTCGGTACAAATCCAGGGAACTCCTGCAGCCATCCCTTCAAGCACAGCCAAAGGCTGACCTTCACTTATGCTGCTTAGAATGAGCACATCGACTAGAGGCAAATAGTCTTCAATGGCGACTTTGCCGGTAAATGTCACGATATCCTCTAATTGCAGGTTGCGCGTTAACGCTAAGCACTCAAGGTAGTAGTCAGGATCTTCATCTGTCGGCCCCATAATCAGAAGGCTCATATTCGCAATCTCGGTGCTGGCTAGTCGCACTGCGTAGAGCAACGTTTTGATATCTTTAATGGGTACAAGCCTAACCAAAGCGCCAAAAACAATACGTCCATGAGCATTGTTGGTATGCCTAGGCAGCAGCGAAAGCCTATTATAATCAACCCCGTTAGGAATCACTAGGGCTTGCTCCTTAGGAGCGCCTAACTCCAGCTGGATGTGATGAGTACCGCCATACAGCGCAACCGTGCGATCAGCGGTAAGGTAGGTTCCTTGCGACATATGGTAGAAATAATCGATCCAACGTTTCTTAAAAGGCGGGTCAACCCAGGCCGATTTCAAAATCTCTTCCTCTCGCTCTCTAGCGTAAACGCCATGCTCGGTAAGCAGAAACGGCTTTTTGTGCGCCATCCGTAAATAAGTCCCAATCAAGCCTGCATATCCGGTTGATACAGCATGATACAGATCCGCTTTCGGATAGGATTGCTGCAGCAGATACACCGCTGGCAAGTACATGGACCGCCATGTCCAGAAATAGCTATTAAAAGATTGCTCAGGCATCTCCCTCTCGTAAGCCGCGACTAGGAAATTCCAGAAGCTTTCGCTTTTCATAAAAGAAACCGGGTTCCCCAGCTTCGCTTGATCCGCAATAAGTGTAAGAGCCTGTTCCGAGCCAGGCTGGAAGGCAAACCAAGCCAGACAGGCTTCGGCTTCGACGGCCGACAAACGCGGAGCCCTGCCCTCCTCCAGATTCTGATAGTCCATAATGAATACATCGTGAATGCCGGATAGATTGGCTGGAAGCTTATATTTATAATTCGTCTCCTCCTTGCGTGAGGAGGAGATGGCAATGATTTCAAACTCATGCTGCGGCATGGAAGAAATAAGCATTTGAATCCAACTGGCTACGCCCCCCGATACATAGGGATAGCTCCCTTCTACGATCAAGGCAATTTTCATGGCTTATTTTCCTTTAACTGTATTGTCACTGTCGGCTGGAGAGCTTCCAAATGCCATATGCTTTCCGTGGCGTCCAGACGTGTGAGATGTCCCGCTTCTTTGGGGATCTCCGGGACCTGCTGGTTCGGCACCCGAATGGTGTATTGCATAGGAATCAATTGGTCTTTTGTTGTTATGGTGATCGCGTCTTTGCCATAACGAACACTAACCGTTCCTGCTTCATATAGACTGAACTTTTTCACAGCATCCCGAACGGTTAGTGGTTCCAAGTAGGTGTACGTTTTGTTCAACCATGACATCCAGTTCTCGAACTGCTGGCTCAAGTATTTCCATCCTTTTCCACCCGATCGGTTGATATCAAGTGCATCGTCAGGGTGGACAAAGTGATTCACCATGCCGAAATTGGCAATAGCATCGTTAATGGTGAACAGTTGTCCTTCATCGATGACGTATCCCGAAGAAATACGCGGAAAATTCGTAAACTGCGGAAACTCGCTATCGACCCCAAACTCCTGCTCGAGGAATCCCTTTTCCCCTCCAACAGTGTAAAGCGATGAAAGGATATCAATCGAAGTGACTGCTTCGGCTACGGCTTGTTTGCCCGTCCTATTCATAACATTCGATGGCGGTACATACGTTTTCAACTCATGCCCAGGAAAGAGGCTATCCGACAGCTCTGTTAATCGCATAAGGCTCTCTACCATCGCCGATTGATTCGGCCAGGGGACATATCCAAGCTCGCTTTTGATCGGTTCATCCGCCGTAACAAGCGATTGATGGTTATAACCATGCAGCCCAATCTCGCCTCCGAGGCTGAGCAGCCTGGAGCCGAAATAAGGGATGAGCTTCGGTGTATCCGTCAGCAGGGACGGTAGCGGAGAACGGGTCTGATTCTGATAGGTACCGATCATCAGACCCGTGTATTTCCATCCGTACAATTTCGAGAAGCGGACCATGTCTTCCCACCAAATCCGTTCATAGAAGGCTGGGGTGCTGAGTCCGAATTCTTGGTGAATAAGCGGATTATCCACCTGGGGCACAGGCGAAGGAAAATCGTCAATGTTTAAACTTCTCGATGCCACTTGTGACGTCACGAAGCTATCTAGGGCAAGACCAATGGATTGCAACATAAGGCCCCTGCCTTCTTTTTGAACGTTGGACGTTGAATTCCAATAGACAACCTTCCCTTGTCCGTAAGTGTTTGTCCACAGCAAGGGATTATTCTGGGCGGATAAGTAAACCTGTGCCTCAGGGTTTAATTTTACATCCAACATGTTGTTGGAAAATATCAGATTCGTCTCCGGAAGATCCGGATAGCCGGGAAACACCGTTTTATTCACCGTAATGCCTTGGCTCGATCCCGGAAAATAGCCGTTATTGCTTGCAATCCCCAATAAATTGTTCCATTCAGGTGCATAAAAGCGGGTATAAACGATCAACCGGCCGCCCTGCCGGACATAGGACTGGATTGACGACTGATCCAGCTCCCTGATATCTTCCCCGGTTAAGACAAGAGCTGTCCATGGCCCCGGCTTTACCGTTTTCAAATCATCCGCAGCAATCGTTTCCGAATGCAGTTTGGCAAGCTCCAGGGCATGCACAAGGTTCTCTTTGACTTTGATGCCTTCGGTGTCATCTGGATTCGTGTATAGGTACAGTCTTAGCTCAGCACCTGCTGTTTCGGTAGTTGCCGAGCTTTTTGTTGAAAATATCGCCTCTTTGAACAAATATCTCGATGGAGATAAAGGAAACACATCCACAACTCGGACCGTTTGCAAAGCAATGCCAAGCAGCAGCAAACTAACGGTAACGAATGAAAAAATGATCAGCTTGCGGGACACCTTGTTCCTTCATCTCCTTCCAGAATTGGATGGCAGGCAGATGTTCTTGCGGAACTTCTACACCGCTATCCAACCATATTTGGGCAAATTGACTTAAACGCTCCAGCTTTCCTTCGGCATACATGTCTTCTGCTTGGGTTAAGTAAACCAAGTATTCATAATCCTTCACATCAGACAGCTCCTCGGCGAATCGAATTGCCGCTGGGTAGTCCTTCTCCATGCGTGCCAAATGGCACAGCTCTGCAGTGAACCGCGGCTCATATGGGAATTGAAGCTTGCCTCTGGCAATCCATGCCTTGAACGTATGTCTAACTTCAATGGCCAGCTCTTCTGTTAATAATCGGCTTTCTAAGTACTGCCGATAGGAGTCAAACAACTCCAGCCATGTCTCTAGGGATTTATCGTTCTGCTGCAGGAGCTGCGTCCATTGTTTGATACTCCGAATATATTGCTCGTTCAAATAGTTCAAGCTTGTCGCGGCGTAATGCACCACTTCGGGATCATTATTTCGCAGAGCTTCATGAAACAGCTCCACCTTGTTATGACCTTCGTAGTCTAATAACGAGAATAGCGCTTCCTTTTTACCCGCATGATCACCGGACATTAACACCTCGCGAACAGGAATTCGATTTGACTCCTCTTCTACATTAATGTGATAACTTTCCAGCGAATGAGGGATATGGTAGACATATTGCTCGTATTCTTCATAGAAATCATCCCGAAAGCGGAACATGAGCATCCCAATCAAGATCAGTGCCCCCGCTGCAAATCCGATTCCTGGAAAAAAGAGCATGAATGTCTGCAGCCAGCTTGCACTTATCCGATCTTCGGTGCGGAGACTAACGAATTTAAGCAGTACGTAATAAATGAAGACCAAAAGAAGGTGAAGCCATAAACAGATCCCAAGCAGCGCAAAATGGATCATCTGCAGGACATCCAGCGCCGCGAATAGAAGACTTGCCACCGCCGCAAGCCAAGCACCCGCAGTAACATCGAAGTGTCGAGCATGCCTCGTTACTCTCACAGCTAGCCCCCCCTATTGAAGCGATCGCGAATTCTTTCTTCAATAAGCGCTGCAAGCTCCGGGGAGGTCGCAGGAAGTAAAAACAACAATTCACCCCGGAAGGCATCATAAGACATCGCGTCTTCGTCGCGGAGCATGAGCCGTGTAATTTCGTTAATTTCCAGCAGCGCAGCGGATTCCTCCATCTCACCCAAATCGACTGGCAGCTGCAAAAGCAGAAATTTCTGTTCAAAGTCGGATAGCCGTAACGTTTCTTCATTGAGCTTAGCGTAGAAATACTCTGGTATCATCACTTTAGTACCCGGGAAATAACGCATGTCATTCATTTTCCGCTCTCTTTCGAAAGCTTTCACACAGCTCTCGCCCATCCAAGTCAGAATAAGCCGGAACAAATCGAGCGTATACTTGTTCATATTGACGAAATCCAACCCATTCAAGCCGATGATAGCAACAATTTGGTTATTCTGATCAAGCAGGGGCCCTGCTAAGAGGGGGATTTCCAGAGGCTCATCCTCAAGGCGCAATTGAATGCTTTTCTCCTCGCGAACGCGCGCGTAAAGAGAAGGTTTATCCAGAAAAACCGTTGCCGGATACCGGGGTTCCGAGCCGTAATACACTTTCAGCCGAAGAACATCCCCCGTAGGATTCATGCGATAGATCACAATAGAGCCAGCTTGGATAAGATCTTTGCACAGCCTAACCGCATCAGTAAAAATAATTTCCGAATCCTCGGAATCCAGCGCCTTGGCTATTTTATATAGCGTAAATAAGCTCTCCTGGGCTCCGATCACTTTCGATTCTAAAGCTTTTTTAACGACATGAAGATCCTTATAGCTCTCTTCCACTTTCGCTAAGTGCTGTTTGTTTTCCTCAAATTCATCCGCTAGGATGCTGTAACGGAAGCGTAAATCGGAGGCTACGTGACCGACAAACAACGCAATGCCCCAATAACTAATGAACCATTTCGCCTGATCCCAGCGATCAAATAGTCCATACAGATCTCCATTCATCTCTATATAAATGGCGATATGCAGCAGACTTGCGCCCCCTGCAGTTGCGATTCCGATGCGAATCCCGTACCGTAGGGAGAAGTAAAGAATTACAAATATAAACGGATTTAGCGACCAAGCTAACCAATCCACTCGATAAACCAAGCAGATGACAATTAAAATCGCAAAAATTATGGCAAGCTCAAGCCAGGCGATCCATCTCCGGTTTTGACGAAAAATCAATCAGGCTTCCTCCAGACTAAACATCGATTGGTCTAATCACGATTGGATTATTCTTTTTCATATAGGTTTGCAGCATTTGCGTATAAATGTCATCCGTTTGAAAAGGCTTAATAAAGTACTCGTCCGCACCAGCCATCATCGATTTCGACAATTCACTGATCGAATGCTTCGCACTCATTAGAAAAATAGGTATCCTTGTGAACGTTTTGTCCGAACGAAGCTCCCGACATAATTCAAATCCGTTCATCTCAGGCATGCGTACATCCACTAGAACGGCGTCCGGTTTGATTTCCTTGATGGCTGCCAATGCGTGAACGGGTTCATCGAAAGATGAAATACGCAAACCTTTGGCTTCGAACATCTCTTTCAAGAAATTGAGCAGTACGAAGTCATCGTCCACAATAGCTATGTGATTCATAGGTGTCAGCTCCTAACGATTGGCATGCATGTTATAGCATTGCTCTGTTACGTCAACTTTATCTATATCTCCGTTATTTTTTATCATATAATGTAAGCAAATTTGAATCTAAAAGGATGGACAGTGCAAACGATGAAGAAGACATGGACCTATACGACAGCGATAATCGTTTCAGTCAGCCTGTTCTCGTTTTTGTTCAAACAGCAGGCCCAGGCAGAAGGACCTTTTCAGCATGTGAAAAACTACTCGCTTTACTACGGGAGTCCGACTGCACAGGCAATCACCAAATTAAAAACGAAGGATCTTATTATTATCGAGCCTCAGCTCTACACCAAGGAACAAATCAAGGATATTCAAGCGAAGGGCACCCTTGTCATTGGTTACCTTAGCGTGATGGAAACGCCTGCCTGGAACATGCTGCGCTCCAAGGATCTGGTGCCACAGGATTATCTATGGCAAAAAGGAGAGCGTATCCATTTCCCGCAGTGGAACTCTTACTTAATGGATTTACGGCAAGCCCACTATCGAAAACTGCTGACAGCTGAAATGCAAACCTCGATCGCGGACAAAGGAATGAACGGAGTTTTCCTTGATACCGTAGGGGACATTGATGATTACGTCAAAGATAAAGCTACCCAAAAGCAAACGCGAGAAGCTTACGTGACTTTCCTCCAAGATGTGAGCAAACAGTTCCCGCAGCTCTCCATCATACAAAATCGCGGTTTTGAAACGTTGGATTATTCGGCTGCTTATATCGATGCCTTCCTATGGGAAGACTGGAGGGCCAATTGGAAGAAGGATACCTGGATGAAGACGAACGTAGAGAAGCTTCAGAAGGAGCAGAAGAAAGGATTAACTGTATTTACGATCTCTTTACATAAAGAGAGCTCTCCCGGAAGAGAGGCTCGCAAGTTGAAATTCATACATATGAATGCCCCGGACGGGTACACGAAGAAAGTGTACTGATCGCGAAGGCCATCGATGATCATATTTGATATTGCGTTTTATAATAGTCACATGTTACTCTCAAGCCGTCCCTAAGTGTAAAAATAGGATTCCACCCGAGTTCCCCAAGCGCTGCGCGATTGTCCAATCGGCTGTGAACGATATCGCCGGTGCGGGCGGCCACATAAGATGGATTGAAGCTGCTTCCGCAAATCGAGCACATTTCCTTCAGAAGATCGTTGACACTTGTTTGTTCATTGCAACTAATATTGTAAATCCCACGGCTGCCTTTATTTAAGGCAGCTCTATTTGCGCTCACGATATCTTTCACATAAATAAAATCCCGCGTTTGTTCCCCGTCGCCATAAATAATCGGTTGCTTGCCTCCCAACAACTTGTCCACAAAAACCGCAACGACTCCACCCTCTCCTTTAGGGTCCTGTCTAACACCATATACATTCGCATACCGCAGGATGGTATAGTCCATCCCGTACAGCAAAGCAAAACTTTCTATATAATGTTCCGGCGTATGCTTGGAAATACCATAGAAAGATAGCGGCCTGACCGGATGAGACTCGTCCACGCTCAGATATTGCGGAGTCCCGTATACCGCAGCAGAAGAGGCATAAATCAATTTCCTCACGCCATGCTCACGGCACTGCTCCAGCAGGGCAATGGTCCCCAAAATGTTGATTTTGGCATCCAAGAAAGGATTCGTAAGCGAGGTCTGGACATCGATTTGCGCCGCGTGATGAATGACAATCTCCGGACGTACAGCAGCGAATACCTCTGCAAGTCCACGATCCAATAAATCCCCATGGTGAAAACCGGCTCTTGGGTTCACATACGCCATACGCCCCGTAGATAGATTATCAAATATATGCACATCATGACCCTCTTGAAGCAGGTCGTCGACAATATGTGATCCAATAAAACCGGCTCCACCGGTAACTAGAATGTTCATACAGACATACCCCCAACTACCAACGTAAATGAAGCATAGAAAGTTCACTCTACAACTTTCCTTTAGTCTAACCCTATCCCTTCTATTTTACCAAAAAAATGCAGGAAAAGCGGTGTATGCGGACAAAAAAACAAGCCGCTCCCTAACGGGAGCAGCCTGCTTAGCAGTTAATGTTTTACTACGCGATCATATAAAAAGTCCGCAATATGGACAGCTTCCATCTTGCCTTTTTGCCCATGCTTATCAATACCCAACTTCATCTGCAACAAGCAGCCGGGATTGCTGGTTACCAGGTACCTGGCTTCCGTGGCATTGGCGTTTACCATTTTACCTTCAAGAATCTGATTCGCTATCTCAGGCTGCGTGACGTTATAAATACCGGCAGATCCACAGCAAGAACCCGCATCCTTCATTTCGATAAAAGTGACATTGCCTACTTCTTTCAACAATTGTCTGGATGGATTGCTGCCTTTCATTACATTGCGAAGATGACAGGAATCCTGATACGTCACTCGGGTAGAAGCCGTACCGGCTTCGTTATCGGTGAACTGAAGCGGACGTCCTTTTTCTACAAGGATAGTTGAAATGTCTTTCACACGCTTAGCGAACCAGTCGGAAGATTCCTTCCATTCCGGCTCATCATGCAGCAAATGATCGTACTCGACTAGAATCGCGCCGCACCCACCTGCATTCGATACAATATAGTCCACTCCGGCTTCTTGAAAGGCACGGATGTTATTTTTAGCCAGCATTTTGGCTTGATCGCTTTCACCACTGTGCGCATGAAGGGCGCCGCAGCAGTTCTGTGTCTCCGGTATGACAACGTCAAAACCTGCTTCGGACAGCAGCTTGACGGTTTTGATATTCGTTTCGGTAAACATCACATCCATCAAACAGCCTCTAAACATACCGACGGTGGCAATTTTCTGACCTTTGGCCGGGATGAAAGTGCCGAGAAGTTGGGTAATGCCTTTGCCGGAAGCATCCGGGAGAATTTTCTCCATATCAGACAGCTGTTTGGAAAATAAGCCGACAACCCCTGTTTTTCGAACAACGGATTGCAGACCTGATTTTTTATAAAAATGCATCCCTGAGCCTAGCAGCCGCATTTTTTGCTGCGATGGGAAAAGCTCTTTGAAAACTATCTTGCGCACGCCGCGTACCCACCATCTATGCTGTTTCGTATGGGTCTCCACCGCATCGCGGGCTTGCTCAATCAATTGCCCGTATTTCACATCCGCAGGACAAGCCGGCTCGCACGCGCGGCAACCTAGGCAGTGATTCATTTGATCCTCGAAGGAAATGCCTGGCTCCATGATGCCATCCACGGCTGCTTTCATCAAGGAAATACGCCCGCGCGGGGACTCGGCTTCGATGCCCGTTTCCTTAAACGTGGGACACACTGGAAGGCAAAATCCGCAGCGCATACAGTTGGTTAATTGATTGTAATCCAGCTTCTGGATTAACGTTTCTTGGAGAGTTGCCCCTTTAGCCACGGTCGATCACCACCCTGCGTCTAGATTCTTTGGCAAACATTTTGCCAGGATTCAGTAAATGATGAGGATCGAACACGTCTTTAATCCCTTTCATCATCGCGATGCCGCTGCTTCCTACTTTCCATTCCAAGAAAGGCGCTTTAACCAGTCCAACACCGTGTTCGCCTGTAATCGTTCCCCCAAGCTGGATCGCCGCTTCAAAAATTTCTTCAAAAGCCGCTTCCACACGGTGAATTTCATCATGATCCCTTGCATCGGTTGTAGCCGTTGGATGAAGGTTACCGTCTCCCGCATGTCCAAAGGTACAGATCTGCACATTATGCTTCTCTGCGATTCGGTTAATTTCCAGCACCATATCAGCAATTTTGGAGCGCGGTACAGTCGCATCCTCCAGAATCGTGGTCGGACGTAAACGTGCAAGCGCTGTGAAGGCGCTTCTTCTTGCAGTCAGCAGCTTCAGCGCTTCCTCCTGATTGCTCGCAATGCTTACTTCGTGCGCCTGCTCTTCGCGGCAAATTTCGGAGATACGGGCGATGTCCCGCTCCACCATTTCCATCTCGCCATCCTGCTCAATTAGGAGGATCGCTGCCATATCTAGCGGTAGACCCAGCTTAGCGAAATCGTCTACAACGCGGATCGTAGGATTATCCATGAATTCCAGTGTTGCTGGAATGATACGATTTTCAATAATTTTGGAGACCGTGCGAGCTGCGCCGTATAAATCTTTGTACATGGCTAGCATCGTCTTCTTATACTTGGGAGGAGGGATCAATTTAAGAGTAGCTTCCGTAATGATAGCAAGTGTCCCCTCTGAGCCGATCAGCAGCTTCGTCAAATCATATCCGGCTACGTCCTTCATCAGCTTACCGCCGGTACGCATGATTTCGCCGTTAGCCAGTACACACTCTAAACCAATCACATAGTCTTTGGTCGTGCCGTATTTTAGACCGCGTAGTCCTCCGGAGCACTCCGCAATATTGCCACCAATCGTAGAGATCGCCATAGAACTTGGATCCGGTGGATAAAATAAGCCCAGACCTTCAATATGCTCGATGAATTGCTTCGTAATGATACCCGGCTGCACGGTGGCCGTCAGATTCTGCATATCAATATCAAGAATTGCGTTCATCCGGTGCATCACCATCACAATGCCGCCTTGAACGGGAACCGTGCCTCCGCAAAGATTCGTGCCGGATCCCCTGCCGATCAAAGGAATGCGGTGCTCATTCAGCACCTTCATAATCGCTGAAACTTGCGCTGTATCCTTGGGATATATGACGCCGTCCGGCAGCGATTGGAGCATGGGTGTCCCATCATAAGAATGGGTAACGAGCGACTCCATATCGTCTTTGAAATAAGCTTCGCCTACAATAGTGAACAGTTGTTGTCTAATTTGGTTATCTAGCATAGCAGCCTCCCATGGGACTATCATTTCTATCAACAATAAGTGATCATGTGATCAGATGACTTTCCTTCTATTTTAGCTTATGATTGAATAGATGTATAGATCTTTTATGGGGGAATTGGCATGGCATTTCAACAGATACGGCCGCAAAAGGGCTCGGAAATCGTGATGGGGCAGATTAAAATGCAAATTGAGACAGGAACCTATGCGCCAGGTTCGAAGCTGCCCACAGTCGTTGAGCTCGCTGCGAGCTTCCAAGTCGGCCGATCAACCATTCGCGAAGCGCTGAGCGGATTGAAAGCAATGGGATGGGTGGATATCCGGCATGGTGGGGGCACTTTCGTAAGCAATCCGCTGCCTGCAGACAACGCATCCCTCTTCGATCAAGGAGACTCGCTGCAAGAAGTGCAGGAGGTGCGGAGATTCATCGAGGCAGGCTGTGCATCGCTGGCCGCAGTTAGGCGGACGGAAGCCAATGTAGCGGCGCTCCGCGACATTCTTCAGTCGATGGAACAGTCTCTTGGCAACGAAGAAGAAAGCGAACAGGCCGATATCCGCTTTCACCTGGAAATCGCCAAAGCCTCCCACAATTCCCTCATGATCGGAATGATGGAGTCTTTGACGGAGAGACTGCAGGTGAGCATGAAGGCTTCTCGCCGTTTGTGGTTTTTTGCTGAGCGTGCATCCGCCGAGAAGCTTCTACAGGAGCATCGTGACATTGTCGATGCCATCGATGCCGCGGACGAAGCTCTTGCGGCGGAGCGGATGTCGCAGCATATTCAGAAGGTGGATCAAGTCGTTCAAAGGCTGGCGAAAAACGCTGCGGATGCTTCTTTGCAGGCGCCCTCTGGCTCCTGATCGGATTAATGGAGCATGTAGAAGAGGCCCATCCACCTGTTAGTCAGGAAATGGGCGCACTTTTACATACTGGATGGAAAACGAAAAACAGGTAAGACCATTTAGTGGTCTTACCTGTTTTTGTGATGCGCGTAGAGGGACTTGAACCCCCACGGTCGCCCGCTAGATCCTAAGTCTAGTGCGTCTGCCAATTCCGCCATACGCGCGCATCTGGTGCCGTCGAGAGGACTTGAACCCCCAACCTACTGATTACAAGTCAGTTGCTCTACCAGTTGAGCTACAACGGCATATATTGTTTGTTATGGTGCACCCGAAAAGTAAACGAAAACTACATCTGAGACACTGCTTCACTTTTTAGGTGGATAAGGTGGCTCGGGACGGAATCGAACCGCCGACACGAGGATTTTCAGTCCTCTGCTCTACCGACTGAGCTACCGAGCCTTATTGAATTTAGATGAAAATGGCGGAGCCGACGGGATTCGAACCCGCGGTCTCCTGCGTGACAGGCAGGCATGTTAGGCCTCTACACCACGGCTCCGCGTTAAAAAGTCTTGCTGTTTAAATGGTGAACGCTGACGGGATCGAACCGCCGACCCTTACCCTGTCAAGGTAATGCTCTCCCAGCTGAGCTAAGCGTTCAGGCAATAGTGGTGACCCGTAGGGGACTCGAACCCCTGTTACCTCCGTGAAAGGGAGGTGTCTTAACCACTTGACCAACGGGCCAAAATTCCCCAAAACGAAAATCCGTATTGGGGCAAATATACTGCTTGGCAACGTTCTACTCTCCCAGAACCCTGCGGTTCAAGTACCATCGACGCTGGAGGGCTTAACGGTCGTGTTCGAGATGGGAACGCGTGGGTCCCCTCCGCCA
>NZ_JCAUAU010000033.1:0-42564 GCF_059692135.1 Paenibacillus sp. J22R160 | reverse complement strand
ATCTCGAACACGACCGTTAAGCCCTCCAGCGTCGATGGTACTTGAACCGCAGGGTTCTGGGAGAGTAGAACGTTGCCAAGCACAGATGAGAAACCTTACAAGGAGAAATCCATGTAAGGTTTTTTTGTTTATTTTCGGCGCTATCATAGGCACTCACTAAGCTTAACTGTAAAATGTACAGTAAATTTACCACACTATTCCCATTTTGACCGATTACCTGCATTTCCTACAGTTAAATTAAGCGAAAACACAGGAATCGTCGGCTTTCCTTGAAATTAGCTGCACTTTTTACATCTAAACTACTTAAGCAGACGATTGGGAGCATAATTACCTGCACTTATTGCAGTTAACTATGGGAAAGAGCCCTGCCAAAAAGTGCCGCCTACTCTGCTATATCTAGCAACAGCCGGATAAGCGCTGCCTTTACGCTCAAGCTCCCGTAGTAAACGGTAAGGCAGCAGTCCATCGCACCTACAGCCCCCGGTCCCCGGCCCCCACAAGGAACGGCCCCTGACGTTAAACAGGGGTATTTTTATAAATACTCGAGAAACCTCAGAGATTTTTTACTTTTATCCCAAATTCTTTCTCCTAATTGATCAAATTAAGGATCTAGCCTCCAGCTAGGTCCTTTTTTAATACTTCCTTACAATTTCTTAACCTGGGGATTACATAGCATTGACCCTATGAACTTGGCATCAAGTTAGAATTGATTTATAGAACAAAATAAAAACAAGAAAACACACGTAATTAACAACGATTTCCACATCGCTTTTTCAAGGAGGATAATTCTATGAAAGTAGAACTGCATTGCCATACAAGACTTTCGGATGGTTCTTTCACATTTGATGAAATAGTAGATCTGGCCGTTCAAGAAGGTATCGGTCATTTGGCTATCACGAATCATGATACAACCCGTGAACTTCAGCAAATGGTCCATACCGGGCAGGAGAGAGGCGTAGAAATCATTCCTGGCATAGAAATCTCAGGCTATGATTTTACAAGACAGAGAAGGGTTCATATTCTCGGTTACTTCATTGAGCAAGGAAATACTGCGATTGAGGCGTTATGCAGCCCGCTGCTAGAGAGGCGCCACCAAGGTTGCCTTATTGCGATAGATAGACTGATAGAGGCTGGATATACGATAACTTTGGATGATGTGATGAAGCATGCGGAAGGCGGAACTGGTATCTATAAGCAGCATATTATGCATGCCTTGATAGAGCAGGGTTATACAACAACGATATATGGCGATTTATATAAAAAGCTGTTTTCACGCGGTCAAAGCGGAGAGCAGCCGGGTATTGCCTACATCCCGACAGAATATGTAGATGCGTGCGAGGCCGTTAGGGTTATTTTACAGGCAGGCGGAGTACCCGTGTTGGCACATCCGGGGCAATACAGAAGCTTCGAATTGGTTCCAGATCTGGTGGAAGCAGGTCTCCAAGGCATCGAGGTGTGGCATCCGCTGCACAATCAAGAGGATGAGCGTAGAGCTCATGAGTTCGCTCAGGAGTTCAACCTGGTGATGACCGGCGGCTCTGATTTTCATGGATTTTATGGCGAAAAAGAAGTGCAATTGGGAAGTAAATCCCCTGGCATGCATGTAGTAAATGAACTGCGTGAACGAAAAGAAGCACTGTCGGGCCAATAGTCGTCCAACCAACAAACAATCCGAAGGAGATGATTTGATATGAAGCCCATCCATCAAACCCATGCTAACCTCCCATTATCGTCCGAGCCAAGAATTCATGCAAGCAGTCATATTACGAACAGTTTTGCCGGAGAGTGGACCTCCATCGGACCAACGAATCATATTATCGAATCCCGCATCGGTGACTATACCTACACCATGGACGATGTGACGATCAATTATACCGAGGTAGGTAAATTTACGTCCATTGCCTCGCACGTTTGTATCAATCCCGTGGATCACCCCATGGATCGGGTGACGCAGCATCACATGACTTACCGGGGAGCCTCTTACGAACTCAGTGAGACGAATGACGAGGAGATTTTTAACTGGCGCAGAGGCAATCGTGTCACGATCGGACATGATGTTTGGATCGGACATGGAGCAACGGTTATGAAAGGCGTTCATATCGGTACAGGCGCTGTTGTCGGTTCAGGGGCTATCGTTACCAAGGATGTAGCACCGTATACGGTCGTAGTTGGCGTGCCTGCGAGACCGATCAAGCAAAGATTTCCTCAGGAAATCATTGATGCATTGTTTCACATTGCTTGGTGGGATTGGCCGCGTGAGCTCATAGAGGAAAGATTCCTTGAATTGAACGATGTCACGAGTTTCATCAAGAAATACGCGTAACGGCAGAGGGAGGCGGCAAGCATGTTTGAAGAAATGGATATTATGGACCATCTCATCCAGATGATTCAATCAGGGAAGTATGAGCCTGACGATAAATTGCCATCCGAGAATGAGATCGCAGACTGGTTCAAGGTTCCTCGTATCACAGCTCGTAAAGCTTATGAGCGGCTTCAGGAGCTCGGTTACATTTACTCCAAACAGGGAAAAGGAAGCTTCGTGCAGGACAGAAACCTGCGAATCCCCCTGGTGCTTTCCGCCAACAAAAGCTTCAGCCAGAAAATGATCGAGCTCGGGTATCCATATGAGTCGAAAAATATTTTTTGCGAGCCGATTGAATTCAATCACAAAATATACGAAATGCTTGGCGTAGAGGAAGCTGATCGTGTTTTTAAAATAGGCCGTCTTCGCATCATCGATGGTAGGCCAATCGCGCTGCATATCTCCTATGTTGCTGAATCTGTATTTCCTGAAATAGAAAACACGGGCAAAGATATTACTTCGATGTTTACTTATTACAAAAATCATGGTTACAAAAAATTTCAATCTACGGAGTCAACACTTCGATTAACGCATCCTTCCAAATATGAAAGGGAGCTTCTAGCTTGTTCCAGCTTGATTCCATTGCTGGTTCTAGAATGCGAGTGCAAGGACAGCGAATCAGGCCGAACTTTGGAATACAGCAAAACAATGTATCGTGGAGATTTATTCACCTATGTCATTTAGAAATGTTTTTACACAAACTTAACAGCTGCCAACATGGCAACAAGATATTGTGGGTGATGTGAGGTAGGTTTGCATATTGTGGGTGATTTGAGGTTGATCTGCATATTGTGGATCTTGTGAAGTTGGTTTGCATAAGGAGGAAGGAGGCTTAAACATGAATCGGAAGCAAAGAACGGAAATGCTGATTAACGGTTCACCCCAGCTCGCTGCTGCTTTGGCTAATGAGATTGAAAGCCGTTATCCTGTTGCTTTAATCGAAGAGCCGAACCATGGACTTGTTATGGTGAAGGTGAGGGAGACTGCACAAAAGAGCTTGTTTTACTTAGGCGAGGTGTTGGTAACCGAATGTAAGGTACGGGTCGAAGGCGCAGTTGGGATCGGAATGTTGAAAGGCGACGAACCGAAGAAAGCCTATGAACTGGCTGTCATCGATGCAGCGTATGGAGCCGGCTTGAAGGAGACAGAAGCTTGGACAGCTCTGCTACAGTCGGAAGGTGAACAATTAGCGGCAAGACGAGAAGCGCAGCACAAGAGTGTTTTGAGAACGAAAGTTGATTTTGAAACGATGGATATAGATTGAAAGGAGTTTAACCGATGATGCTGGATATGGTGCACGACATCCAAACCGCGTATAGAAAGCTAATTGACTCGATGTCAAAGCCGGGGACAATTTCTGACCTTTCGGAAGAAGCAGGGAAGCTGGAACAGTTAGAAGGCTACTTACCTGCGACGTATATAGCGGCTCGCATGCTGCTTGATACGGAAGTCACTTTCAAAGTGGTGTCTAAGCGGGAAAAGGAGATGGCACTTGCGCTTAGTCAATCTACTTATGCTAAAGAGGTTGATATTAAGGAAGCAGACTTCATCTTCATCCTAAATGACGCAGAGCCTTCGGATTTACTTGGTGCGTTGGAAACGGCCAAGATCGGAGAGCTCCAGGACCCGCACAACTCAGCGACTATTATTATCGAAACGAAAGGCTTGTCTGGCGGAACAAAGCTGCTTTTGAGCGGCCCCGGTATTCAGACGACTGTTAAAGCTGATATACAGGCAAATAACGAGTGGGTCGCCATTCGAGCTGAACGAAATGCCGAGTTTCCACTTGGGGTGGATCTGATTTTTACGGATTCCTCCCACCGTATGCTGGCATTGCCTAGGACAACTCAGGTCATGAAGGAGGAAGTCTAAACGATGGGTTATGTAGCGGTAAAAGGCGGAACACGCGCAATTGAACAATCTTTGCAACGAATCCAGTATGAACGGTTGCGGCAAGGCAAGGTGCTGGATGTACCTGCGATTGAAGCCGGAATGAGAGGGCTCGTCGATCAGATCATGTCAGAAAGCAGCATGTACAGCGAACAGCTTGCGGCACTGGCGATTAAGCAAGCGGAAGGTAACCCGGAGGAAGCGGTTTTCCTGCTCCGTGCTTATCGTTCCACACTGCCCCGGAAGCATTATTCTAGAACGGTGGACTCCGAGGAGATGCGGGTGGAAAGAAGAATTTCCGCTTCGTTCAAGGATATTCCCGGCGGACAAGTTCTAGGTGCTTCCATGGATTACTCCCATAGGCTTTTGGATTTCGATCTGGTCGATGAGACAGAAGAAACCGTAGCCCAATGGATGGAAGAATATCGTAAAGCGGAAGAAATGACGGCTCAAGAGATGACCGATACAAGCGACGGCCGATTTCCTAAAGTGTTGGATTACTTGAGAAAAGAAGGGCTTATTGCCGAGTGTCCCATCGATCCAACCGAACCGGATGATGTTACCCGGACAAGTCTTACGTTTCCAGCAACACGGAGTGAGAAGCTGCAAATTTTGACAAGAGGACAAACAGGAGCTGTCACTTCACTGGCCTATGCGGTCATCCGTGGTTATGGCATGGTTCATCCTACGGTTGGTGAGCTGCGCGTCGGTGAGCTTCCTGTGTATATCGATAGCCCGCTCACGAAATCCGGTGAAGAGGATGATTCCTATTTTATCGGTGACATCAAGGTAACTGAAGTAGAAATGCTTGTGCCAGTGACGGTCGAGAAGGAGAATGGCCGGAAAGAACTGCAGCTTGAATTCGGATACGGTCTTTGTTACGGACAAAATGAAACGAAAGCCATTGCCATGAGCATTCTGGACAAAAGCCTTGAAAAAGGCGATAAGTCAATTCCAACGCAAAACGAGGAGTTTGTCCTTTTCCATATCGATTCGGTAGAATCAACAGGTTTCATTTCTCATTTGAAAATGCCGCACTATGTTACGTTCCAAGCGAAGCTTAACGATGTTCGTAAGACGAGAAAAACCCCATTGGGCAAAGGCCAGGAGGTGTAAGGCAGATGCGAATCCAATATAACTTTGCATTTTTGGATGAAGGGTCCAAGAGAGAGATCCGTCGAGCTACGCTCAAAGCGATAGCGATTCCGGGTTATCAGGTCCCATTCGCTTCCCGAGAACTGCCAATCGGACGTGGTTGGGGAACTGGGGGCTTACAGCTAACGTTGTCCTTAATCGGGAAAAAAGACGTGCTGAAAGTGATCGACCAAGGTTCGGATGAGTCGGTAAATGCCGTTAGCATTAAGAAGCTGATCGACAAAACAACGGGTATTCCTACGGTAGATGCAACTAAGGATGCTACGTTAATCCAATCCAGGCACCGCATTCCGGAAGTTCCGCTGGATGCAGGGCAAATCCTCGTCTTGCAGGTTCCGATGCCGGAGCCGCTGCGGATGTATGAATCCAGTGAACTGGAGACCAAACGTCTGCATGGGGAAAAAGATTACAGCGGGGCATGGTTGATGTTATTCGAGCAAATCATGAAGTACGGCAGTGTATCCACGGGTGCGGATCATCCGGTTATGGTGCATGACCGCTATGTCATGGCGCCAAGTCCGATTCCGAAGTTTGATAATCCAAAGATGAACTACTCCGAAGCCCTAATTTTGCTAGGTGCAGGTCGCGAGAAAAAAATCTATGCCGTTCCCCCCTATACGCAAGTGGTTTCCTTGGCGTTTGACGATGTTCCTTTTGAACCGGAGTCATTCCCAGGTCAGTGCTGCCGACTATGCGGAGCGCAGGATGTATTCATGGATGAACTTTATGACGCCGAGACAGATGAAACATTTTACCAATGTAATGATACAAGTTATTGCTTAGATCGAATGAATCCATAATTGCTCTAAAGAGGAAGAGGTGACATGAGGATGGGAGAAATTGCAGCCCCTATTTTGAGTGTTAATCATTTAAATAAACAATTCGGCTCAGGCTGTGAAGCGTGCAGCAACCCGGAGCACAGGCAGTTGGAGAGAAATTACTGCCGATCTTGCGGCACCGTCTATTCGTGCCAGGACATTACTTTCGATCTGTATCCCGGCGAGGTTCTTGGTATTGTAGGCGAGAGCGGCAGCGGCAAATCGACATTGATGAGATGTCTCTACTTCGATCAGGAAGTGTCCGGAGGAGAGGCTTACCTTCAGCCTTATAAAGAAGGCGGGAGCAACCTTTTTCAGGAATCATCCCAACAGAAGAAGCACATCCGCAATCATCTAATGGGCAAGGTGTATCAAAATCCCGTTCTAGGCCTGAGGATGAACTTTTCTTCGATCGGTAATATTGCAGAAAAGATGATCGCTGCTGGAAACCGTTCTGTCAGCGCCATGGAATCCCGTGGAAGCGAGCTGCTGGAGCAGGTTCATATTCCGGTATATCGGATGAAAGAAGCACCCAAGAATTTCTCTGGAGGTATGCAGCAGCGCGTTCAAATTGCCAAAGCGCTGTCTAATAATCCACCGATTTTATTGCTGGACGAAGTGACAACCGGGCTTGATTTATCCGTACAAGCCAATGTCTTGGATTTAATTAAGCACCTGCAAAGAGAGCTGAAGATCAGCATGCTATTAGTATCACATGATCTTGGAGTGATCCGAATGCTGGCAGACCGGACGATGGTGATGCTAGACGGCCGTGTCGTTGAGCAAGGCTTGACGGACCAAATCCTTGAAGATCCACAGCATGCGTATACACAACAGTTGGTTCATTCCCTGTTATAACGAATCCCCGAGAGGAGGTCTTTATGTTGTATCTACTAACGAACGGCATCATTATCACGGAAGAAGCGCTTTTGGAGGGTTATGATCTATTGGTCCAAGATGGGCGAATCGCCAGAATTGCCCCCAGAGGTGAGATTGCGGCAGTGGATGGCATGGAAGTCATCGATGCAGCTGGAGGTTACGTGACTCCGGGGATGATCGACATCCACTCTGATTATATTGAGCATATGACGGCACCTAGGCCGACTTCACTTATCGATTTTAAAATTGGTTTGCGCGAAACAGAAAAAGAGCTTATTTCACACGGCATTACGACGATGTATCACTCTTTGTCCATTTTTAAATCAGTTGATTACAAGTACCGTCCAATCCGGGAGCCTGAAAATGTACGGAAGCTCATCGATTTGATCGATAGCACGCACAACAGCAAGCATTTGATTCGCCATCGTTTTCATGCGAGATTCGAGATCGATAATCTGGATCAAATCGATAACTTGAAGAGCTACATTGCAGAAGAGAAGGTCCACTTGGTTTCTTTTATGGATCATACGCCTGGACAAGGACAATATAGAGATCTGGAAGTGTATAAAAAGACAGTTCTTGGCTACGATACATTGTCAGATGAGAGCATCGCTGTGTTGATTGCCAACCACCAGACCAAAGAGAAAATGACGGTAGACGCGATTCGGGAAATCGCCGAAATGGCTAGAGCGCACAACATCGCCATCGCCTCGCATGATGATGATTCGGTAGAGAAGCTGGATTTGGTGAAAAGCTTTGGCACCGCCATTAGCGAATTTCCAATCACGCTAGACATCGCCCGCAAAGCCAAAGAGAAAGGCTTGCATACCGTAGCCGGTGCTCCCAATGTCATTCTGGGGGGCTCGCATAGCGGCAACTTGTCTGCAGCTGAAGCTATTGAAGATGGCTGCATCGATATTTTGTGCAGCGATTATTATCCGGCAGCCATGCTTCACGCTGTATTCCAACTCGCGGGACCGAACCAGCAAAATCTGGTTGAAATGTTCAAGCTAGTTACGCTTCATCCGGCACAAGCCGTTAACATTGACGCGGAACATGGCTCCATCCGGGAAGGAAAGAAGGCAGACCTGCTGATCATTGAGCGATTGGAGCCAGATGATTTTCCAGTTGTGACCACCGTCTTTGTTGACGGAAAATTGATTCAGAAAACGAACTACAGGATCTAACAGGAGGTGATGGCATGGAAAATTTGCTGTCGATAGAACGGTTGTCCAAGTCTTTTACCTTGCATAATTTAAACAAACAAATCTCTGCAATTGAAGATGTTAGCTTGTTTCTGAAAGAAGGCGAATTCGTAGGGATTACCGGGAAGAGCGGAAGTGGAAAATCCACCGTTCTGAAATGCATTTACCGTACCTACCTGCCTCACGATGGACATATTTGGTACAACTCGGAGAGGTTCGGCCGCATTGATCTGGCAGCCGTTCCTGAACGGACCATCATCGAGCTGCGCAAACACGAAATTGGGTATGTATCACAATTTCTTAGCGTCATGCCTCGCACCACAGCTCGAGAACTGGTCCATAATGCTATTGTGGAAATGGGCGATGATGCGCAGTATGCGGAGGCAGAGACGATCAAGATGCTGGAGCATTTCGAGCTCGATCGCAGCTTGTGGGACAGCTATCCTGCTACTTTTTCGGGAGGCGAGAAGCTGCGGTTAAATATCGCAAGAGCGATGGTTAAGCGTCCGAGATTGCTGCTGCTGGATGAGCCGACGGCAAGTCTAGATCACGGTTCAAAACTGAAAGTGAAACAATTGATCGAGCAGTTGATGAAACAAGGAACTACGATGCTTGGCATTTTTCATGACCTGGAATTCATGGATAATCTGTGCGACCGGGAGTATCAAATCAGAGATGGCAAATTTCACACAGCTGAAAAGAAGGACAAATTTACAATCTCTTAAATTAGACAGAATATTCAGAAAACAATTGGGCTGTATGCTAGAAAAAATAGGAATAATAGGAGGATTTTTTCAAATGAAAAAAATATTAACACTCATCATTTCTTTATCTCTAGTAGCAGTGGCAGCAGGTTGCGGTACAAAAGCAGCAGGCGACACGAAAGGTGCAGCAGCTCCAGTTAAGACCAAAGACACCATCACAATTGCTTGGTATCCGAATGAATCCGGTGCCGAGTTGAAAGATGCCCGTGAAGAATTAGGAAAAGCTATCGCCGCTGCAACTGGTAAAAAAGTTGAACACAAAACAACAACGGATTACATTATCGCGATTGAAGCTATTGCTAGCGGTGGTGCGGATCTGGCTTATATGGGACCACAAGGTTATGTTGAAGCAAATGCAAAGAATAACAAGGTACAGCCTTTGGTAGTTTCGAGTGGTGAGTCAGGTACACTGGAAGACGCTGTTTACTATAGTTGGTTAGGCGTACGTAAAGGCGAAGAAGCTGCTTATAAAAACGGTAACGCTTTTGCTATCGATAAAATTGCAGGCAAAAAGTTCTCATTCGTATCCAACTCTTCTACATCCGGATTTAAAGTACCATCGGCCAATATCGTGAACTATTTCAGCAAACAAGACCAGTTTAAAAAGTTAACCGTAGATGATCTGCTTCAAGGTGGCAAGGACAAGTTCTTCAGTGAAGTTCTTTTCGGAGGCACTCACCAAGGAGCGGCTGTCAATTTATTGACAGGTAAAGCTGACGTAGCTGCATTCTGTGATACTTGTGTGGCAAACTATGTTGAAGTAAGCTCAGGCACTGCTAACACGCCAGGAGCGGTATATAAAGTGAAACAAGGTGCAGCTGAACCGTTTAACACACAGGTTGGTAAAGAGTTTAGTCTCATTTCCGTTACGCCTGTATTGAACTCCCCAATTGCGATTAACACAGGTACAATCAGCGCAGAAGATACGAAAAAATTGAAGGATGCTTTAACATCTGATGCCGTAACGAAAAACCCGAAGATCTTCTTGCCTAAAGACTCAAAAGATGCCGGCGTGTTCAAACAAAAGTCAGGCAAAGAGAAATTCTTGCCTGTAGATGATGCCTTTTTCGGTCCAGTCAGAATGCTGTCCAGCAATTAATGTCATCACGAATCAACTAATGGATTAAGGGAGCAACCATGACAACGTTATTGGAATTCAAGCAGGTCTCTAAACAGTACGGTGCGGATACAAGAGCGTTATCAGATGTTAATTTCACTGTAAAAGAAGGGGAGTTCCTGTCGATCATAGGACCTTCCGGAGCAGGCAAATCAACTCTCCTTCGCTGTATTAATCGGATGATCGACGCAAGCAGCGGAGAAATCATATTTGATGGCGCGAACATTATGGACTTTAAGAAGAACGAATTGAAACGGCTGAGAACACAAATGGGTATGGTGTTTCAGCATTACAATTTGGTGAACAGGTTGACGGTAGTCGAGAATGTCCTACATGGACGTCTTGGCTACAAGTCAACATTAGAAGGAGTTCTAGGGCTTTATACCAAAGAGGAGAAAAAGCAGGCTTTTGACATTCTGAGCATTCTTGGGTTAGAAGATCAGGTGTACAAGCGTTGTGACCAGCTAAGCGGTGGACAAAAGCAAAGAGTTGGCATTGCGCGCGCTCTTGTGCAGAATCCGAAGATGCTGCTGTGCGACGAGCCGATTGCTTCCTTGGACCCGAACGCCTCTAAAGTAATTATGGATTATTTACGCACGATCTCTACCAATATGGGCATCACGGTCATCGTTAACCTGCATCAGGTGGATGCAGCGCTTAAATATTCGGACCGGATTCTTGGGGTAAACAAGGGAGCCATCGTCTACGATGGTTCACCAAAAGAGATCAAGCGCGATCAGCTTTCCCTGATTTACGGCTCAGAGCTCGAAGAGCATGCAGAGGAGCTGGAGGGCAAATATGCGGGATAATTTCTTTGCTAAAAAGCGCATGAACACACTGGTCTTCTGCGCTTTCATGTTGTTAGTAACGATAATCGCTATGATTGTTACGGACTATAACGTCATCAAAGGCTTCACTTCTATTCCGAAAGCAGCCGAATGGGCAGCCAGCAATTTCTATCCCAATGAAAAAGCGATGAAACGGCTTCCCGCGATTATCAGCAGCCTATCTGAGACCATTCTTGTGTCTATAGCTTCAACCGCCGTTGCAGCCGTATTTGCCATGATGTTCGCGATTGCGGGTTCACAAACGACGGGGGTTGGCGGAGTTCTCAGCTTTGTAAGTCGATCAATCGCCACGCTATTTCGTAATATTGATGTGGCAGCATGGTCTATGATTTTGTTAATTTCTTTCGGGCAAAATGTACTTACCGGCTATTTCGCCCTCTTTTTCGGTTCATTCGGATTTTTGACAAGAGCGTTTATGGAGTCCATCGACGAAGTAAGCAATAGCTCTGTCGAGGCCTTAAGGTCAACAGGCGCAGGTTATTTTCCGATCGTTTTTCAATCTGTAATCCCTGCCAGTATTCCTCAATTACTCAGCTGGGTTCTATTCATGGTAGAAACCAACATTCGTCAGGCAACATTAATCGGCATCTTGACGGGTACCGGCATTGGTTTTCTTTTCAGCCTGTACTACAAAGGGCTTAATTACAGTTCTGCCTCCTTGGTTGTTATCGTCATCATCCTTGCGATTTTTGTCATCGAATCGGTTTCCACTTATGTTAGGAGGGTGATTTTGTAAAATGGGACTTCAGGAATCGTTGAAAGCTGTCTCTAGCAAAGACACCAACTGGGATCACACCAAGAGTGCGTACCCCAAGAAACCCTTTAACAAGCAATCCTTTGTGATCCGTCTGACACTGGCTGCGTTGGCTTTATTGACGCTGTTTGCATTTGCTACTTTTGACTATAAGGACATTAACCTTGTAGAAGCCGTCTTCTCGACAGCCCTTACGGTTAAAACCATGTTTTTTCAGCCGATGTTTCAACATATCACCTTCTTCGAGGCCATTAAACAGTTGACCATTACACTAGGTCTTGCGTTCTTGACGACGTTGTTCGGCTCAATTATCGCCCTGTTCCTGGGCTTATTGGCAGCCCGCAACCTATCTAATCCTAAACTTTCTATCGTTATTAAAGCCGGAGTTGCTTTTATTCGGGCAGTTCCAACCGTATTATGGGTTTTAATTTTTGCTGTTGCAGCGGGACTTGGAAGCGTCGCGGCCGTCATCGGAATGACTTTCCATTCCATTAGCTATCTCGTCAAAGCGTACTCGGAATCCTTCGAGGAACTGGACAAAGGGGTCATTGAAGCCTTGAAGGCGAGTGGCGCCAACTGGTGGCAAATCGTGTTTCAGGCTGTGCTGCCATCGTCGGTCTCCTACTTGATCTCATGGACGTTCATGCGATTCGAGATCAACTTCGCTGTCGCATTGGCTATGGGGGCAGCAGCTGGAGCAGGGGGCATCGGGTTCGATATGTTCATGGCCAGTTCCTTTTATTATGATGTGAAGGAAATCGGAGCTATTACATATCTCATCCTTGCGTTTGCTATCTTGCTTGAATTGCTTGCATCTAAAATTAAAAAGAAATTAAGGGTTCATGGGTAAACATGGACGTTTAATAAAAAGCGCATTCACTCCATAGGGTGAACGCGCTTTTTATTGTAGGGGTAGCATGGCGTTATATCAGATACTGTTACGATATCTAGTGGCCGGAAATAACAGGAAAATCTACCGTTAATCTGCAATGCGAAGGCTCGGGGAATGGAATAGCGGGAGAAGCTCCTGCTAAATCTTCGATTTGCGGATGGAAACTGCTAAATCTGGTCGGATTAGCTGGAGAAATTCCAGTTACTGGGCTGAAGGTGGAACAATTGCAGAATATAGCAGGAGAAATCGGCGTTAATCATAAGGAATGGATCCACACGAAATCCTGCAAGCTCTCCTCCAAACCTCAAGTTTCCTCGCACAGGGTCCTCACTTGAGTTCGCACACCATCTTATAACTCCCAGCTTCCGCACGGAAACCGATCAGATCACGGTTAATTCGCAGCATGGGTGCATTCATTGAATCGTTGTGTGTCCTTAAATAAGGGACACCGCATGCTTTGGCGGTTTGTATACCGAGCATCTTTAAGGCGAGTGCTATGCGGCGGCCACGGTATTCGGGAAGCACACCAGTATACTCATGATACATAGCCCGTGTTTGTTCGTTCTGTTGGAGCGTGACAACGCCAACGTAACGATCGCCATCCTTGGCGATATGAATCCACTCCGGACGCACACCGGGTTGCGTGAGGGTCCATTTTTTCCATTCATTAAACCATGGAAAGCTGCCGGAGTAGCCGGGAATATCCGGATGAGTGATTTTATACAGCTCATAAAGCTTGTTCTCACCAGCTTCCACAGGCTCTTCCGCTAATGTAATGAAGCGAATCCCCGTTTGCTCGGCTTTGTTTATCGCGTCATACAATGAACCGCCATCGAACGCTGCCAAGTCCAGCACGGATTCGAACGTGTGCCGCTCCTTGATGTAGCCACGGCGCTGCGCAAAAGCAAGCGATCTCTCATCCGTTTCCCTCATGTAGTCGATTAATCGTGTAGCCTTGACCTTAGCAGCCCATTGATGAAGCGCATCGAATAAGGCTCTTCCGATCCCAACCCCGCGATTCTCTGGGTGAACAACAAGCGTATGACTTAAGGCTCCGGGCTCCGTCCATGGTGCTCGCCAGCAAATCGCGTAACCGACCACTCGCCCGTGTTCATCTTCCGCCACCCATTTGGGACGGTCCCATCCCATCAGCTCACCATCGTCATTGTAATGCAGCTTGCCCGGAGGAATGCTATCCTCGTCTGATTGCAGTCGTTCAGCCGTTGTCGGCTCTGACCAGATCAGATTCAACAGCGGTGAGACCGCTGCATAATCATCAGGCTGCCGCATCGTGCGAATTGTAAACGTTGACACGATAATTACCTCCACCTCAAATTAAATTAACGGATACAGTCATTATCCCATCCGCGGAGGAAAACTTCTTGGTAAAGTCTGGATATAAATAAAGATTCGGCCGTGAGCCCTTTTTCCGTCATTCATTTGACAATTCATCTAAAAAGGTGTAGAAATGAGTTAACTGAATGTTCTGAGTAAATTCATTGACGAGATCGAGTAAGCTAATCCCTTGTTCCCCAGAGAGTTGGTCCTGTGCTGAAAGCCAACGTTCAAGACTTAGCCGAAAATCCTCTCCGAGAAGGAAAGCTGAAGCCACTGGAGTAAGCTGACCCGGGATCCTGCCGTTACATGGGGCGCGTATGATGGTACGTAGACGGAGGTACCGAGGGTCTAGTTATGGATCAATCGGAACAAGGGTGGTATAGCGAGATACAATCTCGTCCCTTAGGGGACGGGATTTTTTTGTATTTATTCTAATAAGGGAAAGGATGTCCTGTATGAGAAAAGTGGATGTCAAAGAAAAAGCAAGGACCCGCGAGCTGCGCATCCTGAATCAATGGCAACAAAACGGAACATTCCGCGCTTCTATCGATCATCGGAGTGACAAACCGAACTTTGTCTTCTATGAGGGGCCGCCTACAGCCAATGGAAAGCCGCATATCGGTCACGTGCTCGGACGTGTAATTAAGGATTTTATCGGCCGGTACAAAACAATGTCAGGTTACCGCGTTGTGCGAAAAGCCGGCTGGGATACACATGGTCTTCCCGTCGAGCTTGGCGTGGAGAAGCAGTTGGGTATTTCGGGGAAACAAGAAATTGAAAATTATGGAGTAGCCGAATTCGTTCAACAGTGCAAAGACAGCGTGTTCGAATATGAGAAACAATGGCGGGAACTGACAGAAGCAATCGCATACTGGACAGACATGGATAATCCCTATGTTACATTAACGAATGATTATATCGAGAGTGTTTGGCACATTTTATCCGAAATTCATAAAAAAGAACTCCTCTACAAAGGCCATCGGGTCAGCCCTTATTGTCCTGATTGCCAGACGACGCTTAGCTCGCATGAGGTGGCTCAAGGTTATGAAGATGTCAAAGATTTGAGCGCGACAGCGGAGTTTCGCAGCACGAAAGGGCAGGAAATATTCCTTGCCTGGACGACCACCCCATGGACACTTCCAGCGAACGTTGCGCTTGCGGTCAACAAGGATATTGACTACGTGAAAGCCAAACAGAACGGTAAAATCTATGTCATTGCCAAAAACCTTGCTGAAAAAGTATTAAAAGAGGACTATGAAATCCTGTCTACGCACAAAGGGGAGGAATTCGTAGGAACCTCCTATGAGCCGCCTTTTGGCTATATCTCTGTGAATCGCGGGCATATGGTTGTCGATGCGGATTACGTAAGTGATGCGAGTGGTACCGGTATCGTTCATATCGCGCCTGCACACGGGGAGGATGACTACCGCACATGCCGCCAGCATAACCTGGATTTCGTAAATGTCGTGAATCTTGCTGGACGGTATACCGATGAGGTAGTTGATTTTGCCGGGCGTTTTGTTAAAGATTGCGATGTGGATATTGTCAAAAGCTTGTCAGAACGCGGTCTTTTGTTTGCTAAGGAACGTTATGAGCACAGCTATCCATTTTGCTGGCGTTGTAAATCTCCGCTCCTCTACTATGCGATGGAAAGCTGGTTTATCAAAACCACGGCTGTGAAAGACCAGCTCCTTGCGAACAACAGCCAAGTGAACTGGTACCCTTCCCATATCCGGGAGGGCCGTTTCGGGAAATTCCTTGAGGAGCTTGTCGATTGGAATATCAGCCGAAACCGCTATTGGGGCACTCCGCTGAACCTCTGGCTATGTCAGGATTGCGGGGCAGAGTATGCGCCAGGCAGCAGGAAAGACCTGTATGAGAAATCCATCACACCCATCGATGACAGTCTGGACCTGCATAAACCCTATGTGGATGCTGTAAAACTGCGCTGCTCTTGCGGAGGAACCATGGTAAGGACGCCGGAAGTGATCGATGTGTGGTTCGATAGCGGCTCGATGCCGTTCGCCCAGTATCATCATCCATTCGGTGACGAGAAGCTGTTCGAAGATCAGTATCCGGCCGATATGATCTGCGAAGGCATTGACCAAACACGGGGCTGGTTTTTCAGCTTGATGGCCGTATCTACCTTGTATAACGGAAAATTGCCTTACAAAGCGGTTATTTCAACCGGTCATGTTTTGGATGAAAATGGTCTGAAGATGTCCAAGAGTAAAGGGAATGTTATCGACCCTTGGGAAATCATTGAGGAATTCGGTGCGGATGCCTTCCGCTGGGCTCTGCTTGCTGATAGTGCGCCGTGGAACAGTAAGCGGTTTTCGAAGCAGATTGTGACCGAAGCGAAGTCTAAAGTCGTAGATACGATCAATAATACGCACGCTTTTTACTCGTTGTATGCCATGATTGATCAATATAAGGCCGAAGACTATCCGAAGCAAGCTTCCAAGAACGAATTAGATCGATGGGTGCTTTCTAGATTGAACTCGACCCTTCAGAACGTCTTGAAGGGGCTGGAGGATTATGATTTCCTGAACCCAGCCAAGCATATGGAAGCCTTTGTTGATGAGCTAAGCAATTGGTACATTCGCCGTTCTCGCGACCGTTTCTGGGGCAGTCAAATGACGGAGGACAAAGTCTCTGCGTACCAAATACTGCGCGAAGTCCTGGTCACCTTAGCACAGATGGTAGCACCTTATATCCCGCTCATTGCGGAGGATATTTTCGGCAATCTTGGCGGTGAAGGAAGCGTTCATTTGGCCGATTACCCGAAAGTGAATGAAGCCGCAATCGATGCGACACTTGAAAATGATATGGCCACCGCACGGCAAATCGTTGAGCTCGCGCGCAACATTCGTAACGAGGTCGGAATCAAAACACGCCAGCCACTGTCTGAGATCATTGTTTCGCTGGACCGTGAGTTTAATTTGAGCCGGTTTGAAGACATCATCAAAGATGAAATTAACGTGAAACATATTCGCTTAGAGCAGAGCGAAAGCACCTTCGTCGACTATCAGTTGAAATTGAACTTGAAAGTTGCTGGCAAGAAGTATGGCAAATTCGTTGGTCCTGTACAAAATGCTTTGAAACAGCTTTCTGCGTCTGAAGCTAAACAGGTCGTTGACAGCGGCTATTTGGATGTCACCTTTGAGGGGGAAGCCATTCATCTTACGCTGGATGAGCTGCTTGTGGAAAAGCAGGGGAAAGCAGGATTTGCCTCCGCGGCGGGGTACCAAATCAACGTCGCGTTGAACACAGCCATAACGGAGGAGTTGGAACAGGAAGGTCTTGTTCGCGAGGTGATCCGCGGGATTCAAGATTATCGCAAGAAACTTGATTTGCCGATTGAGAAACGTGTAATCCTGACGCTGCACGTTGATGCTCCCTTGAAAGCGGCGATTGAGCGTTTTGATCATGTTCTGCGCGAGAATGTGCTTGTCTCGGAGATCAGATATGCTGCTCAGGCTGCGAATATGGAGGATGTTTCGTTCGGCGGTTATCAATGCTTGTTGCTCATTGAGTAATTGAGTTTGTGGGGGCCGCTACTTGGGTAGCGCCCCTTTTTTTGTTGGGAGAGGCTGGAATTCTTCCTGTAGCGGAACTATAGGTCGCTATTTTGTCAAAATCAGTGATTTTGATGAGTAAGCGGAACTACAGGCCGCTATTTGGACTGAAATGGCTATATTTGAGCTGAGGAGGATCGAATAGGGGATTGTAGTTCCCTCGCGATGGTCATGATGCTGATTTACTGGGAAATAGAGGAATGTAGTTCCCTCTAGTGAGGGAGGAAATGGTAAAGAGGCCCAAACTTCACAGTTTCGGCCCCTTCATTTATGTAAGATTATTTAGCGAGTAATTTCAAAAATTCACGCATGAAGCCTGGCAAATCAGGCCACGCGTGACCTGAAACTAATTTCCCGTCCACATGAAGCGTGTCTGCGGCATACTTAGCTCCAAGCTGCTCGACATCCAAACGGCATGCGGAGTAGGCTGTCATGGTGCGGCCTTCAAAGTAATGGTTGTCTTTTAAAGCGGAAAATACTTGCGCAGCATGGCAGATAGCACCGAGCGGCTTGTCAGCTTCAAGAAAATGGCGAAGAATGCGCGGAACATGTTCATTTGATCGAATGTACTCCGGAGCTCGGCCCCCAGGAATGATAAGTCCATCATACTGGCTTGGATCTACATCAGCAAAAGCGATGTGCGACGGCAGCAGATGCCCCGGCTTTTCTGTGTAGGTCTCCCAGCCTTCGATAAAATCATGGACGACGGTACGAAGCACTTTTTTCGTCGGTGAAGCAATAACAGCCTCATATCCTTCCTCTAATACACGGAAATAAGGATAATATACCTCTAAAACTTCTGCAGCATCACCGGTAAGAATTAAGATTTTCTTTGACATCGTATCACTCCTTGGGAATTAATGGTAGTTCATTACCAATTATGAAGAAAGCTAGTAACGTTGTAAACGGGTTGAATTTGACACGAATTGTCGAATGCGGTTGGGGATGGTACCAAAGCTATGGCCGCCCGGTCTTAATTGGATGGGGCGGCTCTATGTTGCATAAAAGGTTAACAGGGGACTGATAGAGAATTGGTGAGTAAGGTACATTTGTAGGTTGCAGGCATATCTCGAGGTAGGAGGAGAAATGATGAATCAGCAAACAAATCCAGGACTCAGCAAGGGAAATGAAGAGCTAGTAGAGCAAGTAAGTGCAGAGCGAAATAAGACTCATGAGGAACGAGTGGAGCAAGCAAATGCATTTTTGAAGCAAAAGGTGGAAGGTCTTGAGGATGACAGCTATAGGCTCAGCTATCATATGATGCCTCCTGCAGGCTGGATGAATGATCCGAACGGTCTTATTTTTTATAAAGATGAGTATCATGCGTTTTATCAGCATTATCCATATGAAGCCAAATGGGGACCTATGCACTGGGGACACGCCAAAAGCAAAGACTTGGTGAACTGGGAGCATCTCCCGGTAGCGTTGGCGCCTTCAGAAACTTATGACGCAGGAGAAAATAGCGGCCATGGCTGCTGGTCAGGTAGCGCTGTGGACGATAATGGTGATCTCACGTTAATTTATACAGGGCATGTTGATGGACGCACACCAGTGGAGGTGCAGTGTCTCGCGACTAGCACGGACGGAGTTAACTTCCGCAAAGAGGCTTGCAATCCGATCATCGCAGGGGCTCCGGAGGAAGGCGGACTCGGGTTCCGGGACCCGAAGGTTTGGCAGCATGCAGAGGCATGGTATATGGTGGTCGGATACGGGAAAGACGGCTTGGGCAAAGCGCTGCTGTATACGTCTGAAAATTTACGGGAGTGGCGTTACCTCGGAGTAGCTGCGGAGAGCGACGGAACGATGGGGGATATGTGGGAGTGTCCGGATCTCTTCCCGTTAGGGAGCGGGGATGACCATGTGCTCGTTATTTCCCCGATGAATATGGGAACGACGAAGACGATGTACCTAACCGGCAAGTTGAACTACGAGACAGGTCAATTCGCCTATGGCTATGCGGAGCGGCTGGATTACGGGTTCGACTTCTATGCCCCGCAAACGTTCATAGACGGGCAGGGCCGACGTATTCTCCAGGGCTGGATGAACATTTGGGGCGCCAAGATGCCCGAGCAGGAGCGGGGCTGGATGGGCGCCTTTACCTTGCCACGTGAGCTAAAGCTTAACGTGGACGGTACGCTGCGGATGGAACCCGTGGCGGAGCTTACAGCTTTACGCGGAGCTCATCAACGCGTGAATGGTCTATCTATTAGCGCGGATACAGAGTTGACGCTGCCGGGTGTGCATGGCGATACGCTTGAGTTAATCGCCGTTTTTGATGTGGAGAAAGCCGCCGATGCTGCGGAATTCGGCTTGCTGCTTCGCTGCTCGGAGGATGGCACCGAATATACGAAGGTGACCTATTCGGCAGCTGACCGAAAGCTCAGCGTGGATCGCACGCACTCCGGCGCAGGTGAAGCGGGCGTGAGCGAAGTGCAGTTGGCGCCGATGGAGGATGGCTGCGTGAAGCTGCATATGTTCCTCGACCGCTCATCGGTCGAGCTCTTCGCCAATGACGGGATGAAAACCGTCACCAATCGTATTTACCCAGCGGCGGCTAGCCTGGGTATCAAGCTTTTTGCCGAGAAGGGCGAAGCTCATCTCGAGAGCTTGGACGCTTGGGTATTATAACTAGCGAGTCCCCAAAGGCTTAGCGGAACTACAGGACCCTATTGCCCTGAAAGCGGAGATTTTTTCACTTAGCGGGAACTACAGGGCGCTATTTGTAGATTTACAGCCGAAAATCGAGCTAATTGATCAAATAAGACCTTGTAGATCCCTCGGAATGGGGAATACCCTTATTCTACTTTAATAGCGGACTCCAGTTCCCTTAACGAAAAAACCAGCAAGCCCAAGTCCAAGGGCTGCTGGTTTTTTTCATTTTAGCTACGTATACGCATCGCCTGATAAGCATTCCGGGTAACGCACTGTTGAAGCCAATTCAGGTCCAAACCTTGCTGAGCGGCATAGGGGAGGAAATCGGTCAACAGATGATGATAAGGCCGAAGATTACCGCCTTTCTCCTCGCCAACCGTGTACCAGCCCGTGTCTTGAGAAAGCAGGATTTGCTCGCTGCTTACGCCATGATTCCGTAGCTGCTGCAGCAATTCCACATGCTTGTCATAGGTGCCTGGCAGAATGGAATCGATCGAGATCCACATGCCCTCATCTGCCAATCGTTGATGGACGGCCAATTCCTTGCCAGTTTGGGCATGCACCCAGATGAAGCGCTCTCGATCGAAGCCGGCCTCTCTCATAATTTCGCCCGCATGTAAGGCGGTATCCCCACCGATGGTATGACATTGAATCGGCAATCCGGTTTCAAAGGAGGTGCGAATAGCAGCACGTAAAATTTTTTGCTGCGTTTCATTGATCGACGTTCCGTCGTTTAAGGCGATTTTGATATAGCCAGGGAGGACGCCGCTATCTCCAATGCCGTTTTGCGCCTCGCGAATCCATAGATCGGACAGCTCCCGCTCGGTGGCTTGATAAACGAAAGGCGGTAAATAAGGTGCTTTATAGAAGCCGGTGTTCGTCACGAGATGCAGACCAGACTTGGCAGATAAGTCTTTTAAAACATAGGGGTCACGCCCCAGATATTCCGGCGCACAATCCACAAATGTAGAGCAGCCAGCTTCCTTCAACTGCAGCAGCAGCGGCAAGATGGAAGCCACAACTTCATCTCGGTCGTAATCCTGCGGAGTTAACTTGCCATCTTCAACAAATCCAACGAGCACATGCTCGTGAACGAGTATGGTTCCAGCTTCTTTTTCATGGATAAGTCCAGTAACGGTCTGCAGCATCGACGTCGCCCCTTGATCCTCAATTTTGACTTTATTATAGTCTATAGAGGATCGTTGGCAACACTATTTTATTCTTTTACAATAGAATCATCAGTAAAACTCTCTTTAGAACGGAGAATCCGCATGTCCGCCGAATCGATTTTAAATCAAGAGCTGCAGCCGTACATTCGCTATGCGGACCTGCTGCATTTTCAGCAATGGAAAACGCCACCGAGAATCATCACCGACTACATGCTGCTTTACGTGCAGGAAGGGTCCTTTCGCCTTCAAGTAGAAGGGGCGCTCTATAGGGTGAATCAGGGTCAGTTCATCTTCGTGCAGCCAGGAATCGTGCATCAAATGGAATCCGAATCGCCACTTAGTTTAATGTCACTGCATATGGAGTTGTTTCCCTCCCTAGTCGAAGCGCGTCCGGAAATGATTGTACCCATCGATCACGGCTATAACCCAGAGGCGGTTCCGCTGCAGCCTAGTCTGAAAAATTTTGCGGATATCTCCATCCCCGATATATTAAAGCTTTCGAGACACGAATGGATGCTCGACACATTGCAGCAGACAATTGCGCACTGGAGCCGCAAAAACGCGCTGGACCTTCTTCAAGCACAGGTGCACGCCACAGAGATTGTTCTGGAATTGTTAAAAGAATATACAACCCGCGATACCTCCGAGCATAACCGCTCGACCTTGCTTAGCTGGGTGCCCGCCTATATGCAGTACCGGTTGTCGGAACCGCTCACTGTGGAGGAAATGGCACATAAGGCGCTTATGTCCCGCTCTTATTTCTCCCTGCATTTTCGCTCGCAATTTGGAGTGCCCCCTCATCAATATCTGCTCAAGCTGCGCCTTGATTACGCAACGGACCTGCTTCGTGGCACGGATTTGCCGCTTCAGGATATTGCGGACAGCTGCGGATTTTCGAGTGTTCACCATTTTTCCAAGATGTATAGGCTTCGCTTTGGATACCCGCCAAGTCAAGTTAGACGTCATCAATAAAAAGACGTTTTGATACATTTACTATGCATTTTGACAAAGTCAAACGCTCACAGCTCCCCTATAATGAAGTCATGGATTTTACAACACTTTGTTACAGGGAGGCTGCTATGACCGAAACAGCGTATGTAGGCATACTTCGTCCGTATGACCTCGGCAAATACAGCGTCGAGATGAACTCGAAGCTGCTGCGGAGATACAAATATATGCATGAACGGTTATTCCGCTGTGCGGCCGGGCAACTTCCGGCAAGAAGTCACTGGCACCTAAAAGCTGCGCTGGGCAAGCATCTTTACGAGGATGCCGAGGCGGTCGGCTCTCTTCGAGCGCGCATTTTGGAGCTTAGAACCTCCCCGTTGATGCTGCAAAAAGAACCAAACGTCACGCTGACGCTGCTCTTCGAGGAATTGATTCAGGCGCAGAGCGACATGGAGCTGTTAGTGGGGGTTTATCGCGTGATAAAGCCCGCACTCTTGAAAGCGTATACGCAGCATATCGCAGACACCCAGCAGCTCGTGGATTATCCGACTATTCGCCTGCTGAAGGTGCTGTCCTCGGATTTGCGCGAGCAGATGGAGTGGGGAGAGAGCATGATCCGCGAACTGCAAAGAGAAGGCGAATCTGTGGAGCAAGCCGACGAATTCAAGCGCCGAATCGGCGATTATTTGGATGCGGCGGGCGGCATTACGGGCGAGCAGGGCGCCTCGAATCAGGTACCTGCACGCTGGCGATCGGGCAAGACGTATGAGCTGCCGAAGCAGGCCGTCCGGGATGCCAAACGGATGGGACCTCCGGCCCTCGGCCGCACGGCTATACCGAATCAGCTGGGTGACCCGATTCGACTCAAGCTGCTGGATATGATGAAATCCAGGCAAGAGGAAATGGCCGCCGTGGAGAACGTGGCGAGCGTCATTTATGATCAACGCCATATGCCATGGGAGTTCTATCAGGATTTGGCTCGCCATCTGTGGGATGAAGTGCGGCATGCCCTTTTCGGCCAAGCGGCGATGGAGGCGGAGGGTATCGATTGGATGGCGCTGCGACAGTATGTCGGCGGCTATGATCCGTTAATCGATAAGCTGCCGGCGCAGCGTTACGCGCTTTTGAGCATTGGCTTTGAGGAAAAAGCGATGCGCCGTCCGGGCAAGATCGCTGAATATGAGTTTTGCCGAGATGAGGCGAAACATCCGCTTATGGAGCGGTTCCAGGACTATGACTGGGCCGATGAAGTAACGCATGCCGCGTTCGGACGCAAATGGACGCCGGAATTATTTGGCGAGGACCTGGACTATGTGCGGCAGGTTGCGGATTTTGACATGGAGGAACGCAAGAAACTATTTGAAGCATGGGCCAAAATAGAAGGGAGCGAAGGCGGAAGATGAGTGAGAAACGGACGTATGATTTTCAAAGACAAATTGAGACTTATGATCGCGCTGATATTGTTGTTATCGGAGGGGGACCTGCGGGAACAGCGGCTGCTATTTCTGCGGCAAGAAGGGGCAAGAAAGTCATTTTGCTGGAGAAATCAGGCCAACTTGGCGGTATGGGCACCCTGGGCAATGTGAGTATTTTTATGCCGATTGGGAACGTAACGGGTATTTATCGTGAGATGATTGCAGAGGTGCTGGCCGAATATTTGCCGGAGCATCATGATACGTCTATTGCCCCGCAATATTCGCCTTTTGAACTGCGGCATTATTTAAATGAGAAAATGAAAAAAGAAGGCGTAGAGGTCATCTACCATACCGAATTTGTTGGGACGGTCAAGGATGGAGCTAGCCTAGAAGCTGTGATTGCGTCTACACGTGAAGGGTTGAAGGCTTTTGAAGCTAAGCAATTCATAGATTGCACCGGGGATGCTAGAGTCGCACTGGATGCCGGAGTGCCTCATACGTCGGGAAGAGACGGTGATGGGCTGACCCAGCCGATGACGCTTATGTTTATGATGCAAAACACAGGCAAGCCCGTTACTCCGATTCTGCCGGAAGGCTGCTATTATTATGAAAAGGTGTCCGATCTGCCGCAGGGACGCCATCTGTATTGGGAGCGCAACAAGGATGGTCAGCTCCTGGTGAACATGACTCGGGTCAAAGGCAACGGCGCCAAAATCAAGGACATCAATTACGCCGAAACGGAGGCGCTGCGACAAGTATTTTCCATCGTGCATTATTTACAGCGGAACGGATTTGAGACTTATGCGCTTTCCCATGTGGCCAATCAGGTTGGCGTGAGGGAGACGAACCAGATTCAGGGGCTTTACACGCTGACTGAGCAGGATGTGGTGGAGGGCCGCCGCTTCCAAGATGTGGTCGCCCAGACGAATTACGAGATCGACATCCACAGTCCCGATGGCAAAAAAACCACCGACGAGCGCAAAGTCAGCGGCTACGATATTCCTTATCGCTGCATGGTGCCCGAAGAGGTGGAAAATCTGCTCGTCGCGGGCCGTTCCATATCCGCTACTCATGTAGCGATGTCTTCTATGCGTGTGCAGCCTACTTGCTACGCGCTAGGGCAGGCAGCGGGGATTGCTGCTGCCATTGCTTTGGACGATGCATGCATGATTCGCGATGTATCCATCGATACGCTGCATGAAGGGCTGCGTGAGATGAACGTTGTTTTTCATAAGCTTGCTTCGTATTCGTAGGAAAGCATAAAAACCCTGACGGAGCATATTCCGTCAGGGTTTGTTGTTAGCTACTTTACCAATCCTGCACCATCTCATCACACGATTCAAGATACAGCGAACTTCCACATACAGCCAATTTCCACCATACAGCCAACTTTCAACCTACCTGCCAATAACAAATTTCAAAAACCTAGCGAAATCTTCGCTATGGCTTCACTTGGGGGGAATTGTAGTCCTTTATTTTGAGGAAATCGAGCTATTTCCTCAGCTAGCGGAACTACAGGCCCTTATTCGACCCCCAGGGCATGTTTTTCGGGTGAAACCCGCAAAATAGCGGATCGTAATTCCCCTCACATGTGGGAACTACTCATTCTCAGCGAAATAACGGCCTGTAGTTCCCCAACTGCCATGCTAGTGAACTACCGCTCGCTCCTCATTAACCATCGCTCGCTCCACGACAACCATCGCTCACTCCACGACAACTATCGCTCGCACACGCCGATCATGGCTCTCACAAACTAAACTCCCGCACTTCTAGCGGGCCTAAATGTTCTCCCGATCCAGCAAATAAACCTTCACATTTTTCTTCACGCCGAATTCCTGCGCTTGACTCAAATCGTTCATGAACACATCAATTCGCGAACCGCGAATCGCCGAGCCGACATCCTCGGCTTTGCGAATGCCGATCCCCTCAATGAATACGGTGGAACCTAGCGGAATGACAGCTGGATCGACGGCGATTGTCCGCCCTTCTTTGGCTTTTAACCCGCTGAAGGTGATGCCGTACATGGGATGGGACGCCTTTTTACCAGTCGATTCGAATCCTGCCGTATAGGCTGTCAATGTGGTGTTGATTACTTTTTTAATGATTTTTGGCTGTGTATTTGTGGCACCTGTTCCTGTTACGCCTGATGGGATATTCAGGGTTTGTCCAATTGAGAGCCCGCGCGGATCGCCAATACCGTTGAAGGCCATTAGGTCATTCACATCGACTTCAAAATCACGAGCGATTTTGAACAAGGTATCTCCCTGGTTAACCTGATACTGCGTTGTCGGCGGCACGGTAGTCGTGGTGGTGGTTTCAGGTTCAACGGCAGATGTATTTACTACAAGACTGTAAGATTGCGGTAGATCCGTGAACTCGTCGCTGCTTGGATAGGAATAGGCTTTATCTGCAATCCATAAACTAACTAACAAAGGAATTGTCAGAGTCGTAAACAAAATTCTTAGAAACATCATAGCTCCTCCTCAAAAAGTTAATAGAGTTATAGCTACTAGACTCGTCCAATTTCTATTTTTCTATACGTATTCTATGAAATTTCAATAGATTTAACGTAAAAGGTTCTTTACGGGCTTTTTTGCTGTTTACAGATGGATTGGCAAACGTTCGTCCTTGCGTGAATACACTATAGCAACAACCTAAAGGAATGATGTTCATGCGCCCAGGATACGGAATGTTCCAACAACAGTCGGCGAAAATGCGTCTAACACCGCATCTGCGCAAAGCCATATCGATTCTGCAGCTCTCGACACCCGAATTGCTGGAGGTTGTTCAGCAGGAGATGAATGAGAATCCGGTATTGGAATACGCCGCTGTTAACGAGCAAACGGTCGGTGGCCCTGCGCCTTCTCGTCCTAATCGCAAGGGGCATGGCGACGCTCCTTATGATCCGCTTTACCATGCCGCCTCGAATGAGCTAACCCTTGAAAGGCATCTGAAGGAGCAGTTATTTTTCTTGAAAAAGGTGCCGCAAACCGTGCGCCGAATTGTCATTTTTATGATCGGAAATTTGGATAGCAATGGCTATCTGGGTCCTTCGATATGTGAAATTTCGGATGTTTTGAAAGTGGAGCGTGAGCTGGCGGAGCGAGCTCTTACTATTCTGCAAAGCTTTGAGCCTGCTGGCGTGGGGGCGAGAAATTTGCGGGAATGCCTGCTTTTGCAGGTACTGCCTTTGGCCGAAAGCTTTCCGCTTGTCGCCATACTCATTCGCCATCATCTGAAGGATGTTGCCGATTACCACATTCATAAACTATCGCAGCGCCTGCAAGCTTCTCCGCAAGAAATTCACGCAGCCGTGGACGTCATCAAAGGTTTGAATCCCAGGCCCGGGGCTGCTTTTCATACAGAACCCATTCACTATATTATGCCAGAGGTCCTCATTGAAAAGTCGGGCGAACGGCTTGTGGTATTCACTCATCAGGCAGCGCTGCCCCGGCTATCGATGAATGGCTATTATGAGCGACTTGTAAAGGAGGGAAAAGATGCAAACGAAGCCGCTTGCTTCTTAACCGGCAAATTACAATCGGCGATGTTCTTTTTAAGGTGCTTGGAGCAGCGCCGTAAGACGATTTTTCGCGTGGCTCAGGCCATCGCAGAGGAACAGAGTGAGTTTTTTTGGAAAGGGACGGCCTATCTCAAACCGATGACATTGAAACACATTGCCGAGAAGCTCGGCATGCATGAATCAACAGTAAGCCGCGCTACGGCAGGCAAATATGCCCAAACACCTTGGGGCATCTTCGAGCTTAAGCATTTTTTCCCATCAGGCTTGCCTCAAGACTGTGGAGATGCAGCGTCCTCTGAGCGTATTAAGGCCAAATTAAAGGAGTGGATTCGTGGTGAGAACCCTGCTAAGCCATACTCGGATCAAAAGCTGGTTGCGCTGCTGAAGCAGGAAGGCATCCAGATCTCGCGCCGCACGGTGACGAAATATCGGGAGGAGCTAGGCATTCCTTCTTCCCTGAGAAGGAAACGCATATAGTTATACAAGAGGGTCATGGCCCGATCAAGGTCTTGGCCCATAAATTCATATCCTCATATTTATCGTAGATATCGCAGTTTTTCGTCAACCTGCCGTAATACCCATAGCCCATTTGATAGAAAACGGCATTCATGCCGAAGGAAAGAGCTCTGGATAGCGAGTACGCGCAAGTAATCTGGCGAGCGATCAATTCATCCTCCAAAGCATGCATCAAAAGTCTCATGAGCCCTTTGTTGCGGAAGGCAGGCAGCGTAGCGCAATCGGTCATTTCTGCATTGGCGTACACCGTGTTGATTTCAGCAGAAGCGGCGCTAAGGAGCTCATCCTGCGATTCGACGAGATAATAAATCGTCCCTTCCTGCATGGTTTTTGCAACATAGAGAGGATCATTCATAGGGGTTGGGTAGGTTTGGAAAATCTGGCTGTACAAGTGCGACAGCTGCTCCGCATCCTTGGGCAAGGCTAATCGAAGGGTATAGGGTTCCGGTACATCGGGCCGTGCGGGCTTACGAGAAAGCGCTAGCACTTGGCGCAAAATGCAATCCTCTTCCATCCAATAATCGCTGCTCCGCCGCCCCAGATCGTAATAAAACGCCATACAGTAAGCGTCCATGCCATGAAAATATCCTTTATAAATGCCCTCCAACATGCAGCCTTTTCCTAAAAAGGTTTGCCAATCCTGTTCCCGCGACTTGATAAATACCTTGGTCAGCGCGTGGCTTTTGGCTACATCAGCTATTCGCTCGTAGATGGCATGGACATTGCCTTGATAGTCGTCTACCCGCAATCTTTTGTTCATGAAATCGAGGCAAAAGCTTACCGTATAATCGCTGCCGGCTTCAACTTCCATGCGGGATATTGGCCGATCATTTGGCATTTCGCAGTCCCCCCTTCTTCTTAACATGGTTATATGCTTCGATCCGTTAGATTAGCCTTGCAATAGTTTGTGTTGTTGGTCCAAAGTTGGCATGCATTTTGCTTCGTTATTAGGCAGCAGCAGCTGCGCAACTGATATCTCATGAAGGAGGCCGAGAGCTTATGCAATGCATGTGGTGTGAAACGGAAGATGTCCGTGAAGGGGTAAAAGATTGCTACTGGATCATGCCGGACGGGAGGATGGCTGTACAGATTTTGAGCGTACCCGCGATCGAGTGCGCGAACTGCCGAACGTATGTGCTCGAAAGCACAGCCCAGCAGATCGAAGAGATGCTGTATTGGCATGATGTTTCTGCGCTCGGAAGCTCCTTTCACTATGACGAACTGATGAAAGCTCCTCGGGTCAAGAATATGTTCCTCAAATAATAGTGATGGCTGATCAGCGGGGGGTGCCTTATGGAGCGGGAGCATTTAATCAAGCCGGTTTTGGATCATCCTTATCCCACGGTTCAATATGGAAAAGGGGTGTTCCTCTACGATGAGCAAGGTAAGGCCTATCTGGACGCATCGTCAGGGGCAGTGACAGCCGGCATCGGGCACGGCGTGCAGGACATCATCGATGCCATGATGGAGCAAGCGAGCAAGGTATCTTTCGTATACCGTTCACAGTTCACAAGTGAACCGGCAGAGAAATTGGCGAAGAGGCTGAGCGATTTGGCCCCAGGGGGCGACTATTGGGCTTTCTTCGTGAACAGCGGTTCCGAAGCGACAGAAACGGCGATGAAGATTGCCATTCAGCACTGGCAAGAGAAGGGCCGCTTTGGAAAGAACAAGGTGATATCACGCAGGATGAGCTATCACGGCATCACTATGGGCGCGCTTTCGATGTCCGGCCACGTACTTAGGCGACGGCGGTTTATACCGCTATTAGAGGATTTCCCGGTCGTAGCCCCTTCCTATTGCTACCGGTGCCCGTTCAAGATGAACGCAGCTTCTTGCAAGCTGGCGTGCGCAGACGACTTGGAAACAGCGATTAAACGAATCGGTGCTGAGCATATCGCCGGCTTCATTGCGGAGCCCATAGTTGGGGCTGCCGGAGGGGCGATTGTGCCGCCGGAGGGCTATTTTAAGAAAATCAAGGAGATCTGTGATCGCTATGAAATTTTATTTATCGCCGATGAGGTGATGACTGGGATTGCTCGTACGGGTGAAATGTTTGGCATGCAGCACGAAGGCGTAGAGCCTGATCTGATAGCGCTGGGAAAAGGTTTAAGTGCCGGCTACACACCAATGGCTGCCACGTTGGTCAAGGATCATGTGATGGCGCCAATCTTGGCCGGCTCCAAAAGCATTATGGCTGGCCACACCTACAGCGCCAACCCGCAGTCGGCTGCTATTTCGCTGGCTGTGCTGGACTACGCCCTGAAGCATCAACTCGCTCAGTCAGCTCGAAGTATGGGAGCTTATCTGCTAGCTAAGCTGCACCAAATGGCGGATCGCCTCGAAATTATTGGCGATGTCAGGGGGAGAGGCCTCCTTCTGGCCCTTGAGTTCGTTCGGAATCGGGACGATAAAACGATGTTTCCGCCTGCTGCGGGCATCACTTCCCGAATCATAGACATAGCCTTTCAAAAAGGCTTGCTCGTTTACCCCGCAGCCGGCGCTATAGATGGGGCTGGGGACGCCATTATTGTGGCGCCGCCTCTGGTCATTACGGAAGCGGAAATCGATCAGCTCGTACAGCTTTTGGAGGAAGCGATTCAGGAAGTCATGGAGGAGTTGACTAGAGAGTCGGCAGGAGGTGGCAAGGATGGAGAGATCTGAGCTGAGCAAAGTGAAGAGCTTGGAAGAGGCGCTTCATGCGATTAATGACGGCTGCACGCTCATGTACGGCGGGTTTGGCGGTATCGGCACACCTCCGACGCTGATTGATGGCATTTTAAACAAAGGGGTCAAAGACTTAACGATTATCGGCAACGACACCGGTTTTCCTCATATCGGGATTGGCCGTTTGGTGACCGCTGGACGGGTGCGAAAGGTGATTGCCTCCCATATCGGTTCCAATCCTAACGCTGGTCAAATGATGGAGGATGGCTCCATGGAGGTTGTCTTTTACCCGCAGGGCACGCTGGCGGAGAAAATTCGGGCAGGCGGCGTCGGCCTCGGGGGCATTTTGGTGGACGTTGGCGTCGGAACGATGATGGGAGAAGGCAGGGAGACGATAACGATCGATGAGCGGACGTATTTGGTGGAGCCGGCTTTGACGGCTGATGTGGCGATTGTTCATGCTTTGAAGGCAGATCCCTATGGCAATCTTGTCTATGATAAAAGCGGTAGAAATTACAATCCCCTCGTGGCGATGGCTGGGACATTTACCATTGCCGAGGTCGATGAGATTGTGCCGCTTGGGGCACTGGATCCCGAAAGTATTGTCACACCGGGCATTTTCGTCGATATGGTCATCCTCAGCAAAGGAGTGAATTGGCAATGGGTATGGGAAAAGAAAACCGTGACCGAATAGCGAAGCGGGCCGCTCAGGAATTAAAGAACAGTATGGCCGTCAATTTGGGAATTGGCATCCCAACCCAGGTTGCGGACTATGTGCCGGAGGGTGTTCAGATTGTTTTCCATGCTGAAAATGGCATCTTATTTGCAGGCGGAGCCCCGAACCCGGGGGAGGAAGATGCGTTCCTCTGCAACGCGGGCGGGTATCCAGTCTCGATTGTCGACGGAGCCTCCTATTGTGACAGTTCTATTGCTTTTGCCATGATTCGCAGGGGCTGCATTGATATTACAATCCTTGGGGCACTGGAGGTCAGCGAACGCGGAGATTTGGCGAATTGGATCGTGCCTGGCAAGCGGGTGGCTGGCATCGGCGGGGCGATGGAGCTTGCGCAAAAAGCGAAGAAAGTCATCGTGCTCATGAACCATGTCAATCGGCAGGGGGAATCCAAAGTGAAGAAGGAGTGCGATTTGCCGCTGACCGCCAGGGCTTGCGTGAAGCTGATTATTACGGAAATGGCTGTGATGGAAGTGACCGAAAATGGCTTGCTTTTGAAGGAGATTATGTCTCCTTATACCGTTGATGACGTTGTCCGCCATACCGAAGCGGCTTTGATCATTCCTGAGCAAATTGCCTACATTCCATAGTGGAAAACGAACCATAACCATAAGGAGGGAATTCCTTTGCCGAATCCGAAGGCTGAACTGCCAGAGCGAATTCATGCGTGGATCACGCGTCATCGTGACGCAGGAACCGCACTGCTGCAGCAAATGGTCCGAATTGCAAGCACGCAAGGCAACGAGAAGGAGGTTCAACTGCTTGTTGCCGATCAGCTGCGGGGCATGAGAATGGATGTGGATATGTGGGAGCCGGACGGAGAGGAGCTTGCGGATCATCCGTATTTTTGTTCACCACGGAGCCGTTTTGCGGGCAGTCCCAATGTTGTTGGGGTTATGAAGGGAACAGGAGGGGGGCGCTCGATCCTGCTGAACGGTCATGTGGACGTTGTGCCGGAAGGCCAGCGGAATCAGTGGGCGCACGATCCTTATAGCGGTGAAGTGGTTGACGGCAAGCTGTATGGACGTGGATCAACGGATATGAAAGGCGGCAATACAGCGCTCTTGCTCGCTCTTGGGGTTATTCAGGGTCTAGGGCTGAAGCTGAAGGGCGACGTTATTTTTCAAAGCGTTGTGGAAGAAGAAAGCGGCGGGTCTGGGACGCTGGCAGCCATCCTAAGAGGTTACCGGGCTGACGCAGCTCTGATTCCGGAGCCTACGAATTTCCGCATTTTCCCCAAGCAGCAAGGCTCGATGTGGTTCCGAATTGAAGTCAAAGGACGCTCGGCGCATGGCGGAACAAGGTACGAAGGCGTTAGCGCTATCGAGAAAAGCGTCAAGGTCATTCAGCATATCCTAGAGCTTGAGAAGGAGAGGAATGCCCGAGTCACAGATCCGTTGTACGCCAACAACCCGATTCCGATTCCCATTAATCTGGGTGTCATTCAAGGCGGGAATTGGCCTTCGTCTGTTCCAGATACCGTTAAACTGGAGGGCCGCATGGGGGTTGCCCCTGAGGAGATGCTGCAAGATGCCAAGGAGGAAATGCTGAAGTGGTTGGAGCAGCTGAAGGAGGTTGATCCTTGGTTTGCAGAGCATCCGCCTGAACTGGAGTGGTTCGGGGCGCAATGGGTTCCGGGCAGCGTTGACCCTGAGCACCCTTTGATGCAAGTGCTTATGCAGCAATTCCGTAAGGTAAAACAAGAAGAGCCCGTCATCGAAGCATCGCCTTGGGGTACGGACGGCGGCTTGCTAACGCAGCTGGGCGACACGCCTTGCATTGTTTTTGGCCCGGGGATTACGCAAGTGGCGCATTACCCGAATGAGCATATTGTGCTGGAGGATGTGTTCACGGCTGCTGAGATTATCGCGCTAACCTTGATTGACTGGTGCGGTTTTGACAGAATGGAGGGATAGGCGATGGATGCGCAGGAGAGAAGGACGAAGTACATTGAAATGAAGACCTCTCTGCCGGGGCCGCAAGCTGAGAAGCTGCTGGGGCGGCGTATGGCGAGCATTCCGCGGGGGCCGTTCAATACCGTGCCTACCTTTGCGGCAAAAGGGGAAGGAGCCCTGCTCACCGATGTCGATGGGAATACGTTTATCGATTTTGCTGGGGCAATCGGCTCTTTAAATGTCGGGCCATTGTCCGCCCAAAGTGGTGGAAGCGCTGAAGGCGCAGCTGGACAACTATTTGCACCCGTGCTTTCATGTGATGATGTATGAGCCCTATGTCGCTCTTGCTGAGAAATTAAACGAATTGACGCCGGGCGACCATGCGAAAAAAACGTTTTTCTTGAACAGCGGGGCGGAGGCTGTTGAGAATGCAGTGAAAATCGCACGCAAATATACGGGGCGCAAAGCCATTATTTCTTTTGAGCGCGGCTTTCACGGGAGAACCTACATGGCGATGTCGCTCACGAGCAAAGTGAAGCCTTATAAAAATGGCTTCGGTCCTTTTGCCCCCGACACCTATAAAATGCCTTATCCCTACTACTACCGTGCCCCGGGCGGCATGTCCGTGGATGAGCTTGATGCTTACATCCTGCAGAGGTTTGATGATTTATTCTTGGCTGAGGTTCCGGGCGAGGACGTCGCTGCCGTGATTCTGGAGCCGGTTCAAGGTGAAGGGGGTTTTGTCATCCCTTCCACACGTTTCATTCAGGGAGTCAAAGACATTTGCGAGAAATACGGTATTCTGCTTATCGCTGATGAAGTGCAGACAGGTTTTGGGCGTACGGGTAAAATGTTTGCCATGGAGCACCACGGCGTTGTGCCGGATCTCATGACGATGTCCAAATCCATTGCGGCTGGCCTGCCCATAAGCGCCGTGACCGGCAGGGCAGAAATTATGGATGCCCCCGGCATTGGGGAAATTGGGGGGACGTATGGCGGCAGCCCGCTTGGCTGCGCTGCTGCTCTGCAGGTCATTGAGATGCTGGAGGCTGAGCGACTGGTCGAACGGGCTGCCCGGATTGGCGAAGCGGTCATGGAGCGTTTTGGACGGCTGCAGCAGGAACTCAGCTTCATCGGAGATGTACGCACATTGGGTGCCATGAGTGCTATTGAGGTAGTGAAAGATCCTGTGAGCCGAGCACCGGATAAGGAGCTCACGGCTCGGATTTTGCAGGAGGCGCATCAGCATGGCGTAATCGTTATGAGCGCAGGCATATACGGAAATGTGATTCGCATCTTAAGTCCGCTAGTGATCACGGATGAACAGCTTGCTGAGGGCCTTGATGTGCTGGAGGCAGCGTTCAGGGCTTGCGGCGGTTAGAAAAGGGGAAACCGCATGAAAAAGCATTTATTCATAGAGGGCCGGTGGGTAGAAGCCAGCGAATATCGGCCCTTATTCTCACCTTATAGCGGTGAACAAATTGCCGAGATTGCCTACGCAGGAGCCGCAGAAGTGCAGCAAGCACTGGAGGCCGCTGAACGTGCCAGACCTTTGATGGCGCGTATGCCGGCACATGAACGCGCTGCGATATTAGAGCGGCTTGCGGCTTTGATAAGCGAGAAGGCGGATGAGTGCGCTGGAATTATCGCGCTTGAAGCAGCTAAGCCGCTGAAAACGGCAAGGGTTGAAGTGGAGCGAACCATCGCAACGTACAAGTTTGCTGCTGAAGAGGCGAAGCGGATTCACGGCGAAACGATTCCGATGGATGCAGCGCCTGGCGGGGAGGATCGTGTAGCGTATACGATCCGCCAGCCATTGGGCGTTATTGCGGCGATAACACCGTTTAACTTTCCGATGAATTTGGTTGCGCATAAGGTAGGTCCTGCACTTGCTGCGGGCAACACGATCGTGTTGAAACCGGCAGGACAAACGCCGCTGTCTGCGTTGTTTTTGGCGGAGCTTTTGCAGCAGGCGGGGCTACCCGCAGGGGCGCTGAACGTTGTAACTGGCAGCGGGAGCGCTATTGGCGATCTGCTGGTAACGGATGCGAGAGTGAAGGCAGTGACCTTCACGGGAAGCCCGGAGGTCGGGATTGCCATACGAAGTAAGGCAGGTCTCAAGAAAGTGATTTTAGAATTAGGATCCAATTCTGCGCTCATTGTGGATCAAGGGACGGATGTGGATAGCATGATCGCGCGGGCAGTTACAGGGGCTTTCTCCTATGCTGGCCAGGTATGCATCTCTATTCAGCGGATCTATGTGCATGAGCAGCTGTTTGACGAATTTGTGGGGAAGTTCGTCAAGCAGACGGAGCTGCTTCAATTAGGCGATCCGCTTGATCTCAAGACGGATGTGTCGGCTGTCATCGCTCCGCGCGATGCGCAGCGGGCATTGGAGTGGATTGCGGATGCCGAACAAGCCGGCGCTGTTGTCGCAACCGGCAACAAGAAGGAGGGGAATGTCGTTCATCCGACAGTCCTGCTTCATGTTGCAGCTGCGAGCAGCATCTCCTGCCGGGAGGCGTTTGCTCCCGTTGTGATGATCAATAAGATCGCATCCGTCGAGGAGGGGATAGGGCTGGTTAATGACTCCCGGTACGGCCTGCAAGCGGGGATCTATACGCAAAATATTCGGACAGCGTTCGCTGCTGCCGAAGCGTTGGAGGTGGGGGGCGTTATGATTAATGACATTCCCACCTTCCGCGTAGACCAAATGCCGTATGGCGGCGTTAAGGAGAGCGGCACAGGACGCGAAGGCGTGAAATACGCCGTGGAAGAGCTGACGGAGCTGAAGCTGATTTGTTTTAAAAAGTAGCGTGGGCCTGTCCGTTTCCATAAACAATGAAGGGGAGCCGACCGGCATCCCCTTCATTGTTTATTCTGGAGCAATACAGCAACACTTGCGCGTGCAGGGGAACTACAGGGCGCTAATTGAACGAAATCTGCCAAATTCGGCATCTGAGGGAACTACAGGGCCTTATTTGCCCTGAAATGCCTGGATTTCAGCCGGAAACAGCAGAATAGCGTCCCGTAGTTCCCCTAGACACGACGCAAAGCCGCTTTCTTGCAGAATAGCGGACCATAGTTCTCTTGCGCATCCTCTTTCTGCGCTTCCTCGCACCTTGCCGCCTCGCGTCTGCTCACCGCTCGCTCTACGCTCTCGCCCCCGCACGCCACTGCTCCTCCGTCACTCACGCCACGCCGCCGCCCTCCGCACTAAGCTCCTCCGTCACTCACGCCACGCCGCCGCCCTCCGCACTAAGCTCCTCCGGCACTCACGCCACGCCGCCGCCCTCCGCACTGAGCTCCTCCGTCACTCACGCCACGCCGCCGCCCTCCGCACTAAGCTCCTCAGTCACTCGCACTAGCCTCAGCTCTCCGCACTGAGCTCCTCCGTCACTCACGCCACGCCGCCGCCCTCTGCACTGAGCTCCTCCGGCACTCACGCCACGCCGCCGCCCTCCGCACTAAGCTCCTCCGTCACTCGCACTAGCCTCAGCTCTCCGCACTAGGCTCCTTACCCTCACTTAGCGCCTCCGGCGGGCTGCCTTCCGCACCGCCAGCCTTGCTCTCCTTCTGCTGCGCCTTCATCAGCTTATCCTTCATTTCATCCCGCTTTGGCCGGCGATCCTTCAAAGAGGCATGCTCTGGCGCCGCCGAGTAGGCTTTTCTTCTGCCGATCCGGTGCAAATTTTCTGGCACCAAGTTGAATTTTTCATCTTTCATCAGCGCGATAATACCTGTGCTTTCAGGCTGCTTCTCAACACCGTAGATTTCATTGAAATACTCATCCGCCCGGCCCGGCACATAGTTTTTGGGCTCTGGGTACCCCACGATGACGCCCTCGTAGTTGCGCAAAATAACCTTATCTTGGCTCTGCGAGATCAAATAGTTCGGCTGGAGCGCAATTTTACCTCCGCCTCCGGGAGCATCAACAACGAAGGTTGGCACCGCATAGCCGGAAGTATGTCCGCGCAGCGCTTCGATAATCTCAAGCCCCTTGGATACCGGAGCACGGAAATGGCCGATGCCTTCGGACAAATCACATTGGTAAATGTAATAAGGACGCACGCGCATTTTTACAAGATCATGCATGAGCTTCTTCATAATATAGGTGCTGTCGTTGATGCCGGCCAGGATCACCGACTGATTGCCAAGCGGAACACCCGCATCGGCGAGCATAGCGCATGATTTTTTCGCTTCTTCCGTCATTTCCAAAGGGTGATTGAAATGCGTATTGAGCCAGACGGGATGATACTTTTTGATAATGGAACACAAGTGCTCCGTAATCCGCTGCGGAAAAACAACCGGTGCCCTCGTACCGATCCGGATGATTTCGACGTGGGGAATCGCCCGCAAATTTTTCAATATATACTCCAAAATATTGTCATTGATCAACAGCCCATCCCCGCCAGAAAGCAGAACGTCGCGCACTTCAGGCGTATTCCGGATATACGCAATGGCGTCATCCAATTGTTTTTTGGGAACGCCCATGCCCACTTGACCTGAGAATCGACGGCGCGTGCAGTAACGGCAGTACATGGAGCACTGATTAGTAACCAGGAAAAGCACCCGATCCGGGTAACGATGCGTTAAACCAGGCGTGGGAGAGTCTTCATCCTCGTGTAGAGGGTCCTCCAGATCATATTTTGTTTTCAGCAACTCGGCGGAAACAGGGACAGATTGCATACGAATCGGGCATCTCGAATCATCAGGATTCATCAGGGATGCATAGTAGGGCGTAATATTCAAAGGGATCGTTTGCGTTGAGATGCGAACGCCCTCTTCTTCCTCAGGGGTTAGATTCACGACTTTTTTCAAATCATCCAAGGAACGAATGGTGTGTGTCAGCTGCCAAAGCCAATCATTCCACTGCGCATCCGTGACGTTTTTCCATAGCGCAACTTGTTTCCAGTGACGTCGTTCCATATTGGCACCTCCAGTGATGATGTTTGCTCAGTAATAGAAGATGCAAAAAGCATGCCAACATTTCCTCAAGACACCAGAAAACGCAAAAAAGACTCCTTGCGGAGTCGGACGGACTAAGGCTTTCTCACGATGCCGTAGCGATTAAGCTTATATTGCAGGGCTTGGCGCTTGATGCCGAGTGCTTGAGCGGTGAGAGTAATATTGTACTGGTGGCGGGCAAGCGCGTTCACAATCGCTTCTTTTTCCAGCTGCTTCACCTTATCGGTTAAACCGGTTGAGATCACCGCCTCGTACTGCTTTTCATACCGCAGTGAGTGGTTCCCCGTGATTGAAGCGGGAAGGTGAGCTTCTTCAATGATTTCGCACTCCAGCTCCATCATATTATAGGTCGATTCAATCGCATGGCTCAGCTCGCGGATATTTCCCGGCCAGTGGTAGTCGAGCAATCGCTGCAGGGCTGCTGGCGCTATGCCCGTAATTTTCATGCCAAACAGGTCATTGAATGTATCTATAAAATGATTCGTCAAAATCGGAATATCCTCTTTGCGCTCAGCGAGCGGAGGAAGCGTTAGATTTACCACATTCAGCCTGTAAAAAAGATCGCTGCGCAAGAGCCCTTTTTCCAAGGCTTCCTTAGGATCAATGTTCATAGCCGTAATGATCCGGACATCCACCTGCTGCTCCTTTGTCCCACCAACCCGGCGAACAAGCCCGTCCTGCAGCACGCGCAGCAGTTTGGCCTGCAGCACTAGATCCAAGCTGTTCAATTCATCGAGCAAAAGCGTCCCGCCATTTGCCTGCTCAAATAAGCCCGCACGGTCAATTGCCCCTGTGAATGCGCCCCTTGCCGTTCCGAACATGATGCCTTCCATGAGCTCGTTGGGGACAGCTGCACAATTTTGCGCAATAAAAAGACGGCTTCTGCGAGCTCCGGCATTATGGATGCTCTGGGCCACTAATTCTTTGCCCGTGCCGGTAGGGCCGCATATGAGAACAGGCGAGCTTGTACGCGATGCTTTTTTAGCAAAGGAAATTGTCTGAAGGAAGGCCTCATTACTGCCAATTAAATCGCTGAAATGATAGCGGGCGGCGCTCGTGATCTTCTTATCTTTGGAGGGGGACTCGTAAATTTGATGCCGAAGGTCTAGAATTTGATCATGGAGATGAACGATGCTTGTAATATCTTTGGCCACCTCTAGGGCACCGATAATCTCTCCGTTTTCCAGAAGCGGGTACGTACTGTTAATTGTGGTGATTCTTTTGCCAGTGACGCTGACATACGTTTGGATTTTCTCGCGGAGTTCTATACCCGTTTGCAGAACCTTCATGAAAGTGCTCGTATCGTTGGTTAGAGAGGGGAACAGCTCAAAAAAGTTTTTCCCGACAACCTGCTCACGCTTCAGCCCATCTGTTTCCGCCATCTTATCATTATAGAAAATAGTGATTCCCTCACGGTCAATGAGATGAACACCGACATCAATGATATTCAGCATTTTTTCAAAATATGCAGACCCATGCTCGTTCTGCCCGGACATGATGTACACCCCCCTCGCGCTAAGGATGGTTTCTTGGTTCACTTAACATTTTATGCCGGTGGGAGATGAATATGACGTGGTAACGCAAAAAGGCCGAAGGGACATGACCCTTAACGGCTTTGGCTGATAGGTATGAGTTCAATTAATGAGACATGGCGGTTCCGATTAATTTCAGATACAAAATGTCGCCAGTTTTTGCCCACATTAGAAAATGGTAGCGATTGAGCAGGACGTTCTTTTTCATGTCAGTCTTCATATGCAGCACCTCCTTTTTGTTAGTAGAAGAATTGATAGAGTAATAGATACTAGATTTGACCAAATCATAGAAATATATACATCGGGGATTGATAGCTTGAAAAAAAGCGGTAGAAATGTAAAGATGCGTTATATAGGATGAGGGTAGAAGGGAATGTGATTGTAATGTCAGAAGAACGATTAGCTGTATTAGACGTACATATTGATCAGGCTGGTTATGACGAGGTTCCGGATATTATAAAAAACATTCATTTTGAGGTGCGGCAAGGTGAACTTGTAGGTCTGTTAGGTCCCAATGGAGCTGGCAAAAGCACGACGATGAAGAGCATCCTAGGTTTGTTGAAGGATTTCAAAGGGAAAATCTCTTTTATGGGTGAGCGAAAAAGCTACGCTTATATTCCAGAGCATCCTATTCTGTATGATGAGTTGACGTTGTGGGAGCACATGGAATTCGCTGCTTCCGTTTATGAACTGGATCGAACGGTATTTCTGGAGCGTGCGGATGATCTCTTGCACAGGTTTCGACTGCTGGATGAGAAGCATCAATTGCCAGGCAAATTTTCCAAAGGGATGCAGCAAAAAATCATGCTGATCCTGGGCTTTTTGAATAAACCGGACGTGTATATTGTTGATGAGCCCTTCATTGGATTGGATCCGAAGGCCATCAAAGATTTCATAGGGATGTTGGATGAGGAACGTAAGCGGGGTGCCGGGATTCTAATGAGCACCCATGTTTTAGATACAGCAGAACGCATTTGCACCTCATTTGTGCTTCTGTCAGGCGGCAGATTGGTGGCTAATGGGTCCCTGAAGGACATTCAAGAACAAAGCGGCATGCCGGATGCGCCATTATTCGACTGCTTCCATTCCTTACTTTAGAGAGGGGGACCGTACTTTGAAAAATAGCTTTCAGCTTTTCGCCCGGCGGGTTCGATCGGATTGGTTATTTCAGTATAAAGCGTTACGCATGGCGGTGGATTGGGTTATTGCGATCTATTTTGTCATTCCGCTGATCATTGTGGCTGGTTATCAATATTACTCTTGGTGGGCTACACAGCCTGCTTGGTTCAGCTTTCTCACGTTGTTTCTAGTGGGCACGGTCTTTTATTTGTTCACTTGGTTCGGAACGATACGGTATTTTGTAGAGGAAAGCGATCAGCTGTTCCTTCGGCAGAACCAGAGATGGTTTCAGCATCTCATGCGTCTTGGACATCGATACTCCCTTGTGCTGCAGGGGTTTACAACACTTCTATTGGTGCTCGTTTTTCTTCCTTTGCTTGTTCAGACGTACGGCTTTCGTGCGCCTCAGATTATTGTCTTGTGGTTGCTTACCTATCTGCTGAAAATTAATCTAGGCTTGCTTCGCCAGCTGGTAGCCCTTCGCATGCAGGGGATTTTCCTTTGGATACTGCGGATTGTTGCTTTTGCAGGGCTGTTCTTCGTATTTCAAGAACTGGTCGCAGTGATCAGTCAGAACGCGCTTTATATTTGGGCGATTCTGTTACTACTTCTCGTACTGGCTATGGTTGTAAGTAAACTGCGTTTGCAAGAGAAAGGGGCTTTCTTCGCTGATATCGCCAGAGAGAGAGACTCGCGGATGCGGATTGTATCTTTAATGTTAATTCGTGTTACGGAGCGGAAAAGAAAACCGAAGCGCAAACGCCCTTTATTTTTCAAAAATTCGCAACGCTTGTTTAAGGGAAAAGGCGCCGGTAACGGGATCGCTGATTTGTTGGTAAAATCCTTCTTCAGAAATGGCACGCAGTGGAAGCAAACGATCCAATTTGCGGTTCTGATCAGTGCGGCAATGTTCATAATGCCGGGACCTCTGAAAATTGTGATCTGGATTGTTGCTGCATGCGCGTTGGTATTTTGGAGAAAATCATTCTGTAAAGACGAATTAAGATCACCCTTTCTAACCCTGTTTCCTATCCAGGATACAGCGAAACATCAAGCTCTCCAATTATCGACACCTATACTAGTACTGCCTGCACTGATCCTGATTAGCCTGTGTCTGGGGATTTCCTTCTTCACTTGGTGGGGGCCTATCCTGATGATTGGGGCCGCAATTCCTTTGGCTTATGGGACATCTTCCGTATTTACAAGCTAGTATTAAGGGTGAGTGCTACACTGAAATAGCTATATAAGGGAAGAACAATGTTGTAGCAATACAGCGTTGTTCTTTTTTTCGTGGAAGTGAAAGTCTATTTAGAGGTTGTAATCCTTCTGGAACCATGGTATATTGCTAATCTGTCGTTCAAAGACAGGTTAAATAGCACTCAGAAACATGTCGAAAAAAGAATTTAAAAAAATGCTTGCAAATCAAATTTCGACATGGTATATTACTTTTCGCTGCTTCGGTAACACGGCAGTGAAGGAAAGAAATTGATCTTTGAAAACTGAACAACGAGTGAGTAAGCACGAACGAGAAATCGTTCAAAAAAAGAGATTATTTTAATCTCGCTAGTAAGTCAATGAGCTATTCAGCTTTCAGATATAAGGACGAGCAATCGTCTGACCCTTAACGGGGTCCCCGAAAAGTAATCGGAATTCTCTTCGGAGGTTCACTTCACTTTTTGGGGCTTCATAGGGATCTTTGATTGCAGATCAAAGTCTCACCTATTATGGAGAGTTTGATCCTGGCTCAGGACGAACGCTGGCGGCGTGCCTAATACATGCAAGTCGAGCGGAGCACTTCGGTGCTTAGCGGCGGACGGGTGAGTAACACGT
>NZ_JCAUAU010000032.1:0-44662 GCF_059692135.1 Paenibacillus sp. J22R160 | reverse complement strand
AAAAGGCCCTCTCACGCAGCTTCCAAGCGGAAGCTGATCGCGAGAAGGCCTTTATGGCTTTCTCAGAGCGAGAAAACCCAAGCTTTCACCAAGATATCTTGCTGAGCAGTCCCAAAAGGCCCTCTCACGCAGCTTCCAAGCGGAAGCTGATCGCGAGAGGGCCTTTATGGCTTTCTCCAGATCAGAGCTATGTAACTTATCCTCATCTATAACTCCGCTAGAGCAGTCCGGCATTCATTCATTCAATCATTCATTCATCCAATTAAGCGAGCAAAATCTCCCACTCTTCATAACAAGACGCAAGCGCGTGCTTTCGCTTGTCAACTTCGGCCGTCTTCTCCTGAACGAGGACGTAGTTGTTGTACACCTCAGGATCGGCGAGCTCAGCCTCCAAGATGGAGACTTCATCTTCCAACCGCGCGATGTCGAGCTCAAGCTGCTCCAGCTTACGCTGGCGGCTGCGTTCTTCGCGCTTGGCCAGCTTGTCCGCTTCATATCCGCCGCCGCTGATGGCAGGTTCATTTTTACCAACGCTGCTAGCGGATTTTTTCTCCGCTTCTTTGGCTAGACGCTTCGCTTCCATTTCGGCGAGCTCCGCTTTTTTCTCCAGATAATCGTCATAGTTGCCAAGGTAAGTCGTGAGCCCATCCTTTTGCAGATCGAGCATGCTCTCGGCCATTTTATTCAAGAAGTAGCGGTCATGGGAGATGAAAAGGAGAGTACCCTCGTAATCCATCAACGCTGATTCCAGCACTTCTTTACTGTACAGATCCAAATGGTTGGTAGGCTCATCCAGGATGAGCACATTCGCTTTTTGCAGCATGAGCTTGGCCAAAGCCACGCGTGCTTTTTCGCCGCCGCTTAAGGCAGAGACTTTCTTGAACACCTCTTCGCCGCTGAACAAGAAGTTCCCGAGCACAGTGCGAATTCGGGCTTCCTCCAGATGCGGATATGTGTTCCACACTTCCTCCAGCACGCTGTTGGATGGGGTTAAGCCTGTCTGCTCTTGATCGTAATACCCAATTGTGACGCCTGTTCCCCATTTGAAGGTGCCGGCGTCTTGTTTGTGCTGACCAATTAAGGTTTTCAGCAGCGTAGATTTGCCGACCCCGTTGGGGCCGATAAGGGCAGCCGTTTCCGAGCGGCGCAGTTGGAAGGAGACACCGTCAAGCAGGCGGTTTTTCCCATCATACGAAAGCGCCAAACGATCGACCTGGAGAACCTCTTTACCGGACGTCTGCTCGATCTCAAAAGAGAACGAAGCACGCTTCAGATCCCCCATCGGCTTATCCAGACGATCCATTTTCTCGAGCTGTTTGCGGCGGCTCTGCGCTCTTTTGGTCGTAGAAGCACGCACGATATTACGCTGTACAAAATCCTCCAGCTTCGCGATTTCTCCCTGCTGTTTCTCGAACTGCTTCATTTCAATCTCATAGTTGGCTTCTTTGATTTCGATAAACCGGGAGTAGTTGCCCGTGTACCGTTTGGAAGCATGGCGTTCTATTTCGTAAATGGACGTGGCTAAGGCATCCAGGAAAAAGCGGTCATGGGAGACGACCAGAATCGCTCCTGGGTAACCCCGCAGGTAGCCTTCCAGCCAAGTCAGCGTCTGGATATCCAAATGGTTCGTAGGCTCATCGAGCATGAGCAGATCGGGCTCTTCGAGCAGCATTTTGGCCAGAGCTAATCTAGTTTTCTGACCACCGCTTAGTGTTTGGACGAGAGTGTCAGGGGAAAACTGGCCGAAGCCCATCCCGTGAAGGATCCCGCGAATTTTGGCCTCGATTTCGTAGCCGCCTTGCTCACGGAAATATTCGGAGCGTCCTGAATATCGATTCATCGTAGTTTCGTATTTTTTTTCATCTTCAATTAGGGATGGGTCTGCCATCTGTGCTTCCAGCTCACGCAGCTCTCTCTCTGTCTCCAGTAAGGAGCTAAATACACTGAGCAGCTCGTTCCAGATGGACTTGTCCGTTTGCAGACCGCTATTTTGTTTTAAATAACCGATTTTCGTTTCTTTGGCTTTGAAGAGATCGCCGCTGTCATAAGACATTTCGCCGGCAATAATTTGGAGCAAGGTTGACTTCCCGGCACCGTTGACACCGACTAGGCCAATACGTTCCTTGTCTTCGATTTGTAGCGTTATATTGGAGAGTACAGAACGTACCCCGTAGCTTTTGGAAATGTTAGAAACCTGTAATAACATCTTCTGCTGCCTCCTGCTTATTAATGAAAGAAACCTGTGGAAAACCTTAACCGAACTGCCTATAATCCCATCAATTCACTAGTATACACCATGCGTGAGTACGTCGTATGCTTAATTTTGCATGGAGCTGAAGGGGGATAGGGAGATGGCGTACTTGCCTTTGCGGCTTGCCAGGTATTTAGGTATATTTGCGCTGCTTATTGTTGTGCTTGGTCTGCCCATCCATGGCTGGGATAAAGGTCTATTATCCAATGTTCCCGTTATGCCTGCCGCTAATTTAGAAGCGCCTGCTTCCTTCACGATCATGACTTTTAATATGCACCACGGAGAAGGTTTGGATGGTAAAGTTGATATTATTCGGATTGCTGAGCTTCTGCAGCAGGAAAATGCCGACATTATCGCCCTTCAAGAAGTGGATCGTTACCGCCTGCGCAGCGGATTCGTGGATCAAGCCCGAGAGCTTTCGGAGATGCTTGGCATGCATATGGTTTATAGTCCTAGTCTAACCTATAAAGTAGGTCAATATGGCATCGCCGTTTTGAGTCGCTATCCGATCGCTGACAGCAGCTGGGCGCTTCTTCCGGGAAGTTTGGAAAGTAGGAGCCTTCTAATGACTACCGTGCTGATTGGTTCCGAGCCAGTCCATATTGCAACGACGCATTTGGGGCTTTCTGGGGAGGATCGGCAGCTTCAGCTCACGCGTATATCAGAGCTTTTGGCAGATAAGAAAGGACCGCTCGTCGTTCTCGGCGATTTTAATATGAAAGAGTGTGCATTCCCAGTCACAATGAACAGGATGTCGCTGGTGGACGTCCCATTAAGCAAAGACTCGCAGGGCACTTTTGCAGGCGGTCAAAGGATCGATTATGTTTTCACGAATGTGAAAAATAGCGGTTCAGCATGGACGGTTCCGACGATATTTTCCGACCATTTTCCTGTCATAGTACGGTTTAGACTGGGGTCTGCAGCACGAGTATAGTTTTTTTCTTTGTTTATGTTAAAATGGGGGAAACCACTCCTTGTTAGGGAAGGGCTGAGCCAGTATGAACATTCGTGAACGGAAAATTGAACTACGTAAGGAAATGGAAGCACTGCGCGCATCCATTACAGCGGAAGAACGGGAAGACAAGCAGCAGCGCATTCATGAGCGAATGACGAAGCTCTGTTCAGATAGACTTCTGGGCACTGAGCAGCAGGAAGCCACCGTTCCCCCTACGGTAATGACTTATATGCCATTCCGGTCCGAGTTGGACGTTGCTCCTCTGATGGAATGGTGTTGGCAGCAGGGAATTCGTGTGCTTGTGCCGAAGGTTGTAGCAGATACGAAAACTATGAATTTGCATATCATTCACTCCTACGACGATCTGGAGAGCGGGACATGGGGCATTCGAGAGCCGCATAGCAATGTGCCGATCGAGCAAGATTTGTCCGCCATTTCGATGATCTTGGTGCCAGGGCTTGCCTTTGACATGGATTTCGGAAGGCTTGGGTATGGCGGCGGTTTTTATGACAGATTCATGCAGCTATTTGCTGCGCGAGGTCTGAAGAGACCTTTTGCGGTTGCTGCTGCTTTTGATAAGCAGTTAATTCCTGCGGTTCCCTCCTCCTGGCATGATTTCCGGGTGGATGGCATTGTTACCGAAAGCAAAATGGTTTTTAAATCAGAATCATAAAAGGGAGGTGAGCGACTTGACCGATTCCTCTCCACTAACCCATTTTAACGAACAGGGACGAGCTCGCATGGTTGATATTTCGGACAAACCGGAAACGAAGCGAACAGCGACAGCACGTTCGACATTACTTATGAAAAGCGAGACACTTGCCTTAATTAAACAGGGTAAAATGAAAAAAGGCGACGTCCTGGCTGTCGCGCAGGTGGCTGGCATCATGGCCGCAAAAAAAACGTCAGATTGGATTCCTATGTGCCATCCCATCGCTTTATCGGGGATAGATATTCAATTTGCTGATAATGGCAACAACGAACTCTACATAGAAGCAACTGTCCGGACGACGGGACCGACAGGCGTGGAGATGGAGGCCTTAACGGCTGTATCTGCCGCCGCGTTAACCGTCTATGACATGTGCAAAGCCGCTGAGAAGGATATGATGATTAACTCCACGATGCTAGTCACGAAAACAGGCGGTAAAAATGGGGATTTTCACAGACAAGATAGTTGATTGAGACGCGACAAAGACCACTGGGGTTTGCTCATAGATGAAGTCGACGATCATTCAGTAGTAGGGGTTATCTCATTCAGTTAACAAGGGAGAGGTGACGAAGGATGCACTGGAAAGTTGCGATTTTGACAGCCAGTGACCGCGGTTACCGAGGAGAACGAGAAGACACCAGCGCTCAGGTAATCCGCGAGCTCATTGAAGAAGAAATTCAAGGCGAGATCATCGAGTACCGTGTTGTTCCGGACGAGATGGACGAAATTATGGCTTCATTAATAGAAATGACGGACTATTATCAGGCAGATCTGATATTAACGACAGGCGGGACAGGTCTGGCTCCCCGCGATGTGACGCCGGAAGCAACGCTGAATGTCATTGACCGGGTTGCCCCGGGCTTTGCCGAAGCCATGCGGATGATATCTATGCAGAAAACGAAGAAAGCGATGCTTTCCAGAGCCGTATCGGGTATTCGCGGCCGCACATTGATTATTAATTTGCCAGGCAGCCCCAAAGGCGTACAGGAGAATCTGATGGCGATCATCGATCAGCTTCCGCATGCGCTCGGGATTCTGACGGGCAGAGAAGGTGACCACGGGTGAGTAGACAGGAATCCATGCTGCGTGAAGTAAAGGTTGAGGATGCTATTGGGATGATCCTGCCCCATGATCTTACGCAGATTTTGCCAGGCGAGTTCAAAGGTCGCTTGTTCCGCAAAGGCCACCAGGTGACGGAGGCCGATATTCCCGCGCTGCTGAGCATTGGCAAAGAGCATATCTACGTCATGGAACTGCAGCCGGGCTATTTCCATGAAGATGAAGCCGCGCTGCGCATGGCGAGAGCGATCGCGGGCGACGAGCTCATACTCACGGAGCCGCATGAGGGCAAAGTGAACGTGAAATCGCCGATTCGCGGCTTAGTCCGAATCGATAAAACCTTCGTCGACAGCGTGAACGCCATCGACGAGGTCGTGATGTCGACCATCCGCAGCGGCGTGGTCGTTCAGGCAGGCGCTTCGCTGGTTGGCACGCGGGTGATCCCGCTGATTGTTGACGAAGCGAAGGTTGTGGAGGTCGAGCGCATAGCCGCCGCTCGCCGTGCAGAAGGCTTCACCTTGCTTGAGGTGAAGCCCTTTCGTAAGCTGCGCGTTGGCGTCGTGACGACGGGCAGCGAGGTGTACAAGGGCCGAATTAAGGATAAATTCGGCCCGGTGGTGAAGGAGAAGATCGCGCAGCTTGGCTCCGAGGTGGTAGACCAACGCTTCGCGCTCGACGATAGCGAAGCGATTGTTGGTGAGATCCACGCGCTGCTTGCGCAGAACGTGGATCTGGTGTTGGTCACGGGCGGCATGTCCGTGGACCCGGATGACCGCACGCCAGGAGCGATCAAGCAAGCCGGCGCCCGCGTGGTCAGCTACGGCACGCCGATGCTGCCGGGCTCGATGCTGATGATCGCCTATCTGGGCGATGTGCCGATCATGGGCTTGCCGGGTTGTGTTATGCATGACCCGTACACGTCCTTTGATGTGCTGCTGCCGCGTATTTGCGCAGGCGAGACGATTGTGCGCAGCGACATTACGGAGATGGGGTATGGCGGGTTTTATCAATGTTAGTAGTTAATTAACTGGAATTAGTCCAGTTAATTGGAGATTTTCATTGTGTTTAGGAGAAATAGAAGGAATTTCTGCTGCTAATTTGGAAGGTTTTGACTGCTTTCAGAGGACTCGAGTGAAGTTAACGGGAGGAATTCCTGTTAATGCCGTTAATCGATTATCTGAGGACAAATTAGCAGGATATTTTCATGTTAATGTGTCGTGTCGTTCTCAACGGATCACTTTTGTTCGTAAAGCAATACATGATGGAGATGAAAGACATGTTTCAAAACATCGGATTTACCGAGTTATTATTAATTGCTATCGTTGCGCTAGTTTTATTCGGGCCGAACAAACTGCCCGAGATTGGCCGTGTGCTGGGACGCACGCTCAGGGATTTCAAGAAGGGCGCCTACGAGCTCATGAACGATGAGCCGAAAGCGGCACCAGCGCCTGCGCCTGCGGCGGTTCAGCAAGCTCAGGAGGCTAGTCCTGTGGCCGAGGAAGATTTGGCGCCAGCGCCAGTTGTCGCGTACGCAGCGAGCGGTCCATTCTTAGACAAGGCTGACGCATCACCTGTGTCTCCAGCGGCACCTGTAGCTTCGCAGCCAGCCGAGAAAGCGGCTGTGTCGTTCGTGTCGAGTACGCCTGGGCCAGACTTAGCTGACTTGGCGGCGGATTCCGACGCTCAGCCTGCGACCCCTGCACCAGCGCCTGCAACACCTGCGGCTGTTCAACCGAACCATCCGCGGCGTCTACCGGACTAGTCCATTTTTCTTTTAAGCATAACAAGTGGTTCAGTCTTACAGGCTCGATTCACTAGATCAGGTTGGTGAAATATGTCAACGAACGAAGAAATGTCACTCGTGGAGCACCTTGGTGAGCTGCGCAAACGGATCATGTGGATATTGCTTGTTTTGGTCATTGGGATGGTGGCTGGTTTAATATCGGCCAAGCCAATCATTCGATACCTCAAGAATATTCCGCCGGCAGATTCGATTAGCTGGAATGTTTTTTCCCCATGGGATGCTTTGCGATTGTATATGAATTTTGGCTTAGCCGTTGGTATCCTTATTACCTTGCCGGTTACGCTTTATCATATATGGGCTTTTGTTAAGCCGGGGCTGCGAGAGACGGAGCAGAAAGCTTCAATCATTTATATTCCTTATGCGTTTGTGCTTTTTTTAGGAGGTCTTTCGTTCGGTTATTGGGTTGTTTTCCCGATGGCTTTTTACTTTACTTCTTCCATTAGCAAAAGTCTGGAAATCACCGAGATGTATGGTGCTGCCGAATATTTTACATTTATGTTCAACATCATTCTTCCATTGGCACTTGTATTTGAGATGCCGATTGTGGTCATGTTTTTGACGAAGATCAGGCTTCTTAACCCGAAACGGCTGCATAAGTTCAGACGGTATGCGTACATGCTGCTCGTTATTTTAGCAACAGTTATTACGCCTCCAGACGCCATTTCGGCCATTCTCGTGGCTTTGCCGCTTATTGTCTTATATGAGTTTAGCGTATTTATGTCGGGCTTTATTTACCGCAAGCAACTGCTGAAGGATGCAGAATGGGAACGGGAATTCGGTACCAAATAAGAAAACAGTCTGTCACTTTTGTGCAGGCTGTTTTTCTTTGAGAGAGGGAATATTTGTTTTTCATTTGGGTAGAATGAGGGGGGTGTTCGAAAGTACGAAAAATGTGTAAAAGGACTTGCAAATTACTCCCAGAATGAGTATCATAAGAGTTGTTGTTAGCACTAAACACATTCGAGTGCTAATAACCTTGAAAAACACTATTACCAATTTTCTAAAGGAGGCTATTTTTCCATGATCAGACCGTTAGGTGATCGAGTAATCATTGAAGCCGTTGCGAAAGAGGAGACTACAGCAAGTGGTATCGTGCTGCCAGATACAGCGAAAGAAAAACCACAAGAAGGTAAAGTTGTAGCCGTAGGCGCAGGCGCGTTGAAAGATGGCGTTCGTGTTCCGCTTGAAGTAAGCGAAGGCGACCGTATCATTTTCTCCAAATACGCAGGAACTGAAGTGAAATACGAAGGCCGCGAACTGTTGATCTTGCGCGAAAGCGACATTCTCGCTGTATTAGCCTAATTTAGCAGGATATAGATCGGCAATGCGTTTTACTTAGGTTTTCCGTTTTATTACTTACTATGTATCGTTTAAATAAGAGGAGGTTTCCTATTCATGGCAAAAGATATTAAGTTCAGTGAAGACGCACGCCGCGCGATGCTTCGTGGGGTAGATGCTTTGGCTAATGCTGTAAAAGTAACCCTAGGTCCAAAAGGCCGTAACGTTGTACTTGAGAAAAAATTCGGTAGCCCGTTGATCACGAATGACGGTGTAACCATCGCGAAAGAAATCGAGCTTGAAGATGCTTTCGAAAACATGGGAGCTCAACTGGTTAAAGAAGTTGCTACCAAAACAAATGATGTTGCCGGTGACGGTACAACAACAGCAACGGTTCTTGCACAAGCTATGATCCGCGAAGGTCTGAAAAACGTTACTGCAGGCGCTAACCCAATGGTTATCCGCAAAGGTATCGAGAAAGCTGTTAGAGCAGCTGTGGAAGAGCTTCAAAACATCGCTAAGCCTATCGAAGGCAAACAATCCATCGCACAAGTTGCGGCTATCTCTGCTGCTGACGAAGAAGTAGGCGAACTAATCGCTGAAGCTATGGAAAAAGTAGGTAAAGACGGCGTTATCACAGTTGAAGAATCCAAAGGTTTCTTGACTGAGCTTGAAGTTGTAGAAGGTATGCAATTCGACCGTGGCTACACGTCCCCTTACATGATCACTGACACGGATAAAATGGAAGCTGTCCTTGACAACCCATACATCCTGATCACTGACAAAAAAATCTCGAACATCCAAGAAATCTTGCCTGTTCTTGAAAAAGTTGTTCAATCCGGTAAACAACTTCTAATCATCGCTGAAGATGTTGAAGGTGAAGCACAAGCAACGCTTGTTGTGAACAGACTTCGTGGAACATTCACTTGCGTAGCTGTTAAAGCTCCTGGTTTCGGTGACCGTCGTAAAGCTATGCTTGGCGACATCGCTGCTTTGACTGGTGGACAAGTGATTACAGAAGAGCTTGGTTTGGATCTGAAATCCACGCGTCCTGAGCAATTGGGTAGCGCGCGTCAAATCCGTGTAACCAAAGAGAACACAATCATCGTTGACGGCGCTGGCGACAGCAAAGACATCGCTGCACGTGTAACTCAAATTCGTTCACAATTGGAAGAAACAACTTCCGATTTCGATAAAGAAAAACTGCAAGAGCGTTTGGCTAAGCTTTCCGGCGGTGTAGCGGTAATCAAAGTTGGCGCAGCGACTGAAACAGAACTGAAAGAGCGCAAACTTCGCATTGAAGATGCTTTGAACGCTACTCGTGCAGCTGTTGAAGAAGGTATCGTTTCCGGTGGTGGTACAGCTCTCGTGAACGTATACAACGCAGTAGCTAAAGTAGTAGCAACTGGTGACGAGCAAACAGGCGTTAACATTATCCTGCGCTCCCTAGAAGAGCCAGTTCGCACAATCGCAGCTAACGCTGGTCAAGAAGGCTCTGTCATCGTTGAGCGCTTGAAAAACGAAAAAGTAGGCATCGGCTACAACGCAGCAACTGGACAATGGGTAAACATGTTCGAAGCTGGTATCGTTGACCCTGCGAAAGTAACGCGTTCCGCTCTTCAAAACGCAGCTTCCGTAGCAGCTATGTTCTTGACAACTGAAGCGGTTATCGCTGATAAACCAGAAAAAGACAAACCAGGCATGCCTGATATGGGCGGCATGGGTGGAATGGGCGGCATGATGTAAGAAGGGCGAAGCCCTTTTGCATCAAAGCTAGTTCGAAGAGGCTCCTCAGATTCATCTGAGGAGCCTCTTTTTTTGCTGTAGTGAAGCTGGTAGGCCAGCTTTTATTACCTGCCTAAAGGATGCCTCTCATAGAGTGAGGAGAGGGAACTACAGGGCGTTATTTTGTCAAAGCAGCCCTTTTGTCTAAGCTATGGGAACTACGATCCGCTATTTCGTGATGCTACTCATCTAGCCAGCTCATTAAGTGAGAATAAGACCCTCCAGTTCCCTTCCAGCACGCAATCTGACCCATCTGGCCAAAATAACGGATCAGAGTTCCCATTGGCAAGCCAAAAGGAGCCTTGGGCCCCTTTTTCACACCAACTACCTCTACCCCAACTCCCAAGCCGCAATCACCTTGTTCTTCCCCGTCCGCTTTGCCGTAATTTCAGCGGTATCCGCCTGTTCAATAAGCTGCTCAATGGAGCTAGGCTGACACAGCTCCATTGAAGAAACACCAACGCTGACGGTAATCGTGTACGGACGCCCGTAGGCGAACTCTTTCTCAATCTCGCCCCGCAGCTGATGGGCAATCTTAAGGGCTTCTTTACCGTCCGTTTTCGGTAAAATAAGAATTAACTCTTCGCCTCCATATCGGCCCGCAATGTCGCTTTTCCTCAAATTAAACCGGAAAATATCAGCGATTTCCCGCAGCACCCTGTCCCCTTCGGGATGCCCGAATTCATTGACTCTCCGGAAATTATCGACGTCGATCATGATGACGGAGAGGTCCAGTTGATAGCGGCTGGCAAGCTCGAACTCTTCTCTCAGCTTTTCCATGAAATAACCTCGCAGGTAGAAGCCGGTCAAATTATCAATGACCATTTCCCGATGCAGAAGCACGTTGATGATATGCGGTTTGATGAAGGATAGGAAGTGTTCCATGTGCTGCTGCTTAGTTTTGGTCATGCCATCGACATGAACCTGCAAGGTGATTGCCTGCTCGCTACGCTGAAACAGGGTAAAGACGAGAAAGCAGTGATCTTCGCTTCGCGTTTGGTAGGCAATCAATTCGTCATGATCACGTAACCCCGAGGCGGTGGCGAAAACTTTTTGCTTATAATGCAGCAGCTTGTATGTAATTGAAAGTTGAATGACCGGGAAGTAGTCGAACAAGGCTTTGATCAGTCTTTGCATGGTTGTGGCCAGATCCAGCGTTTCAGTCACTTGCTCGCTCAGCTCGATGATAATTTGTAAATCTAATGAAAGAAGCAGCCATTGTTCGCGGTCGGCCATCATTTTCTGAACATAATCATCCTGCAAAATAGCCGGAGACGCTGGCACAAACGCTGGTGCAATTGCCTGTTCCATACAGGCTGTTAAATACGGGCGCCACGTTTCCTTTTGAATCATATGATAGCCGTTTAAGGCCCGCCTCAAATACAGCATGGCATGTTGAATATCGCCTTCCGTCATAGACCTCTCCGCTGAAAGCCTGTAGTAATCAGGCCAAAAGACATCATAAGCATATCGTTTCAAGTAGGCTTCAAACTGGTCAAACCACTGGTCTACTTTTTCGGAATGCAGCTTGAGCAGGAGAGTAAGGATTTCCCGATAAGCCCAACCAGCATAAAGGCCAGCGTTATTTTTTATAATAAACTGCTCAAAGAGCTGGCAAGCGTATAAGGGATTGCCTGAACTTGCTTGGCGCAGCGCTTCAAGGAAAACAGCATGGTTTTCATTCTCGAGAGAGTCGGGAACATGAACCGGTTGATGCTGGCGAAAGGCAGCATAGCCTTGATAAACAGCCAATAAGGACTGGCCCCAATCGGTAATTTGCTGTTCAATAAGGCTAGTTTCCAGCTGGTGGAATAACGCCCATTCCTCCCACTCCAGAGCGAATAAGAGCTGATTGGTCAAATAGTTTTCCGCCAAATCCTTGCGACGCAGCATGTCGACCTGCAGTACACGTTCCTTATGGTACAAATAACTGGCGATATCGCCTTGATTCAAGGAAAGCTCCATCGCATTCAGATGGCCAACTTGCTCCTTAATCGTATATCCAGAGCGCTTGGCGCCTTCAATTCCACGATAGACATACGTATTGATGATCTTATTGTTGTTTTGATAGGAGTAAACATCATAAAGACGCAGCATCAGATCGGTATGCGGTGAGGAATCGAGTAGCGGTTCAAGTTTCGCTGTAATCGATAAGGCCAATTCCTCTGTTTCTGGAAAATGAATCAACATATTAATCGTATAGTAATTCGTGATTTCTGCAAAATGGCGCAGGGTAAGCAAATGGCGCTTTGGATAAACAACTTCCGTATAGAACTTATGCAATTTATGCATTTCTTCATCCTGTAGAGGGAAACAAAGATTGCTCGTATTGAGTAAAAATGCTGCCCGTACCCGATCCGTAAGCTGCTGCTTTTCATCAAAAATAAAAGGGAAGAGCTCCTCGCGCAGCTGATAAACGTCTACATCATTTTGAATGATCCGAATAGACAGCCAGCCAAAGCGATCGGAAATGGTTCCTGTTCGTTCATAGACGGTTAGAGCCAATTGTTCAGATAGTGCAAACTGGTTGAGCAGATGATACATGCGGCTAAGCAGCCGATCCAGAAAAATAAGGTAAGGCCTTCCCAGTTTTTCATATAAATATTTAATACGCTCTAATATTTCGGCCTTCTGGCTGTAGGAGAGCAGCGTACGAATCTGTCTGTAATATTTTAAAAGCAAATAGTATTCGACCTTGTATTCCCCTGCTTGACATGACAGTGTGATTAGCTGAGGCAATGCGAATGGGCGGTATCTATAAAGATATTTCAGCGCTGTTTGGTAATAGGACGCAAGTTTGTCTTCCGATAGCTGCTGCAGGACCAGGCCGCTAATTTCATTTGAAATAAAAAGACTGTCATTGCGACTGACATGCATAAGACCGAGCTCTGCAAGCCTGGTCACCGAGAGCAGAATATTGCCTGCATCCAGTCGATTTGCGGTAAAGAGAGAGGCAGCATGGACCGGCATAGGCAGACAGCACAGCAACCTCATAAGCTCTAAATCCTTCTTATCCAGAAGAGCGATACGGTTCGCAATCAAGCGGAGAGGGTTCAAGTGATCATGATCCAGATGGAATCTGTCTGTTTGTTTCCAACCGCTTCGGGTGACCTGAATGGACTGGGACAGGGTGAGTTCCTCCAAAATTATGCGGCAGTGGCTTGCGTTAATTTGATGTTCGTATAGCCAGTTTTTCAGCTGGTTGACTAAAGTTTCGTCTGCTCGTCCAAATTGTGAAGCCAGCAACTGCTCATATATGGCAGGGTCCGAGTGATGAATGGTAAGTACTTGGAAGGGTACCTCCGCAAATTGGGTGGGGACACAGCTTCCGCTGAAAATGAAGTTCATGCATTTCATCTCATGTCCATGTTCTCTCCAGAAGTTCAGAAGAATGAGCTGGGAATCTTCATCAAAGTGCTCGCAGTTCTCAAAGGTGAACACAAAGTTTTGAACGGGAAACAGTGGTATAACAGACATGAAAAATTGATGCAGCCACTCTGTCAGCAGATAAAGGATGTCGTCGCCTTCATCGTGTTTTTTGAGCAGTTGATCAAATTTTCGGGCCAGGTTCCGAAGCATGGTAATGGACTCTGGAAGGATATCATAAGCTTTGTGGAGTGTTCTTGAGACCACTTCGCGTAAGGTGGAATAAGGCAATTCTTGCGAAATGATTTTGAAAAAATAGCCCGTTTCAATCACTTCATTAATGTGCTGCGCGTATAAATCGAAACGAATAGCCTCATCTTCGCAGATGAGACCTAGCAGTCGATCTTCACTGGATTTCAAGAAATCTCGAAAAAGCTCCTGCTGTTCATGTGAAATGGGGGAAGCGGCCGGGTGCAGCAATTTTGAGCTAACTTGTATAACTGTATCAGGGTGCGATTCCGTTGGAAGTTGCAAATAGTCAAGAAGGGCTGCGGCAATCTCATCGGCGAATAGAAAGGTTTCAGGTTTAGCATGGAGCCGTTCAGAAAGAGGTTGCAAAGTAGCAGGTACAAGGCCGTTGTACATCGACTCCATCAGGAGGTGAATAGATTCAAAATCGGCAACACGCGATAAAAGAAATCTTCGCGCATAGCGCGGAAATAAGCTGTATGGATAGTCCGTCAGCAAGTGATTGATAAACTCAATGGCGGAGGGGAATGGTTGGACATCAATAAGAATAGCTAGTGTTTTTGGATGGAAAAATAGCATGTCGGGCGACAAAAAGCCCATATAAAACTGGTTATCATGTAAAATTGAAAGCGCTTTACATAAGCGGGCGAGGAGCATCGCTTTAGCTTCATCGCTTAACTGTTCCTTGTCTATTTGCGAAAAGGGGACAAATCCGTCCGGTAAAGCAGGAAGATTTACTATCAGATCTCCGTTCACAAGCTTCCAACCTGTAGGGCGACGGAATAAGTCTCCCTGAGCCGCTTCTGCCCAAGAGACCAGACGGTTCTCAATTTGTTTATAGGGAAAGTAAGACCATAGCTTATGATTAAAATACATGTCTGAATAGCCAAAAGTGTGAGAGTAAGTTAGATGTCGAGTTTCCGAGCAATTTCTTTGGGTTGTAGTATTCATCTTACTCCCGCTCCTTCTAAAGTATAGGGTTTCTGCAAGTAGGGGATAGGATATTTCCATCAATTAGGACTGATTTATCAATTGTAACAAAAATAAAGTCGAAATGGGAAAAGAATTGCTGAAAATTGCAGTGACGTATCGCTGATTTTTAGGTGAAAAGCAAGGGAGCCTGTCAATTTTCACTCTGCTTGGACATCTACCTGCTTGGCCAGTAAAAAAGAGCCTATTTATTGAGAAACTAGGCATTGGTACATTCCTTGGACTAGGCATAGACGTATACTATCTCAAACCTAAAGAGGAGTTGACTTAATCAATGGCTTATCAACCGAATCAACCTGGCCAAGGAAAACAATTTCAGTGTCCCCCAGCTGACCCTATAATGACAAGTCCAGAAAGAGTAGTTAGAGATTTCTATCATCCGCAAAAGGTTCAAGTTATTCACCCTATTCAAATCGTAAATAGACATCATTGTGTACCTGTTTATGAGCATGTGTGCACGTATGAAGAGACAGATGAGTATTGCGGTACTCACCCGCATCCACACCAAGGCATGATGCGCGACAAATAATGACGACGCCCTAGTCTGAATCTGTGAAGATTCCAACTAGGGTTTTTTTTATCGATGGACGCCTTTTCCTGTATAATGAATAGATAGCTTTTTTTGAGTGAGGGAGGGTCAGGGATGCAAGAACTAGATGCTAAACCACAATTCGATCTAACAGCCCGCGGCCCAGTTAACACGCCGAAAGCGACAGGAACGTGCGCGGAATGGATCTTCTATTTTGATAAGCAATATGCGACTGCCAAAGTATATAACGCTTTTAGCGTCGAGGAATTATATATGCGGGCGTGGGGACAACTCAATCAGCTGGCTGACGATTGGGAGCTGACGATTAGGGGGATCTATGATATCCAAGTTGTCCTGTACCTAACTCAGCTGTGCGATGCTTTGGCTGATGCGAAGTCAGGTGTGTATGACTTCTTTTATAATGCCGGTTACTTTTTCTCCAAAATTACGAAGCACAGTCAAGGACAGCTGACAGCTGTTATGCTTAACATCGATATGGAACATGCCCAGAGGAAGTACCCAGAACATTTGAAGGAGCTTGCGGCATACGTGGCCGTACAGGTTTCTAAGGAGGTAGCAGGGGATTCCAGAGGCAAATGGTTTGAGATCAGTAAATTGCTGTGGTCTGGTTTGTTGTATGATAAACAATTTGTAGCGGACGAGCTTGTAAGATTAAGGAAGATTGCAGGCGATAGAGGGAGAAGTAAAACTGAGCATGAAGCGGCGGTTATGGCGTTAGCTCATTTTGATATTTTGTCTGACGAGGATGAAAATGCTTGGGATCGCGTCCTAACTGATCTTGATGTGATCGAGCAAGGGAATTGGTTTGGGTATCTGAAATCTTTTGGGAAGGACGAGCAGTGGGATCGATTGTTGAAATGGCTCAGATGGCTTGGTCCTGCGATCCGCAAGGAAGTAACGTATCATGCAGCCGAGTATTTTGATTTGTGGGAAGAGGCGGCAGCGAGTAGTCCTGGCCTTGAAGAAGAGTACAGGAAAGCCATGGTGGAGCTTCTTCCTGGCAGTTATCGGCACTATTCTCGTTTCTTGCTGGGGAAAGAGGAGTATCAGGCATGGGCAGATTTGATGCTTTTGTTAAGCATATCTCCCCTAGATATCGATGCTGCTCAGCTGAAAATGGTTGAGAAAGCCAATATTCACGCACTGCTGCCGCTGTATCATTATGCGATTGAAGAAATCCTCCAAGTTAAAAATCGTGAATCGTATAAACAAGCGGTCAAACTCCTCAAAAAGCTGGCGGCTGCCTATAAAAAGCTGAAGCAAACGCCTAGATTTGAGGCTTATTTGGTGCAGCTTATCAAGCAATATGCGCGTTACCGTGCATTTCAAGAGGAATTACGGAAAGGGAAACTACTGATATGATCAGCTTGTCACAGATACATATTCGCGTGCAAAAGCTCCCAACAGGGAGCTTCGCCTTCTATGGAGAGACAGAGCAGGCCAACGAGGTTCCAGGCTATGCGTTGCGAAAGCTGCTGTTTGCTTGGCATGAAGGGTCCTTTTATGGCACACAGCTCGAAATTATTCGAACCGGGTACGGTGAGTGCTTGGTTGTGACACCTTATGTGGCTTTGGATTATTTGGCTGCGCCGGGCACTTTATTGCATGGGAAATTATCCTGGGATACGGATGTACTTTTGATGAAAAAAGGGGCTGCACTGCTTAAAGAGGCGTTAGATGCCGGTTGGTACATGCCGTCTTTCAGGCATTGGCTTCAAAGCGGCATGGGGTGGAAACCGCAGCTGCCAGGTGCGAAACTGGGAGAGCTTGAGCAGCTATACAATGGGCGGCAGGGCGAGGGTTTCTGGCTCGATTGGTTTAATGCCGCAGCTTTGGAGCTAGTGAAAGAAGCGCCAGAGTCGGAGATTGGTATGGCATGGAGCCGCCTATCGGAGGGCAACGTCCTGCTGCAAGAAGGACCTTCCGCTGAAGTAAGCTGGATGCAAGAGGACGATTGGCTGCTGGCGATTGGCTGGAAGCAGGACGGCACACCTTACCGAATCTGCGTGCAGCTCGTGGAGCCCTATGCGGAAACGTATGTAGACGGGACGACGACTGCCAAAGATGACGGAGCTGACTGGCGCCTAAGATTCATCGCGCAGGATCGTAGGGATGCCAATCATTTCGTGGAATTCAGTACGACGGGGAATAGTCTGGTGGGGAGAGTTCCCGAGGCATGGCAGGATAGTATTGGTGCCAGCATCCAGAATCAAACGGATCGGGTGCTGCGCATTTTGCCACAACTTGAAAGTGAGTTTCAGAAGGGAAAGATCGTAGAGCAGTTATCAGACGATCAGGCCTGGGAGTTTCTTACGGAATCAAGCTTGCAGCTCGCTGCTGCAGGCATCTCGGTTTTCCTGCCATCGTGGTGGGGGGAGCTCAGCCGTTCGCGGCCTCAGCTGCGAGCAAAAGTGCGGAGCTCTGTGGGCGCTTCGCGCAAACCGATGTTTGGCATGGACCACATCATCCAATTCGACTGGCGAGTGGCATTAGGCGGTGTCGATCTATCTGAGGAGGAATTTCATCAGATTGCCGAGCAGAAAAAGAGGTTGATCTATATTCGCGGCAGATGGGTGCAGTTGAATCCTGCGGACTTAGAGCAGATGAAAGCCGCGATACGGCAGAGAGAGAAGAGGAAGGGATTCTCCTTTCGCGATGTTCTGGAAATGCAGCTTTCGGTTGACCCTTCGGAGCAGTCGGCCACTGCCTCTTCCTCAAGCGAGCGGAAGGAAGAGTTCAAGGTCCATATGGAGCTAAACAGCTCGCTAAGGACCTTGCTAAGGAAGCTTAATCAGCGAGAATCATTGCCATTTGCCCAGATTGACGGCTTGGAGGCTGATCTGAGGCCGTATCAGGCGGAAGGGGTGTCGTGGCTCCTTTTTCTGCGCGGGATTGGTCTGGGTGGGTGCTTGGCCGATGATATGGGGCTTGGGAAGACGGTGCAGTTGATTGCTTATTTGCTGGCGGTAAAAGCGGCTGCAAACAATGCTGAGCAATCGACAGCGCGAGCCCAAAGCCAAGGCCAAGCTCAAAACCAAGCTCAAAACCAAGCCCAAGCCCAAACTGGGTTACAACCTATTGCAAATACGCTCCCTTCGTTGCTGATTTGTCCGACCTCCGTACTTGGCAACTGGCAAAAAGAACTTGAGCGCTTCGGACCCTCACTCAACATTCATCTCCATTACGGTGCGCAGCGTGCAAAGGGGGATGCGTTCGAGGCTTCTGTGGCAGGCGCAGATCTTGTAATAACCTCTTACAACATCGCTCTGCTGGATGAAGAAGAATTATCGCGCTTGACCTGGAACGCGCTTTGCTTAGACGAGGCACAAAATATCAAAAACGCTTATACCAAGCAATCCCAAGCAATTCGCGGTCTGAATGCTCACCACCGTATCGCCTTGACGGGTACGCCTATGGAGAATCGGTTGACCGAGCTTTGGTCGATTTTTGACTTTATTAATCCAGGGTATCTCGGTACGTTGCGCCATTTCACTCATCATTACGTGGGACCTATTGAAAAAAGCACTGACGGCGCTCCGGGACTGACTTTACGTGTTCAACGATTGATCCGTCCTTTCTTGCTAAGACGAGTCAAAAAGGATCCGGCGATTCAGTTGAGCTTACCCGAGAAAGTGGAGTCCAAGGCGTATGTGGCCTTGACTCCCGAGCAGGGGGCACTCTACGAGAATGTCGTGCAAAGCCTGATGGAAAAAATCGATAGCCTTTCCGTGATGGAAAAGAAAGGGCTAATTCTGGCTTCTCTAATGAAGCTGAAGCAGATTTGTGATCATCCTTCCTTGTTTCTGAAGGAAGGAGATCGTGCGGGGGCCGGCGTAGCCTCCGCGAGGGCTGTGCGCTCAGCGAAGCTGGAGCGCCTGCTTGAAATGATCGACGAACTAAGAAGCGAAGGAGGCGGCTGCCTCATCTTCACTCAGTTCGTCGAGATGGGCCACATCCTGCAGCGTGTGATCGCGCAGGAGCGGGGTGAACCCGTGCAGTTTTTGCACGGGGCTGTGGCGAAGGCGAAGCGCGATGAAATGATCGCGCGCTTCCAGGACGACGCGCTCCCGGAGGCGGAGCGCTGCAGGATCTTCATCCTCTCGCTGAAAGCAGGAGGAACGGGTTTAAACCTCACAGCGGCGAATCATGTTTTCCACTACGACCGCTGGTGGAACCCCGCCGTGGAAAACCAGGCCACGGACCGGGCCTTTCGCATCGGCCAGAGCCGCGATGTGCAGGTGCACAAGTTCATCACGCTGGGCACGCTCGAAGAGCGTATCGATGAGATGATTGAACGCAAAAAAGGCCTCAGCGAACAAATCGTCGGCACCGGCGAGAACTGGGTCACCGAGATGTCGACGAGTGAGCTGCGGGAGCTTTTTGCGCTTCGGCGGGAGTGGGTGGAGAAGTAAATGATACAAAAAAGGCTATCTCTCAGGTCGATTTAGACCTTTTGAGATAGCCTCTTCTTTATTGTTTTGGAAAGCTCGTAGCCACAATCGCGGCAATATTTTGCTTCTCAGCGGGATCTTTTGCAATTAATTTATCCTGGAGAGCTTGATCGATCTTGCCTTGTTTCTGTAAAGCGGCCAGATACCATCTGATCAGAACACGATTTGGTTGATCATCTAGGTTATCTGTAATATACGGTTGGAACGTTGAAGCAGAACCAGCGTAATCTCCACGCATATAGCTGATTTCTCCGACATTCAAAGCCATACCTGGTGTAACGGCAAAAGGACGACCCTGCGCTTGCTCTTTAGGCAAGTTTTTCAGGGAATCAACGCGAGCAAGAACTTCTTTATAAACGGTAAGGGCATCATCAAGTCTTTTATTATACTCTTGTGTATTGTTTTTGGAATTAGCTTGATTCGCAAGCTCAATATTTAAAGATATACTTTTTTCATACATCTCCGTGTACCAAGGGTAGTTTATAATTTGAGAATTGGACCAGTTTAGTGCATCCTCGTGCTTTCCTTTAAGAAGAAGCATATTAAGTTGCTGCATGGCCACCGAGCGGTTATGCGGCTCTTTTTTCAAAAGCTGATTCATTAGATCTTGGGCCTGATTGAAAAAAGGCTCTGCTTTTGTTGGATCTTCTTTCTGCATCTGATTATAGACCTGAAGCAGAATTCCGATTCTGCTCACTTGGCCTGTTAACAAATAATCTGGATGAGCAGGATGTAGAGAAATTGCTTTGTCCAATGGTTTAATGATCTGATTATAATCTTGGCTTGTTTTGATAACCGCAAGCGTTTCTTTATAAGAACCATTAGCCGATACGAGCTGAGCGGAGATGTAGAACATCACAATCGATAAGATTGCTAGCAGCGCCGGGAATGATTTGTGAAGCACAGCAGAATCGTTTTTAAAACGAAGCGGTGCTGAAGAGCTGTTACTAAGCAGCCCGCCAAGAGCTAGGAATAGAATAGCGCCCAAGTACGCATAACTCAAATCGAAGTCAATCATACTGTGGACCAAGAGTGAAATCGTTACTATGAAAAATAGGAAGTGGAGATCTCGTTTCTCCTGCGAACTTTTGATATAGCTTCGTATGTAGAACACCATAACAGCAATTACGAAACCTACGAAAGCAAGGAATCCGAGCGCTCCAGCCTCAACCAGGTATTGAAGGGCGAAGTTATGCGCCTGTCGGCTTGTGTATGGATTGTTTTGATACTTCTCATATAAAGAAGCCCAAGCACCGCCGCCGGCACCAATAATCGGATAATCTGTCCAAAGTTTTATAGCGTCTTTGTAGAACGTTCCACGCTCGAGAACACTGTGCTGTTGGAAGTTAATATTTTCAATCCGTGTTTTCACATTGTCAGGAAGAATGTTTTTGAATCCAGTATCACTAAGGATTAAGATAGCGCCCAGAACACCAACAACGATAGCTGCCACCGGGAGAATGAAAGTAGCATATTTTTTTGTATCAAACCGGGCTGTGATTCGCTCTAACCATGGAGCTAAGAAGAGCTGAATAACGATAGCAACCACAGTGAAAACTACAGAAGCAATGAGCAGAATTGACCAACCATGCCATGATTCAGAAGCGCTAGGTTGTTTTTGTAACCCAATTCCGATATCCGTTACCTTTTGAAGAATCAGGATTGACGTTAGGAAGGCTAGCCCGAACTGAAGGAGAGCAAGAATTTGTCTGCTTATCGAAAAGAAGAACAACATAATCAAGAAAACGACTGGAATAACTACAATTGCACCCCGGGACAGCGTCAACCAGAATGAAACGAGGATCGGCACCAACAAGAACGCATGCGGTAGAACTGTTTGCCACTTGCGAGATTTCACAATGAAGAACAATGCTCCAAGTGATAATGTAATTAAGAATGCCGCGTATGTATTCGCGTATTGGAAAACGGAAGTCAGACGCAAACCGTTCGAGTCCGTCATAATCGCATCGCGGTATAAATCCGGTGAATCCATAAAGGCGAACCATCCAACCAGGTGTGCTGCAAAGTTTCCATTACCGAGCCAGTACAAAAGTCCGAATAAAACAATGAAATATCCCGATATCATCAATAAACTTGCAACTATCGACACGCCAAGCTTGTTTTTTGTCAGAAATACACCTAAAATGAAGAAGGTTGCATACAGCATTTGGATGTACACCATATTAGTTGCCAAATAGTGCGAGGCCGAGTTTGACAAAGAAATGACATAAGTAAGAGGCATAATGAATACTAGAATCGTCATTACATCTTTCTGTTCCTTAAGCTTGAAGACAAAAAAAGCAAGGATTGCAATCAGCAGCATGATGATAGAGGACCACACCGAAGCCGAGTAGATCGAGCGCTCGAAATCATACGTCCCTCCATTAAACAACGCCCGCTGAAACGGCGCCCAGAACATGAATAAGCCTGTAAACACAATTAATAACCAAAAGATAACAGAGCTTTTCTCTGTCGTTATCGTCCCACTTGATTTTGCACGCGACGCCGCGTAGGCATTCTTACTTGCACTCATTAAGGCAGTCTCCTTCTTCGCTAAAGTTCGACTTTATTTTAGCATAGATGGAAGGGAGTTTCCAAATGGGTTGTTTTTTTCTAGTGGTTTTTATGTTTGAAGCAATTTTAGATATATTTGGGGTTGCAAATGATATCTAGTCCTGCTTATAAACAAGTGTAAGATTTCTTTCTTAGATTGCGTTCTTGATGCAGCTTATATATGTAAGAATAACGATAAAGGTGTTGTTTATAATGATTAGATCAGTTATTACTAGTTTTAACCAAAACAAATACTTATTGAAAAGTATGGTCAAAAGAGATATTAAACAGAGATATACCGGTTCACTTTTAGGGTTATTTTGGTTCATATTTCAGCCACTATCTACGGTTTTAATTTATACTTTTGTGTTTTCATTTATTTTAAAAGCAAAATTAGGGCCAGAATACGGTGGAATTACTTTTTCTATTTGGTTATTAAGTGGATTAATTCCATGGATGTTTGTAAACGAAGTATTGAATAGATCGGTTAATGTTATCTTAGATAATGCCGCTTTGATTAAAAAGACTATAATCGATACAAAGTGGCTAGTTTTTTCTTATCTAGTTACTGGAATGTTCAATTTTCTGATATTTTTAATTTTGCTGTTAGCGCTATTGCTATACTTTAAAGTTTTTATTGGATTGAAAATATTGTTAATCGTGTACTATTTTGTTATCTTGAGCATGTTTACACTAGGAATATCATGGATTATTGCATCAATAAATGTTTACCTAAGGGACGTTGGACAGTTTTTAGGCGTATTTCTTAATATATGGTTTTATCTTACTCCAATAATTTATCCAATTTCAATAATTCCTGAAAAGTATCGAATATTTATTGAAATTAACCCGCTGTTTCATCTTATAGATGGTTTTAGAACGACATTGCTAACAAATCAAATAGCCAGTTTTCCTTCAATACTGTATTGCACAATTTTTTCTTTAGTATTATTTTTGTATGGACATAAATTATTCGTTCGATTGAAAGCTGGATTTGTGGATGTTCTTTAATCGTTTTTCGGTAAAGCCAATATTTTTGTGGGGGAAATTATGAAAAAGAAGTTGTTACTTGTACTGCTCATAGGATTATTAGTAAGGTTATTATTTTTTTATTTTAGTCCTGCGCCTATAGATGGAACTAAACTTTTAACTTATTTACCGGATGAGAATGTATACTATACAATCGCTGAGAAAATTGGAAAAGAAGGATTTCTTAACGCTTTTTTTGATGAAAGTTCAATTTGGGTAGCCCCATTTAATCCAATATATCTATATATATTAAGCGGGATTACGAGTTCTCCAATCTTATTCATTCGAATGTTCAATATCCTTATCAGTGTTTTTACTGCATATGTTCTTTATAAAATAGGGGTTACTCAGTTTAACAAGAAGACTGGCGTCTTATCAGCATTAGTGTTTTGTATTTATTTTCCTTTAATTGAGCTTTCGCCTACAATGTTGACAGAACCAATATACATCTTATTATTTTTAAGTTCTATATATTTTATGATTAAAGGTTACAAGGAAAATAAATTAAAACATTATATTATTTCATCGTTGTTAATAGGGGCAGCGACTTTGACTAGATCAATATTGTTGTTATTACCCTTTATCATTTCATTTTATTATATTTTTATTAACTTTAAAGAAAAACAAATAGTCAAAAATTATTTAATATATTTAGGAATATTTATTCTATTAATTTCCCCAGTATTTATTAAAAACTATTTAATTTTTAATAAAGCTACTATTAGTAATGGTTCTGGGGCAGCTCTTTATTTAGGTTCTAGACCAGATACTGAAGGTGATGAGCCTCCTTATAGAGGGAAGTCCTATAATACTATGGAAATAACTAATCCTTTTACTCACTTACAAAGTGAAGGTGATGCTAGGCTACAAAAAGTTGCGATTTCAAATATTAAGAATAATTTTAGGGAGTACCTTTATTGGGATTTCAAAAAGATTGGAAGACTGTTAGTTGGCAATAAGTTTTCTTGGTTTTTTCCTTACGATAATGTGTATTCGTACTATATAAATAATGGTTTTATTAAAACAGGAATTAAGTTAGTTAACATGTTAATTGCATTAAGTGTTTGCATCATTGGGGGAGCCAATTTATTAAAACATCTTTTTGCTAATAGAAGAATAACTAAAATCCCTATTTTTGCGTGTTACCATATTGTTTTATCGTTACCATTCCTTGTGATTCCAAGATATGGTTTGCCTGTTTTTTGTTTGTTAATTATTTACTTCAGCGCAGCGTTAACGTTGAATAATCCAAAAAATGACAAGGAAGTTAGTGATTTATGAACAAAAAACAAGCTATAGTACTTATTACTATTGTATTTTCGTGTTTTTTTTATTTGTTGGGAACAGGTCCCTTAATAAAAAATGTGGTATATTTTTACATCCACAATTCAGAAGTTGAAAGTCGAAGTATAGAACTAACTAAAGTTCAACTAGCAAATATAGATGTTTTAGAGCAAGACATAGATAATCTATCCGGAAATTCTTTGAACAATGACCCCAATATAGTTTACCGATTCGAAAAATCAATTTTGTTAAAAAATATATCGTTTGAACTAAACGCATCAACAAATGATTATGTACAAATATTCTTCCAAACAGAAGAGGATCCAAGTTTTAAAGAAAATAATTCTGTTAAAATTCCAGTGAAACAAGGCACGCAAAAGATAGTGTATAAATTTTCCTTTTTTAACCTTCCTAAAAAAGTTGTTGCAATGAGAATTGATACAGCTGAAGCAGGGAAGTCCTTTCAAATTAAAAATTTAGTTGTTAATTGAATGAACTGTAGGGGGTATTAATTTGATTAATAGGATAATAAAAAAGATTAAGCGGAATATCCCACAGATAGGGCATCCAGATGATCGAACTTCATATGTTCAATGGCTGTCATCCCAACCAGTAATCATTAAAAAGAATAGTTTTATGTTTAAATATTCTCCCAAAATTTCGATTATAATGCCAGTATTCAATGTTGATGTTAACTGGCTTATAAAAGCTATAGAATCAGTTGAGAATCAGGTTTATACCAATTGGGAATTATGTGTTGTTGACGATAATTCTTCAAATCAATCCATAAAGGACTACTTGAAAACTAAAGTGTCTGACAAGATTAAAGTGAAATTTCTAGAAAGAAACAACCATATATCGATAGCTTCAAATGAGGCACTTAAAATGGCAGAAGGTGAATTTATTGCACTTCTAGATCATGATGATGAAATAACTTCTGATGCATTAATTGAAGTAATTAAGTTACTTAACAAACAACCTGATCTTGATTTGATATATTCTGATGAGGATAAGTTGACTATTGACGGTTCAAGAATTTATCCCGCATTTAAAAATAATTGGAATCAAGAAATGTTATTTTCTTTTATGTACGTAGGGCATCTTGGTGTGTACAGGAAACAAATAGTAGATACAATTGGTGGCTTTAGGGTGGGTTTTGAAGGTGCACAAGATTATGATTTGATACTTCGTTTTACAGAACTGACTCAAAAAATTGCGCATATTCCGAAAGTGCTTTACCACTGGAGAATGATTCCAGGTTCAACAGCTGTCGAAGTTAACAGTAAAAGTTACGCATATGACAGGGGGAGGATTGCTTTAGAGCAATCTCTAGTAAGACGTGGATACGGAAATGTTAGGGTAAAGGAAGATTTAAAGATCAAAGGTAATTATAAAGCTTCTTTCCCGGTTAAGAAAGACACGAGTATTTCTATAATCATAATAAACATTAACAACAATTATGAGAATGTTATAAAAAACATACTTCAGACTGTACAAAATTGGAACTTAGAAATAATAGTTGTTGGTACAAAAGAACAAAAGATAAGATATGAAAAAACTATAAATTTAGCTGATTTTTCAGAAATAAATATAAAGATGCAAGAATTAATTGGAACAACTAAAGGCGAACATGTTTTGTTTTTTTATGATAGTATTGAAGTAGAACCATCAAATTCGAATTGGTTAGAAGAATTATTAATGTATTCGGAGAGAAAAGAAGTTGGCCTTGTAACAGGAAAAGTATTAACAAGAGGAAATAAAATAAGGTATGCTGGAGGATATATTAATTTTAATGACGAAAAATGCGTTTTAGAAACAGTTTATCCTGATGTAAATATTGACTCTGACGAATTTGGTTACTTAGGAAGAGTGATGAGAGTTCAAAATATCACAATGACTTTTCCAAAAATATTTATGTTTGAAAAAAAAATATTTCAACAAATGTATAATGAAGGAGAATTCAATATTCTCGATTTTTGTCTTCGAATAATTAAAGATAACAATAGAAATATTTATAACCCATATATTCAATTTCTAGATAATAGTAACGAAGAAATTATAATAACCTCTAAAAAATTATACGAAAAATGGAAGAAAGTTTTGCGTGAAGACCCTTATCTTAATTGTAATGTTGGGATTACTAAAGATGGATATCTTAAAATGAGAACTAGACAGGTGAATTTATGAGAACTAAAGGTCCAGAAGTATATGATATTATTATTCCAATTTATAATGCCTATGAAGATTTAGTTGAATGTATTGATTCAATATTTAAACAAACAGATTATCCATTTAGATTACTTCTTATTGATGATAAAAGTCCTGATGTAAGAATAAAACCATATTTGGACCATTTACAAACAATGCATAGAAATATTATTGTTTTGTATAATGATGTAAATCAAGGTTTTGTTAAGACGGTAAACAGAGGGATGGAGTACTCAAATACCGATGTTATTTTGCTAAATAGCGATACAATACTAACTAAAAATTGGCTGTCTAAAATGAATGATTGTGCATATTCATCAAAGAACATAGCCACCGTTACACCATTTACTAATAATGGTACTATTTGTTCGGTTCCCAATTTTGGTCAAGATAATGCTATTCCAGAAGGATTTACAATAGCTTCTTTTGCAGATTTTGTTGAGCATGTTTCTTTTCGAAAATATCCTATGATTCCAACAGCTGTTGGTTTTTGTATGTTAATAAAAAGAAATATACTTAATGAAGTAGGTTTGTTCGATGATATTAATTATTTAAAAGGTTATGGTGAGGAAAATGATTTCTGTTGTAGGGTCACAGAGCATGGATATATAAATGCTTTAGATGATGCTACATTTGTATATCATAAGGGATCAATGTCATTTAAAGATGAGAAAAAAGGTTTAATAAAAAGAAATTCAGAAGTGTTAAACCGAAAATTCCCTTACTATTTTAATAGAGTCGAGCAGTTTATTCAAACTAATCCTTTGACTCATTTTATTGAAAATATTAATTATAGGATGAAAACTTTTGAAAATAAATCTAAGGTTTTATTCGTTGTTCACAATACTATAGATGAGGATTGGAATCATAAACGAGGCGGAACTGAGTTTCACATTTCTGATTTAATAGGAGAGTTAAAAGAAGATTTCGTATTTTATACTTTAGTTTCAAATGGTAAAAGGATATTGTTGAAAGAATACAATAGAGGCAATGTAACACAATATAATTTTTATTTAAGCTATCAAATTGAAACACATACATTGTTTCATGATGAATATAAAGAGATTTTCAACAATATTCTTACTACTTTCAATATTGACATTGTTCATATTCATCATTTCCAAAAACATACTTTTGATATACCATACGTTTGTAAGGAACTAGGTATACCAGTACTTTTTACAGTTCATGATTTTCATTTGATTTGTCCTTCGGTTTTGTTGCTGGATAAAGATGGTGAGTATTGTTTAGATTCTAAGACTGATTTGAAATGCCACGATTGTTTAAGTTGTAAAATGGGTTATGAAACGAAGTTTAGATTAAAATGGAGTAACACAGTAAGAGAAATGTTACCCTTATTTGATCAGCTGATATTTCCGTCTGAATCTGCAAAAATTAATTTTAACAAAGAATATGATCTATCGAAAATGCATGGAAAATTTAAGGTTATTGAACATGGTTTAAATATTCCAAAACCAATTAAAAGTAAAATTAAACACGCAGTAAATAAAGATAATTTTAAAGTAGCATTTATTGGGACCTTTGCGGTTCATAAAGGAAGTTCTATTATTAATGATATAGTCAGTATTGATTCAAATAAATCAGAAATAAGCTGGTATTTAATAGGTGAAATTCATGATCCGCTTTTATCGGCATTAAACAAAGAGAATGTTTTTAAATTAGGAAGTTATACTAGAGAATCTATAGTAGAAATTATCAAACAATACCAGATTGACCTAGTTTGTTTATTATCTATTTGTCCCGAGACTTTTTCATATACTTTATCCGAAGCTTGGGCATCTGAGACACCAGTTCTAGTTAATGATCGTGGTGCATTGGGAACTCGAGTAGAAGATGGCAAAACAGGTTGGGTTATTGATGATTTAAATCCGAAATCAATTTTAGCTGCGATTAATAATGCTAAAAATTCAGATATTGAATATTCAGTAGTACAAAAAAATGTATATAATTTGGTAAAAAGAACAGTAGCAGATATGGCAGTTGAATATAAAAGTGTTTATGAACCATTTATTGTTAGCAAGGTTCCTTTAAGTAATGCTGAAGGTGAGGCAGAAGATAAAAAAAGTTTTACTAATTACCAGGTTTATCTAAGTACCAAAGTGATTAATAATTCTAACTCGCATCTAGAGCAGGAATTAAGGGAAAAAGAAGCTCAATTACATGTTATTTATAACACACTTGGTTGGAGATTCTTAAATTATATTAGAAAACAACAAAAAATTAATAAATATGCTAAAAGAGTCCTTCTCTATGCTTTGAAAATAAAAAATCGATAGGGTGTAGTTTTATGACCTATGCTGTTGATATTAATGGTTTAATAAAAGAATACAAGATTTATAATTCTGCCAAAGATAGATTAAAAGAATTATTGCAAATTGGTAGTAATCATTTTGAGATATCAAGGGTTATTAATAATATTGATTTGAAAATTCCTCAAGGAAAAACTATTGGAATCATCGGACAGAATGGAAGTGGGAAAAGCACTTTACTCCAAATTATTTGTGGTGTATTAAAACCGACTGAAGGAAATATTTTTGTAAATGGAAAAATCTCAGCCTTATTAGAGCTAGGTGCAGGTTTTAACCCTGAGTTTACGGGGATCGAAAATGTTTATATGAATGGAGCAATCCAAGGATTTACTAAAGAAGAAATGGATAAAAGGTTTCCATTAGTTGCAGAATTTTCAGAAATTGGAGATTATATATATCAACCTGTAAAAACTTATTCTTCTGGAATGTATGTTCGGTTGGCATTCGCCGCTGCAATTAATGTAGATCCAGATATTCTTATTGTTGATGAAGCCCTAGCTGTGGGAGATTTATATTTTCAATTAAAGTGTATAGAAAAAATTAAAGAATTTAAAGAAAATGGTAAGACAATAATTTATGTTACACATGATACTTATTCTGTCAAAAATATTTGTGATTACACTTTTTGGATTCACGATGGTGAAATAAAAATGCAAGGAGATCCTCTTTTTGTTGTAAATCATTACGAGGATTATATGAAGAAAAAAGGTGATTTGAATGTATCTAAGATTAATGAGAGTATTGATGATGTAAACGAAGATTCTAGAGAAATCTTATCGATTCAAGAAGCAAATGTTTGTCAATTATTCAGTGACAATAACCCGAAACAAACATATGAAATCAACGAAAGCTTTTGTATTAAAGTGAATTATTCTTTGTATAAAGAAATCAAACATATAGTTGCAGGAGTAGCGATATTCAACGCGAATGGTACAACTGTCTGTGCACTAAATACTAAACTTGATGGGGTAATTATTGAGCCTAAAGTTGGTCAGAATGAATTAACTATCAATTATAAAAATCCTAATCTATTACCGGGTACTTATCATGTAGATGTGGGCTTTTTTGAGGAATCCGCTATTGGAAGATTGGACTACAAATCACGGATTACAAGCTTTAATGTGGTAGACTCGAAATATTTGGCTGAAGGCTTAATACTATTAGATCATAGTTGGGATGTGTGAGAAATTGTTTAAGTATAATTATACTGTAGATTTAGAGTCAGATACTTCAGCAGCTCAAATCCTTAGACTAATAAGACATGATTCTAAAGTTTTAGAAGTTGGTTGTGCTACTGGTTACATGAGTCAAATTCTTAAAGAAAAAATGGCATGCTCTATAGTTGGTATCGAAATTGATGAAATAGCTGCGAACGAAGCACAAAAATACTGTGATAAAATTATTCTTGGTAATATAGAACACATTGATTTTGATGAATATTTTTTAGATCAAGAATTTGATTATATAATCTTTGCAGACGTGCTAGAACATTTGTTAGATCCAGAAACAATACTGAAAAAATGTCAACGAGTGCTAAAAAATGAAGGAGCAATATTATCTTCAATTCCCAATATAAGTCATTCGGCAATATCGCTTAACTTATTGAGAGGGAATTTTAATTATAATAGAATTGGTTTATTAGATGAAACCCATGTAAAACTATACACAAAAAAAAGTATTTATACATTATTCGAGAAAAGTGGATTTAATATAACATATTTAAACAGAACAATTATCTTCCCAGAATTCACTGAATTTAATATCGATAGAAGTACTTTTCCAAAAGAAGTAATTGATTATATATATAATAATAATGAAGAAGCAGAAACTTATCAATTTATTATTCAAGCTGTGAAAATAAATGAGATTAATAAAATAAAAGAGCTATATCAACAATTAGAGCAAAAAGACACTGAGAAGAAAGAGTTAGAAAAAGAATTGTTAACTCGTAAACAATCTCTAGAGTTACAAATAAAATATTCTGCAAGTTTAGAGGAAATTATATCCAAAAAAGATAAGGATTTCATGAACTTAGAAAATCATATTTTAGATAAAGAGAAAAATAATAATTTAGAACTTCTCGTGGAAAGTGAAAAACTAATAGCAAATATAAATGAATTAAGGGAAGAAAATAAAGGAATAAAAATTGAAAGAGATAAGTTGCAAAAAAATATTATCGAACTCGAGATAGCGACTGAACAGATATTAAAAGAAAATTCAAAAATTCATTCGAATTTTGCTGATATTCAGAATAGATTCATGGAAATGCAAGAGACATGCGCAAAACTAAAAAATGATTTAATTGAGGAATCTAGACGTAATCTACCATTAATAACAAAATTTCAGAATCTTTTTAGACGTGAGAAATGAGTTGAGTTGCTTATGAGAGATAAAATTCTACTTCTATCACCAGCTGCTTTTTCGCAAAATATGGCAGGGCCTTCAATACGTTATTGGGAAATTGCAAAACAACTTTCCCAGCATTTCGAAGTCATCGTATTAACCCCCAATTATATTCCTAATAATAAGAATACTAAATTTATAATTGATTCCTTAAGTGAAAAAAACTTATTTAAATATAGCAAAGAATCTAAGGTTATTATCTTTCAAGGAACTACATTGTGGAGATATCCAATTATTAAATACTTAGGAGTACCATTAGCAATAGATCTTTATGATCCATTTCATTTAGAAAATTTAGAATTATTTGCTAACAAAAGGCTAGGTAGATATTTATATAAGTCTACTTTAAATATTTTAGAAGAGCAAATGTGCTTAGGGGATTATTTTTTCTGTGCTTCCAATAAACAAAAAGATTACTGGCTTGGCATGTTAACTGCATTTAATAGAGTTGATTTAGAATTTTATAAAAAAGATCGAACGTTTACAAGTCTTATTGGCGTAGTTCCTTTCGGCATTCAAGAGGAAATGCCACAAAAGAAGGAAAAAGTAATAAAAGGTATATATCCCCAAATAGATCATGAGGATTTAGTGATTATTTGGGGGGGGGGGATATGGGAGTGGCTTGACCCTGAGCTTCTATTGCACACAATGAAATACATAAAAAATCGCCAGAGTAATATTAAGTGCTTTTTTATGGGGGTAAAACCACCGGGGACTACTCAAATATCTTTCATGCTTGAAAAATTAATACAACTTAGAAAAGAGCTTGATTTAGAGGATACGGTTGTTTTTAACGATTGGGTTAAATATGATGATAGAGATCAATTTTTATTAGAATCTGACATAGGAATTTCTCTTCATAAAGATCATATTGAGACTAGGTATGCCTATAGAACGAGAATATTGGATTACATATGGACTGATTTGAGTATAGTTTCTTTAGATGGAGATGTACTTTCAGAAATTATACGAGAAACTAATAGAGGTGTTATACTGCCTCGTAATTCAAGCCCAGAGATAATAGGTGAAACTCTAATTGGTATGCTAAATAATAAAATAAAAAATACTAATTATATTTCAAAAGAAGAATTTCACTGGAAGGTTGCGTTAAAAGATTTGAGGGAATTTTGTCAAAATCCTGTGTTTACTTCAAAAAAGAAAAACTTTATTTTTGAGATAAAGTGGTTTTTTAATCGAGTTATATACTATCTTTTAAGGCTATATGTCAAAAATAAGAAGTATTAACTTGGTAAATTTTTTAGAGAAGAGGTGATTAAGAGAATGGAGAATGAAATTTTAGTAATAATTCCTGCTTATAACGAGGAAAAGAATTTAACATCACTCATAAAGGACATTCTTTCTTTAGATGACAAAAGGATTAATGTTCTGGTTGTAAATGATTGTTCTACAGATGGAACTTTAAATGTATGTAATCTTTTAGGAGTACCTACAGTAAACCTTCCTTGTAATCTTGGTATTGGTGGAGCTGTTCAGACAGGTTATAAATATGCATTAAAAAACGGTTATGATATTGCAATACAAGTTGATGGTGATGGTCAGCACAAACCTGAATATATAAAGATGTTAATCGAACCATTGTTGAATTCTGAGGCAGATATGGTAATAGGTTCAAGATATCTTACAAAGAAGGGGTTCCAATCTTCGTTCATCCGTAGAATAGGAATCTCTTATTTCTCGAAATTATTGTTGCTCTTAACTTCCCAGAACATCACTGATCCAACGTCAGGATTTCGAGCATGTAATAGGACTGTTATAGAAGTGTTTGCTAAACGATACCCTACGGATTATCCTGAGCCAGAATCTATTATGTATTTGATAAGAAATAAGTTTAAAGTTAAAGAGGTTCCAGTAATTATGCAGGCAAGGATTGAGGGAGAATCTTCAATAACTTCATTAAAATCTATATATTATATGATAAAAGTCTCAATGGCTATTTTAATTGACAGGATGAGAAAACAGATAGTATAGGAGCAAACGATGATTTCTTTAAGGCTTCAATTGTTGTTATTTGTGGGTTCCATACTTTGTTCAGGTATGCTACTTAATATGATTAGAAGATATAGAATAGAACTGAAGTATACTTTGTTGTGGCTAGCGATTATGTTTACTGTCACCATTTGTTCCATATTTCCCAGCATTGTTACTTTCGCTTCTAAACTAATGGGAATTGAGTTGGCAGTTAATGCATTATTTCTTGTTTCTATATCTGCTATATTACTAATTTTGTTCTCATTAACTATTGCGGTATCTCGTTTTACTAATAAGATTAAAGAATTATCTCAAGAGTTGGGAATATTGAAGACTGAGTTGAATTTACTAAAGTCAAAAGAAGAAAGTAAGAATATTTCAAGAGAAAATTAAAGAATTTTAGAGGATTAACATGATGAATTATCTTTATCTTGCAACTAATATAGTATTGCTAGTTAGTGGACAGATCTTGTTTAAAATCGGATTAAACCAATCAGGGGGCTTTAATTTAAATAATTTAGTAAAAACATTAGTTAACCCGTACATTCTTCTAGGACTAGCTCTATATGCATTCGCAACATTGATCTGGTTTGTAGTTTTATCTCGAATGCCTTTAAGTACCGCGTATCCCATACAAAGCATGGCTTATGTACTAGGAGTAGCCGCAGCATTGATTATCTTCAATGAACCGGTGTCTCCGTTAAAGTGGATTGGAACTGGTGTTATCATATTAGGAGTTGTTTTAATTAGTTTTGATTAAAAATTCTGGAAAAGAGGAAACACTCAAATGAAAGGCATTATTCTAGCAGGCGGAACAGGCTCGAGACTCTTTCCTTTAACAAAAGTAACAAACAAGCATTTGCTCCCTGTCGGTAAGTACCCAATGATTTTCCATTCAGTGGCTAAACTCAAGCAAGCTGACATTAATGACATCCTCATAGTAACTGGCAAAGACCACATGGGTGATGTTGTAAATTTACTTGGCAGTGGTCGCGAAATGGATGTAACCTTTACTTATAAAGTACAGGATGAGGCTGGTGGTATTGCTCAAGCTCTAGATCTCGCTGAACACTTTGTAGGGGATGACCAAATGGTCGTAATCCTCGGAGATAATGTGTTTGAAGAAAGTATTGTTCCATTTGTAAATAACTTTAGAGCTCAACGAATTGGAGCTAAGATTCTAATTCAAGAAGTTCAAGATCCTCAAAGATACGGTGTTCCTGAGTTACAGGGAGACAAAATCATCTCGATTGAGGAAAAACCTAAACGGCCTAAAAGTAATTTTGCCGTAACAGGAATTTATATGTATGATAGTTCCGTTTTTGGTATTGTTAAGACACTTAAACCGTCGGGCCGCGGTGAACTTGAAATTACAGATGTTAACAACGCGTATATTGAAAAAAATGAGCTAACATATGATATCCTTCGAGGCTGGTGGACAGATGCTGGCACACATGCCTCTTTAGCAAAAGCAAATGAATTAGCTAAGGATATGCTTTTTGGCGAAGAATTTGGGAAACTTAAATTATAAGAGGTGTTCATATCATGCAAGTCATAGCTACTAAACTTGAAGGATTATACATCATTGAGCCCGATGTCCATGGAGATAATCGTGGCTTTTTTATGGAAAGCTACAGCAGTCGGAATTTTGCTGAGCATGGAATTGATTTTCCTTTTGTTCAGGATAATCACTCGTTATCGGTGGAAACAGGCGTACTACGTGGACTTCACTATCAGTTGAAACCAAAAGCTCAGACTAAGTTGGTTCGAGTAGCGTCGGGAGCTATTTATGATGTTGCGGTTGACATCCGCACAAACTCACCTACTTTCAGACAGTGGGTTGGAGTTATTCTAAGCGAAGCAAACAAGCGTCAACTGCTTGTTCCACAAGGATTTGCTCATGGCTTTTGTACGATTGTTCCCAATACACAAGTGCTCTATAAAGTGGACGAGTATTATTCCCCAGAACATGATAGGGGCATACTTTGGAGCGATCCAGCGATAGGTATTGATTGGCCTACATCTAAACCAATCCTTTCTGATAAAGATCAAAAGCATCCGCTGCTTAAAGATGCGGAAATAAATTTTTAATAGGAGTCTTACAACTCATGAAAATACTCGTAACCGGCGGAGCCGGGTTCATCGGCAGCAACTTCGTTCATTATATGCTAGAACGTTATCCGAGCTATCAAATCGTTAACTTGGATGCATTAACATACGCAGGGAATCTTGAGAATCTAAGATCCATCAAAGAAAACAGCAATTATACTTTCGTAAAAGGCGACATTACGAACTCAGAGCTCGTTAACAGCCTTTTCGAGCAGGGTGTTGAAACCGTTGTTCATTTCGCCGCGGAGTCGCATGTGGATCGTAGTATTTTAGAACCTGATGTTTTTGTGAAAACAAATGTTCTTGGTACACAAGTATTGCTTGAAGCCGCACGGAAATATGACGTTAAGAAATTCGTCCACGTCTCCACGGATGAAGTATACGGAACACTTGGAGAAACGGGTCTTTTTACAGAAGAAACCCCACTATCTCCGAACAGTCCATACTCAGCTAGTAAAGCTGGTTCGGATCTTCTAGTGCGCGCTTATCATGAAACATTCGGACTTCCTGTGAACATCACCCGTTGTTCCAATAACTATGGGCCGTATCAATTCCCAGAAAAGTTAATTCCATTAATGATTGCTAATGCTTTGAACGATAAGTCTCTTCCTGTATATGGAGATGGACTTAACATCCGCGACTGGCTATATGTAGAGGATCACTGCAGTGCGATCGATTTAGTTTTACATAAAGGTATTAATGGTGAAGTTTATAATATTGGCGGGAATAACGAGAGAACAAACATTCAAATCATACAAACTATTCTTCGTGAATTGGGAAAACCGGAGTCATTAATTCAGTACGTTAAAGATCGTCTTGGACATGATCGTCGATATGGTATTGATGCAACAAAGATTACAAATGAACTAGGTTGGGTACCGAAGCATAATTTTGATACGGGTATTCATGAAACGATTCGTTGGTACCTGGATAATCAGGATTGGTGGAAGAGAATACAGACCGGCGAATACCAACAATATTTCGCTCAGCAATACGGCGAACGCCTAGGAGTTTAGAGATGAAGATTTTAGTGTCGGGGGCTAATGGCCAATTAGGGCAAGATGTCGTAAAAATTTTAGGCACTAATCATGAGGTTCATGGTTTTGGAAGAGAGCAGCTTGATTTTACGAATGAAAGCCAGTGTTTCGAGGTTCTTGAAGCCTTAAAGCCTGATATCGTCATACATTGCGGGGCTTACACAGCTGTAGATCTTGCTGAAACAGAAGAAGATTTGGCATATAAAATCAATGCATTTGGAACAAGGAATTTGGCTGTTGTCTCGGAAAAGGTAGGGGCGAAGCTCTGTTATATAAGCACAGATTACGTTTTTGATGGAACTGGCACAAAGGCATATCGAGAATATGATAATACGAATCCCCAAAGTATTTATGGAAAGTCCAAGAGAGCTGGGGAGCATCTCGTTCAAACTCTTTCTACGAAATACTTTATCGTTAGGACATCGTGGGTTTATGGTTTGTATGGGGCGAACTTTGTGAAAACCATGCTTAAACTTGGCCAAGATCGCGATAGCTTAAAGGTTGTTAATGATCAGTTCGGATCACCAACCTATACAGTTGATCTTGCTAACTTTCTAGAGCAACTCATTCAGACAGAGCGCTACGGTATTTATCATGCTTCGAATTCAGGAGTATGTTCGTGGTTTGATTTTGCAAATGCTATCTTTGAAGAGAGTGGAAAGAGGATGAATGTGGAGCCGTGCTCCACAGAAGAGTTTCCGCGACCTGCTCCAAGACCGCGATACTCGGCGATGGAGCATATGGCCATTCGGGCGAATGGTTTTGAAGATTTGAGACCATGGCGTGAGGGGTTACAGGCTTTTTTAAAGGAACTTGGAGTAAGTAATGTACACCGCTAGCATCCATATAGTGACCTACAATAGCTCTGAACACATCGACGACTGCTTAGAGGCAGTCATCATGCAAACCTATCCTATAACTCAAATCGTTATTATAGATAATGCATCAAAAGACAACACGCTCGAGAAGCTGCAAAAGTGGACCTCTAAGATTCAACTTGTAAAAAACACTACGAACAACGGCTTCGCTGGTGGACACAATCAAGCAATAAGAATGACAGACACAGACTATTGCCTGATTTTGAATCCAGACGTAGTCCTCCATAAAGACTATGTGCTTAAGACAATCAAAGCATTAGAGAACACACCTCATGCGGGTAGTTCCACAGGAAAGCTGCTTTTTAAAGCAAATCCTTCTAACATTGATAGCACAGGCCTAATCATTAACAAATCTCGTAGAGCCTTCGACCGCGGCGCACATCAACCAAGCGATCAATATCACCAAGCTGAAGAGGTGTTTGGCGTCTCAGGTGCCGCGGCCATGTACTCTCGTGAGATGATTAATGACATAAGTTTAGATGGCGAATTTTTCGATGAAGACTTTTTTGCCTACAAAGAAGATGTAGACGTCGCCTGGAGAGGACAGCTACTAGGGTGGAAGGCTCTTTACGAGCCATCTGCTGTCGCGTATCACGAGCGAGGCTGGAAAGAAGGCGGTAGGAGCAGTAAGCCGCTTTTTGTCAGGAGATTGTCCTACGTTAATCGTTATAAAATGATGGTGAAGAACGATACCGTTTCCAATATGTGTAAGCAAATTGCTCCTCTTTTCATATACGAATGCCTTAGTTTTGCCTACGCTCTTGTAAGGGAACCCAAGCTGCTAGGAGCGTGGGCTGACTTCTTTCGCAAATATTCGGATCTCCGTAAGAAGAGACATTCCATTCGTAATAAGCAAAGAGTATCGCCAAGCGAACTTAATAAATGGTTTGAATAATAAGATTAGCACAAGCTAGTCTTATTTTTTTAGGCTAATTTTAATATACCCATGTTATAATAGGGTTAATGAATTAAATATAAGTGAGGTTTCCCCTTGGATTTATCAATTATTATCGTTAATTACAAAACACATGACTTAACCCTAGCCTGTATAAAGTCAGTATTTTCGTCAGCTACAGCATACAAATACGAGATTATTTTAATCGACAATGCCTCGAATGACGGCATCATTAAGTCCGCTAATGAGCAGTTCCCGCAGGTCATCTGCATCGCTAATAAAGACAATGTAGGCTTCTCAAGAGCCAATAATCAAGGTATTCGAATCGCGAAAGGGAGATACGTGCTGCTCCTGAACTCCGATACCATCGTCCAACATGACACGCTGGAAACAATGCTGCGTTTCATGGACGAGAATCCGATCGTAGGCGCCAGTGGCTGCAAAATTGTACTGCCAGACGGTTCGCTCGACAAAGCATGTAAGCGTGGCTTTCCGACGCCGTCAGCGTCATTCTACTATGCCTTCGGCTTTTCTAAGCTTTTCCCGAAAATCCCACGCTTCAATCAATACCAATTAGGATACTTGAATCCAGACGAGGAATACGGTATCGATTCCTTAGTAGGTGCTTTCATGTTAATCCGCCGAGAAGCTATTGAACAAGTAGGGATGCTCGATGAGGAATTTTTTATGTATGGTGAGGATATAGATTGGTGTTATAGAATTAAAGAGGCAGGTTGGGTAAATTATTATTACCCTCGGACTCAAATCGTTCATTACAAGGGAGCAAGCAGTCGAAGGAAGCCTTATAAAATCATTTATGAGTTTCATCGTGCGATGATTTTGTTCCATAATAAACACTATCGTCAGAAGTATTCCTGGCTCACAAATATGGCGGTTTACATAGGCGTAGGCTTGAAGTTCGGGCTGTCTTTAGCAAGAAATAAACTAAAACCAACGAGGTGATTTACATTGATTCGACAGAGTCAAGGTTTTTTGACCCAACTATACGCGCTGGCCGATTTTCTTTGTATTCAGCTCGTGTTCTTACTTTCCTGGTGGCTGAAATTTAAAAGTGGCTGGATTCATTTTGATTCTCCACTGCCAATTAAGCATTATTTGATGTGGAGTGTAAGCTACGCGCTAATCGCGATTTTCATAAGTTATATGACTAATTTTTATACTCCGAAGAGGAAGAAGCAGTTCTCGTATGAGGTATTTAAAATTATTCAAGTCCATGTATTCAGCTTGCTGCTGCTTTTAAGCCTTTTGTTCATATTAAAAGAGGTAGACGTCTCGCGTTCTTATCTGTTGCTTTTCCTAGTGAACAATATTTTAGCCATTAGCTTTTATCGCTATATGATCAAAATTTCGCTGAAGCGAGTTCGACAGAAGGGCTATAATAAGCAATTCATTCTTATTCTCGGGGCGGGATCGCTTGGCAGACAGTTTTACATGAAGCTCAGACAGCATCCAGAGCTAGGTTATGAGGTTGTTGGATTTCTTGATGATTATCAAGAAAAGCACGAAATTCCTTACCAGAATTATAAACCGATTATTGGCAAAATCGATGACCTCGAATCAATTTTGAATGATAGTATTGTCGATGAGGTCATTATTGCACTCCCGTTGGATGCCCATCGTAAATTCGGTCATATTATCAATGTTTGTGAGAAAGTCGGCGTTAAAACATTAATCATTCCGGATTTTTATGACTTCTTACCGTCACGTCCTTATTTCGATAATTTTGCGGAGATGCCGCTCATTAATGTACGTGATATTCCTCTGGATGAGTTCCGAAATCGGCTTTTCAAGCGGGCTTTTGATATCATATTCTCTCTTGCAGCAATCCTTATTACAGCGCCGGTGATGTTGGCATCTTTAATTGCAATTAAGCTTACCTCTAATGGCCCTATTATCTTCAAGCAAGAGCGTGTTGGACTAAATCGCAGGAATTTTATGATGTATAAGTTTCGCAGCATGAATGTATTGCCGGAAAGTGCCTCTAATACGGAATGGACGGTTGAAAATGACCCGCGCCGCACAAAGGTCGGAACGTTCCTTCGCAAAACGAGTTTGGATGAGTTGCCACAGTTTTTTAATGTGCTTTTTGGGCACATGAGTGTAGTCGGTCCTAGGCCGGAACGTCCTTATTTCGTGGAACAATTCAAAGAAGAAGTTCCGAAGTATATGGTGAAGCATCACATTCGCCCTGGTATTACGGGATGGGCGCAAAGCAATGGCTTGCGTGGAGACACTTCGATTGAAGAACGAATCAAGCATGATATTTTTTACATTGAAAATTGGACTTTTTTATTTGATATTAAAATTATTTGGCGAACGATTATTAACGGTTTTATTAATAAAAATGCGTATTAGTTAAATTTTTTTACCTCAACCGCATGATTCGTCAACATCTTCCCCATACTAAGCATATACTTATGGTGCGGGGAGGTTTTTTTTATGATCGATCATGATGACGCTTACCAAGATGAACGCGTTTCAATTGGCAAAGGTTTGATTGTTGGTGTGGTGTTCGGTTCCCTGATCTGGGCAGGTATTATTACCGGTATTGTGTATATGTGGTGAAAATAAATAAAAGACTGCTTGGGCTTATAATAAAGCTTAGGCAGTCTTTTTGTTTAAGAGGCAGGTTTGGATGAATGGGAAGGACGTAACTTAATTATGTCTCTAAGACCTGCAACAAGCGGTTTCTCAGCCAACCTGTACGCTAGGTAGCATAGTGGCAAGACTAGCATCACAATTAATACATTCGTGAGTAGATAACCTAAATAGTCAACGACATGAGTAGCCACACTTAGTTTCATTAATATTGAAATGAATATCAGATGTGTAAGCAATACGGCGTAAGAAGCATTACCTAGCTTACTGAGAGCCTGCACCCACCAGGGCAGGCGGAGCTGCTCAGGTACGGAAGAAGCACCTAGCAGAACAAATATGGCTGGAATAACATATAGCAGATAGTTGTGAAGAGGAGCAAGTTGATATTTGTTATTGATCCATATAAGTAAAAATCCAAACGCACCGCTAGAAATCAACCATTTGTAATGTTTACTTCTATGTTGCTCCACCCATTTGGCCAATAAACAGCCTGCGATAAACTCTATATTCACATCACTAAAAAGAAAGTTTAAATAGAAATGACGGTCGATATCGGCACTTATCAGAGGTACGCGCAGAAAAAGACATAAAGTTAAGGCAATCCATATAGATGCGAATATATAAGCAGGCTTTTTCCCAAAAGCCAGGAGAAGGCTAAACGCCAAGTAAAATAGCACAAAGTAGCTTAACGACCAAGCCACTGGCAGCACAGGACCGTGTGCTTGAGGGAGCAGCAGGAATGATTTAATAATGGTATCTTTATGGGTCTCAAAGCCGTATCCAAAGCTCGGAACAAAAAAATATACAGGCAGCACGACGAGTGTAATCAGCCAGTAGAAGGGATAGATACGTATGAGGCGATTAGTTATGTAAGGGAGAACGGTTATTTGGGTTCCGATTTTGTGGCCATATGTATGAAAGAGCAGGAAGCCGGTTAATAGAAAAAAGAAGTCTACCCCGCCTGATCTCCCAATCGAGCTGATCCCTAAAAAGTCGTATTGATAATACTTAAAGGACATGGCAGAAATGTGGAAAAGCAGAACAAAGAAGGCTGCCGCTCCTCTTGAAGCTTGGAGTGTGATTTTTTGGTTGTTATTCAATGATAATTCCTCCGGTTCATGAATGGATCTTCAATAGATCATTATGCCAGATAACTGTGAAATAAATATGTCTAGAACCTGAAGAGTTGCTGAATTTAATTGAGTGCAAATAGGTCATTTCATTTTTTTGAGGGATTCTTTTTGCTCCTCTCCTAGGTTATAATAAAAGGACTAAGGCTTATAGGTTGGAGGACAAGGTAATGGCTGAAATGACAGATCGTGAGTTTTTAAGTGCCATGCTCGGTAGAATTAATGAAATTGGCGCGGATGTTAAAGCCATTAAAGACAGAGTTGACAGTATGGACAGACGTATGGGTAATCTTGAAGACCGAATGGGTAACATAGAGAACAGAATGTCAAAAGTAGATGACACTCTACAAGAAATCAAACAAGTACAAGTGCAGCAAGGTGAGCAAATTGCTGTAACGATGATGGAACACATCAAGAAGTAAGAAGCATAAGGATCTTACTTCCCTTCAAGTACCAATAGTCATGCATAGCTCTAAGGTGTAACAATATTATGGGTGAAGAAGAAAATGTTTATTCCTCCAATGCTACTACAATACAGTAAAAACAATCTTCCGTTTAACGATTCTTCCACTAACGCCGAACTAAAGTGGGATGGCATAAGACTAATCGTCTCTAATATGGATGAACTAAACCTATATACAAAAAACACGAATGCAACAGCCAAATATCCAGAGTTACACAATCCACAAGTTCCATATGGAGCAAGGTCGTTGCCGATTTTGAAGCAACGAATGCTGGGTTTCGCTCCAGTAAGAAGCGTCAACCAGTCGTGTTCATGGCTTTTGACATCTTGTACCACCGCGGTTTAGATGTGGCTGGACTGCCGTTGGAGCAGCGTTAGAAGCTACTAAAATTAACCCTCAAGGAAACTGATCACTATAGAATTGTCAGGCCCATAAACGGCAGTGCAATGGACTTTTTAAGATCGTATGCCAGCATGGACTTGAGGGTATTGTGATCAAGAAGAAAGACTCGAAGTATGAAAAAGGAATTCGCTCCTGGTCTTGGCAAAAGGTCATTTTTTTATCAAAAGGCAGAGGTCTACATAACAGGCTACAATAAGAAGGAAAGTTCTTGGTTGCTCGGTTATCCAGATGGAGATCGTATTCGTCCGATCGGTACAATGGAGCTGAAATAACGCTTTCTGCTCGTCAGTCAATGTGGCATTTGTTTCAGTCATTCAAAAACGGAGAAACAAAGGAATATGTATATGTTAAACCTGTTATTCGTTGCAAGGTAAAGTATCGGGGTTGGTTTAAGTCTGGAGCCATGCGATTTCCAGTCTTTGAGGAATTCATAGTTTAGGGGATGACTATCCAAAACACAAAAAAGCCTAGCAAGGATGCTTTCCTAAACTAGGTTTTTTTGATGCTTGCTATAATTTGTCATAATTAAAATATATTTTGATGTCGAATTCTGATATAATCCAATCATTCTAATGAAAAGGTGAAATTAATGAAGAATAGATATGAAGAGCTAGATTCACTCCGTGGGTTAGCTGCTTTAACAGTTGTGTTCGGTCATGCAATTACTATATTTTATAAGCAAACAGGTGAATACGACACCAGTAAAATTAAGTACCTCTCTGAAAAAACACCTGCAAGTGTATTGTTTCTTGCTCATGAAGCAGTTATTTTCTTTTTCGTTTTAAGTGGATTTGTTTTGGCACTTCAATTTTTAAATAAAAAAAACACGCTATACTTTCCTTTTATCATCAAACGTATCTTCAGAATTTACATTCCATATTATGTGGCGATTGCGGTAGCTTTATATTTTTTAACCGATCAACTACCTTCGAGTAATGTATTAATGGGACATACACTTCTCATAGGCGACTTCAACTATAACGCAATCTTAGGTGTTGTATGGTCACTAGTTCATGAAATGCGCATATCACTTATTTTCCCAATATTAATGATACTTTTGCCTGGAAGTTGGATATCTATTCTAAGTGTAGCACTCTTGCTTTCTTGCGCAGCTAGTTTGTTGCATGGAAGATTCATACATGATCCTAACTATTTAATAAATTACTTTGACACATTACATTACACATCGATGTTTATCATTGGCGCTACAATCGCTAAGTATAGAGAGGATATCGTTAATATTTTGAGACAGCACAAACCAGTGTCGAAAGTACTTTTTCTTCTTATAGGTATAATGTTATATGCTAATTATATGCAAAGCTATGATCCGAATAAAATTCAATTTTGGGCTGAGTGGTCTACAATTATCGGAGCATCAATCATTATCATTTCAGCACTTTCATTCGATAGGTTTACTAGGTTTCTTACAATCAAACCAGTGCTATGGGTAGGAAAAATATCATATAGTCTATACCTGATTCACCTGATTGTTATGTTCTACACACGTAAATTATGGTATGGTCATATGCCAACATCTTACTTATTTGTATTGGCAGTAGTTATTTCCTTAATTCTATCATCGGTGATGTATTTATTAGTAGAAAAGCCATCGATTGCTCTTGGGAAAATAGTTGTTGGGTTTAATCAGACGAAGAAAAAGGTTTATGTAGAAAATATAAATTCCAAATCTGCCTAAGATATTAAACAGACGAAGTGAACATAGAAAAGAAGTCCTCACTAATCAATAAGAGGGCACTGAAAAAGTCCACTTACAAAAAAAGGTACAGACCTTCAGAAATGAAGGAGGCTGTACCTTTTTTGCCGAATTAGTAAGGTATCATGAAAAGCGGGTGAGAGCTGATGATTCGGCAACAACAAACCTTGG
>NZ_JCAUAU010000031.1:0-58900 GCF_059692135.1 Paenibacillus sp. J22R160 | reverse complement strand
CGCGTGGGCTTCGCCCACACGAAGGTAAAAGACTGAAAATTCAATTAATATAATTTTGATTATGTCTTGATGGATACTTCTACAAGCTTACACAAACTTCTTGACGCTACCAGATTTCGGATAGCTACCGACAAGTTAGATGGAGTTTCTGGTGCTAATTCGTTTCCTGCTACTGAACAGCGTAGAATAGTGGTAGAATTTCCATCTATTTCAGATGCGATCTTCCATAACCTAAACGCTTTCAAATTTGATAGGTCTCATAAATAGCTTAATAAACTGTTCTTGCGCATCCTGAGCTTCCCAAACAACGGCATTTACAGCCTGACAAATGGGCAGTTCCACAGCATACTTGGCTGACAATAGAAGTAAAGCTTTAACTGTGGCAGCTCCTTCAGCTAATTTCTCAAAGGGATCCTGTCTAACAAAAGCCTCTCCAAAGCGCCGATTATGGCTATGCTTCGAAAACACGGTTGCCTCATAATCACCGAGATGCCCCAATCCATATACGGTCAGCTCATTCCCGCCCATGGCCTTGACTAAGCGGGCTATTTCTTTCGTACCTCTAGCCATTAAAGCACCTTTCAAGCTTGTATAACCTAATCCATCCAATATGCCTGCTGCAATGCCGATCACATTTTTCGCAGCAGCACCAATTTCATTGCCTAATACATCTTCCCCATAATAAAAGCGGATCGTTTCGCTTCCCAAGCTATCAACGATTAACTTCGTAACTTGACTATCCTCAGAATCAATCACCATACAGTTCGGAATGTCCTGCACAAAATCTTGCACATGACCTGGACCGACCCAGATGGCAACATGGACATACTGTTGAATTTCTTCCTTAAATACACGTGTAAGCCTTTCCCCGGAATTCATCTCAAGGCCTTTCATGCACAGTACAAAAGTCTTGTTTGTTAGGTTCATTAAATTTAGTTGCTTGGCAAATCCTCTAAGCTCTTGGGCGCTAATCGCGATAAAGATAAGTTCAGCAAATCCAATGGCATCCTCCAGGCTATTCGTTAACTGAATATTTTGTGGTAAAAGCAAATAATCATTCGTTCTCTTATATAACAGCTTTTGATAATTGAGGGATTCAGCTCTTCCCCATAACTTAACTTCATGTCCCTGATTATTGGCATACCAGGATAAAAATGATCCCCATCTTCCGCAGCCTAATACGGAAACATTCATCACATAGCACTTCCTTTACGTCAATCTGGTTCGTGAATACCTTCTATGTATGTCCATTAACATTATTCTCGAAAAAAGCTGGCTATCCTCTCGCTGCGCATTAAAACAATAAATCCGCCGATATGGCGGATGATAAGTTGACTATTTTTTGGACAACCACAAGCGATTTGATGTGCGGCCTCCCAGAAGAGGTCTGCCTACTTGCCTTTTTCTAGGCGCACCCGTGGGAATTTTACGGAGTGATGAGATACCTTTGGATGGCAAGGCTACAGGTCCAGTAGCATTACTCGCACTACGGATTGCGGTTAATGTGAGTGTAAAATTGGCAACAAGTAAGCCTATTCGAATGCCTCTAAATCCAACTCTTCTGCAAGAGCAGCCTGTATTCCAACACAAACGATATGGCGTCGAAGGAACTTGTGTGAAGAATTGCCCTGCCCAGCGGCGTCCGAACGCATCTTCAGCGTAATAGTAAAACGTTTGCCCGCCAACGAACCCACTCCAAACTTGTCTCGTTTGACCAGGGTCTACTCTATACCAACCTGTTTTGACAAAGGTGGTTGGTCGACAGAGTAAATTAAAGTATCCGAAGGAAATAAATAGGGCAGCATTCGTGGCGTTTCGGAAACTGAAACCCATTGTTCGTCACTTCCTATTCAATTATAGTAATCTTACAGGTTATACTATGAGATTACTGGAAATTGGAAAGGGACAAACGTCGGCTCTAATAAAATATCATCAAGTACTAGTTAAGGGTCAAAATGTAAACCTTGGGGATATCATCGAAAAGATATGACCTTCCGCGAATATCTCATCGCCTGACATATAATTCAGGTCAACCGTAATGGTCGACGAGAAAGCAATAAAGGCCGCCTATTTAGCGACCTTTCACTGTTTCGTGCTGCATTTCGTATTCCATATCTTTTTTTATTTTATCCGGCATTTTATCTGGCTTCGTGCCAAACCACTTCGTATACATCGATTCGTAAGTTCCGTCTTTGCTGACAGCCTCGATGCCTTTATTCACTTTACCGATATATTTATTGCGTTTCTTGCCAACGACCGCGTATCTCTCTTTGTTAAACGTTTCTCCTACCATTTTCACTTGTCCTTGCGCTTTGTCCTGCAGAAAATCATGGGCATTACGCTCATCGAAAATGGCGGCATCCACCGTATTGTTTTTTAATTCGTTGTAGACATCGGCAACATTGGAATAGCTCCGTATTTTAGCCCCTTGAATTTCACCTGCGTAGTTAAACGCTGTCGATCCATTCTTGGTTGCCACCACTTTTTGAGCTAAATCCTCCTTACCTTTAATTACACCGTTGTCGGTAGATGTCAAGACCACTAGCCCCGTTTGAAAATAAGGACTGGAATAGTCAAAATTGTTCTTACGGGCATTGCTGACCGTCATCCCGGCAATCGCTAGATCAACTGCGCCGGACTTTACACTCTTGAGCAATTCACCGTGCTCCATTGGTACTAGCTCATACTTAATATTCGCTTTTTGCGCGATCGCCTGCCATAAATCGACCTCGAAACCCTTCTTATCCCCGTTCTCCATATACGTGAACGGACGGAAGTTTTGTTCGATCCCGACTTTGACCGTTTCCTTTTTCCCACACCCTGAGGCAGCTAACAGAACCAACAGGACAGCTATTAGAACGATGCCCCGCTTGCTTCGAATTCCAACCATAGCTTGTATACCCTCCTTCTCATAACAACGGTATTATTTGTTAATTGATGAGAGGTTATACTTGGTTATTTACACAGAACTAAGGATACGTCGGTGCGATAACGCCCTCTTCGCTAGCTTCAACTTCTCCATTTAACTGGTCCGCATACGTTCGAATCAACGCATATTCATCTTTAAACTCGTCGTCTTGCTTCTGCTCAGCCGCTTGAAATTCCAGCCCCTTCTCATTATTAATCTGCATGCTGCCAACCCCTTCGTGTTATTGAGATTAGAGTTTCCTATCAAGGAATTGTTATCCTTTCTCCACAAAAGTTTTCCTTCTACTAGCAACAACTCCCCACGTATACTAGAGAGAGTACGAACTCTGAAGGAGGATATTGCAAATGATCGTAGCAGAACAAATTTATCAGTCGTATGGGATGGATAAGGAGTCATTCATCACTTTTATGAAAGAACGAAGTTCGCATACGGCTATTCAATCGCTCGGCATCGACTTCGTGGAACTGGCACCAGATCGAGTGGTGATGTCAATGCCGGTTGGACCTAGCACTCATCAGCCTGCTGGTATTTTACATGGCGGCGCCTCGGTTCTACTGGCGGAAACGGCAGCATCAATCGCTTCAGAGATTAATATCACCGATAAAGAGAAATATGCGGCGGTTGGACTTGAAATCAATGCGAATCACCTTAAAAGCAAAAGAGACGGCATTGTAACAGCCGTTGCCACGCCTATTCACATTGGCCGCAAAACGATGGTTTGGGAAATTCGCATCTCCGATGAGAAAAGCCAACTCATTTGCATTTCACGCTGTACAGTCGCTATCATTGAGAAAAAATAACAAAAAACAGCCCAGACAATGCGTCTCGGGCTGTTTAATCATTATGTAGTTTTACTCTTCTGCGTATATCATCTTAACCGTCATCCCGCCGTCAATGGTAAGATTCTGACCCGTAATGAAACCCGCTTTCTCATCGGCTAGGTATAGACAAGCAGCGGCTATATCTTCTGGTTTGCCGACTCTGCCAACGGGATGTTGTTTTTTATCCACATCAGAGTGAACAATGCTATCCTTAACAGCCGGATAGTGCCAATCTCGAACCTCAATCCATCCCGGTGAAATGGCGTTGACGCGAATGCCATATTCGCCTAAGCTAATAGCCATCGCATGCGTTAGCGCAGAGATGCCGCCTTTTGAAGCTGAGTAGGCCTCTGTGTTTGGCTCTGACATGAATGCCCGTGTAGATGAGATATTGATGATGGCGCCGCCTCGACCCTTCTCCTTCATCACACGTGCCGCGGCTTGTGAACATATAAAAGCTCCGCCTAAGTTAACTGAGATGACCCGCAGGAATTGTTCGCTCGTCAGATCAAGCACATCAGTATTATGCATAATCCCCGCATTATTAACAAGAACGTCAATTCCGCCTAAATCAGTGATCGTGCGCTCCATCCAATGCCTAACGTCATCTTCCTTCGAAACATCGACCTTCGTGAAAACAACATTCTCCGAATAGGAATGCAAGAGCTTAATCGTCTCCAAACCGGCATCTTCATGAATATCCGCTATTGAAACACCGTATCCTTCTTGGGCAAAAGCTAGTGCAATGGCACGTCCGATGCCATGGCCTGCACCTGTGATTGCTGCCACTTTTCGCATAATCATCACCTCATCTGCTTTTTTCATCATTTTACCATAACTGATTTGATCAAACCTGTGTAACTGCCTGTGAAAAGGATTAACAAGAGAAGGAAGTTGAGCATGTGACATGGAATTACTTCCTTGATCAAGCAAAAACTTAATTTGAAGTGCTGCTCAAATATGACAAGCTATACGACTGATTTTAGAACGTTTACTGCCCGCGATGGCGCAAAACTGCCTTACCGACATTTCGAAGGACCCTCCGATATTGTGCTCATTTTTTTGCATGGCATTACAGAACCAAGCCTCTATTTACGTGAATTAGGAGAGTGGCTGCAAGCCGTTCGAAGAAACAAAGCCTGACCTTAAAAACCAGCAGATATAAAAAAAATGACATGAAGTTCCCCGTAGGAATTCAAGTCATTTGGATATATATGAACTACGTGTTAGTTATAGGTTATTTTCAAACCTAATTCAACTGCACGGTTTAGAGCAGCTTCAGAGAATTTAGGTTTCTTGTATTTTTGTTCAAACTCTTCCTTTACTAGCGGCATCCACTTAAAATCTTTATTCTGATAGATCCATGTTTTCGTTCCCCAGTCCACGTGGATGGTCCGATTCGTTACTTTTTTGATGACGCCAATTTCAACGATAAAACCGGTTTTGCCAAATAATTTGGCACAGTATTTGTTAAGCATTTCGCTCACGATGACACCCCATTTCTCTATACCTTCGCTCTATTCTCTTATAAAATGCTTGTTAATGCAACCTTGGCAGGTCTGGTGCTACGCAAAAAAGGCACCAAAGATGGTGCCGATCTAGCATTAAACATCAACCTGAAATTTCATTGGATCGGAGAGAATAAAGGATTGCTGCTGCAACTTCCACCGAAGAATCCTGATCTTGATACTCTTCGCCGAATGATGAACCAAACAATTTATTGATCTCTTTACAAAGGGTGTGCGCATCTAAATCTGAAAGGTGTTTCGTTATATAAATCGTTAGCGTACGCGTTTCACCATCATATTCATCTTCATGACCATGCATCTCTAAAAGCCCGATAGGGTCCCATGCATCAAACTGTTGTTTGACAATCTCCATAATGGGTGTCGGATCATAAGGAAGAGAGTTCAAGTAGGTATTTTCTTTCATAATCTCTCTTTTAATACTCCACATCAGATAATTCATTTTTGTTTGCTCGGATACAGCTCTAAACTTCAATGGATAAGCCTCCTTTATTGGACGCTCTCTTGCTTCTCTGTCATCAACTTGTCAGACTCTGTCATCAGTTTGGCAGATCGTTCAATTATCGCCCCATTGAAGTTTAGCATTTTCCCTGTCCCTTGAGCAATACATGCCATTGGATGCTCGGCAAGAAACACAGGTACGCCTAATTCTTGCTGAAGACGCTTGTCCAACCCTTCGAGCAACGCGCCGCCACCACAAAGCAGAATGCCCTGCTCCATAACATCGCCAGCTAACTCAGGAGGACATTTCTCCATGGCAAGTCGGATGCACTCCACAATCGAAATCATAAAATCATCGAAAATTTCATAAATCTCTGTGGAAGAAATCGTTATGCTTCGTGGCAATCCTTCCATCAAGTCTCGTCCTCGAATGTCCATCGTGATTTCCTTCGCAGGTTTTATGACGGTTGCGACGTTTTTCTTGATTTCCTCTGCCGTACGTTCACCAATAACCATATTGTAGGCGCGTTTCACATATTCAATAATATCCTGGTCAATAGACATGCCTCCACGGCGAATCGCCTCACTTACGACAATGCCGCCAAGTGAGATAATCGCAACTTGACTCGTTCCTCCGCCAATGTCAAGAACCATGCTGCCAATGGGTTCTTCGACAGGAAGACCTGCTCCCATCGCTGCCGCTAGCGGCTCTTCCACGGTTGTTGACCGCCTCGCTCCTTTATGAACGATCATCTCCTCAACGGCCCGCTTCTGCACATTCGTAATGCCGCATGGAACTGAAATCAGAACGTGAAAGCTACGGAACCAATTGTAACCTTTTCTGATTTTGCCAATAAAATATTTAAGCATCGCTAAGGTCATATCAAAATTAGCAATAACGCCATCCTTTAACGGATAAATGACCTCCACATTAGCGGGTGTTCTCCCAATCATATCATAGGCTTCTTGGCCAATAGCTTTGATTTCCCCTGTATCTGTTTGAATGGCGACTACGGACGGCTCTTGCAGAACAATACCTTTTTTTTGCTGGTAAATTAGCGTATTACAGGTGCCCAAATCTACACCAAACAGTTCTTCCAATCTCTTTAACATGACTCGCTCCTTCTCGCTGTTTATTAGACGATGCCCCTAGTAGCGTGTGTATTTAAATGATTATGACTAACTGCATCTGTATACTTGTTCGCATTGCCAAGCCATTCTACGGGGGTATACCAAAAAACACCATGCCTTCAACAACCAAAATTACAATAAGGAAACTACATGGTCGAAACGCTCATTTTCGGAGAAAGTAGCGTCCTGTAGTTCCCTTCCACCTTTGTTCGCAGCATATTTCTTGGCGCCATTCATTCTTGGTAGGAGTAAAATCCCTGTCCCGATTTACGCCCTAATCGACCTGCTTTCACATATTTACGCAGCAGCGGACATGGCCGATACTTGGAGTCCTTAAAACCATCGTATAGAATTTCCATGATCGAAAGACATGTATCCAGTCCAATAAAATCCGCGAGCTCTAGCGGTCCCATCGGATGATTCATGCCGAGCTTCATCACTTTATCCACGGATTCAATGGAAGCTACGCCTTCATATACGGTGAAAATGGCTTCATTAATCATCGGCATCAGGATACGATTAGAAACAAAGCCTGGGAAATCATTCACTTCAACCGGAGTTTTTCCCATATGCTGACTCAGCTCGTAAACAACTTCGAACACTTCCTGGGACGTCTCCAACCCTCGGATCACTTCAACCAAAGGCATGACCGGTACTGGATTCATGAAATGCATGCCGATAACTTTCTCTGGCCGACCCGTAACGGCTGCAATTTCCGATATAGGAAGTGATGACGTATTCGTCGCCAAAATCGTATGAGGCGGGCAAAGGCCATCCAGCCTATGGAACAGCAAAACCTTCAGCGCCATATTTTCAGAAATGGCTTCTATAACTAGATCTGCTTGCTCTGCAAGCTCTACAAACTCAGTTGGCTGTATGCGGCTAATGATTTCTGACATCCCTTCTGGCGTCAGTTTGCCTTTTTCAACATTTCGGCCCAACTGTTTGTTGATCGCGAGCATGCCCCTGTTCAGAAATTCAAGGGATGAATCGTGCAGCAGCACCTGGAAGCCTGAAGCAGCAGCCACCAGAGCGATCCCGCTCCCCATTTGTCCAGCGCCAATGACCATGATGGTCTGTATGTTCATAGTCCCGCTCCCCTCCATCCTATTCAACCATCCACGCGTATGAGAATGGCATCGCCTTGCGCAGCCCCGCTGCAAATAGCAGCTATTCCGTACCCGCCCCCGCTTCTTCGCAGCTCATGAATTAAAGTAAGCAGAATCCGCGCACCGCTTGCGCCAATGGGATGACCGAGTGCAATAGCTCCCCCGCCAACGTTAACGAGTTCCGGATTCCATCCAAGTAATTGTTCGCTGGTCAACAAGACGGCAGCGAAGGCTTCATTCACTTCAAATCGGCTGATTTGATCCAGCTTTATGCCAGTTTGCCTTAAAAGCTTCTGAATCGAGAGTGCTGGCGTTATCGCAATGTACGGCGCTCTTTCCCCAACACTCGCAGACCCAACAATCGTTGCTAACGGGCTCATGCCGTGGGCCAACGCCTTTTCCTTTGACATCACGACCATCGCCGCCGCCCCGTCGTTAACGCTAGGGGCATTTCCCGCTGTAATCGTTCCGCCTTTCACTAGTGCTGGCAATGCGGCAAGCTTCTCCATGCTCGTATCCGTTCGCGGACCTTCGTCTTGATCAATCCGTTTCGTTCCATGCTTCGATTGCACAACAATAGGCGCAATTTCTTCCGCTAAGTAGCCTTTCTTCCTCGCTTCAATCGCCAAAACATGACTGCGAAGCGCCCATTCGTCCTGCCCCTCACGGCTTAAGCCGAACTCTCCGGCAACGTTGCTGCCATGAACGAACATTTGGACGTGTTCAAATGGACATAGCAATCCGTCATGAACCATCAAATCAATGGTTGTCTGATTCCCCATACGCGCTCCCCAACGGGTGCTAGGCAGTAAGAAAGGAGCGCTGCTCATGCTCTCCATCCCGCCGGCAGCAATGGCTTCTGCATCGCCAGAACGAATCATCTGATCAGCAAGTGTTACACTTCGCAGTCCCGATGCACATACTTTATTGATCGTTTCTGCGGTAACGCTCCAGTCCAGACCCGCTAAGCGCGCAGCCTGACGTGCGGGATTTTGCCCTGCTCCCCCTTGCAGAACCATCCCCATGATAACAGCCTCAATCTCAGACGGTTCAAGTGAGGAACGCTGAATCGCCTCTCGGATTGCCGTACCGCCAAGCTCGACTGCCGGGACATCCTTTAAACCGCCGCCAAACTTCCCAAACGGTGTGCGAGCACCTCCAACAATGACACTTTCCCTCATACGTTATTCCTCCTAAGGTGAAAGCCTCAGTAGATCACAGTTTCCTGATCGTATTTCTCTAAATAATGCTTGACTCGCTGCAAAAAACGACCGCAAATCAAGCCATCGAGAATACGATGATCAAACGATAGACAGACAGAGACCATCGATCTGATCGCGATCATTTCTTGAATCACAACAGGTTTTCGAACAATTTTCTCAAATGTGAGCATAGCCGCTTGCGGGTGTTGAATAATGGGATAAGAAAGCATTGAGCCAAAGGCTCCGGTATTATTAAAAGTAAACGTACCGCCTTGCATATCCGACAGCCGCAAGGCACCAGCCTTAGCTCGTTTGACCAGATCATACAGCTCAAACGCCAAGCCAGCGATGGACTTGCGGTCTGCGTGTTGGATGACAGGCGCAATCACAGCATCTTCTGAGCCAATTGCGATGGAGACATTCATATTTCTTTTAACAGCAATGCCTTGAGGGGTCCATGATGCGTTCATTAGCGGGAACTCCTTTAAAGCGTTCACGATCCCTTTTATCACAAAGGGTGAGATCGTTAGTGGCACTCCTTCTTTCAATAAAAAGGTGTCCTTCAGCCTTTGCCGGAGCGCGACTAGATGACTAACGTCCACCTCGATCATCAGCCAAGCATGGGGAATTTCGGTGACACTTTGCTGCATACGAGAAGCAATCGTTTGTCGCATTGGGCTTACAGCCAGCATTTGATCGCCAGGGAGCACTGCTCCAAATTCCTCGTTTTGCGCCATGTCCACCCTCCTCTACAATTCCGCTAGTTGGCGCATCGCATCTTTCACGGTATCCACATTTGGCAGATAAAACTTCTCGAGTGTCGGCGCCATCCCAACAGGGGGAACGTCCGGAGGGCAGCAGCGCATGATGGGAGCATCCAATTCATACAACAGGTGTTCAGCCAACATAGCCGATATCTCTGCACCAATTCCGCCCGTTTTGTTATCCTCATGGACAATTAGAATCTTTCCAGTTTTCGCTGCCGCTTCAAAAATAGCCGTTTTATCAAGAGGATGAAGCGTTCGCAGATCAAGAAGCTGTGTGCTGACCCCCTCTAAATCAAGCTCAGCCGCTGCTTTCAAGGCATGATGCACAGATAGTCCATAAGCAATAACGGTAATATCTGTACCTTCGCGCCGGGTCACCGCTTTGCCAATCGGCACGACATAATCATCCGCAGGAACTTCATCTGATACAGAGAGATAACATTTTTTATGCTCGAAAAAGAGGACTGGATCTTCGTCTCTGATCGCTGCTTTCAATAATCCTTTGGCATCATAGGCCGTAGACGGTGCAACAATCTTGAGACCCGGTGTACCAAAAAACACCGATTCGGGACATTGTGAATGGTACAGGCCCCCACCGCCTGTTGCGCCGTAAGGTGCGCGAATCACGATCGGGCAATGCCAGTCGTTATTAGAGCGATACCGGATTTTTGCGGCTTCGCTAATGATTTGGTTTACAGCTGGGAAAATGAAATCAGCAAATTGGATTTCGGCAATCGGCCTCATCCCGACCATCGCCGCTCCAATTGCAACTCCCACGATAGCTGATTCCGAAAGCGGTGTATCGAGCATCCGCAGCTCGCCGAACTTATCGCGCATGCCTTTCGTTGCGTTCAGGACACCCCCTTTGCCGATATCTTCGCCTAATACAAAAACGCAATCATCCCGCTCCAATTCCTCTGCCATCGCTGAACGTATAGCCTCCAAATAGGTTATGATTGGCATCTCACACATCACCCCCATCTTCCGCATATACATGCCGCAGCGCGTCCTCTGGTGCTGGATATGGCGATTTTTCAGCGTATTTGGTGGCTTCATTCACTTCTTTGGCAATATTCTCTTGCAAAGCGCGATCCAAATCCTCACTGAGCACGTCACTTTCCAGCAAATAACGCCGGAACCGCTGAACGCCGTCCTGTTCTTTATGGTACTCAACTTCTTCCTTCGTCCTATAAAGCATATCGTCATCTGCTGTGGAATGAGGCGGAATTCTGTACATCATTGCTTCAATCAACGTTGGACCATACCCACGCACAGCACGCTCTCGCGCTTCTTTCACCGCACGATACACTTCCAGGGCATCATTGCCGTCAACACGCTGTCCGGGAAAACCGTACCCGGCGGCACGATCAACGACACGACCGGCAACCTGTCGATGCGCAGGAATAGAGATCGCATATTGATTGTTTTCGCACAGGAAAATCACAGGCAGCTTGAAAACGCCAGCGAAATTGAAAGCTTCATGCACATCTCCCTGATTACTCGAGCCTTCACCGAAAGTCACGAAAGCAATATGCTCCTCCTTCCTCATCAAAGCCGTGAGTGCAATACCAACCGCATGAAGAACTTGCGTAGCTACTGGGCTTGAACCAGATACGATATGGAGCTTTTTGTTTCCGAAATGTCCAGGCATTTGCCTGCCGCCGTTGATATCCTCCGCTTTAAACAGCGCAGCTAACAGCAGCTCCTGGACCGTCATGCCTATCGTTAGCACAAAAGCATAATCTCTGTAATAAGGAAGAAAATAGTCCTGTTGTTTATCCAATGCGAACGCCGCCGCCACTTGTGCCGCTTCTTGACCGATGCTGGAAATGTGAAATGCCGTTTTACCAGATCTTTGCAGCAGTGTAGCGCGTTCATCAAATTTTCTTGCTTTCAGCATGTAAGAATACATCTTCAGCACGTCATCGTCCGTTAAACCTAGCTGTTGATGTTTGAGAATGTGCTGAGAAGACATCGCCATTCCTCCTCTTCTGCTCTTTACATGTTCCTGCGATATTGCCCGCCAACCTGATAAAGCGCACGTGTAATTTGCCCAAGACTCGCAACTTTGACTGTTTCCATCAATTCCGCAAAAATATTTCCGCCTGATAGCGCCACTTCTTGAAGCTTCTGCAGAGCCGTTGGAGCAGCCTGTTGATTCCGTCCAAGAAATTCATGAAGATGGATAATTTGTTGATCTTTCTCTGCTGTTGATGCTCGAGCAAGCGGAATATCCATGTCCCCTGCAGGTGGATTTGGATTCAGGAACGTATTGACGCCAATGATCGGCAAGTCCCCTTGATGTTTTTTCATTTCATAGAGCATAGATTCATTCTGAATTTTACCCCTCTGATACTGCGTCTCCATGGCACCGAGCACACCGCCACGATCACTTATGCGCTCTAACTCTTGCAGGACAGCCTCCTCGACCAGATCTGTCAATTCCTCGATGATAAATGAGCCCTGCAGCATGTTTTCGTTTTTAATAAAACCAAGCTCTTTCGTAATGATTAGCTGAATCGCCATCGCTCGACGAACAGACTCCTCCGTAGGTGTCGTTACAGCCTCATCATAGGAATTCGTATGCAACGAATTACAGTTGTCCAGCAGTGCCATCAATGCCTGAAGGGTCGTGCGAATGTCATTAAAATCCATTTCCTGCGCATGTAGAGAACGCCCTGAAGTTTGAATGTGATATTTCAGCTTCTGACTGCGGTCGTTCCCGCCATACTTGTATTTCATAGCCGTAGCCCATATGCGGCGCGCAACTCGCCCGATGACCGTATATTCCGGATCTAGCCCATTGCTGAAAAAGAAAGAAAGATTCGGCGCAAAGTCATCAATCGACATCCCACGGGACAAATAATACTCCACATAAGTGAAACCATTCGCCAGTGTAAAAGCGAGCTGTGAAATCGGGTTCGCCCCAGCCTCCGCGATATGATAACCCGAGATGGAAACCGAATAGTAATTCCGCACTTCCTGATTGATAAAATACTGTTGAATATCGCCCATCATGCGAAGCGCAAATTCTGTGGAAAAAATACAGGTATTCTGTCCCTGATCCTCCTTCAAAATATCCGCTTGCACCGTTCCTCTAACGGATTTCAGCGTTGCCCTGCGAATTTCGTCTGCCTCATCCCTTGTAGGCGCTTTTCTTCTTTTCTGCGCGAAGCGTTCGATCTGATCGTCCATCGCTGTGTTCATATACATCGCCAAAATAATTGGCGCAGGCCCATTAATCGTCATGGAAACAGACGTCATTGGATCGCATAGATCGAAGCCGGCATACAGCTTCTTCATATCGTCCAACGTACAGATACTGACGCCGCTTTCGCCGATTTTGCCATAAATATCTTGACGTTCGTCAGGATCCTCCCCGTACAACGTGACAGAGTCAAAGGCTGTGCTTAGACGTTTGGCTTGATCATTTTTGGATAAATAATGGAATCTCAGATTCGTTCGTTCTGGCGTGCCCTCTCCTGCGAACTGACGTTTGGGGTCTTCTGCTGTACGCTTAAAAGGAAATACGCCTGCGGTATACGGAAATTCACCTGGCACATTTTCTCGGTACAGCCATCGAATTATATCGCCAGTATCTCGATACTTAGGTAAGCTGATCTTTGGGATTTCCAATCCAGATAAGCTTGTGGTGGTGAGTTCCGTCACGATTTCCTTCTCCCGAACACGCGTAATGAACGTCTTACCGTTGTATTGTTTCTGACGTTCAGGCCACTGCGCCAGCATTCGGAGCGTATCTTTATGCATTTGGTTCTCTAAGCTCAACTTGATAGCTTGCAGCGTAGCTATGCTTTCATCTGGAGCTTGCACTTGCCTTGTGGAAGCAATAGCTCCATCCAACCGATAACAGGAGCTCGCCAGATCCGCCTCTTTTTCGGCAAAAGTATGATAGGACCGGATGCTCTGAGCGATTTCACCTAAATAACGCGTACGATCCACCGGTATAATAACATGCGTTTTCGTATGAGCCTTTGGCGCGAAGCCATCCATTGGCCATTGCAATGAGCACTTGCGGTTCAACGTATCGATAAGTGCCTTGAATAACGTATCCACACCAATATCGTTAAATTGACTAGCCATCGTACCATAGACAGGCATTGTTTCATAAGGCTCAGAGAATCTGCTGTGATTTCGCTGCACCTGCTTCTTCACATCCCGAAGAGCATCCTCTGACCCTCGCCGGTCGAATTTATTAATCGCCACCAAATCTGCGTAATCAAGCATATCGATCTTCTCTAATTGCGATGGCGCGCCGAATTCACTAGTCATCACATAGAGGGATACATCCGCGAGGTTTGCAATCTGGTGGTCTCCTTGACCAATTCCGCTCGTTTCGACGAGGATTAGATCAAAGCCCGCTTGCTGCAGAACAGCAATAGCGGGGCTAAGCGCAGCGGATAACTCATTACCCGATCCGCGAGTAGCCATACTGCGCATATACACGCGATCGGAATGGACAGCATTCATGCGTATCCGATCCCCAAGCAAAGCTCCTCCGCTTCGCTGTTTGGTCGGGTCAACCGACAGAATTGCTATTGTCTTATCCGGATATTGCCGCAGGAAACGCTGGACGATTTCATCCGTTAAGGAGCTTTTACCCGCTCCTCCTGTGCCAGTAATTCCAACAATCGGGCAAGCCGGTACCTGTGCCTGCAAATTGGCCTGACTTTCAAGAAGGCTGCCTGCTGCGATATCACATGCGAGTTCAGCCGCTGTAATTCGCTGCGCAAGTAATCTATGAGCTTTCCCTGATTCGGTGCCGCTAGCTCCCCCATCAACAGAAACCGTACAGAAATCGCATTCCTGCATCATGTAGGAAATCATCCCTTGAAGCCCTAGTTCCCTGCCATCATCTGGCGAAAAAAGGCGTGCAACGCCATACTCGTGCAGCCGTTTGATCTCCGATGGCAGGATGACGCCGCCCCCTCCACCGAAAACTTTGATGCTGGAGGCCCCTTTTTCACGCAGCAAATCGATCATATAGGTAAAGAATTCAACATGCCCGCCTTGATAAGAGGATACGGCAATGCCTTGAACATCCTCCTGAATCGCTGCCTGCACAATCTCTTGTACCGACCGGTTATGGCCAAGATGAATAACTTCCGCTCCGCTAGCTTGCAGAATCCGCCGCATAATCGTGATGGACACATCATGCCCGTCGAACAAAGCGGAAGCAGTGACGAATCGCACTTTATGATTCCCTGATGACACCGCTGAACCTCCTCTCCTCAGATGACGGATGTGCACAAAAACCCCACCGACATTAGGATATCAGTGAGGCCTAGCCCTTTTCAGGCAAAACGGTTTTGGCAATTTTTCCATCTAGCGCTTCATAATCGAAATAACGAATCGTCTCGTACAACTCGCTGCGTGTTTGCATTTGGCTTAGAGATTGTTTCTGCGTGCCAGTCATCTGAATCTCCTCAAACACCATCTCCACCGCCTTGGCCGCTACACGCAGGGAAGTGACCGGGTAAATAACCATACGAAATCCCCAGCTTTCAAACTGCTGTGCCGTAAAATACGGCGTTCTACCGAACTCTGTCATATTCGCCAGCAATGGACAGCTTAACTCTTGACTGAATCTAAGGAATTCCTCTTCCTTCTCAAGTGCTTCTGGGAAAATAGCATCTGCTCCTGCCGCCACATATTGCTTCGCCCTCTCGATCGCTGCGTTCATGCCTTCCACACTTTTGGCATCCGTGCGGGCAATCAGGTATAACGAAGGGGAAACGGCCTTGATTGTTTGGATTTTTTGCATCATTTCCTCAGCGGAAATCAGCTTTTTCCCGTTCAAATGCCCGCATTTCTTCGGCATTTCTTGATCTTCCATTTGAACGGCTGCGACTTTGGCTTCCACCATCTCCTTCGCCGTTCGCGCTGCGTTCAGAACACCCCCGAAGCCGGTGTCAATATCAACGAGCAGAGGAAGACCTGAAGCGCGAACCAGCTCACGGGCTCGCTCTGCCACCTCGGTTGAGTAGATGAGGCCCAAATCCGGCAGCCCTCTGCTTGCTGTATATGCGGCTCCAGAAAGATAAATGGCTTCAAATTGGGCTTGCTTGGCTATAAGAGCTGCCATTCCATCGTGCGCGCCGGGAATTTTGACAATTGGACCCGCTTCGACAAGTTGACGAAAACGGACGGCTAGCTGCCTTTGATCAGGTTCTTCTTCAATGAGCCATGCCATAGGAACCTCCTGCATGATCATGCCATGCTTTATGTTTCAATTTTCATACCACCGGTCAAATAACAAAAAGCGAAATGAACTCCTGACATGGCGTCTGAATGAAACGCTCATAATCGAGAGTAAGGTTCAAAATGTCGACCGATTTTTTCCTAGGAAAGCGGGTCATAAGGTTAGTCTCAAATTTCTCTATCACCTTAGGCAGTCCTTCCGCACGCCGCCTGCGATGGCCGATCGGGTATTCACAGATAATCTTCTCGGTTGAGGTGCCGTCCTGAAAATGAATTTGGACGGCATTCGCGATCGAGCGTTTGTCCGGGTCCAGATAATCCTTACTGTATTGCTCGTCTTCGGTGACGATCATCTTCGCCCTGAGCGCATCAATTCGCGGGTCTTTCGCGAAGCTTTCTTCATAATGCTCCGCCGTAAGTGTCCCGTATATCAGCCCAATAGCAACCATGTATTGCAAACAATGATCCCGATCCGCCGGATTAGACAAAGGTCCTTTTTTATCAATGATCCGGATGGCGGACTGATGAGTTGTAAGCGTGATAGACTTAATTTCCTCTATACGTTCATTTATTAACGGATGCAGCTCAAGCGCGCATTCAACAGCTGTCTGCGCATGAAACTCGGCAGGGAATGAGATTTTGAATAAAATATGCTCCATCACATAGGAACCGAGCTCTCGCCCTAAGGTTAGCTCTTTACCTCGGAATAACACATCTTGGAAGCCCCACGTTTTGGCCGAAAGCGCGGTTGCATACCCCATTTCGCCGCCGACAGCCATGAAGGCCAGACGCACGGCGCGACTTGTCGCATCCCCGGCAGCCCAAGACTTACGAGACCCTGTATTAGGTGAATGCCTGTAAGTTCTTAAGCTGGCTCCATCAATCCAGGCATTCGATAACGCGCTGCACACCTCCGCTTTCGTTCCGCCAAGCATGGCAGTCGCCACAGCAGTTGACGCTATTTTAACAAGATGAACATGATCTAACCCTACACGATTTAAGCTATTTTCTAGCGCCAGTACGCCTTGAATCTCATGCGCCTTAATGCACATTGTGAGGATATCCTTCACATAGAGCGGCAGTTTACCAACTGCCACCCTGCAGCGGCTAATATAGTCGGCAAGCGCCAAAATACAGCCTAGATTATCGGAAGGATGCCCCCATTCAGCAGCTAACCACGTATCGTTATAATCAAGCCAACGGATCATACACCCGATATTGAATGCGGCATGCACAGGGTCCAATTCGTACCGGGTACCCGGTACTCGGGCGCCTCCTGGCAAAATTGCTCCTGGCACAATCGGGCCCAAATGCTTCACGCACTCCGGGAAACGCAGCGCAAGCAAGCCGGTCCCCATGGAATCCAATACCACATGCTGCGCAATGCGATACGCTTCTTCACTTTCGATGTGCGCATTTAACGTATAATCGGCTATTTCTTCAATTAACGGGTCAAAAGTCAACTCCTTATCAGCGAAGTTCTCATATTCGCTCATGCACAATGTCGTCCTTTCTGGCAAATTACTTTCCAGCGCTCAAGGATGTAAATTGCGAGGTCCTGTGTACTGTACACGAGGCCGGAAAAGCCGATTATTCGCGTGCTGCTCCATCACGTGGCTGCTGACGCCAATCGTACGGGCAGCGAGAAATACCGGGGTAAATAATTCAATCGGAATGCCAAGCAAATAATAGACGGGAGCCGCATAATAGTCCAGGTTCGGGTGCAGATTCTTCTCGCGCTTCATGACTTCTTCACCAACTACACACATGGTGTACAGCTCAGGTTGATTTTTCTCTAGCGCAAGCGCGGCTAATGCATCCTTCATTAACAGTGCGCGTGGATCGGCTTTTTTCATATAAACCCGATGGCCGAAGCCCATAATGCGTTCCTTCCGAGCTAGTTTGCTTAACATGAGTGTTTCGAGATTACCTTCCGTGCCTGCCTCAAGCAGCATCTCCATAACAGCTTCATTAGCGCCTCCGTGCAGCGTTCCTTTCAACGAGGCAACTGCTCCGGTAAGCGCGCCGTACAGATCGGACTGCGTCGAAGCAATCACCCTTGCCGCGAATGTCGAATTCGGCATTTCATGCTCACTGTAGACGATGAGAGACTGGTCAAAGATATCCTCTTCCATCTTCGTAGGCACCTGACCCGTAATCATGTACAAAAAATTAGCTGAATAGGATAGGTCTTTACGCGGTTCTAAGAACGTTTGTTTGGTCTTGGCTTGATACCCATTTGCTACAATCTGCGGTACCTTTGCCAGCAATCTGATCGCTTTTCGTGTATTTGCCTCCTTAGAACGATCTTCAAGCTCGTTATCGTAGCTAGCCAAAGCTGAAATCCCTGTCCGCAACACATCCATAAGATTGGCTTGATCTGGCAATAAACGAAGGATAGAACAAATGTTCGGAGGCAAACCATATTCATCTTTAATTCTCTCTTCAAACGACGCCCGTTCATCTTCATCAGGCAGCAATCCGTCAAGCAATAGCCCTGCAACATCTAGATAGGTAACATGCTGCGCAAGCTCGATGAGATCATAACCGCGAACAACAATTTCTTCTTTCTCAACATCTAGATAGGAAATCCCCGTCTCACTTGCAATCACATTTTCCAGTCCAGGGTGATAGCTGTTACTCATCTCATCGCTCCCTTTCCTCTCCGCCTGCCGCGTCTAGTCGGCAAGCAGCATGCGAGAAATCACAATACGCTGAATTTCATTCGTCCCTTCATAGATCTGTGTGACCTTGGCGTCGCGCATATACCGTTCAACCGGATAATCTTTCGTGTAGCCATAACCTCCGAAAATTTGAACAGCTTCAATACTGACTGCTACAGCTGTATCACTAGCAAAAAGCTTCGCTATGGCAGCCTCCTTCCCATACGGCAAACCTCTGCTTTCCCTCCATGCTGCTTGATAAGTCAGCAGTCTGGCTGCTTCAATCTTTGTCGCCATATCAGCAAGTTTAAAAGCAATAGCCTGCTGCTCACCGATCGGCTTTCCGAACTGCTTGCGCTGCTTCGCATAGGCAATGGAAGCCTCCATCGCCGCCTGGGCAATCCCAAGCGCTTGCGCGGCAATACCGATTCGCCCGCCATCCAGGCTTCGCATGGCAATTCGGAAGCCTTCCCCCTCCACGCCGAGCAAATTACCCGCAGGCACGCGGCAATTCTCAAATCGCAGCTCGAGTGTTGGCGAAGAGCGAATGCCCAGTTTTTTCTCCTTGTGGCCGAAAATAAAGCCTTCGGTCCCTTTCTCCACAAGGAATGCGCTGCATCCTCGCTTCTTGTTCTGTAGATCCGTCATGGCAAAAACGATATAGACGTCCGCTTCCCCGCCATTTGTGACAAATAGCTTGGAACCATTGAGCACATGGCTGTCACCGTCTAAGGCAGCTGTTGTTTTCATCGCTCCCGCATCAGAGCCTGATCCGCTTTCTGTTAAGCTGTAAGCACCCAACTTCTTTCCTTGAGCTAGCGGCCGCAAAAATGTTATTTTCTGGGCTTCCGTCCCGTACTTGGCGATCGCCCAAGAGACTAACGACGTATGGACGGAAAGCATCACGCCGGTAGAAGCACAAGCCTTCGAGAGCTCCTCTACCACAATGGCATATGTCAAGAAATCGGAACCTATTCCCCCATACGCTTCAGGCCACGGGATTCCTGTCAGACCAAGCTCCCCCATTTTATCGAACAAGGTACGATCAAATCGCTCTTCTTCATCCCTTTGAGCAGCCGTAGGTTCAATTTCTTTTTTGGCAAAATCCCGCACCATAGCACGAATCATATTCTGTTCATCCGTTAAGGACAGTTCCATATGACCGCCTCCTTCGACATGATAGCTATTCCTGTATGCTTGGCCGAGGATAAGATCGGTGATTTGCATCCGAATGGGACAAGTTGTAACCGTTTTCAATAACATGTTTTATATATACACGTCACGCTGAAGGCTTATACCTGACAGGCTATGAAATAACGCCACACGAAAAAAACACCGCCATTTAGCGGTGTTTGTTCTTATTCTTATCTTTATCGTAATTTAATGGGCATTCCGCTTACGGAAGACTCCAATGCTGCTAAGGTTATACGCAACGTAACAGCCGCGTCGGCGTAATCTGTCAAAATTCGTGACCGATCCCCCGTTTTGATCGCATGTAAGAAGGCATCCGTCTCTACTGCATAAGGATTGAGGAGGTTCTTATACTCCGTTGTTTGTTTACCTTCATGATTCTTTAAGTACCGATTTTGTTCAATTTCCAAAACACCTTTATCTGTAAACAGTTCCAATCCTGCACGATGACCGAAAGGCAGCATACATGTATTCGTGATGGACGCAACTGCGCCACCTGCGAGCTTCAAAGTCACAGCTCCGACATCAGCGACTTCAACGCCGTCGTGCTTCGTGTGCATGTGGCGCTGCGCATAAACCGCATACACTTCTTCTACCTCGCCAACCAAGTAGCGAACCAAATCCACAATGTGTGTCGTTTGTTCGATAAATTGACCGCCTGAGCCACTTTGCTTACGCCACCAATGAACGCCTGGCATATCTCCTAGCCAACTGCCAACCGCCATTCCGACCTTGCGGGTTTCCAGCAGCTCTTTGGCCTTTTGTACCGTGTCCGTATATCGGATATGATAACCAACAGAGGTGATGATATCCCTGTTTGTCACCTGCTCTTGGATGCGATTCACAGTTTCCATGTCCAACCCTATTGGTTTTTCAATCAGGAATGGGATATTTCGCGCTACGATTGCATCTTCAATTATACCATGCGCCATAGGCGGTACACTTATGTATACAGCATCTGGTTTAACCGTATCCAGCATCTGCTCGATCTCGTCAAAAGCTAGCGCGCCAGCAAATTTCTGCGCGATCTTCTCTGCCTTGGGCAGCGAAGTTCCTAGAAAAGCAACAACTTGCGCATCCTCCCTGGCAGCTAGCAAGCTTGCGTGCTTCTCAGCAAACCATCCCGTTCCGGCAATTGCAATTTTCAACATGTGATATGTGCCTCCTAGTGGTTCAAATTAGCATAGATTTCCATAAGACAAGTATATACGCAGATGCCAATCTTTTCTCTAGTAATTTTTTCTGATAAAATTTGTTTCATACTGTTAGTAATTGTAGTGATTTGGGTATATGATAATGAAGTCTCTGTCGATTTTGGAAAGATCTTTCAAGGCCATTTGGCCAAAAGTATGGTTTAATGGATGTATCATGTTTTGAAAATTCCCTGAAAGGTAATTACGACCATGAAAACTGCCTCATTTCTTTATCCGAAAGACAAAGTAGCCTTTATTAGGTCATCCTCTTCCATGAAGGAAGCAATGGAACAATTAGAGCAGCACTATTATACAGCACTTCCCATCGTTGATGAAGCAGGCAAATACGTTGGAACACTTTCCGAAGGCGACCTCTTGTGGACGCTCAAAAATAAACCGGGTGTTTCCTTCGACAACATGGATGAGATTCCTGTAAGCAGTATTAAAAAGCATATTCGCAACGAATGTGTCTCCATTGATGCCTTTATGGAAGATATGCTGGCTAAGGCAGCCGATCAGAATTTTGTTCCCGTCGTTGATGACAAGCAAATTTTTCTAGGTATTATTCGCCGCAAAGATATTATCGCCTACTATATGAATAACATTACGGACTAAAAAATAGGCTGTCTCAAAAAGTTCAAAAAAGAGGCGCTCCCTCGATTATTGAATGATTTGGGGTAGCCTCTTTTTTTATGGAGCCGAATCGATTAGTGGGAAAAACTCCCTTTATTTCAAGCAAGTCTCCGCTAGATTAACCTAATAACTGGAAAAATTCCCGATAATTCTCTCCTCTAACCTGTTTCCAAGCTCAATCGTCCGTATTAACAGGAGAAATTCCATTTAGTCAAGCCTATTGCTGTATAATTCAATTATTTAGTGGTAGTATTTCCAGTTCCATCTAAAGAGGCGCTCCCAAAAGTTCAAAAAGCGGCCTATTCGAACGTTATTTAGCCCCTATCTCACCGATCGTAGCATGCCCTCTTTCTAGCTGAGCAGCCATCGTCTGGACTCGGCTAATTCGGAAGGATTGCCAGAAAGATATGGCATATACAATCATAGCCGTAGTGAACCAACCCTTCACGCCGAAACGAGCCATAATGACACCGCCTAACAACGGGCCTAATAAGCACCCGAGGAACATCCAAGCATTCACCATGGCAAAAGTCTGACCTTCCATCCCTCGGCGAACTAATTTTCTCACCTGCGACTGGATATTCGGCATCATACAGGCTACGCACAGCCCCAGTAGAAAACGGCAGCCAAGTATGAGCGGATATAGATGCGTGAATGCTTGCACCAAACATAGGAAAAACGCCGTCGACGTAGCTATTTTCAGCAGCATTAAGGGACCAACCCGATCGGAAAGCCTCCCAAGTATTGGCGAAAAGATAATAACTGCACATGAGGTCGCCGATAAAGTAATTCCTAGAAGCCACTGGCTATTTAAAAAAGAAAACACGTGAGTGGACTGACGCACATAGTATGGCAGGATCGGATTCGTCCCTACAAAGGCAAAATTCACACATAAAGCGCTGAGCAGTAAAGACGGCAGTGGCTTCGTCTGCCAAATCTGCTGCCAATCGGCTAGAAGCGTCCCTTTTGGACTCGAAACTTCGCCTCTCTCCTGCGTTTTATCTTTCACGAACAACCAAACACATACAGTCGCGAGTAAAATAAAAACACTCATGGCTGGATAAGCACCTCTTACAGATAGAAAGGAAAGCAAGGATGAAGCGATCAGCGGTCCGATTAGTGACCCTGTCTCGCCCATCATTTGTAATTTACCTGCTGATACGCCGACTTTCTGATCTGGAGCGCCGATCAGGACAAGCACCATCGTAAACGGCAGAATGCCGGTAAAGCAGCCTTGCAATAATCGCAGCAAAGCTAATTGCCATGGCTCCGCGGCAAGGGGCATTGACGCTGTAATAATCGCCATGCCGAAACCGGACCAAAGCATAACTGGTTTTCGACCATACCGATCCCCGATACGACCCAGAAAAGGAATCGCAACCATCATCGCAACAAAGTTGGCGGAGAATATCACACCTGACCATATGTACAGCGAGTCTCCGCCAACATGACCGAATAGATGAAGAAACCCAGGGAGCAACGGAATAAACATGCCGTGTGCTGTTGAAACAAGCAGTTGAACGGTTAGCAAAGCAGCAAACTGCTTTCTCCACGGCTCCATCAACTAGAAGGCGCCTTCGATAATGCTCTCGCTAAGCGGACGCCGACCATTCGGCACTTCCCGGTCTTGCAGTTCACTTGGCAAGCGCTCACTGGCACCGCGGTAGCCTAGAGCGATCACCGCATGCAGCTCAAATGCCTCGGGTACGCCAAGTACTTCACGGGCTATGTCTCTGTCATAGCCGCCGACAGCTCGTGTTGCAAGACCCAGCAAATGGGCTTGAAAAGCAAGTGAGGCCCAAGCAGCACCGGCATCGAACGCGTGGGCACCATTCAGGGCCCCATCTTGACGAAGCTTGTGCGAAAGAATGAGTACGAGTACTGGGACATGATCCGTCCACAAGCGGTTATTCGGCTTAATAAAAGATTGAAATTGCTGCTTCTGAGCTTCCGTTTTGGCAACGATAAATCGCCATGGCTGCAAATTGCTTGAGGATGGCGCCCAGCGCGCGGCTTCAAGGATTGTATAGAGCGTTTCGTCGGCAACCTCTTTCGGTTCAAAAGCTCGTGAGGACCAACGGTTCAGAAAAAGAGAGTGAACGGGGTAATCTCCTTTCCGGTTCTCCTCTACTTCGGGGAGTAATACAGCTTTCTGTGCTTGGGTTGTCATGTGTAATCCTTTCCTTTCTTCCAATCCCCTGATTGGCTGAGAAATAAAAAAAAAGAGACAACTTCTCTGGATAGAGAAAGTGTCTCCGTTAGAACGGTAGTCCTTGTGTATATACAGTAGCACTGTATAGGAAGTGTCGTCAATATTATTTCTTGTATTCCTATTAACTTTATCGGGAATTAAATGATTTTACGATGAAGTGACATACGGGTCGACAAGCTTCCGAACACGCTCAATCCCTTCCCACATGTCGCCGGGTCCATCATAGACTAGAGTAAACGGTCCTTCGTACCCCGCTTGCATCGCAATCTCCATGCAGCGGATAAACTCATCTTCATCCGGAAATCCTTCCGCATTGGTTTGCGCTTTGGCATGGATGGATTCGCTGAATGGAATCGTCAGAGCAAGCGCTTCGAACTTGTCACTTCCTTTGAAATTGCCATAGTCGGAAGTGAAACCAAGGACATCCTCGCATTTCTTCATCAAAGCGAGGCAGTTATCAGCCACCGAAGTCAGCGAGTGGAAATTTTCCGTAACCACTCTAACCCCGCGTGAACTAGCGTACTCGCCTAACTCTTGCAATGCATCAGCGGCACGTGTTAAAGCTTGAGCATCTGAAGGCTCCGCATCGCCGGCAATTACTCGAACTCGCTCAGCTCCTGCGATAGCGGCGATATCGATCCATCCTTTGATCCATGCGATGTCCGAGGCTCTACGATCTACATCAGCGCTTGAGATATCCCCATACTCGAGAAGCAGCGAGTAAAAGCGAAGATTGGCGTCCTTGAACGATTGTTTCAACGCATTCAGATACTCCGAACTCGTATCTGGAAAATGAAAATGGCAAACTTCTAAAGAGGCAAACCCTTTGTCGGCAAGCTTAGCAGGAAGCTCAAGCAGCGTAAGAAGTTCCGGTTGCTCCTGCGCTACCGTTATTTGTGTACGTGTCGATTCCTCCCAGCGTGTCCACCGCAATGGACCTAACAGTCGGTGCAAACTCCAACTCGTCAATGATAAAAATGGCATATTTTCAACCCTTCCTTGCTCTGTTTGAACAGATTCTACCAAATTCACCCTACTGGAGACCATATGCCATCTCGCCGTTTCCTCTCTTATTATGCTGTTTTGTCTGCTTCTTCCACAACCAGGTATCCATTCCCGTCCGGATCTTGAAAGTGGAAACAAGTAACACCTAATCGAGTTTCGATTCCCTCCTTAACAAGGCCATCTACAGAACGGACATGTTCAAGGGCGGCTTCCAAATCAGGCGATTCCAAGACCATAATCGGATTGGTGCGCGCTTCTAACTGAAGCTGCTCAAAGTATCTACTTGCGGACTGACTTAACCGGTTATCGTCAATAAGCAGATGAGCTCCGCGATCCATTTGAATCGCAGGCAAATCGCCGAACCGAAGGTCTGGACCTGCGCTTTTCCCAACAAAAGCTTCATACCAAGCCGTCGTGTCATCAATATCATCGGTATGCACCAGGATGCGGCTAATTTTACGCAAAAAAGCATTCGCAGGCCTTACCGCCTTTAAACCTAAATCCCGTTTCGCTTGGCAAACCATATGAGAGTTAATATTGAAAACGGAAATATACTCATCTTCAAGAACATCCGTCAAGACCGTGTGCGGTCTGCTTTCGCAGAATTGATGCGCGGCATGGCTATTATCAGTATCGAACATAATCGTCGGCGGAGACCCCCAGGTGTTCCGGTCTAGAATGATCTCTGTGCCCTCCAAAGCAAAAATATAAATACCGTGGGTGTCCTGATCAGGTTGAGGAACAATGGGCCGCTGAAACAAATTCGCGTACCATTCGATGGAGCTCTTTAGATCTTGAACGGGAACAAATACTGATGGCATAAAAGCATTAATCGGATGTGACATCGTCGATTTCCTCCTTAGTTGATTGTTCTTCAACGTATAGACACAGCAGCTGCATTATTTCTAGCACACTCATTCAAAAATAGCTGCAATGAGGCGGATACCTTCTTTTTCGGCCTCCCACGCTAGCATCAGCTCTTCCCTGATCTTGCTTATTTGGCCTGCATGGCTGCCTCCGTATCCAAATGGAAAGCTCGGGTATAAGCGAGTGAAGGATTGGCTGACTCGCTTATAGCACAACGCCGCCTCGGCAAGCTGCTGCTTGCGCCAGACGTTGTTGCTGCTATCCGACAGCAGCTGTAAATACTGAGCCGCATGCTGCCGCGCTTCGGCCAAAATCGCCACTTGATAGGCATGTCCATGCAGATCAAGTGAACCTTCTCCTACAGCCTCCAGCCAGAGGCGGTATCCGTCAAGGCCGAAAGCATAGCCATCCAAGGGAGGTTCTTTCCCTCTTGCATGCTCGATTATCGCTCGGAGTGCAGCATCCTCTGTCTGAGGTGGAGCTGCTCTGCTGCGGATGCCGAGCACGAACAGCGGCGGTTGATCAGCTTTTCTTCCCAACTGGTCATAACGAATAGACCTTTCCACTCGGTTATAACCTAGATACAGGATTTTCTGCTCGCTGTCATTGTAGCTATGAATAAACCCAAACTCATTACTTTGCATATTCCAAATAATCGCAGGGACACCCTGATCGATAGAACCATGGAGGATGGATAGGATATGAACTTGCTGTTCCGGCGTTAGTGTCTTTCGCTGAGGCCGCCCAAAACACGTCCCACGGACACCTAACCGCTCTAGAATTCGATATGCGGTGTAACTCCAGTCGAAGGTTGCATTTCCTTGTGAGTGACAGTTTCTCGCCACATTCAAACGAAATGCATCACCCGAGATCCCCATCAGCTCCGTATGAGAAAGGTTCTCCTCTCCTACAGTCCGGAGCGCTTCACCGATCATAACGGAGAGAAAAGCATATGGCCGAGAAAACACTGGATGCGGCAGCGTTCTTGTGACTGTCAGACCACTGCTGCTCCGCCCCTCAAGATAAAGCTCGATTTCCTTGCGGAAACGCTCTTCATTCGCTTTCACGCGTGCGCGAGACAACAAGTTATAGACATTGCTTTGCTTCATTCCGAAGCGTGCAGCCAGTTCTTCCGTCGTCGCTTCATCAAAAGCGCTGGCACTTAAAACCTCGCGTGCCTGCTCGGAAAGTGTGCGCATTGAACTGCGAATCAACTCTTCGCCTTCTTCCCGCTCCTGCCAGGCACTTGGACTAGTCTCCTTGCTTCCACTAAGCTCTCCCCAACTCGATTCAGGGATTTCCTCCGTAACGTATTCACTTCGGTTAGCCGCTCCACGAATCGAATTCATCGCGATACGGCGAACCATAATCCGAAACCACGCACCGAATTTCTCTTCGTCTTTCAGGTCATGTATATTGTCTTTTACTTTGAGAAAAGCTTCCTGGACCACATCTTCCGCAAGAAATGCATCGCGCACGATGGCTTGCGCCCATGACAAGGCAGCTGACCGATACGAGCTGAGCAGCATCTCAAAAGCAATTGAATCCCCCTCTTTGACACGACGTATTAGACCGGTCACTTCGCTATGGCTCCCCACTGGTAACCTCCTGCTATGTTTATTTCCCGTCTATATTCGCCAAGTAGATCGGTTTCCTTACCTATTCGCACGATAGCTGGATAGATTCCAGGATGGCCAAGTTTTATTCTTTTGATCACCCATTACACGATCTATTGTTTGTTGAACGGAACTCAGCTCGGGATGCTTGACCTGCAGCTCCTTCAATGCAGGAACCACATCCGTTGAAAGTTGGCCCAAATAATTAAGGTCGATGACGCCCGTTTTTTCATAGCGCTCCATGTTGTTAATGGCAATCTGATGGTCGAGATTCATGTAATTCATCACTAAATAGGCAATTATAGCCGTCGTTATGTAAGCTCTGGACATCGACATCTTTACCATCCAAATTCGGAAAAAGGCAAGGAGAAACAAAGTGCCAAGGAAGATCATAAACCCATGCACGAGCAGTCTTGTCTGCGTAAATCCATAAGCCTCTTCATACAGCGAAAGCCTTCCATAAGCAGAAATTAACATGACAATCGTACAGGCTACTAGCAACGTAAGCAGCGTTTTTCGAATTTTTTCTCCTAAAGAACTACTTGAGCGAATCCAATGTAAACCAGGGAACAGCAGCGATATATTGATCAGAGCGACAACGACCAGCTCCGCAAAACCTCTGCGGGCATATTCCGCATAAGCCACCCCGGATGGCAGTAGGCCATCTGCGCCTCCGAATAAATAAGAGAATTGGATGATCGCGAACAGCACATAAACGACATTCACACATATAAGCAGTGTTCCGGCTATTACTGGATCAAGCAAGGCTTTGTTGCGGACCCCGTCAGCTGTAGCAGCAGTTTCATCCTTCAAACTGTCAAATGGATGGGATGCTTCGATGACTTTCGGGAAAAGAATTCCCCACATATAACAAAAAGTATACAAGGTAATCACAACCGCAAGAACGATTCGTCCTAAGCCTTCCCCGATGGACAGACCCGTAAACCATGATGGAATTTCCGCGATCCAAGATAAGAATATCCGGTCAGCTGAAGCTAACAACCCGATGACGATAAACAGGATTGGAGCTGCCAATAAAAGACCAGCCAAGACCTTTACAACTTTCCCCCAAGTCGAATCTTTTTGATTACCACGGCTAGGCATCCATGCTTTGAACATCCCGAAGGGTACAGGGAGATAGGCGATCGGCCTGCTGATAACGTGTCTAGCCATGTCTTGCAGGAAAGTAGCATGGTACCAGGCATGCTTGCTATTCCTCGATAACACGACCGTTTGCATCACAATACAAAGCGGCAGGGCAATCATATTTAGCAGGTGAAAAAAGTTGTTTGCGAACAAGGCATAGGTCAACGCCAGCAAAGCAACAGGCACCATGAGCAGCCACCCTGCTGTGCTCTGCCCTTTCCACGGCTCAAATCCGCCTAATCTGCCTTTTACCGAATAAAAATAAAGTCCATAGAAGCCGGCAACGCTTAGACATACAGAAATGCCCGCTGGCCGGCCGATAAATAAATATTGTACCAGCAGTCCGAATAAACAAGCGTACGCTAACATGTAGCTATATTTTCTTTGCCATGGAGCTGGATCTCTCATTGAACTATCTCTCCTTTAATCATAACGAAATGGGAATTGCAAGGAATTGCAAAGAATTGATAATTCCTGCCTTTTATTGTAACCTGTAAAACAAGAACAAAAAGTGTAAGTTTATTTTCAGTAATTTCATATTTTATGACGGAGGGCATTTGATGAAAATTCGCAAGCATTATTTGACACTTCGACTTGCATTTCCACACCTCCATGAAGAGTCTCCGCTGGAGACAACGCTTGAAGAGCTTGCAGCGCAGCTGGATTGCACGCATCGCAATATGGTGCTTCTTCTCAAGCGGATGCAGCAAGAGCAGTGGCTCACTTGGCAGCCGCGAAAAGGCCGCGGCAATCGCTCGACCCTTATTTTTCATATGCGCAAAGAACAATTGCTTTTGGAAGAAGCGAAACAGCTCGTGGCTAAACAAGATTTACAATCTGCCCTAGAACTGCTGCAAACTACCGATCATCCCTCTCACCTAAGAGAGCAGTTTCAAGAATGGTTGTCCGGTCAATTCGGGTTTCGTTCCGAGCTGCAGGGTGATCGCCGATCTGATGTGCTGCGCTTCCCTCTGACCCAAACCATCCATGCATTAGACCCCGCTGCCATTCATTACGCTGGGGAATCCCATCTGGTGAACCAGCTCTTCGATGGTCTCGTTCGGATGGATTCGAAGGGCGAGCACATCGTGCCCCATTTGGCGCATGCCTGGGAGGTTGATGAGACGAGAACCGTTTGGACGTTCTATCTCCGAAAAGGAGTGCGCTTTCATCATGGAAGTGAAATGTCCGCCGGTGACGTCAAATATGCGCTCGAAAGACTTCAGCGCTTAGCGCCACGCGGTCTGTATAGCTGGGCTTATGCAGGAATTCAGCAGATTTCCTGCCCGAATGACACGACAGTTGTCATCCAACTAGTTGAACGTAATGAATTGTTTTTGGGATTCTTGAGCACGAATCGTGCGGCGATTGTTCCTGAAGATGCGTGTGAAGCTGCCGGAGGTTGGATGGGTACGAACCCTGTCGGGACGGGTCCTTTTCGCTTAGCGGGACATGAACATGGGATTTGGATTCTGGAGGCATTTCCTGCGTATTTTCAAGGCAGGGGCTTCTTGGATCGTGTCGAAGTGTGGACGTTGCCAGAGAATGAAGAACATCTGTCTGACTCCGATCATAAGCAGCCTTTTCAAGTCATGCACAATGTGCGTATTTCGGACATGGATGCCCAGCGCTGGCAGCAGGTGCGGCAATCGGGGATGACAACGAAGTTCATGACCGTGAATGAGAGAAAAGAGGGTCCTTTACGAAATCCTCTCATCCGCAAAGCTCTCAGCTTAGCCTTAGATCAAGCTTATTTATTAGAGCAGCTTTCCGGGGATGTGATCGAAGCAGCCAGCTCTTTTTTCCCAAGCTCAGCTACGGATGATGAGGTACATACAAAAGCAGCGCCAATAACATCGGAGCAGCCGCCCCACTCGGCTGGCTATCAAGGGGAGACGCTTACGCTTGCTACGATTCCGCAATACGAACAAGATGCGCTTCTTTTGCAGAAAATGTACGCATTATCCGGGATCACGCTCGACATCATGCTCATTCCCGCTGAGCAGTTCAATGGCGAGCTGCGCATGTCTGCTGATTTTGTTCTATTCGCTATCATGATTGATGAGCATCGCGAACTGCGGCTTTATGATATGTACAAAAGCATGCAGCAGCATGCGTCGCCCGAGGTGCAGCGCTTGCTCGATGACAGCTTGCAGCTGCTGCGTTTTGAAATCGACCCGATACGCAGAATAACGCTGCTCGAGCAGTTAGAATTACAGCTCAAGCAGCGTTACAGTTTGCTTTTTCTATATCGGAAACATCTCAAAACCGCTTACCACCCGTCGATTCGCGGCATTTCGTTCGATTCCCTCGGGTGGGTGCGATTTCGCGACATTTGGTTCACTTAACATGCAGCCTTATAGGCTAAATTTCAGTGGTACTCCTGAAGGAAGTACACCTACAATATGCTCGCGAAGCACATCATTCGTATGCATCTCTTCGCTAAAGATAGCGATAATCCCGCTATCTTCCCGCGTTCGGATCAGGCGTCCAATCCCTTGTCTCAGCCTTAACAGCATGTAGGGAATGTCCACTTCCTCATAAGGATGAGCGGCCGCTTCCCTTTTGGCCATAAATACGGGATCTTGCGGTGGAAACGGAAGCGCCCAGATAATGACGTTCGACAAGGATGGACCTGGCACGTCAAGCCCTTCCCATAAGCTTACCGCAGCAAGCACGCTATGCTCGTCTCCTTGGAAAGATGCGATCAAATGGCTGATTTCTTGATCTCCTTCGAATAGGAACCGCAGCTTCTCGCACTCGCTCCGCTTCAGAATCTCTTGCTTAAACCTGCGCAGCTCTTCGTGGGTCGGGAATAGAATTAACGCCCGGCCTTCCGTTCTTTGCAGCAGCTTGATGGCTATCTCCATTTTCTCCTGGAATGTTCCGCTAGACGTCCATGTCGGAGCCAACACTTCCATACGCTCTGCATAATCATACGGCGAGTCCACAGAAAACGATAAATACTTGTCCAATCCCAAGCTATCCGCAACATAATCGAAAGTTCCTTCTACGGATAACGTAGCTGAGGAGAAAACGATTGGCATTTTGGCCGAAAACACTTGCTCTCTCAGCACTTCTTTCACCGTTCTAGGCATAATTACCAAGCTCAAACCTGTAATACTTTCCGTTGCCCAACAGATGAAAGCTTGATCATGACGGAACAATGCCAGCGCTTTCTGCATCATTTCCAAATGCTCTTCGACAATTTTGAGCTGATAGTCATTCAAAGTGAACATCTCACTTTCGAAGACAAGCTCCTCTTCTATCTGTGATAAAACATCGCACAACCGGTGAATTTCACGCAGCAATCGATCATTCATCACAATCTGCTTGCGGTCCGAGCCAACAATCGGTTGACAGCAGCTTTCGAGCACTTCAAACATCAGTTCACTTTGCTCAATCGCCTGATCAATGCAGACAGCTAGTGTCTCGCGCACTTCCCCTTTTAACAAACGAACGACTAATTCTTCAAAAACCGTATGCTTTAGCTTGTAAGTCAACGCTTTCTGGGCAGCTGACTCCATCAAATGTCCTTCATCGAAAACTACCGCACAATGCTCCGGCAGCAACGGTAGCTGGCCTTCCCGCTTCCGTCCCTCATACGTCCAAACATGCTCCATATAGAAATCATGGGAACAAATAATTAGATCCGCGGACTTCCGGTATGACTCTCGGGACAGCGTTTGACCGCAGCGGTGCCGTTTATCACAGACGAAACAGTCTTGATAGGCATCCCAGCTGACACGTTCCCACTGCACATCATTTAGATCCGGATAGTCTTTACGATCTCCGTATGCATAAAAGGATTGCAGGGCCTCCCGTGTGTGGACAAAGTCTGGCAAACCAGCATGCAGTTCACGGTACAGGCTTAAATCCTCGTGTCCAAAGCGGGCTTCATCCAGCTTCTGAAGACACAGATACTGATCAGGTGATTTGGCAAGCCGAGCATCAATCACGAGATCCAAATGCCGCATTAACTTATCAATATCGCCGCCTGGCTTCACCAATTGCTCGATTAACGATTCATCTGCACATGCGATGATGGCCGGTTTCTTCGTTAGTCGCGAATAACAAATTGCATATAACAAGTAGACAAGCGTCTTCCCTGTACCTACACCCGCTTCTGCAAAAATGGTCTGTTTCTCAGCAAAAGCCCGCTCCAGCTGAAACGCCATGTAGATCTGCTCATCGCGCACTTCAAACCCTGCTTCGGGTAAAACCTCATAAAATAAATCAGCAATCCAGTCAGAAACCTGCTGCATGAATGGCTGTGAATGATCATAATCAAATGGATACCGTCCCACGTTGCAAGCCCCCAAAAATAGAAATCTAATCAAACTTGTATTATCTCACTAACCTGTTACAAAAGCAAAGAATGATAGAAAAAAGCTTCATTCACTCCGCTTTATTCGTGGAGATGAAGAAGCTTCCATCCGTTATCAACTTCATTTTACATGCTAAAACGTTCCCGATAGCCGCATTTACGGCATAATTCTTCCACAACTTCCCGTCTGGAAAACCCTTCGAACAAACGGTTCGCCCGCTCCCCTTCAACAATCTCAGAAAATGGCGTATGGTTAATATTACCCAAATTAATGACGCCTTCTCCATCGAGACAACAAGGAATGACTGTGCCGTCAACCAGTATGCCTGCTTGATTCCGCAACGCGTGGCAGAAGCCTGGCCCTTCTATTTCTTGAGCCTTCAGATCCGGCCACTGAAACTCATGATCCTGATTCAGATACACGCGATCTGCGAGTTTCACACCGCTCCCACGCACAAATTCCTCATCGATTTTGTAATCTAGCTCGAACTCTTGCTCCAGCATTTCCAATACTTCGCGATTTCGCTGCCGCTCTTGATTCGTTTGATTATCCATCGTTAGGTTCCATAACCGGAAAGAGATAATGACATTAGACTTTGCTACAATTTCCTTGGCGAAACGTAAAATACTCATCACATAGCCTTCTTTATCTTCCGAGCCTTCGTGACCGTCAAAGCTGTGCAAAGAGAAATTCATTTGACGAAGAGCCGGTTTGTCCAGCAGCTTATGCCTATTTTTATTAATCAACGTTCCGTTGGTTGTAATATTGACCTTAAAACCTTTCTCATGACTCAAATCAAGCAGTTCGTCGATCTTGGGATGCAGTAAAGGCTCTCCTTTGACATGGAGGTAGATGTGATCCGTATGCGGCTTGATTTGATCAAGAATATTCGTAAACGTATCTATTTTAATAAAATTAGCTTGCCGCTTCGTTTGCGGACAAAACGTACAAGCCAGGTTACATACACTTGTAATCTCAATATAAAACTTTTTAAACTTCTTCATGCCATGGCTCCGTTTCTAGTTGCGCTACTATGATAATAGCTATTATATCAAGGTCATCACCTGAAAGAAAGGAATTGTAAGATTTAGAAAATCCATTTCACGATCCATCCGATAAAATACGCCGAAGGGATAAGGAATGCTTGTGCCAGCAAAGTACCGAGAAAACGGGATGTCATAAGCAGTGCATAAATTTTCCCTAGCTGACTACGTTGCGATTCGTCCTGCAATGCTTTATCTGTGATGAGTCCCAACTGCGGATCGATGAATATCGTGAGCAATATCGTTGCGATCCCATTAATGAGCCCTGATGCTTGGGAAGCGGTAGTTGCGTACTCAGGTATCAAATGCGCCGCATACAGGGAAGACAGCACCCCCACAGAGTAGAAGGCTGTTACAAGAATATTGATGATTAAGAACCTTTTGGATACTCCTAAATAGCGGAATTGACTGAGCTTGAACTTTGGTTTTTTCAAATAACTTTTGGTGTTTTTCAACTGCGCTATCGTTACGTTAGAAATGAGCTTCGGGATAGAACCTGCCACTTCCAAACGAGCAATAACGCGGACACTGAGGTTAATAAAAGATGGAAATAAGGCAATCGCAATTATCGTTCCAATAGACGATGCGAACAAAGAAATCCGTAAGTATTTTTCTAGATCGAAGGTCGGCTCTGCCTTGGCATAGTCCACGAAATTAGCCGTCATAGGCGCCTGAATTAAATTGGCTGTACGGGAAACGAGTACGATAATCCCAACTAGCGAAAGCGCAACAGCCAGCTTGTTCACCTTCACTCCAGCAAAACGTACAGAGTAGGATAACGTTTCTGCGGTATGAATGATCATCGTTAAAAAGAATACCAGAATGAGCGTATTCATCATCGTCATTTGGTTGTCAACTCCATCAGCCGGTTCATGACGCCTTCCCAACGCACCTTCATTTCTTCTCGGCGCTGCATACTATCGAGCTTTTCTTGGTGAAAGCTTATCGTTGTTTTACCAGGAGAAGCGGCAGATAGCAGGCGAATTTGAAGGGTTGAAGCTTCCGCCCAGCCGGCAGGCTGCCAAGATAGCCGGAGCTGTTCATTTGGCTTAACCACGCGAAGAACTCCATTAACCCCATCTTTTGTGCAGAAAACATGCCCTTTTTCGAACGTGATAGAAGGAATCTCCCCTAACCAAAGCTTGCGGCCTTGAGGCGAAATCAGTAGTTCCCATGCCCTCTCTTGGCTTAAGCTAACCGTCCTTCTAACGCCAATCTGAAAGCCCGCAGAAGCTGTAAGTCCTACAATATTCTCTGAATTCATTAACACTCCCCCTTTGCTATTCCAATCCAATTTGAAGCTGCTCCAAATAATTCTTGAGTTCCATTAAATCCCGAATCGTATAATCGCGTTCGAAATCACCTTCAAAATGAACATCTTCCTTCCATATTCCCGTCATTCCCACTCTACGACTAGCCCAAACATCATTTTCCGGATGATCACCGACATAGGCTGCTTCATCAGGCTGTGCTCCCAATCTATGTAAAGCTCTATGAAAAATCGCAGGATCTGGTTTACGCAATCCTTCTATTTCGGAAACGAGTATCGCATCAAAATATGGCGAGATCCCTAATGCTTCTATATTTTTAGTCTGAAAAGCTCCATAACCATTGGTAATCAGTCCAAGTTTAAACCCGCTTTGTTTCAAGTAGGTCATAAGCTCAAGAAGATTTGGAAAACCCACACAATGCAAGCTGAATTGATGCATGTAATCTTCTAATAAATCCTCCCATTGCAAAGCTAGATCGAATTCAAGTTTGAGCTGCTGATACACTTTATCTTTCCATACGTAACCTCTTTGATCCAGGTCAATAAACCTGTTCACATACACGGATTTATCAATGCGCCAAAGCTCAGTCATCCGTTCGTGTTGATTTTCAATAAAAGCTTTCAAAGATGTCTGGCGATCCAGCAGCGTACCGTCCAGATCGAATATAATGGCTTTTAACATGGGAGCCTTCACACCTTTCTAGCTAAAAAAAGAATCCGGGTATCGAAGTTCTCCGCTCAAGCCCTGTAGATGCCCCTCTATGACTTCACATACCATAAATACTTCAGCTGGTACCAGAAACTGCTTTAACTAAAATCCGTAAGCGCTAGCTCGTACAAATCCGAGTCTAGGATAATAGTTGGGATGACCAATTAGAAATATAGAGCCATATCCTAGTTCTTTCGTTTTGCGGGTACCTCCGTGAATAAGGTGAGTTCCTACGCTTATGACCGACTATCTGATGATCAATCTCCGCTACGATCGACAATTCCGGTATAAAACCTTCTGAAGCCGGATACGCTCAACTAGATGTGCTTCATCTTCTCTACGTCCAAAAGCCTCCACATTCAGCTGATAAACAGTTTGATGATCCTTCATTTCTTCTGTTCTGATTATCATAATTGAACCCCCTCGAAATCAAATATTCGTTTATCTACCAGTAATTCCCTCTAAATGTTCTTAAAAAAAACTGTAAACGTGGTTGGTTGTATCCACTTTGATGTACACGGAATTCCTCATGCAACATAAGCCATCGACTTCGACCTCGACTTTGCTGTTCAGACGTCTCTTCGTCCTCAACCCGTCAAACCATTTATTACTCATCACCAAGTTGCGATTACAATAGTTCTATGTTGTACTTTGTGCAACCATTTGGCTGTATTGGGCCTCAGCACGCCTCTATATTGTACTTTGTACAACGATTCATGCACTAAACCGCTCACATCTCACCTTTTCGCAACAAATGGTTGTATATTGTACAACGAAAGACCGCATTCTCGGTCAGAACACACCTTTATGTTGTATAAAATGCAACGTAAGCCTTCAAATTTGCTGCTCAGCCGCCTCGACGTCACCTCACCCTTATAACCATCCCATCACTCATCACCATTCCCTTAAATTTTACGGGAGAAAGTGCTGCTAATTTATTCATTTCTGCTGCTCTAGAGCCTTTTGTTGGAAATTATCCTGCTATTTCCTCAAGTTTCGCCAAAAACGAGGCGAATCGACTGAAATAACTGCACAAGTTCCAGTATTTTATCAAAATCTTACTCTGCGCCTTTCTAACAGTAGAAATTACAGTTACTCCGCCAACAAACATAAATAAGGGTAAATAAGTCTACCCCAATATATAAAAAAAAGAGCCAAATGGCTCCCTTTTCATTCATCACTCCGATTGCCGCTCATCGCCGTACCAAAGTTCTCGGAACGTCGCGCTTCGCTGCAGCAGCTCCTCCGATGTACCTTCGGCTTCGATGCGCCCCTCCTTCATCACAATGATGTGATCGGCCCGGGTCAGCGCCGTCTTGCGGTGCGAGACGACCAAGCAGGTCGCATCGCTTCGACGCTGGAACATCCGCTCCCAGAGCTTCTGTTCCGTCTCCACGTCGAGAGCGCTCGACAGATCGTCGAAGACGTACAGTTCGGCGTCGCGCACGAGCATGCGCGCTGCCGCCGTCCGCTGTGCCTGGCCGCCGGAGAGCTTCACCCCGCGCGGGCCGATGACGGTGTCCAGCCCGCCAGGCAGCTGCGCGACGTCGTACTCGAGCACTGCCGCGTGCAGCGCCTGCTGCAAGTTCTCGTTTTGCTCCGCTTGCCCGAGCAAAATATTGTTGCGCAGCGTATCGCTGTACAACCGCGGCACTTGCGCGGTGTAGGCGCTCCGCGGCGGGGTGAAGAAGGTGCCCGGGTCTTCGACGGGCACTCCGTTCCACGCTATGGTCCCTTTCCCTTTGGGCAGCAGCCCAAGGAGGGAGCGCACCAGCGTGGTTTTACCAGAGCCGATCGCTCCCGTTACGACGGTAAACGATCCTCTTTGCAAGCTGAGGTGAATGTCCGAAATGCCTCTGCCCGTATCCGCATAGGCGTAGCTCAACCCATTCACATCAAGCCGCAGCAAGGCAGCTTCGCTCGCGAGCGTTTCGGTCTGCTCCGTTCTGTTCGCGCTCCCAAGCGTTGCACCCTCGGGCTTATTCCCTCTGTTCGCACTGATAGGCTTCAAATGCAGCGAATTAACCATCGTCAAAACCTTCGCCGAAGCTCCCTGCAAAAGAAACGTTAAACGTTCCAACGATACGCTCATCTGCTTAAAATACGTGATGAATTTACCCACATTCGTAATAAATTGCGTAACAAAGGTCAAATAGTAGACGAACAGCGCGAAGTCCCCGACTGTAAAGGTGCCCGCTCTCATTTTCGTACCAGCTAACAAAAGAATAAGTCCTGTTCCCAAATTCACAGAATTAGAGAAAACGGAATCCAGCAGCTCCGTCATTAAGCGATCCTTGAGCATCGCCTTGCGACGATTGTCGCCAAAGCTGCGGAATCGATCAATGACGCGGTCCTCAGCACCTGCCACTTGTATGGCTTGTACGTTACCGAACATTTCGCTGATTTCCCCAGTCACCTTGGACGTGGCTTCCCTGCTCGCAGCGCGATATTTCTGAAGGCGAACTGTCGCCAGCTGCGCAGCCGTAATGACAAGCACAATCGGCAGAAATACCAGCAGTGTCATTTGAGCATCAATATTAATCAGAATATAACCGGACACGAGTGCAAAACAAGTCATGCCAAATACATCAACAGACCAGCTGGCCGCCTCTTCGGATTGATCCACATCATCCCGGAAATGGCTGATTGCTTCCCCAGGAGAAACGGGAATAGCTTGCGCGCCTGGTTGTTTTAAGACATGCTCCAGCAAATTTCTTCTCAGCAGCATCCCCATCCGAAAGCGGAAATGAACATCGGTTATGAACCCGATAATAATAAGGCAAATACGCCCTAAAGCAGCAGCAATAAGCAGCGCGATCAAGCCCCAGACGCCATAGCCGAGAGTGGAATTCACAGTCAAAGAATCAAAAAATTGTTTCGTAATCAAGCCTGGCGCGATCGGCGCTAAGTAAATAATTGTCCAAGCAAGCGCATTGATAAAATAACGCAAAGGTCGGTACATAATTAGCCGCCACAAATAGTGGAACGTAGTCATACCAATACCTCCTCAAGCCCGGTGGCAAGTAATTGGCTGAATCGAGATTTGGGATCTGCGGCCAACTGCTCTCTTCTTCCCGTTTCCATCACATGACCATTATCCAAAATAAGGATATAATCCGCACGCTGCACCGTAGCTAATCGGTGCGCGATCATGATACAGGATCGTTCGGTCAATAGTCTGGATACGGCTTTCTCGATGCGCTGCTCTGTCAGGGGGTCTAGCCGAGAGGATGCTTCATCCATAATGACAAGTCCTGGTTTCGTTAAAAACACCCGTGCAAACGCCAACAATTGTGCTTCCCCCGCCGATAAGCTGCCTCCTCCAGAGGCCAGCATCGTATCCAGCCCTTCAGGCATTGATTCATACCATGAGCCGAGTCCAAGCTCTGTAAGCACATCAACAATTTCTTTATCCGTAATGGCGTTATCATAAAAGGTTAAATTATCGCGAATTGTTCCCTGCATAATCTCAATATTTTGCGTCACCAGCGCGACATGTTTGCGCAGCTCTGCCAATGTGCAATCGCGTATATCGGTTCCGCCTAGCGCAATTGTGCCGCTTTGCGGATCATAAAACCGCAGCAAAAGTCTAGCCATCGTTGACTTGCCGCTGCCAGTTCGCCCAAGCAAGCCTAAGACTTCCCCTGGCTTCAAGTTCAACTCTACGCCTTTGAGCGTAGGCTGATCTCCTTCGTAGCTGAACGTTACATCACGGAATTCAACACTAAGCGGCCCCTTTGGCAGCCGTGCACCCGGCCCATCCTTAATCTCAGATTGTGTAGCAAACAGCTCTCGAATCCGGGAAATACTTGCATCTGCTTTCTGCAAATCCTCCATTTGTGTACGGATTTTCTCGATGGGCTTCGCTAGCAGCTCTGTATAAAAGAAAATTAAATACACCGTACCCAGGGAGATATTCTGGCTATACCACAGATAAGCACTAATGCCAAAAGCCAATGCATTGCCCAATGCAAAAACGAAAATCGACATATTCCACAACGCGCAGAAGCCTAGAAAGGCTTTGACTCGCAGCGGCAGCATTTTTCTAAGCATCGTATAAAAGCGATTCATTACGAAACCAACTGCTCCATTGGCGCGGATATCTTCCGTCCCTTCCAAATGCTCGCCGATAAAACCGTAGAACTCGGCATTCGCCTGCCGCCATCCCGCCCACACAGGAACAGCGAATTTACGAATCCACTGGATCATAAAAACAGCAAAGATGACAAAAAAAGCCATTCCCGCGCCAATGATCCAATTCTCCCGGAATAATAAAACGATAATGCCTGCCATCAAAAGCAGATTGCCGAATAGATGAATAATCATACTGGAGAAGAAATTCGCAAGCGCATTCACATCGCCGTCCACTCGTTCGATAAGCGAGCCTGACGTATGCGATTTATGAAAGGACATGTCTAGTGACAAGCAATGTGCTGCTAAATCAACGCGTAACTTATTCGTTGTTTTCCAACCGACATTTTCGCTATAGTATGTCGCTACGACGGAGACAAGCTGCTGCACAAGCGAGAAACCGATAAAGAAAATGGCTGCTGTGATCAAGGGCTGCATGGCGCTACCGGCTTGCGCCTGATCGATAAAATAACGGATAATTTGCGGATTGACGAGCTGCAGTCCAATTGAAGCGAACAAAAGCAACGTCAATACAACGAGTGTACCTCTTTGAGGGAACAAATATCGACTTAAAAGCTCAGCATACTGCCCCATGGAGTTACTCTTTTTTAGGTTTACCTTCATTATGTAAGGGCCTCCAGTTATTATTAATGACGTTAATCATTCATGTCGTTAAGTATTGTCCTCCTCTGCCAATCGTACATTCAATCATACTAAATTGAACTGCAACCGACAACGCACGTTTTCATTTTCAACAGCACCGCTTGGGGTTGGGTCGAAGAGAGTGCAATCAGATTGGGGTTGGGTCAGCGCGTGAGCAATCGGAATGGTTCATTGGACGAAATCCAATCAACACACTGATTTTAGGGCTCGATTAGCGGTCCCTATTGGATGAAATCCAATAAGGACCGCTAAATCGTGGCACTACAGGGCTAGTTAAGACAGTTCTATTGGATTTCGTCCAATGAAATGAGCAATTTAGGTGCAATATTGGCGGTTTCATTGGATATCATCCAACGAGGCTGCATTGCTCCCAACGCTGTATTGTTGTTTCCCACCGCTAGCCTACGCAACTCACTCTCCACGGACGACTTGTGCCTCAAATTACTCATATCTCTCGCGCGCATACTCAAAATCCCATCCCCCACAATCTCCTCCAAACATAAACAAAGGGGCAACCTTCAGTCCCCCCAATAAAACATAAAAAACCGCAATCTCTCGCGGTTCTTTCCGAATACAAGAATAATCTCCACAAGTCATTAAACAAATTGTATAATAGAAAAAAATTACCATTACGGCTCTCATGTTACCTTCACTAACACATAGGCGGTGGATGAATTGGTTCAGACACTTTTGCAATTAACGGTGAAAGACATTTTGCAGCGTCCTTTGTTTCAGAAAGCCGAAACCATCGCAAGTGAAGAAGCATTGAACCGCATTGTTCGTTGGGTTCACATCATGGAAGTACCGCAGGTCGGCCATCTCTTAAATGGCCATGAACTCATCCTCAACACAGGGATTGGCTGGCAAGATAACGAAGAAGTAAGCCTCTCCTTCCTCCAACAATTAATCGATAGCGGGGCATCTGGTCTATGTATTGAACTCGGGACCTATACGAAACAGCCCCTCGAACGTATGAAGGAGCTTGCACTGCGCGAACATTTTCCACTCATCTTTTTTCACGAAGAAGTCCGGTATATTGATATCACTCAAGATTTGCATGCCTATTTCATTCATCAGCATTATACGATGGTGTCCGAGTTGGAAGCCCTTTCCACACAATTGAATCAACTGCTCCTCTCAGGTAAAGGACTGCAACCGCTCTTACAGCTTTTACACGAAACGACACTAGCGCAGGTCGCCTTTTTTCCTTATGGAGAGGAAGCCCGGTTTATCCCAGAGATACCGAAGACCGAAGCCGACCTCTTTTATGAGAAGTGGATTTTCGGAGAAATCTTTCGACTGCCTGATATAAAAAGCAAGCTTGCCCATCGCCCTATTCTAGCACTTGAGCGCATGTTTGCTGATCTTCTTTTGTACGGAGAACGGGAGTTGAGCGAATTTCAGATCCTTGCGTTAGACCGCTTCGCAACGGCCATTGCACAAGAAATGATGCGCACGACCTACATGGAGGAGAAAAAGCGATACAAGCAGGATCTTTGGGTCATGGATTGGCTGAACGGAAAGCATACCCAGCAAGTCATTCGAGACTATATGCTTGCCCAGAAACCCAATGTGAAACTTGATCAAGCCGTTGTATGCGTGTTTGAAAGCAGATCTGTACGGAAAGATGCTATCGATCATGAAGCGCAGCTCCTACAAAAACAAATGGTAGCGCGCTCCATTTTCGAAGGTGAAGGTTTCTATTTGGTCCCTGCCTTTCTCAACTCTTATTTCGTTCTCATTCTGCTTGATCAGCTAGGGGCAGTGCCTTCTCAGGATCGAATGATTAGGGCCATCCAGCGCTTGCAAAAGACAGAAAATCTGCAAGAGACGGCGCTTTTCTCACCCTTTTTGGGAATTGGTAAAAGAATCAGTGATCCCTCTCTCCTCAAGATAAGCTATCAAACCGCACTGGATACGATTGAAATTCAGAAAGACATCGGAGTACTGGCCAAACCTTTCTACGATGAGCTTCACGTGGGCAAAGTCATCCTGACGATGAAACAAAGCGGCTCATTGGCCTCCTTTATTGAAGAATACCTCGGACGTATCCTCCACTATGATCGGGAGAAAAACGGCCAACTTTTGAAAACATTAAAAATGTATTTAGCTTTAAGCGGGTCCAAGCAGGAAACAGCCAAAGAGCTTTTCATTGTGAGGCAAACCTTATATCACCGTCTGGACAAAATTGCCCTGCTGTTAGGCGAAGATTATATGCGCCCCGACAAAAGAATGGCCATAGAGCTTGCGCTCCACGGTTATGAATACATGCATGGAATTATAGCTTAGATCTGTTCCTGACCCTGCCGAATGAGCAGTGTAGCATAATATTTGCGCGCATTCGCTGTCTTCAGATGGAGAGTCGCTGTTTCACCGCCGGGGTGTTCGAATTGCAGCCATGCGCCGCTCAAATCTTCCTTCACCCCAACAATTTTAAATTTCTGGGCAACGAAACCATCCAGCTTTTGCTTCTCCAGGATAAATTGTGCATGTTCAGACATGTGCTGCCCCCTTTTGATCCACAGTATCTTGCTTAGGCTTAACCCCAAGGGATTCGGAGGGATAGATCTTCCGTTTCACAAATTGCCCAACACCAGGCGTGCCCACGAATTGTTTATTCTGAATCACATACTCCCCTCTCGATAGCACAGTAACTGGCTCTCCAGTGATTTCAATGCCTTCAAACGGATTATAATCCACGTTCATATGGTGCGTATCGGATGAAATAACGCGAGTCACACTCGGGTCATAAATTACGATGTCGGCATCGCAGCCCACGGCGATTGTTCCTTTCTTAGGAAACAAACCAAACAATTTGGCACTTCGCGTAGACACGATATCCACGAATTGGTTCAATGTTATCCGCCCCTTCAGGACGCCTTCCGAGAAAAGAATCGAGAACCGATCTTCGATACATGGGCCACCATTCGGGATTTTGCTAAAATCACCTAGCCCTAGCTCTTTCTGACCTTTGAAGTTAAAGGAACAGTGGTCGGATCCTAATGTCTGAAGCTGTCCATTTTTCAGAGCCGTCCATAGCGCATCTTGATGCTCTCGGTGGCGAAGCGGTGGCGACCACACGTATTTTGCACCTTCAAAATTCGGCTTCTCTAAATACGTTTGATCCAACATCAAGTACTGCGGACAAGTCTCGCCCCAAATATCGACTCCCTGATTCCGCGCTTCAGCAATCTGCTGAACAGCTTCCTCGCAAGTCACATGAACGACATACAGCTGAGAATTTGCCAAAGCGGTTAATTTAGCTGCGCGCCCCGTTGCTTCTCCTTCAATCAAGGATGGACGTGTAAGCGCATGGTAAATTGGCTCGGTATTCCCCGCATCTAGCGCTTCTTTGATCAAATAATCAATCACGTCGCCGTTCTCAGCGTGCACCATGACCAATGCTCCATGCCGCTTAGCTTCAAGCAGTGTTCGATAAAGCGTTCCGTCGTCAGCTTGAAAAACATTTTTGTACGCCATGAATACTTTGAGCGAAGTAATCCCTTCGTCAAGTATCATTTTAGGCAGCTCAGCTAGCACATCATCATTGATTTCAGCAATCATGAGATGAAAGCTGTAGTCAATCACAGCCTTGCCCTCCGCTTTGTTATGCCAGGTTTGAACCGATTGACTGAGCGGAACGCCTTTATTCGTCAGACAAAAATCAATGATCGTTGTCGTTCCTCCAAACGCTGCAGCCTTCGTTCCTGTCTCGAAATTGTCTGCTGTAACCGTCCCGCCAAAAGGCATATCCAGATGCGTATGAGGATCAATGCCACCCGGGAAAACATAATGCCCCTGCGCATCGATGATCTCAGCGCCTTCTAGCTCAATATTCAGCCCTATCTGCGCAATAATGCCGTTATCAATCAAAACGTCTGCCTGATACTGGTCAGCAGCCGTCACAACCGTGCCATTCCTAATAAGTTTGGCCATCGTTATACAGCCTCCTTTTTGTTGGAATTCCCTTCGGACAGCTTAGCAATCGCCTCTTGTCTTTCATTCCAAGTCATGGGAGGTTCAGCGCTAGCCATCTCAACCATGGTGATCGCACCATCTACGGGACAAACAATGGCGCATAAGTTGCACCCTACACAGTCTTCTTCACGGACTTGCAAATACGACTGTCCATTATCGCTGGTCAGCATATCGATACATTGATGTGAGGTATCCTCACAAGAAATATGGCATTTATTGCAGTTAATGCAAATGTCATTATCAATTTTGGCGACAACAGCGTAGTTTAAATCCAAATTTCCCCAGTCGGAGTATCGGGGAACCGATTTTCCAATCAGGTCCATCACGCTTGTGAGCCCTTTTTCATCTAAATAATTGTTCAAGCCATCGATCATATCCTCCACGATTCGGAAGCCATGATGCATGGCAGCTGTACATACTTGCACCCCTGTAGCGCCCATCAACATGAATTCAACGGCATCGCGCCAGTTAGAGATACCGCCAATACCTGAGATTGGAATGCCAACCTCCGAATTGCGCGCACAATCCGCGACCATGTGCAGCGCGATCGGTTTTACAGCCGGCCCGCAGTAGCCGCCATGAGAGCCCTTTCCTCCGACATGAGGGATCGTATTCCATGTATCGATATCGACCCCAGCTAACGAATTAATCGTATTGATCAAGGAGATCGCATCCGCACCGCCTCGAACTGCCGCCTTCGCCGTGCTTGTAATATCTGTGATATTCGGCGTCAGCTTCACGATGACCGGTGTCTTCGCCGCTTCTTTTGCCCACATCGTTTGCGCTTCCACAAGATCGGGCTGCTGCCCGGAAGCTGATCCCATACCGCGCTCCGCCATCCCGTGCGGACAGCCAAAGTTCAGCTCAAGACCGTCCACCCCAACGGCTTCGACTTTTTTTACAATTTCATGCCACTTTTCACGTTTGGGTTCAACCATCAGTGAAACAACAAGCGCATGATGGGGAAAGCGTTTCTTAGTCTCGTATATTTCTTGCAAATTGACCTCAAGCGGGCGGTCCGTGATCAATTCAATATTGTTAAAGCCAGCGACACGTTGTCCATTGAAATGAACCGCAGCAAACCGTGAGGAAGTGTTAATAATCGGGTCTCCGAGCGTTTTCCATACCGCCCCGCCCCAGCCGGCTTCGAAAGCTCGCTGGACTTGGTAGCCTGTATTGGTCGGTGGTGCCGATGCCAACCAGAAAGGGTTTGGTGAAGTTATGCCTGCTAGATTGATGCGTAGATCTGCCATGCAGTATCCCTCCAGTATGATGTACGATTAATGACCAGCCATTAGGCAGACTCGTTCTGAGCTCTAACCACTTGTTTGTAGATAGCGTAAGCGGCTTGTTTCCCTTGCTGAGCGGCTGAAACAACCATCGCCTCTCCTTGTCCTTCTCCGAAAATAACATCACCTGCCGCAAATATTTTGGGATTCGAAGTTTGACCTGTGTCTGGATCCACAGTCACCGTCCCTCGGATATGCGTTAGTTTGAACTGATCGATTAGGGATTCATGGCGCGTTTGTCCAATCGCTTTGATCACCGCGTCAACCGGAAGGACAAACTCAGATCCAGCTATTGGGACCGGTCGTCTACGCCCCGCCTCAACATCCACCAGTTCCATCCGTACGCATTCCAAGGCTGTTACGTTGCCATTTGCATCGCCTATGATCCGTTTTGGTGCCGTAAGCCATCTGAATGCAACGCCATCCATTTTGGCAAAATCAAATTCAAAATCATACGCCGTCATTTCCGCTTGCGTCCGCCGGTACACGATTTGAACCTGATCTGCGCCAAGCCTTACCGAACAAGTAGCTGCATCAATCGCTGTATTTCCAGCGCCAATGACGGCTACTCGCTTCCCGATCAGGTTAGTATCCGGATCACCACCTGATTTCGTTGCTTCAACGAAATCAATGGCATCGAAGACGCCTGTTAAGGCTTCGCCTTCAATACCAAGCATCGGCACCTTCGACATCCCGACTGCCAGTACAACAGCGTCATAGTCTTCCAGCAGCGACTCAGCCGTAATATCCACGCCAACCCGTGTATTCAATCTGAAATCAACTCCAAGCTGGCGAATCTGCTCTACTTCCCAGAGCGAAATCTCCTGAGGCAAACGGAAGGAGACGATTCCGTATGTATCTAACCCTCCTGCTTGGTCTTTCGCTTCGAAAACCGTCACTTGGAAGCCGAATCGGGCAAGCTCTCGGGCTGCCGAAAGGCCTGCTGGTCCACTGCCAATGATTGCAGCAGATTTCCCGATGCTTGCTCCTGCTTTGAACAATAATTGCTCGTTTTTCATCGCCCAGTCAGTCGCGTAGCGCTGCAATTGCCCTATCAGAATAGGCTTGGACGAATGATTAAGTACGCAAGCCCCTTCGCAAAGCTCCTCCGTCGGGCATACCCTAGAGCACGTGGCACCTACCGGATTAGCCTCCATAATGGTGCGTGCAGAGCCTTTGAGATTGCCGGAGGCGATCTTTTTAATAAAAGATGGAATTTCAATCCCTGTCGGACAGGCGCGTACACAAGGAGCATCATAACAATACAAACATCGATTCGATTCTTCGATCGCCTCTTTCGGCTTCATGCCCGCTTTGACTTCGGCGAAATTACGTTTCAAATCATTTAGCGAAATAAAGGATGTCCCCATTTGCCACACCTCCGCGCGTATAGGCTAACTATCTGATGATCGTCATCAAGTCTGTGATCCTGGACTCCTTAAAGCAATCCGACGCGCTGTGCGATACAGAAGCTCAGTACCTAACGTGATATCTTCAGGACTCGCATACTCCTTGGGATTATGGCTGATTCCCTCCAAGCATCGAACGAAAATCATCCCGTAATCACAGACATGGGACATCGCTAGCGAATCATGAAACGGGCCGCTCATGAGCTCCGGCGGAGTAATTCCCATCTCAGCTGCTTCTTCACGTAAGCTTTGCATGATCCAACCGGCGCAATAACGGGGTTCACTGTTCGTATCCTCCCGAATCGTATAGGTAAGCCCATGCTCCCTTGAAACGTTCTCGATCACACTCAACAATTCGGTTTCGAGCGCGTTGCGGCGGGATAAATCGATATCGCGCAAATCAATCGTGAAGGATACTTTCTCGGGAATGATGTTGCGAGAATCCGGAAAAACAGTAAGAGAACCCACCGTTCCAACGGTCGGGGCATCTGGCACCTGCTGAACAAGCTCGTTGAGCGCAACGATAATCTTGGCACAACCCAACAGCGCGTCATGGCGCATCGACATCGGCACCGAGCCTGCATGACCGGCAAAACCGGTCATCTCAACGGTGAGCCATAACGGACCCGAGATGCCTGTGACGATACCGATTGGTGCATTCAACGCTTCAAGAATCGGCCCTTGTTCGATGTGCAGCTCCAGGAACGTACCGATACGTCCTTGCCCAAACACATAACCTTCGAAATCCGCAGGGTCACAACCGAACTGTAGTAGTGCTTCACGGCGTGTAACGCCACTTTTATCCATTCGCTCGAGCTCATTGTCTTCCAGCTTGCCCGTCATTCCGCGGACTCCGAACAAACCTTTATTGAAACGACATCCTTCCTCGTCACAGAAGGCCACAACCTCGATATCGCATTCAAACGTTTGGCCAGCATCCACTAAAGTTTGAACCACCTCAATCGCGCCAAGCACGCCAATTGCGCCATCAAATCTTCCGCCATAGGGCTGTGAGTCGATGTGAGATCCAAGCATGAGCACTGGAGCATCAGGATTACGCCCTTTCAACTTCCCAATGAGATTGGCGAAGGGATCGATGTGAGCTTCCATCCCTGCATCCTCCATCCATTGTTTCACGAGCTCCACGCCTTCACGATCTTCCTGGGAGAGCGCCAACCGGCACACGCCAGTTTCTCCGATTTTTCCAATTTGCGAAAGTTCTTGAATATGCTGATGTAAGCGTGAAGTGTTGATTTGTATCCGAGGGGTTGTAGACAATGTCCTTCATCCTTTCTCCTATTTGGCATCGAACACAGCAAGTAAAGTGTCTACGATAAAGGCAATATCCTCGTCTGTCGAAGAGAATGGCGGGCTTAAGGTAAGAATGTTTGCGTAACCAGGCACGGTATCGCCATTCTTTCCGATCAACAACCCTTTTTGCTTACAAGCAGCAATGATGCTCATCACGCGCTCCGCTGTTGCAGGCTGCTTTGTCTGCACATCTTCAACTAATTCAATTCCCATCGCCGAACCAAAAAACCGAATTTCACCTACATGTGGATGTTTCAGCAGCGGCTTTAAGCCGTCTTTAAAAGCTTTACCGATACGAGAGGATCGTGTCACCAAATTTTCATTTTCTAGTATTTCGATATTTTTTAGAGCAACAACACAGGAAACCGGATTGCCTCCGAACGTGTTTATATGGCGCAAATGGCTTGTAGGTTCTTGGTTGTTTTTGAACGAATCATACAATTCAGCTGAAACAGCCGTGGCCGATAGCGGTGAGTATGCGCTTGTCATGCCTTTGGCCATCGTTACAATGTCCGGTCTAACGCCATAATTGAGATGACCGAACTTCTCGCCAGAACGGCCAAAACCGCAAATCACTTCATCCACGATGAGCATAACGTCATACTTATCACATATGCGGCGAACCGTCTTCAAATACTCGTCCGGCGGAACAATCATGCCTCCTCCCGTAATGACCGGCTCCATAATGACACCAGCAACGGAGTCTGGACCTTCCCACACGATGACATCTTCGATGGCCTTAGCGCATTGCAAGCTGCAGCTGCCTTGCTTTTGGCCGAAAGGACAGCGGTAGCAATAAGGAGGCGGAACATGCTGGAATCCCGCACCGAGCGGTTCATATTTCAGCTTGCGCTGCGCTTGCCCCGTTGCCCCTAGTGCCCCCATCGAATTCCCGTGATAGGCGCGGTGCCTAGAAATGAACTTGTGCTTCGTGGGCTTTCCATTTTGGTGGAAGTATTGTCTGGCGATTTTGAAAGCTACTTCATTGGCATCCGAACCCGAGTTAGAGAAAAAAATCCGATATTCACCATCCAGCCACTCATTGATTTTCGCTGCAAGCTCGATGGACGGGATGTGAGATTGCACCATGGTGGCATAGGCAAGCTTCATCATTTGTGCTGCGGCAGCCTCGGCTATTTCCTTCCGTCCATGGCCTACATTCACGCACCATAACCCGGACATGCCGTCCAAATATCGATTGCCATCCACATCGGTCACCCAGCTCCCTTCACCGGAAGCAAGTATCATGGGATTCTCGTTATGTGCAGCCATATGGTGCCATACATACTTGCGATCTTTCTCTAACAGCTCCTCCTTGGTCGGCAAATCACTCAATTCATCACTCTGCATATACAGCCTCCTCTCCTCTTAATCCTTGCAAAATCCTTGCAAAAAATCTCCTATATTATTTCTATGTATAGAAAGAGAGAGACATCCCTTGAAGCTAATGTTAAATGTTTATTTCATTCAGCTTTATGTGACTGCCCCTCGTATAAGCTGGTTCGAATTGCGGCGGATAACACATGAAACGGGTCCGATTCCCGTGTTTGTGCGGTTCGTTCCTCTCCAAGGCTGACGTGATGAATCGAATGTATACGCCCAGGATGGGCCGTTAAGACAATGATTCGATCAGATAGGAAGACGGCTTCGGAAACGCTATGAGAAACAAAAACGATGGTTTTCTTCGTTTTTTTCTTAATCGCAAGCAGCTCGACTTGCAGCTTATCCTTCGTAAAATCATCCAGCGCGGAAAAGGGTTCATCCATAAATAAAATAGGCGGATCCAAGGATAAAGCACGCGCAATCGCGACTCTTTGCTGCATGCCTCCGCTCAGCTGCCAAGGGTAATAATCCTTAAACTTGGTTAAACCAACCGTTTCAAGCAGCTGATCGACCGTATGCCTATACTCCGAACGGCTTTGGCCTAATACCTCGAGCGGAAGCTCAACATTCTCTTGTACGGTACGCCACTCAAATAACGTTGGTTGCTGCAGCACAATTCCGAACTTTCTGCGCAAACGCACTTCCCGCGGGTGCTCCTTCTCAATCAGAATTTGCCCGCTGGACGGCTGCAGCAAATCTGCCATGATTCGCAGCAGCGTTGATTTGCCACAGCCCGACGGGCCAAGCAAGGATATGAATTCATTTTGGTGCACATCGAATGTGATGTCCTGGAGGACCGTCACTTGCCTCCCTTTTTTTCCGAACACCTTACATACGCCATCCAATGATATCTCCACCTTGTGACGAGAAAGCTCTGAATTCATCCTGCTCCTCCTCAACTTGCCCTTATCATCGCGTTACAGATGTGTTACTTACAATAACTGTATATGTTATATTATATAACACCTAGCATTTATTACATTATACAAAGTGTTCCAAAATTAATGGATCAACGTGACAGAGTGTAAAGTCTCTCCTCATGAATTCAAATAACCCTGTCTCATAGTAGAGTCAGGGTTATCAAATTCATTACATAATTAATATTATGTAAACAAATTTTCATGCTACATTTTAACTGTTGGTTCAAGCACTGTAAGTGTGTTATCGAATGTGTTGAGATCTACCATAGCCCCGATTGGAATTGCCGCTTTATATAAACCATGTGCAGTACTCAAATTCGTCATAAGCGGTTTGCCAAGCGGATATATGACACTGCCAATGAGCTCCTCATAAGTCGTTGAATACGAAACAGAACAATTCGTACATTGACCCATAACAATCCCTTGGCAATGTTGGAACTTACCAGCCATGATCAATTGCGTCAAATAGCGATAAATGGTGTTCGTTGGTTCATGTGTTTCCTCGATAATAACGATTTTCCCTGTTGTGTTTATTTCATACGGTGTCCCCAGGGATCCTACGAACGAGGTTAGATTTCCTCCGATAATTTGCCCTCGAACATTGCCCTGAACTAAACTTTTCAGCTGCATCCCAGGCGGATTTTGAATGACTCTACTTTGTGATAACGTCGACGTTGCAGCGAAAAACTGATCAAAGTTATACGTTGGTGTACTAGCGCTAAAATCAATTAAAAGAAGGCTTTGGAACGTAATTAAATTTGAAAATTGATTGAGTACATTCAATAAGATGGTAATATCGCTGTAGCCAGTAATAATCTTTGGGTGTTTGTTAATCAGCTGATAGTCCAAATACGGTAAAATATCTCTTACCCCTGTACCTCCCCTGGTCGGCAAAATCATTTTGACCTGAGGATTTGAAATCATTGCCATAAAATCTTCTGCACGCTGCTCAGCTGAGGAAGCAACGATGCCATCGTAAGAATACGCATACTTCCCCACAAGCACCTCAAAACCCATACCTTCAAGCGTACTTATTCTTGCATCAATGATACTGGCATCAAGTGGACTGCCTAACGTAACTATTCCTATGGTGTCACCACCGCGTAAAATGGGGGGCTGAATGGCCATTTGGATGCCTCCTACCAATGCCCTTGAACTGCATAGGTTTTAATCTCTCTGTTGCCTTATATGCGCCAAAAGAGAAAAATATAACCATGGTTTATCCATTTATATCCCCATCCCCGCTGGAATGAACGCTGTCACCCGATTCATGGCCTCTTGCTTTTGTTTATCCGCAACATGCGTGTAAATCTGAGTTGTTTGTATGCTCGCATGACCCAACAATTCCTGTAGAGTTCGAATATCCGTTCCTGCTATTACTTGCATCGTAGCAAATGTATGCCGCAGCTTATGGCTGGAAATAGACTTCCCTTGCAGTTCAGTATAATGCTTCTTCAGTTCTTCAAAATGTTTCTCCGCGATCGTTTGAATCATCCGAATGCTAATCCGTCGCCCAAATTGCGAGACGAAAAATGGCTGCTCGCCTTTGCTTCGCGAATCCAACCGCTCTGCCAGTGCTTTATTGAGCACTTTCACCAATTCATCAGGCAATGGAATTAAGCGCCATTTCCGACCTTTTCCATATACCAGCAATGACTTGGTCGTCAGGTTAAAATCCGATGTATTTAAGCGATGCAGCTCACTTACCCGCAAACCTGCGTAACTCATCAACAGAAACATGGCTACATTGCGAATTTGATATTTTCCCTCAATCGATTGCAGAAAAACGGACAAAAGCTGTTCGTTCAGAAATGTTGGAATCTGATTCTTCTCTACCTTCGATTTCTTAATATTGAGAGATGGATTGCTAGTCGCCAATTGAAGCTCGATCAATGCTGTGAAAAAAGTCCGGATCGATGACAAGTATCGATTACGTGCAGCATCGCCTGCCCCTCCCTGACGCATTTTGGTTAAAAAGCGCATAATATCAATCGCCTCAATGTTGGATAAAGATTTATCCATCGACGAAAGAAATAAGCGAACATCACCTAAGTAAGCTTGCTGCGTTCTTTTGGTAAACCCCTGATCCTTCATCCAGGTTTCAAACAGCTCCAAATAGTCATCATCATACTCCAATCCTTGTCCCAACCTCGTTCACTCCGTTCGTTAGAATCTAAGTTGCGTTAAATATAGATTTAGTGCAATTTTTTCGACAGAAAAAAGCGGCCTAATTCGGCCGAAAAGAGGATTAATCTCTAGGGTATTCCACTTTCATAATATCCATAAAAGGAACTTTGTCCAATTCTCCGTTGCTAGTCTCCATATGTACTCGCCCCGTTCGTGAATCCATCGTTTTGATAAGACCACGTACTGTTTCTACACGACCCCAAACGGTAAGGACAATCTCTGAATTTTCCATCTTTGCTTCTGACAGTTGATTCCCGATTTCCTCTAAAACAAACTCGTCGCGCGTTGGTCTTTTTGCAACTTTCGCCTTTGCCATTCTCGCTCCCCCTGCGTTCTAATCACCTAGCCGGCGATATAATTTCTTTAACCCTTCCCACTTGTCCATCAGTTAGTCTAACTTTTATCCCATGTGGATGTGTCGGTGAATTTGTTAATAAGTCTTTCACAATTCCTCGTGTTAGCTTTCCGCTGCGTTGGTCTTGTTTCAAGACGATATTCACTTCGATTCCCGGCAGGACATCTTTACGATTTTGCCCATTCATGCTGTGCGAGTCGCCTGCTTTCTTTCCAGATTGTGCTTCATTATAACACATATTTCACTCATTCCCTACCCGAAGTGCGAACATAAGTAAATCCCTTTACAACGGCCAAGTTAACTCATACGATGATGGATATAAAATACTTCTAACGAAGGAGCCTCACCTATGAACCGTTCGTGGCCTCTGCCTGCAAGACCTTGGATCATGCATCAAATATGGAACGATCTGCTATTCGCTCATCGGCCTATCCCTGTCGAAATCTTAAGAGAACTCGTGCCTACTTCCATGCCAATCGACACCTTTGAAGGAACGGCTTGGGTAGGCGTCGTACCTTTTCATATGACAGGCGTAACTCCTAAAGGTATTCCTGCATTGCCTTATTTCTCATCATTCCCGGAAATCAATGTCCGAACCTACGTAACGATTAATGATAAACCCGGTGTATACTTCTTCAGCTTAGACGCTCATAACAAATTCGCTGTCGAAGCGGCACGCACTTTCTTCCATCTCCCCTATTTCTACACGCAAATTGAGGTTAAAGAATTAACAAATAACACTATGATCTACCATAGTGTTCGTCAAGATTCACGCGCTCGGCAAGGTGAGTTTTCAGCAGAGTACGGCCCCTCCTCCCACATTCGGCATGCGGTACCTGGAACTTTAGAGTACTGGCTTACGGAGCGTTATTGTCTATAGTGTCAGGATCGCCGCGGACGGATCTACCGGGGGGAGATCGATCATGATCCATGGGCTTTGCAGTCGGCCGAGGCTAATATCAAGATCAATACGCTGCCAGCCTCTTTTGAGATCAAACTTCCGGAGCATTCCCCTATATTGCATTTTTCCAAACAAATAACAGTAAAGATCTGGGCACTTGAAAAGCTCAATCGCCTATAAGACAGCAGATAGCAGCCTGTTCTAGGCTCTAAATTTTAATTTACACTATTAATAATTAATAGTATTAACTATTATTTTAACCATTTGGCCATACTTCTTTTGCCGATTGAGATGAGCTAACAGCAACTCCAGAGCTTTTACTTGAAAAGTACGGGATCAATAGCGCACTGGTGAAACTGAAAATCATAACCGCCTTAAACACAATACCACTAAAATCAGTAATGCCTAAAATAAGCGCCAGCATGACAATTCGAGAGACTACTAACATAAGCTCCCTCCATACCAAGACCCTCGCCTGATGAACGGGCTTTAAATGATTCGTTGCTTTGAATTGACGCGAGCTCCAAATCGTAAAAAAGAAGAACAGCCCAATTGTCGTTAAAATATTGGATAAGATTAAGATTGGCGGCTTCGGGAACAACGCAAGCAGAAAACCTACCGCGGCAGCCATCATTCCGATGGAAAGCCACCATGAATCATTCAGCCGGCGTGTACGGCTAAATCGCTGATAGACGAACAAGCACGCAACAGTGAATGCGGTGTACATGATTTGGAGAAGAGCTATTTTGAGCTTATCCCCTGTAACTGAAAAGGTAAAAATAAGGGAAAATATCCCCTGGAATTGAATAAAGAACCCTCCTGCGATTAAGGATGGAATCATCCATTTCAATTGAGGCGTATTGAAAACTTGTCGGATGGAAAACCGGCTGAAGACTCCCTCTCCCGCGTCTTTAAGTGAAATTTGAGGCACATAAAAGGACATTGTAATCATCAGACCGATAAAGAGAAACATAATAAGGAACGATCCGGAAAATCCAATCCACTTGATAATAAGTGCGAATAGCAACGGATTGAAGAAGGCAATCAACTGCCCAAACACATTCGCAGCCGAGAAGAACGCCGTGAATTCCTCGCCTTTGCCAAACAAGGAAATTCCGATATTTTGCGCAGATGCATATAAACCGTTCGTTACCCCCACTGGCAAAGCAATCACAGATAAATAAAGTAATTTGGGTTCAACATGGACCCAGGAAAGCAAAATAAAGGTAACGCCTGCACATATCGCAGAAACCCTCATCACCGAGCTAATATTGAATTGCGCTAGCAATCTAGAGCCGCACATAAAAGCAAGCCCCCAAGCCGCGAACATAACTAAATTGAACCAAGCAATATCGAAGATTTGATGATCCTTTTCCCAAATAAAAAGGTTAATAAAAATACCCATGTAATTGAAAATAATGCTTGAACTCACATTCATCATTAATAAACGTTTAAGCGATGTTGTCATAGTCCTCTCTTCTTTCTAATTAAATCGTTAACATGGTTTCCATGGATGAAATATTCAGATACAATTAGTATAGTTAACGACATTAATTTCATGATAGATCAACAATAACACGGAGATATGACGGAGGGAATGTACGAAATGCCAAAATTCATGGACTATATGATCAGTCCTTATCCGCTTCGGATCATAACGTTGCCAATCGATTCCAGCAAGCTAAAGCTGCAATCTTTGATTATTTCAAACGTCGGACACTTGCCTGGACGCATCTCATTTCGACACCAAGCCTCTTTCTCCAAATGGGCGTTTATTTACTTGTCTGGAGGCAATGGGTCCTATCAAGCAAATAATGGTCCCGTGCAACGCGTGGAAAGCGGCAGTCTGCTCTTCTTACGACCAGGTGTCGTTTATAACTACGGTCCTGATCAAGGCGGCTATTGGGATGAGTATTATTTTACCTTTGAGGGGACTCGGATCGAGGAATGGCTTGGCAGTTGGCTAACCAATGTCGATGAAGCGAAGCAAGTCGGGCATGAGGATGCCACCCAACACAACCGGATCGATCGCATCTTCATGCTGATGGAGAGCGGATTACCTGATAACATTGATCGCGCCGCGCTTCTTCTGGAAACGTTGCTTTTTGAATTTACGCTGAAAGCGCAAGCTACGGCCCAAACGACGAAAACGCAGCAGGTCATCGACATTATGGATGATCTCGGAGATTCGCTCTTTCATCCTTTCGATGCAAAAAGTATCGCTAAACGCCATCACATCTCGATTTCTACACTTCGTAGAGTTGTGAGCGAATATACAGGCTATCCGCTCAACGCTTATATTAACCGTTTGAAAATAGCTGAAGCGAAAAATATTCTCCTGAATACGGAGGATTCTGTCAAGGAAGTGGCCGATTCGTTAGGGTTTAAAGACGTCTTCTACTTCTCACGATTATTCAAAAAATACGTTGGCGTGTCTCCTCTTATTTACCGAAACAATATGCAGCTATAATTAGTTTACATAATATAAATTATGTCATCATTTAATGCTTTTTTTAAAAAAATGAGTTCTTCGTCCTAGTACGACTTGTCATCGAGCTACATATGATAAATTAGTAGTAAATCTTCCCAATGGGGAGGTGAATCCAAATGACACTAGCACTTACAGGATGGATGCTCTACGCAATGTTTGTAGTACTTGGTTTAATGGGCCTAAGCTTCTTATACAGCTTATACAAATCTCTTAAAGCAGGTTCGTTCTCCAGTTCTTTATTTCTCTCTTATTTGAAAGACTTACTGTTCTACGTGTTCCCATTATTCATGCTTTCCAACATGATGGCCCTTGATCCTACAGGCTTCTTGCTGTTAATCGGTTATTATCTTGGCGCACTCGGAGTCGCACTCAAATATTTGGAGAGCTTTAAAAAATAATTTGTAACCGCATTCAAAAAATGCTCATGATATGGCTCATACAGAGAGCCAAAAGCAGCCATGGTTTCATGGCTGCTTTTTTCATTTTTATTCAATTCACCCTCTATTAATCAGGAAATCGTTCGAATCGGTGATCCGGATAGATAAGCTTTAATATCTTCAACTACGTCTCTATAAAAAGCCTGATAATTCGCCTCGGATACATAGCCGATATGCGGTGTAGTAAGAAGATTCGGAAGCGATCTGAATTTATCCTCTTTCGGCAGCGGTTCCACCTCGAACACATCAACTGCGGCGCCGGCGATCCAGCGGTTCTGCAAAGCCTCGGCAAGTGCTGCTTGATCTACGATCGGTGCGCGGGACGTATTGATCAGATAAGCCGAGGGACGCATACGCTTAAGTTCCGCCGCGTTAATTAGCCCTCTTGTCCTGTCGCTTAAGACAAGATGAATCGACACAAAGTCGCTATTCTCAAGCAGCTCCTCCTTGGAATTGGCTAATCTCACGCCAACTGCGTCGGCCTGCTCTTTCGTTAAATTCTGGCTCCATGCTACGACATCCATGCCGAACGCTTGGCCAAATTTGGCAATCTTGGTGCCAAGCTTGCCAAGGCCCAATACGCCAAGCGTCTTCCCGTACAAATCCGTTCCGATCGTGCTCTGCCACTGACCGCCGCGAATCGCGTTGTGCTCTTGCACGATGTTGCGCGCGAGCCCTAGAATCAAAGCCCAAGTGAGCTCAGCGGTTGCGTTGCCTGCACCACCCGTTCCGCAAACAATAATACCTTGCGAAGCGGCAGCGTCCAAGTCGATGGAGGCATTCCGCATACCTGTGGTAACAAGCAGCTTCAAATGGGGAAGCCGCTTAAGCAGAGATGCGCGGATAGGAGTCCGTTCACGCATAATCACGACAATTTCGCAGTCTGCGATTTGTTCGACAAGCTCATCTGATGAATCGATGTGCTGATTGATGCTCTTGACCTCTACTTGGTCCGTAATCGGTGACCAATCCGCAGCAGTTAAAGCTACTTTCTGGTAATCGTCTAATATGGCGCAGCGAAGCTTCATTATGAAATTGCCTCCTTCATCGTACAAGTAAGTATACCAATTTTAAGTATATTCTTGTCGAGAGTGCCTTGCAAACTGTCGGTGAATCTTGCCACGCGGAAATTTTTCCAGCTATTTCAGCTGAGACGCTTTAACCAAGTGGGTAGTGGATTACTTATAAGCAACGCCGATTTCTCCTGCTATTTTCTGCAATTGTTCAACTATTGGGTAATTAACAGGATTTTCTATATCTAATTTAGCCAAATTCACCAGATTTCATATAACTACCGTCGCTTTAGCAGGAGCTTTGGACCTCTGTCAAGAAAGTGGACACTCTTATCCCGTTTTTTTGTTCTTGAACTGCGCAGCAAAGCGAGCTGGTGACATGTAACCTATCGCACCGTGGATTCGCTTGCG
>NZ_JCAUAU010000030.1:0-60395 GCF_059692135.1 Paenibacillus sp. J22R160 | reverse complement strand
GCGGAGGGGACCCACGCGTTCCCATCTCGAACACGACCGTTAAGCCCTCCAGCGTCGATGGTACTTGAACCGCAGGGTTCTGGGAGAGTAGAACGTTGCCAAGCACAGATGGAGAGACCTTACAAGGAGAAATCCTTGTAAGGTTTTTTTGTTTGTTTTCGGCGCTACCATGGGTACTCACAAAGTTTAACTGCAAAATGTACAGTAAATTTACTCCGCTATTCCCATTTTGACCGAATACCTGCATTTGCTACATTTAAATTAAGCGAAAACGCAGGAATCGTCGGCAATACGTGAAATTAGCTGCACTTTTTACATCTAAGCCACCTAAGCAGAGGATCTGGATCATAATTACCTGCACAGTTTGCAGTAAACTATGATCCGGAGGGAACTACAGCTCCTGACTACGCATTTAACATTCGGCTTCTGTACCCAAAGACTCCCTTATCGCTAAATTTCGCTCGCGACAGCACCCCAAAAAAAGGAACAGCCCCTGACGTTAAGCAGGGGTATTTTTGTAAATACTGAGAGTAAGCTCTGAAAATGCTCAGTTTTCTTATCTACGGCAATGTTTAAGAGGCAGCACTTGTCAAAAAGAAAGGAAATGATTATAATCTAGTTAAGGTCAAAGAAAGTCAAAGTCAATCAAAGTCAATTTACTTCTAGCAGTCTGGGAGGATGAATTGATGCGTAACGTATCAGAAATTATTGAGCAGTATTTAAAGCATGTCCTTCAACAAAGCTCAGAAGGAGCCATCGAGATTCAACGAAACGATCTGGCCGATCAATTCCAGTGTGTGCCTTCCCAAATCAATTATGTGATTAGTACAAGGTTTACGCTGGAAAAGGGTTACCTCGTGGAGAGTAAGCGTGGCGGTGGCGGGTACATTCGTATCCAGAAGATTGAGCTTAAGAGTCATGGATCGATATTGGATCATATTTTTCGAACGATTCATACACACATAGATCAAGTCGCTTCTGAAGGACTCATTTACCAGCTGCTGGAGGGCCACTATATTTCAACACGAGAAGCCAATTTGATTCGGGCAGCGATTTCCAGAGATGTGTTGACCTTCAAGCTCCCGCTGCGCGATGAAATTCGAGCTAAGATCCTTAAAGCGATGCTGATATCCTTGCTAAGCAGATGAGGAGGCATATGAAATGATTTGTCAGGAATGCGGGAAACGACCGGCGACTCTTCATTTTACAAAGATTGTGAATGGAGACAAGAACGAGTTCCACATTTGTGAGAGTTGCGCCCGCGAGAAGGGTGAAATGATTCCTGGGACGTCTGGCGGTTTTTCGATTCATAATCTTTTATCAGGATTACTTGATTTCGAACCTTCCGCTCTATCCGCCGCGAAGTCCCAAGCGATTCGTTGTGAGAACTGTGGGCTAACGTATTCACAGTTTAGTAAATTAGGTCGTTTTGGATGCGGGTCCTGTTATCAAAGCTTTTCAGAAAAGTTAGATCCTCTGTTCAAAAGAGTGCACGGGAACACCGTACATGTGGGGAAAGTCCCCAAGCGAAGCGGTGGCATTATCCAATGTAAGCGGGAAATCGATACGTTGAAGAAGGATATGATGACCTGCATTGAGGCAGAAGAATTCGAACAAGCGGCGAAGATTAGGGACCAAATTCGCGAGATAGAGAAGAAAATTGCCGGATTGTGATTTTGTAAGGAAGGTGTGAATCCAGTGACACTACAGCGGTTTACAGGAGATGCATTGAGCGAATGGATGAAGGGAGAGGGGCCGGAATCGGATATCGTCATCAGCAGTCGAATTCGTATTGCGCGCAACCTTAGAGACTACCCTTATCCGATGCTGGCTACCAATCAACAATCACAAGAAGTACTTGATCAGCTATCCGGTGTGCTGGAGAATGATGAGCTGGAGACGATCAGTAACTTTTCGCTTATTCCTCTGTCTGACCTTAACGAGCTTGAGCGAATGGTTCTTGTTGAGAAGCATTTAATTAGTCCTAACTTAGCTAACGAATCCAGAAATGGTGCAGTTATTTTAAGCGAAAATGAATCCATCAGCATTATGATCAATGAGGAGGATCATCTTCGCATACAATGCTTATGCCCAGGCTTCCAAATCAAAGAAGTTTGGGACTTGGCGAACCAGATTGATGATATTTTTGAAACCCAGCTGGATTACGGCTATGATGAAAAGAGGGGCTACCTAACAAGCTGCCCTACGAACGTCGGAACCGGCATTCGCGCTTCGGTGATGATGCATTTACCCGCTCTGGTGCTCAGCCAACAAATCAATCGGATTTTATCCGCTGTTACACAAGTTGGATTGACGGTTAGAGGATTATATGGGGAAGGCAGCGAAGCATTAGGTAATCTGTTCCAGATTTCGAATCAGATTACGCTAGGACAATCCGAAGATGAGATTATTGATAATTTACACAGTGTTGCAAGGCAAATTATTGAGCATGAGCGCGCTGCAAGGCATAAGCTGATGCAAGAGTCTAGAATGCGCATCATTGATCGCGTGAATCGCTCGCTTGGTATTTTGTCTTATGCAGGAATTATGGACTCTAAGGAGGCTGCGCAGCGCCTATCGGATGTGCGATTAGGCATAGACCTAGGGATTATCAATAATGTTTCTTCTAATGTTTTGAATGAACTGTTGGTCATGACGCAGCCTGGCTTTCTTCAGCAATTCGCTGGCGAGAAGCTGAACGCCGATGAGCGTGATATGCGTCGAGCTGAGCTGATTCGAGAGAAATTCGGCAGGGTATAGTCAATTAAGATTCATCCTTTAGGTTTTCCATAGATATACTACTTTTGGAGGTGTTCTCTATGATGTTTGGCAGATTTACAGAACGTGCGCAAAAGGTGCTTTCTTTGGCTCAAGAGGAAGCAGTTCGCTTAGGGCATAACAATATTGGTACTGAGCACATTTTGCTGGGTCTTATTCGTGAAGGGGAGGGTATCGCCGCTAAAGCACTCGTTGCTTTGGGCTTAGGTCTTGAAAAAATTCAAGATGAAGTCGAATCCCTGATTGGCAGAGGACAAGAGCAGCCTACCAACATTGCGTATACACCTAGAGCGAAAAAGGTCATTGAGCTTTCCATGGATGAGGCAAGAAAATTAGGTCACACGTATGTGGGGACTGAACATATTTTACTCGGACTAATTCGTGAAGGCGAAGGCGTTGCCGCGAGAGTCCTTAACAATTTGGGTGTTTCACTGAACAAAGCTCGCCAGCAAGTTCTTCAGTTGTTAGGCAGCAGCGAGACTGTGTCTCCAAGCCACGGCAACACTCAGAATGTGAATACGCCTACGCTAGATGGATTGGCTAGAGATCTGACCGCTTACGCCAAAGAAGGTCATCTGGATCCAGTTATCGGCCGCAGCAAAGAGATCGAACGTGTGATTCAAGTATTAAGCCGCAGAACGAAAAACAACCCGGTGCTGATCGGTGAGCCAGGAGTTGGTAAAACGGCAATTGCCGAAGGCCTCGCTCAGAAAATCATCAATAATGAAATTCCGGAAACGTTGAAGGATAAAAGAGTTATGACACTCGATATGGGTTCTGTGGTAGCAGGCACCAAATATCGCGGTGAGTTTGAGGATCGTCTCAAAAAAATCATGGACGAAATTCGTCAAGCGGGTAACATCGTGCTCTTCATTGATGAGCTTCATACATTGATTGGCGCTGGTGGTGCAGAAGGTGCGATTGATGCCTCCAACATTTTGAAACCAGCGTTGGCCAGAGGCGAGTTGCAGTGCATCGGCGCTACGACGCTGGATGAGTACCGCAAATATATCGAAAAGGATGCTGCGCTAGAGCGCCGTTTCCAACCGATCACGGTGGATCAACCTTCACCTGAAGAAGCTATCCAAATTCTATACGGACTGCGTGACCGCTACGAAGCTCACCACCGTGTGAAAATTACGGATGCCGCTATTCAAGAGGCTGTTAAGCTCTCTGATCGCTACATTACGGACCGTTTCTTGCCGGATAAAGCGATTGACTTGATCGATGAGGCTAGCTCCAAAGTAAGGCTTCGCTCTTACACGATACCGCCTTCATTGAAACAGCTTGAGAACAAGCTGGAGGATATCCGTAAGGAGAAGGATGCCGCGGTCCAAAGCCAGGAGTTCGAGAAAGCAGCTGGCCTTCGCGACACTGAACAGAAGCTTCGCGAAGAACTGGATACGACGAAAAACGACTGGAAAGAAAAACAAGGTCGTTTGGATACAGAAGTAACGCCAGATGATATTGCTCAAATCGTGGCAAGCTGGACAGGAATTCCTGTTAGTAAGTTGGCGGAAGAAGAAACAGATCGTCTGCTCAAAATGGAAGATATCCTCCACGAGCGTGTCATCGGACAAGAAGAAGCGGTTAAAGCCGTCAGCCGCGCGATTCGCCGTGCTAGAGCAGGCCTGAAAGATCCGAAGCGTCCAATGGGCTCCTTCATCTTCCTGGGACCAACTGGTGTGGGTAAAACCGAATTAGCGCGCGCGTTAGCTGAATCTTTATTCGGTGACGATAACGCAGTAGTTCGGATCGACATGTCCGAGTACATGGAGAAGCATTCGACGTCTCGTTTGGTCGGGGCGCCTCCAGGGTATGTTGGCTATGAAGAAGGCGGTCAACTGACGGAGAAAGTTCGTCGGAAACCGTACTCGGTTGTATTGCTCGACGAGATCGAGAAAGCACATCCAGAAGTTTTCAATATTCTCCTGCAAGTGCTGGAAGATGGTCGTTTGACGGATTCCAAAGGACGTACAGTTGATTTCCGCAACACATTGATCATCATGACTTCCAACGTAGGCGCGGATATGATTAAGAAAAACTCCTCACTTGGCTTCACTGCTGCTCTTGATGCTGGTAAAGATTATACCAACATGAAAGATAAAGTGATGGGCGAGCTCAAGAAAAGCTTCCGCCCTGAGTTCCTTAACCGGATCGACGAAATCATCGTCTTCCACTCCTTGGATGAGAAGCATATCGCCGAAATCGTTACCTTGATGGCGGATGATCTTCGCAAACGTCTGAAAGAACAAGAGGTTGACTTCTTGCTGACAGACAAAGCCAAAGCATTCCTAGCCAAAGAAGGGTACGACCCGACTTACGGCGCAAGACCGCTTCGCAGAGCGATCCAGAAGCATATTGAGGACCGTCTGTCTGAGGAACTGCTCAGAGGAAATATCGCTAAAGGCGACTCCTTAACGATTGATGAGAACGAAGGCGAGCTTGTTGTCCTGAAGGGCGAAAGTGTAGCAGCTAAATAAAGCAAGCAAAGAAGCATTTTGCTGCATCCGGTTCTGGGTGTAGTAAAATGCTTTTTATTTGCAGATGACCTTTCACGGACTTCGTAAAAATGGTAAACTTTATTGGTAAGGATAGCCAATATTGAATTGAAACATCTAAGGGGTCACTTACGTCATGAGTAAACAGAAAACAAAGTTTTGCTGTCAAGAATGCGGTTATGAATCGCCAAAATGGATGGGCAAATGCCCAGGTTGTCAATCTTGGAATACGATGATGGAAGAAATCGAAACGGTCGTGCGTACAAAGGGTATGAATTCTTCTGCCCCTCGTACGAAAGAAAAACCGACCCCCATCATACATATAGAAAGTAGCCCAGAGCCTAGGGTCGTGACCAGCAATAAGGAATTGAATCGCGTCTTAGGCGGAGGTATTGTGCCTGGATCTTTGATTCTCGTAGGTGGAGATCCGGGAATCGGGAAATCAACGTTACTGCTCCAAACTTCTTTCGAGCTAACGCAAGCACATCAGAAAGTGCTTTATATATCGGGGGAAGAATCGGTTAAACAGACGAAACTTCGTGCGGACCGCTTGAATGCATCATCTCCGCTGCTCTATGTGCTTTGTGAAACGAACTTGGAACTTATTGAGGAAGCCATTCAAGAAATTGAACCGGATTTCTTAGTGATTGACTCCATTCAGACCGTCTACCATCCTGCCATTACATCGGCCCCAGGAACCGTTTCGCAAGTTCGGGAATGCACCGGTCACTTTATGAGAATAGCTAAGGGGAAAGGTATTGCAACGGTCCTTGTCGGCCACGTGACGAAGGAAGGCGCCATTGCGGGACCCAGGATGCTGGAACACATGGTCGATTGTGTCCTTTACTTCGAAGGGGAGCGGCATCATTCCTACCGCGTGCTCCGCGCAGTCAAGAATCGATTCGGGTCGACGAATGAAATCGGGATTTTTGAGATGCAAGAAGCAGGACTTGTCGAAGTAAGCAACCCTTCCGAATTGTTCCTGTCCGAGAGGCCGCTCGGTGTTGCCGGCTCTACCGTGGTTGCCAGTATGGAGGGAACGCGTCCGGTACTGGTAGAGATTCAAGCGTTGGTTTCTTCGACGAATTTCCCGTCTCCCAGAAGGATGGCGACTGGTGTCGATCATAACCGACTTTCTTTGATTATTGCCGTTCTGGAGAAACGCATGGGCATGTTTCTTCAGAATCAGGATGCTTACCTGAACGTCGCTGGTGGAGTCAAGCTTGATGAGCCTGCCGTTGATTTAGCCATTGCGATTAGTATCGCATCCAGCTTCCGGGATCATGCAACGAGACCTTTCGACGTCGTGTTCGGTGAGATCGGGTTGACTGGTGAAGTCCGCGGTGTGTCCCGGATTGATCAACGGGTGAAGGAAGCGGAGAAGTTAGGATTCCGCAGAGTCATTATGCCAGAGAAAAGTTTGAAGGGGTGGACGCATCCGCCCGGTATGGAGATTATTGGGGTCAACACGGTGTCGGAAGCTTTGAAAGCGGCACTGGATTAGCTCTTGAATCATTCAACCTGCAAGCCTTCAGGAGGAAAATATGAGTAAAGATGAGATAAAGCGAGACGTCATGAGCCAATTGCTGCAAATGGTAGCCCCTGGCACATCGTTCCGTGACGGTTTGGAGAATGTTTTACGCGCCAAAACGGGCGGACTTATTGTAGTTGGATATAGCGCGGAAGTAAGAGAAATCGTCGATGGCGGCTTCTCGATCGATTGTGATTTTTCACCCAATTATTTATATGAGCTTGCCAAAATGGATGGAGCGATCATCCTCAGCGAGGATATCAAACGTATTCTTTATGCAAATACGCAATTAATCCCGGATTCTTCGATTTCCTCGTCGGAAACCGGAATCCGCCATCGGACAGCTGAACGTGTTGCGAAGCAAACGAATAAGCTGGTTGTTTCGATTTCCCAACGACGCAATGTTATCACCCTTTATCAAGGCAATTTGCGCTATGCGCTCAAAGATATAGGCGTCATCCTAACGAAGGCCAATCAAGCCATCCAAACTTTGGAGCGGTACAAAGTTGTCTTGGATCAGTCGCTCACGAACCTGAGTGCATCGGAGTTTGAGGAGCTAGTTACGCTGCACGATGTCACTAATGTCATTGCTCGTTTTGAAATGGTGCTGCGCATCAAGACAGAAATCAACCGCTATATTAACGAGTTAGGGAATGAAGGCCGATTAATTAGCATGCAATTGGAAGAACTTGTTGGCAATGCGGAACTTGAAGCGCGCTTGCTCGTAAAAGATTATGTAAGGGAATTATCCGAAGATCGTGTCAAAGAAATGCAGGCTGGCTTGAAGCGATTATCTTCGGATGAATTGCTGGAACCGCACCAAATCATTCGATTACTCGGCTATCCGCATACGAATTCAATTGTTGAAGAGCCAGTTTCCCCGCGTGGATTCAGGGTTCTTGGGAAAATACCGCGGCTTCCCTCGATTATTATTGCGAATCTTGTAGAGAAGTTTGGCTACCTGCCGCACATGATGATGGCAACCATTGAAGAATTGGATGAAGTTGATGGAATCGGAGAAGTGAGGGCGCGAGCGATTAAAGAAGGCCTCAAAAGAATTCAAGAACAAGTGTTCATTGACAGACATATTTAAAGTGGATACAATCATAAAGTATCTATTGTTGAGGTTTTATAAAGTCAAGTTTAGGGCATAGTAAATCCAGAGGTGGACAAAAAAATATGTTAACGAAATCAATTCCCAGTCTTTTTACAGTAGGGAACTTATTCCTAGGTGTTCTGTCGATCATTCTCGCTTTCAGTGGTGAGCATGGTATCGCAGCTGTACTTGTCATTGTTGCCATGTTGCTTGATGGTCTTGATGGCCGTGTAGCAAGGGCATTGAATGCACAAAGTGAATTTGGTAAAGAGCTAGACTCGCTGTCTGACGTAATTTCTTTCGGGGTAGCACCTGCTTTTATCATGTATGTAGTCGCTTTTAATAATCCGAGTGTGATTAGTCCGGCATTTGCTTGGATCGTCACGGCGATCTTCCCGATTTGTGGAGCACTTCGTTTGGCTCGCTTCAATGTTGTTGCTGGTACACCTGGCTATTTCATCGGTTTGCCGATTCCAGCTGCAGGTGGTGTGCTTTGTACATTAGCGTTGTTTGTGAACGAAATTAACGTCTATGTGCTTTTGGTAAGTACAATTATGTTGTCTTACTTGATGGTAAGTACAGTGAAGTACCCGAACTTCAAGAAAGCGGGTATTCCCAAAGCAGCAATTTGGATTACACCGGTTATCGTTGCTGTAGCAGTCTTTATTGCAATTAAATGGCCCGAGTCCATTTCCAAAATGATCTTCGTACCGCTTCTATTGTACGCGCTTTATGGCTTAAAAAAAAACGTTGATGGGTTTTTCATCCGAATCCGCAGAAAGAACAAAAGACGCGGTGTAGAGGATTCAAATTCCGTGAAGTCCGACGTGTAAACAGCAGTTTTCAAAAATAAAAAGCATTTATTTTCTTCTGATCTTGTCAGAGAAAATAAATGCTTTTTTGTTTGTTCATCTTCATGACATGTTGAAGAGTCCTAGTGTTGTGCATTTCTTGGATTCGTTCTCAACGACTTGTTCCAGGTTAACATCAAGAATGTTGCTGAGTGCGGACATATAGAACAAATTCCTGCCCAGTTCACTACTGACAACCTCGATGCATTGTTCACATAGGTGACCGGATACATGAGTGCCCAGCACATTCTTAGCCTCATTCAAAGTCATTTCTGGATGGTACTCTTGCTTCGCTGCGTTGACCTGAATACATCCACATTCTGTAATGGATTTCACTACGGAACGATTAGCAGCTGCGCCTGACTGTTGAAATTTGGATAAGACGTCAAGCAGGCTTCGGTGACGGAGCAACAATTCGGATACTTGATCTTGAAACTGCTTTAAAGTCAAGGAGCTCATTCCATCCACCTCGGGTGTGTTGGTAACTTCCAATTTCATTATAATGGAAGCCCCTTAATATTTCAATTTTACATCTGAAGAAGTGATTAACGATGGATAAATTGGAACATAATTGTAATGAAGCTTTATCAATATGTTGATGCAGGGGGTGAATCTATGATGAGGAAATGGGTACAGTTCATTTTGGCCATCATGGGTGGTAGTTTAGGTTTTGGATGGAGTGAAGCCATCCTTCGAACGACAGGTTTCATGAAAGAGTCAGGAAATGCAATAGCCATCAATAGTTTATGCGCGGTAGTTATGTTCATTCTTTCAGCATGGGTTGCAGGCAAGGGGATGAAACTGCTTGTCAAAGGAGAAAGAAACGTCGCGGACATTCCTGTGTCCGATCTCCTCTCAGGTACATTAGGACTAGTAATTGGACTGCTTATATCGGTATTGGTGTTCCCTGTGCTCGATCAGGTGGAGTGGGCAAGCCCTATTTTACCCTTCGTCGTCTCGGGTGTTCTAGCAGTTATGGGGTTTCGTATCGGTTACAGCAAGAGGGAAGAGCTGGTTCAGATTATTATGATGAGTCGGGTAGTCGCTCCAGAGAAGCAGACACACCGTCCATACGAGGAACATAAGATTCTCGATACAAGTGTTATTATTGACGGGCGTATTGCGGATATTTGCAAAACAGGGTTTATCGAAGGTACTCTCGTTATACCGGAGTTTGTTCTGGAAGAGTTGCAGCATATTGCGGACTCATCGGACTTGCTCAAGCGGAATCGCGGGCGGCGCGGACTTGATATTTTGAACAAAATACAAAAGGAACTTGAAGTGAAAGTGCTGATTTATGAAGGCGATTTCGAAGAGATATCCGAGGTAGACAGCAAGTTGGTCCGTTTGGCGAAGGTGCTGCAAGGGAAAGTGATTACGAACGATTTTAACCTGAATAAAGTCTGTGAATTGCAAGGTGTTTCAGTTTTAAATATTAATGATTTGGCAAATGCCGTGAAGCCTGTTGTACTGCCGGGTGAAGAAATTATTGTTCAAGTCATTAAAGATGGCAAAGAGCATGGACAAGGTGTCGCTTATCTTGACGATGGTACAATGATTGTCGTGGAAGGCGGGCGTGAATTCATTGGAATGACGCTTGAAGTGATGGTGACGAGTGTACTGCAGACTTCGGCTGGGCGGATGATTTTCGCGAAACCGAAATTATTGGAAAAAGCGCAGTAAAACCAGTATGATAGGGAGATGTAACATAGCACTTACTAGTTGATAGGAAAGTATAAGTTTTATACTTTGCTTTGCATCAACCTTGACAAACCGCTCGTCTTAATGGACAACGGAGTTGTTTATCCTTGGGTCTATGCTTACGCAGAAAGCTTTCGAATAGAGAGCGCTCAGTTGGAGTTGGAGGACTTAGGACTTATGGGGAAGCTAGGGGTTATCATCGTGGCAGCGGGCAAGGGCTCGCGCATGGGAACGGCGGAAAGCAAACAATATTTACAACTGGGACAGAAGCCTATTCTGGTACATACGTTGCAATTATTTCAAAACATACATGAAGTGAATGAAATCATTCTGGTTGTTGGCGGAAATGACGTAGAGCGCTGTACGGGCTATGTGCAGAGCTATGCGCTTTCCAAGGTCACTCATGTGCTGGCAGGCGGGGCGGAGCGTCAGGATTCCGTCAGACGGGGCCTTGAAGCCTTAGAAGAGGGTACCGCTTGGGTACTCGTTCATGACGGAGTTCGTCCTTTCGTCACGAGAGAACATGTGTTCGGTTGTCTGTCAAAGGCAAAAGATCAGAACGCGGCCGTCCTGGCTGTTCCCGTGAAGGATACGATCAAAGTCGTAGATTCCGAAAAGCGAATACAATCTACACCGGATAGACGAAGCTTGTGGGCCATCCAAACCCCGCAAGCTTTTCGGCTTTCTCTTTTGCAGGAGGCGCATCAGCGTGCACTTCAGGAAGATTTCCTGGGGACAGACGACGCTATGTTGGTAGAGCGGATAGGAACAACGGTGCATGTTGTTGAAGGTGACTATTATAATATTAAGATAACTACACCGGAAGATTTACCATGGGCAGAATGGATACTACAGAATGTAAGGGGAGAGGGACAACAATGATTCGCGTAGGACAAGGATTTGATGTTCATCAGTTAGTGGAAGGCCGCAAGTGCATTATTGGAGGCGTGACTATTCCTTATGAAAAGGGGCTGCTCGGCCACTCCGATGCGGATGTGCTGCTGCATGCAGTTAGCGATGCGATTCTAGGCGCTTTGGGCCTAGGCGATATCGGGAAGCACTTCCCGGATACGGCTGCGGAATTCAAGGATGCGGACAGCTTGGTCCTTTTGAAACACGTCTGGCAGCTTGCAAAAGATAAGGGATATCGTCTGGGGAATATAGATTCCACGATTATTGCCCAGAAGCCTAAGATGGCGCCGTACATCCCACAGATGGTTGAAATTATTGCCGATGCCTTAGAAGCGAAGCCGGACCAAGTCAATGTGAAAGCTACAACGACCGAGCAGCTAGGTTTCACGGGCCGAGGCGAAGGAATTGCAGCGCAATCGGTTGTTTGTTTAATTCGAGATGTGCTAGAATAGCAGGTATTATTGGGGAGAGAGGGTACAGTCATGAACCAACCTTTACGCGTGCGCTATGCACCAAGTCCAACGGGACATTTACATATAGGCGGTGCTCGTACAGCACTTTTTGATTATTTATTGGCGCGTCGCCATGGCGGAGCATTCGTTGTGCGCTTTGAAGATACGGATCAAACCCGTCATAAAGAGTCCGGCATTGAGGATCAATTGAATGGCTTAAGATGGCTGGGATTAGAGTGGGATGAGAGCGTAGATATCGGAGGTCCGTACGGTCCTTATCGTCAGATGGAAAGACTCGATATTTATCAGACTCACCTCAATCAGCTTCTTCAGAGCGGTCATGCATACCCTTGCTACTGTTCGGAAGCAGATTTAGAGCAGGAGCGGGCAGAGCAGGAAGCACGCGGTGAGATGGGCGGATACTCCGGGAAGTGCCGTCACTTGACGCCTGAGCAAATTGCCGCTTTTGAAGCGGAGGGCCGTAAGCCTTCAACTCGCTTCCTTGTGCCGGCGGACCGGATCATTGGCTTCGAAGATAAGGTTCGTGAGCACGTTGAGTTCGAGTCTAATGGAATCGGCGACTTTATTATCGCGCGCCCTGACGGGATTCCTACGTATAACTTTGCTGTTATCGTAGATGACCACATGATGAAAATCAATTTGGTTATTCGCGGGGAAGAGCATCTGTCCAACACGCCTAGACAAATTCTGATGTACGAAGCTCTCGGTATGCCTGTTCCCGAATTCGCACACTTGGCGCTTATTCTCAATCAGGACCGGAAGAAGATGAGTAAGCGGGATGAGTCTATAATCCAGTTCATCGAGCAGTACCGGGAGTTAGGTTATTTACCGGAAGCTGTTGTGAACTTTATTGCTCTACTCGGATGGTCTCCTGGCGGCGAAGAAGAGATGTTTACGAAGGAAGAATTGATCGCCCAGTTTGACCTCGATCGTGTATCGAAGAGTCCAGCTGTGTTTGATATGGATAAATTGAACTGGATGAACAACGCTTATTTGAAAAAAGCTCCGCTCTCACGCGTTGTCGATCTTTGTGTGCCTCATCTGCAAAAAGCCGGATACATCGAACCGCAGTTGGATGAAGCGGGTCAGGCGTGGGTGGCGGCTCTGATAGGTCTGAATCAAGAGAGAATGCGCTTTGCGGCGGAAATTGTCGAGTTGTCGAGCATCTTCTTCAAAGAAGAGCTTGTTATCGACGAGGAAGCTGCGGCAATTTTGAAAGAAGAGCATGTACCAGTCGTATTGTCCAGCTTCTTGGAGCAAGTGGAGCAAGCAGAGTCTTTCACGGTAGAGGCTATCCCTGCTTTGTTGAAGCAAGTTCAGAAGGATACGGGTTATAAAGGGAAGCAATTATTTATGTCGATCCGTTCTGCACTGACAGGACAAGTGCATGGACCTGACCTAAATGTGTCGCTTTACCTGCTTGGAAAAGAAAAAGTCGCTTCACGCCTGCGGAACTTATTGTAATACAGGGTTCTTTTCGCTATACTAAGTTCAATAAGGAACGCAATGATCAGGAGAGTACGTTTATTTAGGGATTTATCAGAGAGGATAATCGGAGCCGACAGGCTTCGGCTGTGAGTTATCCATTCCCTTTAACCGGAAATGCACCTGGGAGCTGCCGCGCCGAATACTCGGATTCAGAGTAGGGTAGGCGCAGCCGAAACGCCCACGTTACGGGTTTGAGTTGGGAGACTTCCGAGTCACCAAGCAGAGTGGAACCGCGATTAATCACGCCTCTGCAGCCATATGGCTGCGGGGGCTTTTTATTATACGCAGGCGTATGATTTCCTACAAAGAAGGTGAGAGCATGTGGCAAACGATCAGATCTGATATTTCAGCCGTATTCGACAACGACCCTGCTGCGCGCAGCTGGTTTGAAGTTGTGTTTACGTACTCTGGCCTTCACGCGATATGGGCACATCGAATTGGTCATTGGTTTTATAAAAGAAAAATGTTCACTGTTGCCCGTGTTGTTTCCCAGTGGAGCCGTTTCATGACAGGCATCGAGATTCATCCAGGTGCAACGATCGGCAAAAGATTGTTTATTGACCATGGGATGGGTGTCGTCATTGGGGAAACCTGCGAAATTGGTGACGATGTTATTTTGTATCAAGGGGTAACTTTGGGGGGGACAGGGAAAGAAAAAGGTAAGAGACATCCAACTATTGGCAATAATGTAGTTATTGGTTCGGGTGCTAAGATCTTGGGCTCCTTCCTTGTTGGCGAGAATTCACGGATTGGTTCCAATGCGGTGGTCATACACGAAGTTCCTTCGAACAGCACTGTTGTAACTATGCCTGCTAAGCTTGTGAAGCGGGATGGCGTGCGAGTGAATCGGTTAGACCACGGTAATTTGCCGGATCCCATTGTTGATATATTCCAGGAAATGCAGCAGCAAATTAATGAGCTACGAAGACAGCTAGAACTAGAACGGGTTAAGAATGGAGGAGCGAGAGAACATGACGCTCAGAATGTATAATACGCTAACACGCAAGAAGGAAGATTTTGTACCCCTTGAACCGGGAAAAGTGAAGATGTATGTGTGCGGCCCAACCGTATATAACTATATCCATATTGGGAATGGCAGACCGGTGATTTTTTTCGATGTCGTTCGACGCTTTTTAGAATCTCAGCATTATGAAGTGATTTATATTACAAATTTTACAGATGTGGATGACAAAATGATTCGTAAAGCCGAGGAAATGGCTGTAACCGTTCCGGAGCTGGCTGAGACTTTTATTGCCGCCTTTTTGGAGGATATCCAAGCACTTGGGGTGCATGAAGCTACTTTGAATCCCCGCGTTACTGAAAATATTCAGGAAATCGTCGATTTTATCGCTGCTTTAGTTGACAAAGACTACGCTTATGAAGCTCGCGGCGACGTCTATTACCGGACAACCAAATTCGCCGAATACGGCAAGCTTTCTCATCAAAATCTAGAAGAACTCCAATACGGAATTCGCATTGAAGTGGATGACCGCAAAGAGAATCCGCAGGATTTTGTTCTTTGGAAAGCCGCTAAACCAGGCGAGATTTATTGGGATAGTCCTTGGGGCCAAGGCCGCCCGGGCTGGCATATCGAGTGCTCCGCCATGGTGCGCAAATATCTGGGCGAAACGATTGATATTCATGGCGGCGGTCAAGATTTGACGTTCCCGCATCATGAGTGCGAGATCGCACAAACCGAGGCGGTGACTGGCCATCCAATGGCCAATTACTGGTTGCACAATGCTTTCCTTAACATTGATAATGAAAAAATGTCCAAATCTTTGGGTAATGGGATTCTCATCCGCGATCTTGTGAAGCAAATCAAACCGGAAGTATTCCGTTTTTTCATGTTATCCGCTCACTACCGCAATCCGCTGAACTTCAGCGATGAGAGCCTTAAGCAAGCGGCTAATGCTTTGGAGCGCATACAAAATGCGAATGACAACCTGAAGCACCGTATAGCCACAGCCTCAGTAACAGGAGAGATCGAGGCAGCTCTTACGGAACGTATAGCGGTAATTGCTAATCAGTTCGTCGAGAAGATGAACGACGACTTTAATACCCCGGATGCGATCACGGCTGTATTCGACCTAGTAGCAGAAGCGAACCTGTACCTGCAGCAGGAGCGGGTGAATGCTGCCGCCTTGCAAATGTTCCTAGATCAGCTGCAAGTTTTTGATCAGACGTTGGGGATTTTGTCGAAGCAAGCTGACGAATTGTTGGATGAAGAGATTGAGCAGTTAATTGTCGATCGGACGGAAGCGAGGAAGTCGAAGAACTGGGCACGTGCAGACGAAATCCGTGATCTGCTCACAGAGAAAGGGATATTCCTTGAGGATACACCGCAAGGAATTCGTTGGCGCCGCAAATGAGTGAAACTATTACTGATACCGCGAATTTGTTCGTATTTCCGCCGTCCAAGAGCCCTCATTTGCTGAACCCGCTCGTACTTGCCTATATTGGCGATGCGGTTTACGAGGTCTATATTCGGCAATATGTGATTTCTGGCGGAAACCATCGGCCCAATCATTTGCACAAAGCATCCACCGGCTATGTATCGGCTAAGGCGCAATCCAAGCTGTTGGATGCGTTGATGCCGATGCTGACGGAAGAAGAGATTGACATGGTCAAGCGTGGACGCAATGCCAAATCAGGAACGACAGCCAAAAACGCGGATGTGCTTGAATATCGGCATAGCACCGCGTTTGAGTGCCTAATCGGATATTTGTATTACAAGCAATCTTTTGAACGATTGAAAGAAATATTGGATTTTGTTCTTGCTCACAAGAATAAATCTTAACCTAAAGCAGATGTAAGTTATGTTAAACGAGGAATTTTTAGGAGGAAGCAAGATGGAAGAGGAATATATTGGCGGGAAACACTCCGTAGTGGAGGCGCTCCGTGCCGGTCGAACGATTAATAAAATTTGGATTGCTGAGAATGCGCAGAAGCAATTCGCGGGCCCGATTGTAGCGGAAGCCAAAAATTTAGGGATTCTTGTACAATTTACGGACAAGCGCAAGCTTGATCAAATGGTAGAAGGACTTCAGCACCAAGGGGTTATAGCGCAAGTGGCAGCCTACGAGTATGTTGAAGTGGAGGATATCCTTGCTAAAGCTAAAGCGCTGGGGCAGGATCCTTTTATCCTCATTCTTGATGAAATTGAAGATCCGCATAACCTGGGCTCGATCCTGCGAACAGCGGATTGTACGGGAGTTCACGGTGTTATTATCCCCAAAAGGCGCTCCGTAGGGCTAACAGCAACGGTTTCCAAGACATCAGCAGGAGCGGTAGAGTATGTTCCTGTTGCTCGAGTGACGAATATCTCGCAGACCATTGAACTGCTCAAAGAGCAAGGGGTTTGGGTTGCGGGGACAGATGTGACTGCAGCGCAAGATGTCTATAAAGCGAATTTTAGCATGCCTATAGCTCTTGTCATTGGCAATGAGGGCAAAGGTGTTGGAAGGTTAATTAAAGAGAGATGTGACTTCTTAGTTAAACTGCCGATGGCCGGACATGTGAATTCTTTAAATGCTTCCGTTGCCGCGGGTGTCTTGATGTATGAAGTGGTTCGCCAACGAAATAAGAGTTAAAGCAGATGGAAGAGTTTCTAATCGTAGACGGCTACAATATCATAGGGGCATGGCCTGAGCTGAGTAAGCTGAAGGATACCGATTTGGAAGGTGCTCGCGATAAGTTAATTCATATGTTAGCTGAGTATCAATCGTTCTCGGGCATGAAGGTATACCTGGTTTTTGACGCTTATATGGTACCTGGACTTGGGAAGAAGTATGTACAAAGTAAGTTGAACGTCCTCTACACCAAAGAGAAGGAAACCGCGGATGAACGGATCGAACGATTGGTTACGAATCTGATAGGAAGACGTAAACAAATCTATGTGGCCACCTCCGATATGATTGAGCAGCATGTTATTTTCGGTAAAGGAGCTCTTCGATTGCCGGCTGGTGAACTTCTCATCAAAATCAAACAGAATCGCAAAGAGGTTCGAGATCGCATCCAGCCAGAAACGACAGCGAAGCGTAATCCGTTTGAAGGCAAATTGAGCAATGAGTTGAAGGCACAGTTCGAACGATGGCGAAGAGGGGAATAATCCTCCAAATGCTAGAAATGGTGGGGTTCCCCGTTGACGGTGTGAGTTTTCATCATGTATACTTAACCTAAACTTTTAATGTGAATCTGGGTAGTCCTGCAGGCCGGAGGGATTGTTGGTGAGTGTCGACCTCAAAGAACTGAGAATGTATGATTATGACCTCAAGCCAGATGAAGACATTGTCGAGGCAGTCCGTGAAGGCAGTAGCGAAGCGTTGGAATATCTTATCAACAAATATAAGAATTTCGTGCGTGCCAAAGCACGTTCTTATTTTTTGATAGGTGCAGACCGAGAAGATATTGTGCAGGAAGGAATGATAGGTTTATATAAATCTATTCGCGACTTCCGAGGAGACAAGCTTGCTTCTTTCAAAGCCTTTGCTGAACTGTGCATTACCCGACAGATCATCACGGCGATTAAGACAGCAACACGTCAGAAACACATTCCTCTTAATTCCTACGTGTCACTGGACAAGCCTATCTATGATGAAGATTCTGATCGTACGCTGCTTGACGTCATCAGCGGTTCCAGGGTCACTGATCCTGAGGAGCTTGTGATTAATCAAGAAGAATTTACGGGACTTGAAGATAAAATGGGAGAGATATTGAGCGACTTGGAGCGTAGGGTTCTTATGCTCTATCTTGATGGGAGATCCTACCAAGAAATAGCGGTGGATCTTGATCGTCACGTCAAGTCTATTGATAATGCTCTTCAACGTGTGAAACGTAAGCTTGAACGCTATTTAGAAGTCAGAGATTTGTAGAATATGCCCGCGCTGCCTTGTTTGGTCTTGGCTGCGCGGGCCTTTTCTTTGTATGAGGTTTATTATAATGCCGGAGCGTCTATACTGATATTACTCTTGCAATTGTGAGACTTCTGCCTTGACACTCTGTGACGGGTTGTGATAAAGTATTTCAGGTAGCCCTAAAAGTCGCTTTCTTTTTGACGCGCTTCGAAGGGCTTTAATTAGAACGTGTCTGTAGGAGGTGTACATCATGCGGGTCATCATCACATTAGCGTGCACAAATTGCAAACAAAGAAACTATGCATCCACTAAAAATAAGCGCAACAATCCCGACCGTATTGAGTTGAAGAAATATTGCAAATTTTGCAATGAACATACTGCTCATCGCGAGACTAGGTAGTTCTTTGGAGGTGTAGTTTGTGGGATTCTTGGCTAGAATGAGACAAAGCTTCGGATCCACTTTTTCCTTCTTCACCGACAGTTGGACAGAACTCAAAAAGGTCAAGTGGCCAAGTCGCAAAGAGATGACTACCTATACGCTTGTTGTATTGGGTACTGTAGCTTTTGTTGCTATTTATTTTTTTGTGCTGGATCTTGGAATTTCTGAGTTGCTGCGCCTTGTTTTTAAATAAACAGGACTATAGGTGAATTTATTCATGGAAAAAAGATGGTACGTCGTACATACCTATTCAGGGTATGAGAACAAAGTGAAAGCCAACCTGGAGAAACGCGTTGAATCCATGGAGATGACGGACAAGATCTTCCGTGTGCTTGTGCCTATGGAAGAGGAACTGGTGAACAAAGACGGCAAGAAGAAAGTCGTCATGCGTAAAGTTTATCCAGGATATGTCCTCGTCGAAATGATTCAAACAGACGACTCTTGGTACGTAGTGCGTAATACGCCAGGTGTAACTGGATTCGTAGGCTCTACGGGATCCGGCTCTAAACCGACTGCATTATTACCTGAGGAAGTTGAATCTATTTTGAAGCATATGGGAATGGAAGAGCCGAAGGCCAAAATCGACTTCGAACTCAAAGAGACCGTACGCGTCAAGGTGGGACCTTTCGCAAACTTTGTCGGATCTGTTGAAGAAATTGTGGCTGACAAGGGTAAACTTAAGGTGCATGTCAACATGTTTGGTAGGGAAACCCCGCTTGAGCTCGATTTCGACCAAGTGGAAAAGCTATAACACAAGACAACCAAGGGTTTCTACCAGGTCTATTCCTCGGGATAGACCTTCGTTAGTGGGATCTATATTATAAACAGGAGGTGTCTATCATGGCAAAAAAGGTTATTAAAATCGTGAAGCTTCAAGTTCAAGCTGCGAAAGCAAATCCAGCACCACCGATCGGTCCAGCATTGGGTCAAGCGGGTGTGAACATCATGGCTTTCTGTAAAGAGTTTAACGCTCGTACTGCTGATCAAGTAGGTCTTATCATTCCGGTTGAAATCACAGTATTCGAGGATCGTTCCTTTACATTCATCACTAAAACGCCTCCGGCTGCAGTTCTTCTTCGCGTCGTTGCTGGTATCGAAAAAGGATCCGGTGAACCAAACAAAAAGAAAGTTGCAACTGTGAAACGTGCAAAAGTTCGTGAAATCGCAGAACAAAAAATGCCTGACCTGAATGCTGCATCCGTTGAGGCTGCAATGCGTATGGTTGAAGGTACAGCTCGCAGCATGGGAATCGTCATCGAAGATTAATTCCGTAAGGAATGCGACTGTGTAAACAACGGTTTGCGTAGAAGTTTTCTTGGAAAACTTTGAGGTCGCTCGGTGGGAGGATTATCCGCTAATACCACTAAGGAGGATTTAGATTATGCCTAAACACGGTAAGAAATACCGCGAAGTATCTCAGCTTGTTAATGCTGAAACTTTGTACGATCCGTCAGAAGCAATCGAGCTTGTTAAGAAAACAGCTCCTGCAAAATTTGATGAAACTGTAGATGTTGCAGTTCGTCTGGGTGTAGACCCAAGAAAACAAGATCAGGCTGTTCGTGGGGTAGTAGTACTTCCACACGGTACTGGTAAAACGAAACGTGTACTTGTATTTGCTAAAGGCGAGAAAGCGAAAGAAGCTGAAGCAGCTGGTGCAGATTTTGTTGGTGATGCTGACATGATCAACAAAATTCAACAAGGTTGGTTCGAGTTCGACGTTTGCGTAGCTACTCCAGACATGATGAGCGAAGTTGGTAAACTGGGTCGTATCCTCGGGGGTAAAGGTTTAATGCCAAACCCTAAAGCAGGAACAGTTACTTTCGACGTAACAAAAGCTGTTCAGGAGATCAAAGCTGGTAAAATCGAGTACCGTCTTGACAAAGCAGGACAAATCCATGCTCCACTTGGTAAAGTATCTTTCGATGCAGACAAGTTGAACGAAAACTTCAAAGCATTGGTTGATGCGCTTGTAAGAGCGAAACCAGCAGCTGCTAAAGGTGTTTACCTGAAAAACATTGCTGTATCCTCAACAATGGGACCAAGTGTACGAGTGAACGTAAGCACCTTCAGATAAGTAATAGCTTCCAGTTGACTTCGGTTGCTGGTCGTGATACTCTATCAAAGGTCATTAAAATGAATATGCAAACCGTAGACAGTAGGTGCCACGTGCTTAATTTCCTACCGAGGTGTTATGATATATATAGCGATTTCTTTGTACATCAGGGAAAAAGTGAACACATCATGCCTTCGTAGCGTCTACGAAGGCATTTCTTATTGTTATAAGGAATGCTGATGCTCCTACTGTTTGTGATATTGAAACATAAATGCATAAGAAGTGAGGTGTACTATGGCAAACGCGAAAATTCTTGCAGAAAAAGAACAAGCGGTAGCTGAAGTAACTGAAAAGTTCAAAGCTAGTGCTTCTACAATCATCGCTGACTACCGCGGTTTGAACGTAGCTCAAGTAACACAGCTGCGTAAAACTTTACGCGAAGCTGGTATTGAATTCGTAGTTCTCAAGAACTCGTTGGCTAGACGCGCATCGGCAAATGCTGAACTAAGCGCATTGGATGAGTACCTAACAGGTCCAACTGCTATTGCTTTCAGCAAAGACGATCTAGTTGCTCCAGCGAAAATCTTGACTGAATTTGCGAAAAAGAATGATCAATTGAGCGTAAAAGGTGGCGTGGTCGAAGGCCGCGTAGTTGGATACGATCAAATCAAAGCACTTGCTGAACTTCCATCCAGAGATGGTCTACTCTCCATGTTGCTTAGCGTTCTTCAAGCTCCTGTTCGTAACTTTGCACTTGCTGTTAAAGCAGTTGCTGAGAAAAAAGAAGCTGAAGGTCAAGCTTAATTTCAATGTACGAAACGTTTTACAACAAAAAACTAATTTATTAACGATAATGGAGGTTTAACCATGAGCACAAATGCAACGATCCTAGAAGCAATCAAAGGCATGACAATCTTGGAATTGAACGACCTGGTTAAAGCAATTGAAGAAGAGTTTGGCGTAACAGCAGCAGCTCCAGTAGCAGCTGGCGGTGGCGCAGCAGTAGCAGTTGAAGAAGCTCAAACTGAGTTTGATGTTATCTTGACTGGCGCTGGTGCTTCCAAAATCAACGTAATTAAAGTAGTTCGCGAAATCACAGGTCTTGGCCTGAAAGAAGCGAAAGACCTAGTTGACGGCGCTCCAAAACCAGTAAAAGAAAAAGTTAGCGCAGAAGAAGCAGAAGCTGTTAAAGCTAAGCTTACTGAAGCTGGCGCTTCTGTAGAAGTTAAGTAATTTCATTTCAGGAAACCTCTTGAAGCTTGCCTTCAAGAGGTTTTTTTACCTAAGCTTTTACCCTTAGGAAAGCCTTAGGAACGCTCGCAGTTATTTGATTTTCCTAATGGTAAAAATGAGGAGGGAATCTTAACGTGTCAGAGCATTATTATACGCAGCGTCCAACAGTTAAGCATGATGTTAATGTGGCACAGGAGGAACTGCGCGGCAAAAAGTACACATTCTTGACGGATGCTGGCGTCTTTTCGAAAAAAGGTGTGGATTATGGAAGCAAGCACTTGATTGAAACGATGCAGCTGAAAGAGGATGCCAAGGTGCTTGATGTCGGTTGTGGCTATGGTCCGATTGGCCTATCGGCAGCGGTGATGTGTCCGAAAGGGCATGTGACAATGGTCGACATTAATGAACGGGCTATTGAGTTAAGTGCTGAAAATGCGCGGCGCAATGGGGTTACCAATGTATCGATTATACAGAGCGATCTTTTGGAGCAGGTGAAAGAGCAGCGTTTTGACGTAGTGCTTACTAATCCTCCAATTCGTGCCGGTAAGGAAGTCGTTCATCGTATTTTTACAGATGCCTATGATTGTTTGGTTGATGGCGGTTCAATCTGGGTTGTCATTCAGAAGAAACAAGGTGCGCCTTCAGCGATGAAGAAACTTGAGTCTCTCTACAGTGAAGTTATTGAGGTATCCAAGGATAAAGGGTATAAAATACTTAAGGCAACGAAGTAGAGCTTGAAGGCATTGCAAGTGGAAAGCTTATCTGCCAATCGTGGAAATTAGTTTGACTTGACTTTTCATATGTGATATTATTAAAAAATGTCAGTATTAAGATGGGACACATGTCTTTAGTTAACAAAAATGTCAAGTCTTTTTTTCCTCCAGGATGAATAAAATTTGAACTTATAACGTATAATGTTTGAATTTTAGGAAACTCTAACAGGATGGAAAGAAATATTTGGAAAGTCTTATTGATTACAGGGAAAAATCTTCATCCATACAGTCGCTTAATTCGGACGGGCTCCAATAACGGAGGCGTCCTGAGTGTACGTCGGTCGAAGTTTTTCTTCTTCTTTTTATTTATTGAGTAGAGTTGAGGGGTGAATGAAAGTTGGCGGGACATCTTGTTCAATTTGGACGACGTAAACGCAGGACTTATGCACGAATTAATGAGGTGCTGGGCATTCCAAACCTGATTGAAATCCAGCAAAAATCGTATGAGTGGTTTTTGGAAGAGGGATTACGTGAGATGTTTCAGGATATCTCTCCGATTCAAGATTTCACAGGTAACCTAGTACTGGAATTTATTGACTATAGCTTAGGCGATCCTAAGTATTCGGTTGATGAATCCAAAGAACGCGACGTAACCTATGCGGCGCCGTTAAGAGTCAAAGTCCGTTTGATTAATAAGGAAACCGGAGAGGTCAAGGAACAAGAAGTGTTCATGGGGGATTTCCCTATTATGACCGATACGGGAACGTTCATTATTAACGGTGCGGAGCGTGTAATCGTCTCCCAGCTCGTTCGTTCCCCCAGTGTTTATTATAGCACGAAAGTGGATAAAAACGGCAAAAAAACTTACACGGCAACGGTCATTCCGAACCGTGGGGCTTGGTTGGAACTTGAAACGGATGCGAAGGATATTATCTATGTTCGTATCGATCGCACACGCAAAATTCCAGTTACGGTATTGCTTCGTTCTTTAGGATTTGGCACGGATGCAGAGATTTTGGATTTGCTCGGTGATAATGAATATATCCGCAATACGCTCGATAAAGATAACACGGATTCTACGGAAAAAGCGTTAATCGAAATCTATGAGCGTCTTCGTCCGGGTGAGCCACCTACACTTGATAATGCAAGAAGCTTGATCGTTGCTCGTTTCTTTGATCCGAAGCGTTATGATTTGGCTAACGTAGGTCGTTACAAAATCAACAAGAAATTACACATTAAAAATAGATTGTTCAATCAGCGTCTAGCTGAAACTTTGGTAGATTCCGAAACGGGAGAAATCATCGCCGAAGCAGGACAATTGCTGGATCGTCGTGTGTTAGACGAAATCCTTCCTTTTATCGAAAAAGGAGCAGGCTACAAAGAGTTTACCATTCCAAAAGGTGTAACTGGCGCGGATACAATTCCTGTTCAGTGCATTAATGTTTACTCTCCAACAGAAGAAGGCAAGGTTGTTAAAGTAATCTCTAACGGGGTTATCGACAAACAAGTTAAAAACATCACGCCTGCCGATATCATTTCATCCATTAACTATTTCATCAACTTGCTGCATGGCATCGGGAATACGGATGATATTGACCACTTAGGTAACCGTAGACTTCGTTCTGTTGGTGAATTGCTGCAAAACCAATTCCGTATCGGTTTATCACGTATGGAACGTGTTGTTCGTGAACGTATGTCCATTCAAGACGCGAATGTCATCACGCCTCAAGCTTTGATCAACATTCGACCAGTTATTGCGTCGATCAAAGAGTTCTTCGGTAGTTCCCAGCTTTCTCAGTTTATGGACCAAACGAACCCGCTTGCTGAATTGACGCACAAAAGACGTCTATCTGCACTCGGACCCGGCGGTTTGACGAGAGAGCGCGCGGGGATGGAAGTTCGTGACGTGCATCACTCTCACTATGGCCGTATGTGTCCAATTGAGACCCCAGAGGGACCGAACATTGGTTTGATTAACTCCCTGTCTACTTTTGCCCGTATTAATGAGTATGGCTTCATTGAAGCTCCTTACCGTTGGGTAGATCCGAAGACGGGAACGATTACTGACCAAATCGCTTACCTGACTGCGGATGAAGAAGATAATTATGTTATCGCGCAAGCAAACGCCGAATTGACGGAAGACAGCAAATTTGTTGATTCAGCGATTATCGTACGTTACAAAGATGATAACTTAACGCTGCCGGTTGAACGTGTCGACTATATGGACGTTTCTCCGAAGCAAGTTGTTTCCGTTGCGACTGCGTTAATTCCGTTCCTTGAAAACGATGACTCCAACCGCGCGTTGATGGGATCCAACATGCAGCGTCAAGCGGTACCTCTTTTGATTCCCAAAGCACCTCTTGTAGGTACAGGTATGGAGCACAAGGTTGCTAAGGACTCGGGAGTATGTATTGTCTCCAAATTTGATGGAATTATTGAGAAAGCTGCTGCGAATGAAATTTGGCTGCGCCGCCAAGAAATGGTAGACGGCAAATTGGTCAGCGGTAATATCGTCAAATATAAGCTTCACAAATTTATGCGTTCCAACCAAGGTACGTGCATTAATCAACGCCCTATCGTGAAAAAGGGCCAAGTGATTAAAGCTGGAGATATTCTTGCTGATGGACCATCGACGGAGCAAGGCGAATTGGCTCTGGGTCGTAACGTTGTCGTAGCCTTCATGACTTGGGAAGGGTACAACTACGAGGATGCGATCTTGTTAAGCCAGAAGCTTGTGAAAGAAGATGTCTACACATCCATTCACATCGAGGAATATGAGTCAGAAGCACGTGACACGAAGCTTGGACCTGAAGAAATTACACGCGATATCCCGAACGTTGGGGAAGACGCATTGAAAAATCTTGACGAGCGCGGAATCATCCGTGTCGGTGCCGAGATCGGCGCAGGCGATATCCTTGTTGGTAAAGTAACGCCAAAAGGTGTGACTGAACTTACTGCGGAAGAAAGATTGCTGCATGCGATCTTCGGAGAGAAAGCTCGTGAAGTTCGTGATACATCCCTTCGCGTACCGCATGGTACAGATGGTATTGTTGTTGATGTTAAAGTCTTTACTCGTGAGAACGGCGATGAGCTGCCTCCAGGTGTGAACCAACTCGTACGTGTCTATATTGCGCAAAAGCGGAAAATTTCCGAAGGCGACAAAATGGCGGGACGTCATGGTAACAAAGGGGTAGTAGCACGCATTCTCCCTGAAGAAGATATGCCTTTCCTTCCGGATGGTACGCCTGTCGAAGTTGTACTGAATCCACTAGGGGTTCCTTCACGGATGAACATCGGTCAAGTGCTTGAAGTTCACTTAGGTATGGCTTCCAAGTACCTTGGTATCCACGCAGCTACGCCTGTATTCGATGGAGCGCGTGAGTATGACGTATTTGATGCCATGGAAGAAGCCGGCATGCAGCGTAGCGGTAAAACGATTCTGTACGATGGTCGTACAGGTGAATCGTTCGAACGCGAAGTTACGGTTGGCGTCATGTACATGATCAAATTGGCACACATGGTTGATGACAAAATCCATGCCCGTTCCACAGGACCTTACTCCCTTGTTACTCAGCAGCCGCTGGGTGGTAAAGCACAGTTTGGTGGACAACGTTTCGGGGAGATGGAGGTTTGGGCGCTTGAGGCTTACGGTGCTGCCTATACACTGCAAGAAATCCTTACTGTGAAGTCCGATGACGTCGTAGGACGTGTGAAAACATACGAGTCCATCGTTAAAGGTGAGAATGTTCCAGAACCGGGTGTTCCGGAGTCATTCAAAGTTTTGATCAAAGAGCTTCAAAGCTTAGGTATGGATGTCAAGATCCTTTCTGGCGACGAAGAAGAGATCGAAATGCGAGAAGCCGATGATGACGACGAAGTCACTAGCGATAAATTAAACCTAAATTTAGAGGGCTCTGAATTAGGAGTCAACGAATAAAGAACGCCACAATAGATCGAGATCGATTCACTGCATAGTGGGTTTAAATTCTTAAAGGAGGGTTGCTCCTTGATGGACGTTAACAACTTCGAGTTTATGAAAATCGGTTTGGCATCACCCGATAAAATTCGCTCTTGGTCCCGTGGGGAAGTAAAGAAGCCGGAAACCATTAACTACAGAACTTTAAAGCCTGAGAAAGAAGGTCTTTTCTGCGAAAAGATCTTCGGGCCAACCAAAGATTGGGAATGTCATTGCGGTAAATACAAACGCGTCCGTTACAAGGGCGTCGTTTGTGACCGCTGTGGGGTTGAAGTAACTCGCCAAAAAGTACGTCGTGAGCGTATGGGTCACATTGAGCTTGCTGCTCCTGTATCCCATATCTGGTACTTTAAAGGCATCCCAAGCCGCATGGGCCTTGCATTAGATATGTCCCCAAGATCATTGGAGGAGATCATCTACTTCGCTTCCTATGTTGTAACGGATCCAGGGGATACACCTTTGGAGAAAAAGCAACTGCTTTCCGAAAAAGAATACCGTAGCTACCGCGAGAAGTATGGCTATGCGTTCCAAGCCGGTATGGGTGCTGAAGCTGTTAAAAAGCTTCTGATCGATATCGATATCGAACGTGAAGTTGATACGCTCAAAGAAGAATTGAAAACAGCGCAAGGTCAACGTCGTAATCGTGCGATCAAGCGTTTGGAAGTTATGGAAGCTTTCCGTAACTCGAAGAACCTTCCAGGTTGGATGATCCTAGATGTACTTCCTGTCATCCCGCCGGAGCTTCGTCCGATGGTACAGCTTGACGGTGGACGCTTCGCGACTTCCGACTTGAATGATCTCTATCGCCGAGTTATCAACCGTAACAACCGTCTCAAAAGATTGCTCGACCTAGGGGCACCGGACATCATCGTTCAAAATGAGAAGCGCATGCTGCAAGAAGCGGTAGATGCTCTTATCGACAACGGTCGCCGCGGCCGTCCTGTAACAGGTCCTGGTAACCGTCCATTGAAATCCCTCAGCCACATGCTGAAAGGTAAACAAGGGCGTTTCCGTCAAAACTTGCTGGGTAAACGTGTTGACTACTCTGGTCGTTCCGTTATCGTAGTCGGTCCTAACCTGAAGATGTACCAATGTGGTCTTCCGAAGGAAATGGCGCTTGAACTGTTCAAGCCTTTCGTTATGAAAGAGCTTGTGAATAAAGGTTTGGCCCATAACATTAAGAGTGCGAAACGTAAAGTCGAGCGCGTAAGTCCAGATGTATGGGATGTTCTTGAAGAAGTAATTAAGGAGCACCCGGTTCTTCTGAACCGTGCCCCCACGTTGCACAGACTCGGGATTCAGGCGTTCGAGCCGATTCTCGTTGAAGGTCGTGCCATCAAGTTGCATCCGCTCGTATGTACAGCGTACAACGCTGACTTCGACGGTGACCAAATGGCGGTCCACGTACCATTGTCATCTGAAGCTCAAGCAGAAGCTCGTTTGTTGATGCTGGCGTCAGGTAACATTTTGAACCCGAAAGACGGTAAACCGGTTGTTACACCTTCACAGGATATGGTTCTTGGAAGTTTCTACTTAACAACGGATAACAAATTTGCTAAAGGTGCAGGTTCTATCATTAGAACTGTACATGAAGCAGTATCGTCCTACCAATCGGGTAAAATGGCTTTGCATGCACGGGTTGCTATTCCGGCCAAAGCGTTGAACAAAACTAGCTTTACCGAGAAACAACAAAATGCAATGTTGATTACAACAATCGGTAAAATCATTATGAACGAAATCTATCCAAGTGATTTCCCATTCATCAATGAGCCTACCAAAACGAATTTGCTGAATGGTATTCCGGATGCTCACTTTGTCTTTGACAAAGGTGCTGATCTAAGAGCTATCATGCTTGAACGTCCTGAGAATAAAGCGGTAGGTAAAGAATACCTTGGTTCTATCATTGCTGAGTGTTTCCGTAAATACCACACGACTCAAACGTCGATGATCCTTGATAAAATTAAAGAGCTTGGATTCACGTACTCCACTAAAGCGGGTATTACCGTAGCTGTCTCTGACGTTGTTGTTCCGACTGAAAAAGCAGGAATCCTCAAAGAGTGCGAAGAGAAAGTTCGCGTTGTTACGAACCAATACCGCCGTGGTTTGATTACGGATGAAGAGCGTTATGACCGTGTTATTGCGATCTGGAGTAAAGCGAAGGATGAAATCACAGAAATTCTCATGAAATCCCTTGATAAGTACAACTCCATTTCTATGATGGTTGAGTCCAAAGCACGGGGTAACAAATCTCAGATTACACAGCTTGGCGGTATGCGTGGTTTGATGGCGAATCCATCCGGTAAAATTATGGAGTTGCCGATTAAATCGAACTTCCGTGAAGGCTTGACAATCTTGGAGTACTTTATTTCCACGCACGGTGCGCGTAAAGGTCTTGCCGATACAGCGCTTCGTACAGCTGACTCCGGTTACTTGACTCGTCGTCTCGTAGACGTAGCACAAGATGTTATCGTTCGTGAGGACGATTGCGGAACAGATAAAGGTTTCATGGTCAGCAAAATCCAAGACGGTAAAGAGGTTATTGAAGATCTCTATGACCGTATTGAAGGACGTTATGCTTATGAAACACTTCGTCATCCAAAAACAGGTGAAGTCATTGTTCAACGCAATGAACTCATCGAATCTGGAATTGCAGACGCGATTATTGAAGCAGGCATCGAAAGACTACAAATCCGTTCCGTGCTAAGTTGCCGCACGGATCATGGCGTATGTAAGAAATGTTATGGTCGTAACTTGGCGACTGGTCAATTCGTTGAGATTGGAGAGGCTGTTGGTATTATTGCTGCTCAATCCATCGGTGAGCCAGGAACACAGTTGACGATGCGTACATTCCATACCGGTGGTGTTGCCGGAGACGATATTACGCAAGGTTTGCCGCGTATTCAAGAGCTTTTCGAAGCTCGGAATCCGAAAGGTCAGGCGATCATTTCTGAGATCGACGGTGTCGTCAAAGAAATTCGTGAAGCCAAAGATCGTCGTGAAATCGAAGTCCAAGGTGAAGCGGAATCTAAAGTGTATGCAGTTCCTTACGGTTCCCGCGTACGTGTATCCCTGAACCAACAAGTAGAGGCCGGAGATGAGCTGACAGACGGGTCTATCGATCCGAAAGAAATGCTTCGCATCAAAGGTATCCGCGGCGTGCAGAACTATATTCTGCAAGAGGTTCAACGTGTTTACCGTAACCAAGGGGTAGAAATTAACGATAAGCATATTGAAGTTATGGTTCGTCAAATGTTGCGGAAAATCCGTATCGTTGATGCTGGAGACACAACTCTGCTTCCAGGTTCCTTCGTAGACATTCATGAATATGAAGCAGCTAACAAAGTAGCATTGTTCGCCGGCAATGAACCAGCCGTTGCAAGACCTATCTTGCTCGGTATCACCAAAGCGTCTCTAGAGACTGATTCCTTCTTGTCTGCGGCGTCCTTCCAAGAAACAACGCGTGTCTTGACGGATGCAGCAATCAAAGGTAAAGTCGACCAATTGCTTGGTCTGAAAGAGAACGTTATTATCGGTAAACTCATTCCTGCAGGAACGGGTATGCCTCGTTACCGGAACATCCGTATTACGGACCCTAACGAAGTGCTCGTGCAAGATGAGGATCTCGAAAAAGAAACGGTAGCCGTTGAATAACGACTATTCATCTAAGGGGGATGGCCATATGTGCTGTCCCTCTTGGTTTTTTGTTGCGAATCTATGATTATGTCGAAAGATAAGAAGTTCTTCCTTGACACTGGAACACCGAAATGCTAATATATCGTAGTGTGCCTAAGTTGATATTCTTTCCTTTCTTTGGAGGGGTGCCCAATGTCTTATGATAAAGTCAAACAGGCGAAGAATATAAGTGTAGGGACGAAGAAAGTCACTAAGACGGTCGAGCAAGACAGGGCTGTTGAAGTTTTTGTTTCTAAAGATGCAGATCCGCGATTGACGATAAAGCTGGTAGCTCTCTGTAATCAAAAGGGTGTGCCAATAACCTATGTAGATTCTATGAAGATGCTAGGTAAAGCATGTGGAATTGAAGTTGGAGCTGCGGTAGCAGCTGTTGTAAATGAATAAACGCTCAAGACGTTTTTGTTAGTGGGATGGCGTACATAAGTTTTCGTGACTTTTGCTGCTGCCCTTGGCAAAGACTTTCTCTTTGCTCATTTATGACTCGCCTGGATCTGTGGGCTTGCAAGAAGTTTATCATGTTATGAATGTAGGGAGGAGGTGGCGATATGCCAACAATTAACCAACTAGTACGTAAAGGTCGTCAAGCGAAGGTGGATAAGTCTAAATCACCAGCTTTGCAAAAAGGTTTTAACGCTTTGAAAAGAGAAGCAACGGATTTGAGTGCACCTCAAAAACGTGGTGTCTGCACGCGTGTAGGTACTATGACTCCTAAGAAGCCTAACTCCGCACTTCGTAAATATGCTCGTGTTCGTTTAACGAACCGTGTAGAGGTGACAGCATACATTCCAGGTATCGGTCACAACCTGCAAGAGCACAGTGTTGTATTGATCCGTGGAGGTAGAATTAAAGATCTTCCAGGGGTACGTTATCACATCGTGCGTGGCGCGCTGGATACTTCCGGTGTTAACAACCGTAAGCAATCCCGTTCCAAATACGGTACTAAACGTCCAAAAGTTAAAAAATAAGAAATAATAATCAGGGATGATTCTTATAAGAAAGGGGGATAACTATGCCTCGTAAAGGTCCAGTTACTCGCAGAGATGTATTGCCAGATCCGATTTATAATAGCAAACTAGTTACTCGTCTAATCAATCGTATTATGATCGACGGAAAAAGAGGGGTAGCACAGTCCATTTTATATAACGCTTTTAACCTCGTGAAAGATCGTACAGGTAAAGAGCCAATGGAAGTGTTCGAAGCTGCTATTAAAAACATTATGCCAGTTCTTGAAGTTAAAGCTCGCCGTGTAGGTGGAGCGAACTATCAAGTGCCAATCGAAGTTAAACCAGAGCGTCGTACGACACTTGGTTTGCGTTGGTTGGTCAACTATTCCCGTCTTCGCGGTGAGAAGACGATGGAAGAAAGATTGGCTTATGAAATTATTGATGCTAGCAATAGCACAGGTTCTTCCGTTAAGAAACGTGAAGATACACACAAGATGGCTGAAGCTAACAAAGCGTTCGCTCACTATCGTTGGTAGAATAATAAATTAGATTATAGAAAGGAGACATAACGACCTATGGCTAGAGAGTTCTCCTTAAAAAACACACGTAATATCGGGATCATGGCTCATATCGATGCTGGTAAAACGACTACTACAGAGCGCATTCTGTACTACACTGGTAAAGTTCACAAAATCGGAGAGGTGCACGAAGGTGCTGCTACGATGGACTGGATGGAGCAAGAGCAAGAGCGCGGAATCACGATTACTTCCGCCGCTACAACTGCGCAATGGGAAGGTCACCGCATCAATATCATTGATACCCCGGGGCACGTTGACTTTACCGTTGAGGTAGAGCGTTCCCTTCGTGTGTTGGATGGAGCAGTTGGTGTATTTAGTGCGAAAGAGGGCGTTGAGCCTCAATCCGAAACAGTTTGGAGACAAGCTGACAAATACAACGTTCCCCGTATTGCTTACGTAAACAAAATGGATATCATCGGTGCAGACTTCCTGCAAGTAGTTGAATCCATGCGTCAAAAACTTGGTGCAAATGCTGTTGCTATTCAACTTCCAATCGGTGCTGAGAATGAGTTCAAAGGTATTATCGATTTGGTTGAAGAAGTGGCGTATATGTACAAAGACGATCTTGGCAAGGATATCGAGAAAGTTGAGATTCCTGCTGAGTTCAAAGATCAAGTTGCTGAACTTCGTTTGGAACTGATCGAGAAAGTTGCTGAGCTTGATGAAGAGCTTACAATGAAATATCTCGAAGGTGAAGAACTTACTATCGACGAGATCAAAGGAGCTCTACGTAAAGGTGTCTGCGAAGTGAAAATCTTCCCAGTTATCGTAGGTTCTTCTTACAGAAACAAAGGTGTTCAATTGATGTTGGACGCAGTTATTAACTACCTGCCATCCCCACTTGATGTACCTGACATTAAAGGTGTACTTGACGATGGTACTGAAGTGGTTCGTAAGTCTGCTGATGATCAACCGTTCTCAGCGCTTGCATTCAAAATCATGACAGATCCTTTCGTTGGTCGTCTTACGTTCTTCCGTGTTTACTCTGGTACCTTGAACTCCGGTTCCTATGTTGTTAACGCGACAAAAGGCAAGCGTGAGCGCGTTGGTCGTATCCTGCAAATGCATGCGAACAGCCGTCAAGAAATCAGCATTGTATACGCTGGTGACATCGCCGCGGCCGTTGGATTGAAAGATACAACGACTGGTGATACACTTTGTGATGAGAAAAACCCAGTTATCCTTGAGAAAATGGTCTTCCCTGAACCGGTTATTCAGCTTGCTGTTGAACCGAAGACGAAAGCCGATCAAGACAAAATGGGTATCGCATTGCAAAAGCTTGCTGAAGAAGATCCTACTTTCCGTGCTTCCACAGACGAAGAAACAGGACAAACGATCATCGCAGGTATGGGTGAGCTTCACCTTGAGATCCTCGTTGACCGTATGCTTCGTGAGTTCAAAGTAGAAACCAATGTAGGTAAACCACAAGTTGCTTACCGTGAAACATTCCGTGCTGCAGCTAAAGTTGAAGGTAAATTCGTTCGTCAATCCGGTGGTCGTGGTCAATACGGACATTGTTGGGTTGAGTTCGAACCTCAAGAAGCAGGCACAGGTTTCATTTTCGAAAGCAAAGTAGTGGGCGGATCTATTCCAAGAGAATATATCGCACCTATTCAAGCTGGTATCGAAGAGTCCATGAAAAACGGTGTAATCGCAGGATTCCCGCTTGTGGATATCAAAGCTACAGTTGTTGATGGATCTTACCATGATGTTGACTCCAATGAAATGGCGTTCAAAATTGCGGGTTCCATGGCACTTAAAGCTGCGAAGGAAAAATGTAAGCCGGTTCTTCTTGAACCAATCATGAAGGTTGAAGTTACTGTGCCAGAAGAGTACATGGGCGATGTTATGGGTGACCTTAACTCCCGTCGTGGACGTATCGAAGGTATGGATAACCGTCATGGCGCTCAAATCATCCGTGCTAAGGTACCTCTTTCCGAAATGTTTGGATACTCCACAACACTTCGTTCGAGAACACAAGGCCGTGGTGTTTACTCCATGGAACTTTCACATTATGAAGAAGTACCTAAGTCCATTGCAGAAGAAATTATTGCAAAAGGCAAAGGCGCTTAATATAAAACTAATAGTTACTCTAAGGAGGAATCGTTTGAAATGGCAAAGGCTAAATTTGAACGTAATAAACCGCATGTTAACATCGGTACTATCGGTCACGTTGACCATGGTAAAACAACTTTGACAGCTGCTATCACAACTGTATTGTCCAAAAGATACGGTGGAGCTGCAGTAGCATTCGACCAAATCGATAAAGCACCAGAAGAGCGTGAGCGCGGTATCACAATCTCCACAGCTCACGTTGAGTACGAAACTCCTAACCGTCACTACGCACACGTTGACTGCCCAGGACATGCTGACTATGTTAAAAACATGATCACTGGTGCTGCTCAAATGGACGGAGCGATCCTGGTTGTATCCGCAGCTGACGGCCCTATGCCGCAAACTCGTGAGCACATCCTTCTTTCCCGTCAAGTAGGCGTACCTTACATCGTAGTATTCCTTAACAAATGTGATATGGTTGAAGACGAAGAGTTGCTTGAATTGGTTGAGATGGAAGTTCGCGACCTTCTTAACGAATACGAGTTCCCAGGCGATGATACTCCAATCATCCGCGGAGCTGCTCGTGAAGCTCTTCAAAACCCAGATGGCGCATGGGCTGATAAAATTGTTGAGTTGTTTGAACAAGTCGACACTTATATCCCAACTCCTGAGCGTCAAACTGACAAACCGTTCCTTATGCCTGTTGAGGATGTATTCTCCATCACTGGTCGTGGAACAGTTGCTACAGGTCGTGTTGAGCGTGGAACTGTTAAAGTTCAAGAAGAAGTTGAAATCGTTGGTATCGCTGAAGAAACTCGCAAATGCGTAGTAACAGGCGTAGAGATGTTCCGCAAATTGCTTGACTCCGCTCAAGCTGGTGACAACATCGGTGCCCTTCTTCGTGGTGTTGACCGTAAAGATATCGAGCGTGGACAAGTACTTGCGAAACCAGGTTCTGTTAAACCACACACGAACTTCACAGCTCAAATCTACGTACTAACTAAAGAAGAGGGTGGCCGTCATAAGCCTTTCTTCACTGGTTACCGTCCACAGTTCTACTTCCGTACAACTGACGTAACAGGTATCATCAACCTTCCAGAAGGTACTGAAATGGTTATGCCAGGTGATAACATCACAGTTACAGTTGAACTTATCAACCCAATCGCAATCGAAGAAGGAACACGCTTCGCGATTCGTGAAGGCGGACGTACTGTTGGTGCGGGCGCGGTTGCTACAATTCAAAAGTAATCCCTTTAAATAGAAGAAACACTCATCGTTTAGGCGGTGGGTGTTTTTTTATGCGAATGCCTAAAATTTCGCTTGCATTTAGTTTTTAAATTTTATATAATATTAAACGTTGGTCTGTGACGTTGCGATGATGTGAAAGGTTGCCGACACACCTGGCCCCTTTGCCATGGGGATGGATGTCGGAGAATTTTCACGGAGTATGTCCGATACTAAATTGGGCGATAGAAGGAGGGACTTATATGGCAAAGCAAAAAATTCGTATCCGTTTGAAAGCTTATGATCACAGAATCATTGATCAATCAGCTGAGAAAATCGTGGAAACTGCCAAGCGTTCCGGTGCAGGTGTATCCGGTCCGATTCCGCTTCCGACAGAGAAGCAAATCATCACGATTCTTCGTGCGGTGCACAAGTACAAGGATTCGCGTGAGCAATTCGAAATGCGTACGCATAAGCGTCTAATCGATATTGTGAATCCAACACCACAAACAGTTGATGCTCTGATGCGTCTAGACTTACCGTCTGGCGTTGACATCGAGATCAAACTGTAAAACTACTATAGAATTGAACGTTTAGGAAGGAAATGAGGTGTCAACGATGAAAGGTATCTTAGGAAAAAAACTAGGGATGACTCAGTTGTTTACTCCGGAGGGTAATGTTGTTCCGGTAACTGTCATTCAAGCGGGACCATGTGTGGTTCTACAAAAGAAAGATGTGGATAACGACGGATATGAGTCAATCCAAATCGGTTTTGATGATGTAAAAGCTAGCCGTATCATTAAACCAGAGCTTGGCCATGCGAAAAAAGCAGGGGCAACACCTAAGCGCTACGTTAAAGAAATTCGTGGCATTCAGTTGGGTGACTATGAAGTTGGTCAAGAACTGAAAGCAGATCTGTTTACAGAGGGCGAATTCGTTGATGTAACGGGTACTTCCAAAGGTAAAGGTTTCCAAGGTAATATCAAAAGACATAACCAGTCAACAGGCCCTATGGCTCACGGCTCCCGTTATCACCGCGGACCAGGTTCGATGGGTTCCATTCAAGCGAACCGCGTTCCAAAAGGTAAAAAGTTGCCAGGACACATGGGTAACGAGACTGTAACTTTACAGAATCTTCAAATCATCAAAGTAGATGCTGAGCGTAATGTATTGCTTGTAAAAGGTTCCATTCCGGGCCCGAAAAACAGCTACGTTAGCGTGAAGTCTGCTGTTAAAAAGTAAGAAAGGAGGAAGACAGATGCCAAAAGTAGCTTTATATAATGTAACAGGTGCTCAGGTAGGAGAAGTTGAACTGTCTGACGTTGTTTTCGGAATTGAGCCTCACGTTCATGCGATTCATGAAGCTGTTCTTTTACAACAAGCAGCTGTACGTCAAGGAACTCACAAAACTAAAGGTCGTTCGGAAGTTCGCGGCGGTGGTCGTAAACCTTGGAAACAAAAAGGAACAGGCCGTGCTCGTCAAGGTAGTATTCGTGCTCCACAGTGGAAAGGCGGCGGTACCGTATTCGGACCAACTCCTCGTAGCTATGGTTTCAAATTGCCAAGAAAAGTTCGTCGTTTAGCGATTAAATCCGCTTTGTCCTCGAAAGTTCTTGATAACAACTTGATCGTATTGGATCAACTTCAATTGAATGCTCCTAAAACGAAAGAATTCGTAGCAATCTTGAACAACCTGAAAGTTGATCGCAAAGTATTGGTTGTAGGCGTAGATAACGACTCCAACGTTGCTTTGTCTGCTCGTAACATCCCAGGTGTGAAATTCGTTGCTGCTGATGGCGTAAATGTTCGCGATGTCATGTTATATGACAAAATGATCATTACGCAAGAAGCTGTACAGAAAGTTGAGGAGGTGCTTGCACAATGAAAAATCCACGCGACATTATCAAGCGCCCGATCATCACTGAGCGTACAAGCGACCTAATGGCTAACAAAAAGTATGTTTTTGAAGTGGATCTTCGCGCTAACAAAACAGAAATTAAACAAGCCATCGAAGCAATCTTCAAAGTGAAAGTTACAAATGTAAACACACTCAGAATGCCAGCTAAGCCAAAACGTTATGGTCGTCACTCTGGTTACACTTCCATCTGGAAGAAAGCTATCGTGTCCCTAAGCGCAGAAAGCAAAGAATTGGAATTCTTTGAATCGGTATAAACCATTTCTTAAAGTAAGGAGGAAATCAGAGTGCCAATTAAAAAATATAAACCAACCTCACCAGCTCGTCGTGCGATGTCGGTTTCTACTTTTGAAGAAATCACAACATCAACACCGGAGAAATCTTTGCTTGCTCCTTTGTTCAAGCATGCTGGTCGTAATAACCAAGGTAAAATTACAGTTCGTCACCATGGCGGCGGACACAAACGTAAATACCGTATTATCGATTTCAAACGCACTAAAGATGGAATACCAGGACGCGTTGCTACAATTGAGTACGATCCTAACCGTTCCGCAAACATCGCATTGATTCATTATGCTGATGGTGAGAAAAGATACATCATCGCTCCTAAAGGTCTTAAAGTGGACGATCGCATCGTATCTGGACCACAATCCGATATCAAAATAGGTAACGCACTTCCTTTGGAAAACATTCCAGTAGGTACAGTTATCCACAACATTGAGTTGAAACCTGGTAAAGGTGCACAACTAGTGCGCGCTGCTGGTACGGAAGCTCAACTTCTTGGTAAAGAAGAAACTTATGTAACAATTCGCCTATCCTCTGGTGAAGTTCGTAAAGTTCTAAAAGTTTGCCGCGCAACTGTAGGTTCTGTTGGTAACGAAGATCACGAACTCGTGAAAATCGGTAAAGCAGGACGTAATCGTTGGAAAGGCAATCGTCCTCAAGTTCGTGGGGTTGTAATGAACCCGAATGATCACCCACACGGTGGTGGTGAAGGACGCGCACCAATCGGACGTAAATCACCTATGTCTCCATGGGGTAAACCGACGCTTGGTTTCAAAACTCGTAAAAAAGGTAAAGCATCCGATAAATACATTGTACGTCGTCGTACGAAGTAATCTAGGATATATGAATTTTCTTGAGGTTCAAGGAAGGGAGGAACACCCATGGGTCGCAGCTTAAAGAAAGGTCCATTTATTGATGGATACTTACTGAAAAAAGTAGAAGACTTGAACACATCCAGCAAAAAACTGGTTATCAAAACGTGGTCCCGTCGTTCTACGATTTACCCGCAATTCGTTGGTCACACTTTCGGAGTGTACGATGGAAGAAAACACGTGCCTGTATACGTAACAGAAGATATGGTTGGACATAAGCTTGGTGAATTTGCTCCAACACGTACTTACAAAGGTCACGATGACGATAAGAAAACCGGTAAACGTTAATTTCAATTTTTAACCGAGAGGAGGTACTACCATGCAAGCTAAAGCAATATTGAACCACGCTCGGATTGCTCCTCGTAAAGCAAAGCTAGTTGTTGACTTGATTCGGGGAAAAGCGGTAGGTGAAGCGATCGCGATTCTGCGTCATACGCCTAAAGCAGCTTCTCCAATTCTGGAGAAACTTCTAAACTCCGCAATTGCCAATGCAGAGCATAACTACTCATTAGATCCTAATAACCTAGTGGTTTCTGAGACGTTTGTTAACCAAGGACCAACAATGAAAAGGTTCCAACAACGTGCAATGGGCCGCGCTAGCGCGATCAAAAAACGTACCAGCCACATTACAATCGTGGTATCTGAGAAATAAGGAGGGATAACGTGTGGGTCAGAAAGTCAACCCGGTAGGCCTAAGAATTGGTATTATTCGTGATTGGGAGTCCAAATGGTTTGCAGAGAAAGATTTCGGAACTCTGTTGCTTGAAGACGTCAAAATCCGCGAATACTTAAAAAATAAACTTAAAGATTCTGCAGTTTCCCATATCGACATCGAGCGCGCGGCTAACCGTGTGAACGTAACGATTCATACTGCAAAACCAGGAATGGTTATTGGTAAAGGCGGAGCTGAAGTAGAAGTTATTCGCAACTACATCGCTGGCTTGTCCAATAAAAAAGTTCACATCAACATTTCTGAAATCAAAAGCCCTGACCTTGATGCTATCCTAGTAGCTGAAGCAGTTGCACTTCAATTAGAGCGTCGTGTTTCTTTCCGTCGTGCAATGAAACAAGCTATGCAAAGAACAATGAGATCCGGAGCAAAAGGTATCAAAGTAGCAACTAGCGGACGTCTTGGCGGCGCTGAGATCGCTCGTACGGAAGGATATAGCGAAGGAACTGTTCCACTTCATACGCTTCGTGCTGATATCGACTACGGTACTGCAGAAGCGCACACTACTTACGGACGTATTGGTGTAAAAGTATGGATCTATCGTGGAGAAGTGCTTCCGACAGCTAAGAAAAAGGCTCAGCCGGAAGGAGGAAATTAAATCATGTTAGTACCTAAACGTGTAAAACACCGTAAAGAACACCGCGGTAGCATGAAAGGTCGCGCTAAAGGCGGAACGGAAGTAGCTTTTGGCGAATATGGTCTGCAAGCAGTTGAACCGGCTTGGGTAACCAACCGTCAAATCGAAGCAGCTCGTATTGCCATGACACGTTATATCAAACGTGGCGGTAAAGTTTGGATTAAAATTTTCCCAGCTAAACCAGTTACACAAAAACCGCTTGAAGTTCGTATGGGTAGCGGTAAAGGTAACGTGGAGAAATGGGTTTCCGTAGTAAAACCGGGCAAAATTTTGTTTGAACTTGCTGGTGTTAGTGAAGAGGTCGCTCGCGAAGCGATGCGTCTTGCTGCTCACAAGCTTCCAATCAAAACGAAGTTCGTGAAAAGAGAAGAAGTAGGCGGTGAAGCAAATGAAGGGTAGTGAATTCCGGAACTTAACCACTGCTGAAATCGAGCAAAAAGTTAATGGTTTTAAAGAAGAACTCTTTAACCTCCGTTTTCAACTAGCTACTGGTCAATTGGACAATCCGACTCAAATTCGTGATTTGCGTAAAGAGATCGCTCGTGCCAAGACTATTTTGCGTGAAAGAGAATTGGGTATTGGGTAACCAAATCTAGAAGGGAGGCTTCCTTAGATGGCTGAACGTAACGATCGTAAAGTTCTGATCGGTAAAGTTGTCAGTGATAAAATGGATAAAACCATTGTTGTTGCTGTTGAAACTTACAAAAAACATGATCTCTATCACAAGAGAATCAAATATACGAAGAAATTCAAAGCTCATGATGAAAACAATCAAGCTAAAATCGGTGACACTGTAAAAATTTCCGAAACTAGACCTTTGTCCAAAGATAAATCTTGGAGACTTGTTGAAGTTCTTGAAGTTGCAGTTGTTATCTAATAATCTAGATATGAACCCCGAAAGGAGGGAATACGATGATTCAACCATTTACTCGTTTGGCTGTTGCTGACAACTCCGGTGCTAAGCAATTGATGTGTATCCGTGTTTTGGGTGGTACTGGTCGTCGCGTTGGTCACATTGGTGATTTGATCGTATGTTCAGTAAAAGAAGCAACACCTGGTGGCGTTGTCAAAAAAGGTGACGTTGTTAAAGCAGTTATCGTTCGCACTAAGAGCGGTGCTCGCCGTAAAGACGGATCATATATCTCATTTGATGAGAATGCGGCTGTTATCGTGAAAGAAGATAAAAGTCCACGTGGTACACGTATCTTTGGACCAGTTGCACGCGAACTTCGTGACAGAGACTTCATGAAGATCGTATCCTTGGCTCCAGAAGTTATCTAAGAACAGTTAGTCTGTTTTCCTTACGGGAAACCTCAGGAGGTGTAGAAGCTAATGCCAAGAACTAAAAAGAGATTAGAATCTCATAACAATAAACTGCACGTGAAAAAAGACGATACGGTTTTTGTAATCACTGGTAAAGACAAAGGTAAGAAGGGCCGTGTAATCGCTGCTTATCCTCGTCAAAACCGTGTATTGGTTGAAGGTGTAAACATGGTTAAGAAACATGCGAAACCATCCCAACAAAACCCGCAAGGCGGTATCTTGAATCAAGAAGCTGCAATCCACGTTTCTAACGTGATGCTGATTGATCCTAAGAGCGGCAAACCTACTCGCGTAGGATACAAAGTATTGGATAACGGAACGAAAGTTCGTATCGCGAAAAAATCCGGCGAAGTTATCGACTAATACAAACAAGCATGGAAAGGAGGCAATTGAGTCATGGCAGTAAGAATGAAAGATCGTTATTTGAACGAAATTACTCCAGCGTTAATTCAAAAGTTTAACTACTCAACAGTAATGCAAGTTCCTAAAATCGAGAAAATCGTTATCAACATGGGTGTTGGTGAGGCTGTATCGAATTCCAAAGTGCTTGATACTGCAGTAGAAGATCTTCAAAAAATCGCTGGTCAAAAACCAGTTGTAACTAAATCCAAAAAAGCAATCGCGGGTTTCAAACTTCGTGAGAACATGCCAATCGGTGTGAAGGTTACACTTCGCGGCGAACGCATGTATCATTTCTTGGATAAACTTTTCAACGTATCACTTCCACGTGTACGTGACTTCCGCGGTATTTCCAACAAGGCTTTTGATGGCCGTGGAAACTACACGCTTGGTTTGAAAGAACAACTCATTTTCCCTGAAATTGAGTATGATAAGGTTGATAAAGTTCGTGGTATGGATATCGTTATCGTAACAACGGCTAAGTCCGACGAGGAAGCTCGCGAGCTTTTAACACAACTCGGAGCGCCTTTCGTAAAATAGGTTCCAGGTCGTACCTATCAGGAGGTGTTATATTAAGTGGCAAAAACTTCGATGAAAGTCAAACAACAACGTACCCCGAAGTTTAAAGTGCAAGCATACACACGTTGTGAGCGCTGCGGACGTCCGCATTCAGTGCTTCGCAAGTTCAAAATTTGTCGGATTTGTTTCCGCGAATTAGCACACAAAGGTCAGATTCCAGGCGTGAAAAAAGCAAGCTGGTAATCACCCTATTTTCGGGAAGGAGGTTTACACAAATGGTCATGTCAGATCCAATTGCAGATATGCTAACTCGCATTCGTAATGCGAATATCGTACGTCATGAAACAGTTGAAATCCCTGCATCAAAAGTGAAAAGGGAAATCGCTGAAATCCTCAAAAAAGAAGGATTTATCCGTGATGCTGAGTACGTTGAAGATAGCAAACAAGGTATCATTCGTTTGTTCCTGAAATATGGTTCAAACAATGAGCGTGTTATCTCCGGTTTGAAGAGAATCTCCAAACCAGGACTACGCGTTTACACTAAATCACAAGAAATCCCTCGAGTATTGGGCGGATTAGGGATTGCCATCATCTCCACATCTAAAGGAGTTATGACGGATAAAGATGCTCGTCAATCCAAAGCTGGCGGAGAGGTTATCTGCTACGTTTGGTAATACAATTGTAATTGAATGGAGGTGCAAACATGTCTCGTATTGGTCGCAAACCAATCACCATTCCAAGTGGTGTAAATGTAACACTAGAGAATACTCAAATCACGGTTAAAGGTCCTAAAGGTTCTTTGTCCCGTGAACTTCATAAAGATATGAAAGTAAGTGTTCTAGAAAACGAGATTTCCGTTGAGCGTCCTTCCGACAACAAGCTCCACCGTGCTTTGCATGGTACAACACGTAGTGTTGTTGCCAACATGGTAAGTGGTGTTACGGAAGGCTTTGCGAAATCTTTGGATCTAGTAGGCGTAGGTTACCGTGCTAACAAAAGCGGTGACAAATTGGTTCTCAACGTTGGGTACTCCCATCCAGTTGAAATCACTCCAGAGAGCGGTATTGAGTTCGAAGTTCCTTCGAACACAAAAATTATCGTTCGCGGAATTGATAAAGAACGCGTTGGCGCTATGGCAGCTAAAGTTCGTTCCGTACGTGAGCCTGAGCCGTATAAAGGTAAAGGTATCAAGTATGAAGGCGAGCGCATTCTTCGTAAAGAAGGTAAAGCTGGTAAGAAGAAATAAGATCGTTAGATCGCGGGTAATAGCTAAGAGCTTTCGTGAGAAAGCTTGCTATCTAAGCATAAGCCTCGCATCATAAGTGATGAAAGGAGTGTAAGTATAGATGATTACTAAAGGCGATAAAAACAAAGCACGTTTGAAAAGACACCTTCGCGTTCGTAAGAAAATTGAAGGTACAACTGCTCGCCCACGTTTGAACATTTTCCGTTCTTCCAAACACATGTATGCTCAACTGATTGATGACACTACTGGTGTTACAATTGCTTCTGCATCTACACAAGATAAAGATCTGAAAAGTGATATCGGTAACGGCGGTAACGTTGAAGCTGCTCGTAAAGTTGGCGCATTGATCGCAGAGCGTGCAAAAGAGAAAGGTGTAAACCAAGTGGTATTTGACCGCGGTGGATACCTCTATCATGGACGTGTGCAAGCATTGGCTGACGCAGCTCGTGAAGCTGGACTAGAATTCTAGGAAAAACATATATAAGGAGGTAAAAGACTTGCGTGTAGATCCTAATACTTTAGAGCTAACAGAAAAAGTCGTTAATATTAATCGCGTAGCTAAAGTAGTAAAAGGCGGACGTCGTTTCAGCTTCAGCGCACTTGTTGTCGTTGGCGATGGCAATGGCTGGGTTGGCGCAGGAATCGGTAAAGCTTCCGAAGTTCCTGATGCAATCCGTAAAGGTATTGAAGATGCGAAAAAGAACTTGATTCATGTTCCAATCGTAGGCACTTCGATTCCTCACCTTGTAACTGGTAAGTTTGGAGCAGGACGCGTTCTGCTTAAGCCAGCTTCCCAAGGTACAGGAGTTATCGCAGGCGGACCAGTTCGTGCAGTACTTGAACTTGCTGGTGTCGGCGATATTTTGACAAAATCCCTTGGTTCATCGAACTCTATGAACATGGTTAATGCTACGCTTGAAGGCTTGAGCCGCTTGAAAAAAGCGGAAGAAGTTGCTAAGCTTCGTGGTAAAACTGTTCAAGAGTTACTAGGTTAGGAGGGGTAAACATGGCGAAACAATTAGCAATTACCCTAAAACGCAGCCTGATTGGCCGCCCTGAAACGCAACGTGTTACAGTGAAAACTCTTGGTCTGCGCAAGCTGCACCAAACTGTTCTTCACCAAGACAACGCAGCAATCAGAGGTATGGTTAATCAAGTAAGTCATTTGGTAGAAGTTAAAGAAATCGAAGCATAATTGCACGATATAAAGATCTAGAGGAGGTGTACAACGATGAAGTTACATGAACTAAGTTCTGCTACTGGATCTCGTCAAACTCGCAAACGTGTTGGACGTGGAACAAGTAGTGGTATGGGTAAAACATCAACTCGCGGACACAAAGGTCAAAACGCACGTTCCGGTGGTGGCGTTCGTCCTGGATTCGAGGGTGGACAAAACCCGTTATACCGTCGTTTACCTAAACGTGGTTTCACGAACCGTTTCCGTACGGAGTACGCAATCGTGAACCTTGAAGATTTGAACAATTTCGCAGCTGGTACCGAAGTTACTCCGGAAGTTTTGATGGAGTCTGGTATTGTTAAAGCTCCTAAAGACGGTATCAAGATTTTAGGAAACGGTGAAATCACAGTAAAATTAACCGTTAAAGCGAATAAGTTCTCTCAATCAGCGATTGAGAAAATCCAAGCTGCCGGCGGTCAAACCGAGGTGATTTAATGTTCAGTACCATAGCCAACATCTTCAAGGTAGAGGATTTACGTAGAAGGATAGTATTCACACTCATCTTGTTAATCGTCTACCGCTTAGGCGCCTTCATTCCGGTACCTAACATAAATACAGATGTTCTTAAACTTCAAGACCAAGCGAATCAGAGCGATGTCTTTGGTTTGCTTAACACGTTTTCCGGCGGTGCGCTCTTCCAATTCTCCATCTTCGCGATGGGAATTATGCCTTACATCACAGCTTCTATCATCGTTCAGCTTTTGTCCATGGATGTAGTGCCGCGCTTTGCGCAATGGGCGAAAGAAGGGGATGTCGGAAGAAAGAAGATGACGCAAGTTACTCGGTACGGTACGATTGTTTTAGGAATTGTTCAAGCTTTTGGTCTCTCAATCGGGTTCAACCGCTTATATAGTGGACTCGTAATTGATCCAGGCTTTGCAACATTTGCTTTGATCGCTATCGTTCTGACAGCTGGTACAGCTTTCTTGATGTGGCTTGGAGAGCAAATCACTGAATTTGGGATTGGCAACGGTATTTCCATTATCATCTTTGCAGGTATCGTCGCGGCGATTCCTACAAGCATTCAACAAATTTACAAATCACTATTTGCAACCGATGCGGCTTTGTTCCTGAGTATCGTGAAGCTGATTATTATTGCTATCGTTGTTGTGCTGATTATTGCTGGTGTCATCTTTGTACAACAAGGGGTTCGTAAGATTCCTGTACAATATGCTAAGCGTGTAGTTGGTCGTAAAATGTATGGTGGTCAAACTACGCACATTCCACTTAAAGTGAATGCTGCTGGTGTAATCCCAGTTATCTTTGCACTTTCGTTATTAATGTTCCCTCCAACCATCGCAAGTTATTGGAGAGGTAATGTCGTTGCAGAATGGATTATTAACAACTTGAGTATTAACCAGACTGCTCCGCTAGCGATTGTCTTGTATGTACTGTTGATTATCGGATTCACATACTTCTATACCTTCGTACAAATTAATCCGGTTCAAATGGCTGATCAGATGAAGAAAAATGGCGGCTACATACCGGGGATCAGACCTGGTAAAACAACTTCTGTTTATCTGACTCGTGTAATGACTAGAATTACTCTTTCTGGAGCTCTGTTTCTTTCAGCAATCTCGATTCTCCCAATGCTTTTTGGAGGTCTTGCAGGCTTGCCAAGTTCGGTTCGGATTGGTGGTACATCTTTACTTATCGTAGTAGGCGTTGGTCTTGAAACGATGAAACAAATCGAGAGCCAATTGATTAAACGGCATTACAAAGGGTTCATCAATAAATAGCAAATAGGTTCTGATGGGGCAAGTTTTGCGACATCGGCACCTATTGTGCTGTTCGTAATGCCGAGTGCGATGGGAGGTTTTAAAGTTGAACGTAATTTTTATGGGGCCTCCTGGTGCAGGCAAAGGTACGCAAGCTGAAAAGATCGTAAGTGAATTTCAAATCCCTCATATTTCAACTGGAGATGCATTTCGCTTGGCGATGAGCCAAGGAACACCACTTGGTGTTGAAGCCAAAGGATATGTAGATAAGGGGCTTCTTGTTCCTGATGAAATCACGAACGGTATTGTGAGAGAACGTCTTGCTCAACCGGACTGCGATAAAGGTTTCCTGCTTGACGGGTTCCCGAGAACTGTCGCTCAAGCAGATGCTTTGTCTGAAATTGTAGATTCCTTAGGCAAGAAGATTGATGTAGTTATCAATCTTTCCGTTGATCGCAGCTTTTTGCTCGCACGACTAACCGGCCGAAGAATTTGTAAATCCTGTGGCGCTACGTATCATGTAATCTTCAACCCACCAAAGCAAGAAGGCGTATGCGATAAATGTTCAGGTGAGTTGTACCAACGATCTGATGATACGGAAGAGAAAGTCGGAACGCGTTTAGATGAGTACATCAACAAAACCGCTCCGCTGCTGGATTACTACCAAAAGAGGGAATTATTGCGTGAGGTTAACGGGGAACAAGACATTCATGCGGTAACCGAACAAATTAGTTCACTGCTACGAGGTCTAGCGTAATGATCATTTGTAAGTCCGAGGTTGAACTAGACCTAATGCGAGAAGCTGGTCGTATCGTAGCCGAAACGCACCGCTTATTGGCAAGGGCAATTCGTCCGAACATTACAACGAAAGAACTTGATCAGATCGCAGAGGAATACATTCGCAGTCAGGGAGCGATTCCATCTTTCAAAGGCTATAACGGTTTTCCTGGAAGCATATGTGCTTCAGTCAACGAAGAATTAGTTCATGGTATTCCTGGTCCAAGAAAGCTGGTTGAGGGTGATATCATATCTATCGATATCGGCGCTCAGTATAAAGGTTATCATGGAGATTCTGCTTGGACTTATCCTGTCGGCGAAATTTCGGAAACAGCCAGACGTCTGTTAGCTGTGACGGAACAATCGCTGTATCGAGGCATAGCAGAAGCTAAACCGGATGCTAGACTCTACACGTTGTCGCATGCAATCCAAACTTGTATTGAAGACGCAGGCTTCTCCGTGGTTATAGAGTATGTCGGTCACGGTATCGGAACGGATCTTCACGAAGAACCACAAATTCCGAATTACGGTGTTCCTGACAAAGGTCCTCGTCTCAAACCAGGCATGGTCCTAGCCATTGAACCCATGGTGGTCGTTGGCGAGAGATTTGTCCAAACACTCGAAGACGATTGGACTGTCGTCACTGCGGATCGTACATTATGCGCTCATTTTGAACATACGGTTGCTATTACGGCAGCTGGTTATGAAATATTAACCTTGCCTAGATCGTAGGTGATGATGAGTGGATAGGTTGATACCGAAGGTGGGTCAAATCGTAAAGGTGCTTCGCGGCAGAGATCCCGGAGAATATGCGGTCGTGATTGGAATTGTTGATGATCGCTTTGTCTGGCTTGCAGACGGTGTAAATCGTAAATTCGATCAGCCGAAGAAGAAGAACCTGAATCATCTTCAATTACAAGAAACGATTAGTAGTGAAGTGGAGTCAAGCATTAGGGAAACAGGTCGTGTTACTAATGGAAAGTTGCGCTTCGCAATTGCCAAATTCGTTGAACTTATGCAAGATGAAGCACAAGAGAAAGGAGAATGACTGTGGCCAAAGAAGATGTAATTGAAGTAGAAGGTACAGTGATTGAACCTCTTCCGAATGCAATGTTTAAGGTTGAATTGGAAAATGGTCATAAAATCCTAGCCCATGTATCCGGTAAAATCAGAATGCACTTTATCCGCATTTTACCTGGTGACAAGGTTACCGTAGAATTATCGCCTTACGATTTAACGAGAGGCCGTATAACCTACCGTTTTAAATAAATGTTTGGCTTACATGTAAGTTACTCTCTCAAGGCGTATGCTTACGAAGCAAGTTTTCTAACAGAAAACGCAACATGGTTGCTTACGATGATAAGGAGGGCTTAAAAATGAAAGTTAGACCATCGGTTAAACCGATTTGCGAGAAATGCAAAGTTATCCGCCGCAAAGGTAACGTTATGGTAATTTGTGAAACACCTAAGCACAAACAAAAACAAGGTTAAAAGGAGGTGCAATCTGTAGATGGCACGTTTAGCTGGAGTTGACTTACCTCGTGACAAACGAGTAGTAATCGCGTTGACTTACATTTTCGGTATCGGCACTACAACTGCTCAGAAAATCATCGCTTCAACAGGTATTGACGGCAGTACTCGCGTTCGCGACCTGACAGAAGATGAAGTGAGCAAAATCCGTGATGTAATTGACAAAACCCTTAAAGTAGAAGGCGACCTTCGCCGTGAGATTTCCCTAAACATCAAACGTCTAATCGAAATCGGATCCTACCGTGGTCTTCGTCACCGCCGTGGTCTTCCTGTTCGTGGTCAACGTACTAAAACTAACGCTCGTACACGTAAAGGTCCTCGTCGTACAGTAGCTAATAAGAAGAAATAATAAAGGGGGTTAGAGCTAATGGCAAAACCTAAAAAAGTAGTCCGTACGAAACGTCGTGACCGTAAAAATATTGAGTCCGGAGTAGCACACATCCGTTCAACATTTAACAATACGATCGTAACGATCACGGATCCTCATGGCAACGCAATTTCCTGGGCATCTTCAGGAAACCTTGGATTCAAAGGTTCCCGTAAAAGTACTCCTTTTGCGGCACAAATGGCAGCTGAAAAAGCAGCTAAAGCAGCTATGGAGCACGGCTTGAAAACTGTTGAAGTTATGGTTAAAGGTCCAGGCGCTGGCCGCGAAGCAGCAATTCGCTCTTTGCAAGCAGCAGGTCTTGAAGTAAACCTGATTAAAGACGTGACTCCGGTTCCTCACAATGGCTGCCGTCCTCCAAAACGTCGTCGCGTATAATTCAGGATTACTTTGTAGTATAATTATCTTAAAAACGTGAATAATGGTTTGAAGGATAGGCATACTATGAAATTTTGAAGCGAAGTATCCAGAGGGAAACGACGTATTGAATGGAGGGTACATTTCATGATCGAAATCGAAAAGCCAAAAATAGAAACTGTAGCTTTAAGTGAAGACGGCGCTTATGGAAGATTTATCATAGAGCCTTTGGAGCGTGGCTATGGTACAACATTAGGTAACTCACTACGTCGTATCTTACTGTCCTCTTTACCCGGGGCTGCAGTAACCTCTGTCCAAATCGATGGCGTTTTGCATGAGTTTTCAACGATTCCTGGCGTGCTTGAGGATGTAACGGAAATTATCCTTAACCTTAAAGGACTTTCGTTGAAAATTCACTCCGATGAGGAGAAAGTGCTTGAAATTGATGCAGAAGGAGAAGGTAACATTACTGCGGCAGATATTCGCGGTGATAGCGATGTGGAGATTCTTAACCCGGATCTGCATATTGCGACCTTATCTCCGGATGCGCGTCTTCACATGAGGATTCATGCGGGCAGAGGACGCGGTTACGTCCAATCGGACAAAAATAAGCATGAAGAGCAACCAATTGGTGTGATTCCAATTGATTCGATCTACACGCCTATTACCCGAGTAAATTACAGTATCGAGAATACTCGCGTCGGCCAAGTGACGAACTATGATAAGTTGACCCTCGAAGTGTGGACCGATGGAAGTATTCGACCAGAAGAAGCAGTAAGCTTGGGCGCCAAAATCTTAACTGAACATCTGAACTTATTCGTCGGTTTGACGGATGAAGCCAAAGATGCTGAGATTATGGTGGAGAAAGAAGAAGATAAGAAAGAGAAAGTTCTTGAGATGACTATCGAAGAGCTTGATCTATCTGTTCGTTCTTACAACTGCCTCAAGCGTGCAGGGATTAACACCGTACAAGAGCTTATTACCAAAACAGAAGAAGACATGATGAAGGTTCGGAACTTAGGTCGCAAATCGCTTGAAGAAGTTCAAGAAAAGCTCGAAGAGCTTGGTTTGGGTCTTCGTACCGAGGAATAGTCTTGTCAGAAGGAGGTTAATTCAATGAACTACAGGAAGTTGAACCGCGATTCCAGTAATCGTAAAGCATTATTCCGTGATCTGGTTACAGATTTGTTCATACATGAACGCATTCAAACTACAGAAGCAAAAGCAAAAGAAATTCGTTCCATCGCTGAGAAGTTAATCACTCTTGCGAAACGCGGAGATCTTCATGCACGCCGTCAGGTTGCTGCTTTTGTTCGTAGAGAGGCTGCAAACGAAAACCAAGATGCGATTCAAAAACTTTTCTCCGAATTGGCTACTCGTTACTCCGAGCGTCCAGGTGGATACACACGTATCCTTAAACTGGGACCTCGCCGCGGTGACGCAGCACCAATGGTATACCTAGAGCTAGTAGATCGCGCATAAGACGGATGGGAAAGGGTGGACGGAATCATAGATTCTGGTGAAGCCCTTTTTTTGCAGTCTTTTACCTGACCTATAGAAGTAGGAAGGATGACTCATGGACGAACATGCCTTGAGAAATCTACGGTTTACTATAAGTTATGATGGCACAGCATATTCAGGCTTTCAGATTCAACCCAATGCGGATACAATCCAGCAACGGTTAGAACAAGCTGTATATCTGTTGACTGGCGAGCAAGTGAAAGTGGCCTCTTCGGGGCGCACTGACGCGGGTGTTCACGCTAAAGCACAAGTTATTAATTTTACCACGAACTCCAAGATACCTGTGGAACGTTGGTGTTTAGCCCTAAACGCTAGACTACCCAAGGACATCGTCGCCCATACGGCGGAGGAGGTCCCCCCTTCTTTTCACTCCCGCAAAGCCGCGAAGCGCAAGACATACTGTTATACGATTCGTTCGGTGCGCTTCCCTGATGTCTTTCACCGCAATTATGAATACCATCACCCTACGCATTTAAATGTGGAAGCCATGAGAGAGGCGCTCCCTTGTTTGCTAGGAGAGCATGATTTCACTTCGTTTTGCACGGTGAGAACGGATAAGGAAGTGAAGGTGAGAACACTCTACGAGGCTCGTATGGTTCTTGAAACTGATGAACTGACCGGCGAGGGACAGGTTGAGAGGATTCGGATCATTGTGACGGGGAATGGCTTCCTGTACAACATGGTTAGGATCATTGTAGGGACGCTAATTCAAATTGGTGAAGGTAAGAGACCTAGCAGCGATATGCAGCGCATTCTTGAAGCCAGAAACCGTGCTGAAGCAGGCCCTACTGCTGAAGCGATGGGGTTAATGTTGTGGAAAGTTGAGTATTAAAAAACTTTAAACATGACTTGCTTCTTCACTAGGTTTCGTGTAGAATATAACTTGGCGTTTCGTGATCGGCTACCCCACAGCCCCTGATCCGTAACTGCCACAACCATCCATCGATTATGTAAGTTAACTATAATAATTATGTATTTGAGATATATTTTTAGGAGGATTCAGCATGCGCACGACATATATGGCGAAGCCAAATGAAGTAGAGCGTAAATGGTACATCGTTGACGCTGCAGGCCAAACACTTGGCCGTCTTGCAAGTGAAGTTGCTAGCATTATCCGTGGTAAGCACAAACCGGAGTTTACTCCACACGTAGATACTGGTGATTTCGTAGTTGTTATCAATGCTTCCCAAATTAAGCTTACTGGTAAAAAAATGCAAAACAAAATGTACTACCGTCACTCTTTGTACCAAGGTGGTTTGAAAGTGACTTCCGCTCAGGACTTGCTTAACAGCAAACCTGATCGTATGATCGAATTTGCCGTACATGGTATGCTTCCAAAGAACCGTCTTGGCGACAGCATGAAAACAAAGCTTAAAGTATACGGTGGAGCAGAACACCCACATCTAGCACAACAACCAGAAGTTTGGAATCTTCGCGGTTAATATAAGGAGGAACGTTTCGTGGCACAAGTTCAATATTATGGAACGGGTCGTCGTAAACATTCGGTAGCGCGTGTGCGCCTAGTACCGGGTGAAGGACGCATCATTATCAATAAACGTGATCTAGATGAGTATTTCGGTCTAGAAACTTTGAAACTTATCGTTAAACAACCTTTGGCTCTAACAGAAACTGTCGGTAAATACGATGTTTTGGTTCTTGCTAATGGTGGTGGAATCAGCGGACAAGCTGGAGCAATCCGTCACGGTATCTCCCGCGCTTTGTTGAAAGCTGATCCTGAATACCGTGGATCCTTGAAAAAAGCTGGATTCCTAACACGTGATTCCCGTATGAAAGAGCGTAAAAAATATGGATTGAAAGCCGCTCGTCGCGCTCCTCAATTCTCCAAACGTTAAGATCTTGCGCCTTGGCGCTCCAAAGAAACCTTTCTGGCAGTATGCTGGAGAGGTTTTTTTATCTATATATGGGTTTTATCTTTTTCGCTGAAAAGTATTCTCATTTATCTTCAGATTCCAATATGATTTTCGTTTAATCGTACAAATTAAGGAAAGTTAATACCAAAATGATAAAAAGTCATTGACAGGGAAAATAACTCAGCTATAATTGAGTATAAATCATACAATAACACTCGGAATTAATGATGGAGGTAAACTACTGATGAATCTTTTCGAAAAAGAAGCCTTTGTAACAAAAGCTGCTGAAGAATTTGAGAATCAGCCCGCTGAGGCCGTTTTGAAACTAGCTGTTGAAGCTTTCCCAAGGTTAACGCTTGCATGTAGTTTCGGTGCTGAAGATGTTGTACTTGTTGATATGCTTCAAAAGATTAATCCGAATGTAGATATTTTCTATTTGGATACGAATGTTCATTTTCCAGAAACTTATGAAACTAGAGACCGATTAGAGCAGCATTACGGCACAAAATTTGTTCAAGTACTGCCGAAACTTACACTGGAAGAACAAGCTGAGAAGTTTGGTGATGAGCTTTGGAAAAGCGATGCAAATCATTGCTGCAACATTCGTAAAGTTGATCCGCTCACAGATATTCTTAGAAACTACGACGCATGGATTACCGGAATCCGCCGCGATCAAGCCCCAACTCGTGCTAATGCTAAAAAAGTAGAATATGACGTGAAATTTGGTCTTATTAAGTTCAATCCACTGGCAAATTGGACGTCTGAAGATGTCTGGAATTACATTCGTGAGAATAATGTAATATATAATCCGCTACATGACCGTAATTACCCTAGCATCGGCTGCACGCATTGCACACGCCAAGTAGCAGAAGGAGAAGATCCACGCGCAGGTCGTTGGGCAAGTATCGAGAAAACGGAATGCGGACTCCACAAATAAGAATAGCGAAATGATGGGGGGACTGCGTCAATGACGAGGATCAAACCACATGGTGGCGAATTAATTAACCGCTTGGTACCGGCAGAGCAAAGAGAAGAGCTGCTCAAACATGCTGCATCCTTGAAACAAATTCGTGTAAACTCATGGACCATTTCTGACCTTGATCTTATTGCAGTAGGTGCATTTTCCCCTCTATCCGGTTTTCTTGATGAAGCAAATTACAATTCTGTTGTAGAAACTATGCGTTTAGTAGACGGGACGGTTTGGAGTATTCCAATTACATTATCCATCGCTCCTGAAGTTGCAGCCTCCATTACAGTTGGTGATCAAGTTGCGCTTGTTGGCGAAGAAGATGGCGAACCTTATGCCATTATAGACACGACTAGCATCTACAAAGTTGACCAAGTAAATGAAGCTGTTAAAGTTTTTAAAACTGACGATATGGCGCACCCAGGCGTAGATAAGCTGTTCTCGCGATCATCTACTAATATCGGTGGACCGATTCAGTTGCTGAGTAGACCTAAACGGAAGAAATTCGAAGAGTTCTACTTTGACCCTTCAGAAACGCGTCGTATTTTTGCAGAGAAGGGCTGGCGTACGGTTGTTGGTTTCCAAACACGCAATCCGGTTCATCGTGCGCATGAATACATTCAGAAGTCAGCAATGGAGATTGTGGATGCGCTATTTCTCAACCCGCTTGTTGGCGAAACAAAGTCCGATGACATTTCTGCTGATGTTCGTATGAGAAGTTATCTCGTACTGCTTGAGAACTACTATCCGAAGGATCGTACGTTCCTTGGCGTTTACCCGGCTGCTATGCGTTATGCAGGGCCCCGTGAGGCGATTCTACATGCAATAGTGCGTAGAAACTATGGTTGCACTCATTTTATCGTTGGACGCGACCACGCGGGCGTAGGTGACTACTATGGTACTTATGAAGCACAAGAGATTTTCAATAACTTTACGGCGGATGAAATGGGAATCACACCTTTATTCTTTGAGCACAGCTTCTTCTGCACCAAATGTGGTAACATGGCATCTAGTAAAACTTGTCCACATGACAAGTCACACCACCTGCACCTCTCGGGTACAAAGGTACGCGGCCTTCTCAGAGATGGTCAGTGTCCACCTCCAGAGTTTACTCGTTCAGAGGTTGCGCAAGTTTTAATTGAAGGTCTTCGAGACCCTGATTATCACGTGTAGGTAAGGTATATTTGTCCACCCTGTCCCATATAGATGATACAGAGTCTATGGGGAACAGAGGTGGATTTTTTATGCGTAAAAGGAAGAAGCGGTTGGTCATCTGGCTGACTTTTCACAGTAGCCTCAAACTAGCACTTTCGACTTTACTGGTAGCACTCGTGGTTTTTATCTATGCCTATGAGCTTCCGGCGACGAAAACATGGTCAGATTGGACTTTGCCGCTATCGGGTAAAACCATTGCTTTGGATGCGGGTCACGGTGGTCCAGACGGCGGTGCTTCGAGTAAAGAGGGTGTCATTGAGAAAGATATCAATTTAGCCATTACCTTGCAATTGCGTGACTACTTACAGCAAGCAGGGGCGCTCGTTGTAATGACAAGGGAAACAGATACCGATCTTGCCGATCCAGGTACGAAAGGGTACAGCAAGAGAAAAACAGAAGATCTCCACAATCGAGCGGATATGATAAATGAGAAAAATGCAGACATGTTTCTAAGCGTTCATTTGAACAGTATACCTTCTCCCAAGTGGAAAGGCGCACAAACGTTCTACTACACGAACAATCCTAACAACTCCAATCTTGCTACACTAATTCAACTTGAATTAAAGAGAAATTTGGAGAATACGGATCGTATCGCAAAACCTGCTGACAAAACAGTTTACCTATTAAAGACATTAAAGATTCCTAGTGCACTTATAGAAGTAGGTTTCCTTTCTAATCCGGATGAAGCAAGACTACTAGCTGATGAGAAATATCAGAAAATGGTAGCAGCAGCCATTTATCAGGGTGTTCTTAGATTTTATGCTGGTGAGAAAGTGGGATCTGAATCATAATGTGTTATAATAAAGGCCACTAATATAATTACGATCTCTTAAAAAAGGTGAGTGGCTATGATAAATAAAGAGCAGCTATTAGAAGCTTTAAAACCTCTGCAAGAGCCTCGATATAACAAAAGTGTTGTCGAGCTGAACTTAGTTCGGGATATTTTAATAAAAGAAGAGAGTGTCTCGCTAAGTTTGATTGTTGCATCAGAAGATGAAGCCTACAGAGAAACAGCGAAGACCTTTGTTCGTGAAGCTATAGAAAAGCTAGGAGCAGCACAAGTTCATATTCGCTTTAGAATGATGACAGACTATGAGCGAAATCAGATTGAAGAGCTGTATAAACCAACCTCCAGTGCCTCTGAAGCACCCAAGGAGCCTAAACCCGTACAACCTCCTATTGATCAACCCATATTGGGTGAAGCATCCAAGGTGCAATTTATCGCGGTAGCAAGTGGTAAAGGTGGTGTAGGTAAGTCGACAGTGACCGTTAATTTAGCTGTTGCCTTGGCCCGCCAAGGGAAAATGGTAGGTATCATCGATGCAGATATTTACGGCTTCAGCATCCCAGATATGATGGGCATTGAAGAACAGCCTAAGATTGTCGATAATGTCATCATGCCGGTAGAGAAATTCGGTGTCAAAGTTATTTCTATGGGGTTCTTTGTTCAAGATAATGCACCAGTTATTTGGCGTGGGCCGATGCTTGGGAAGATGCTGCGTAACTTCTTTAACGAAGTGAACTGGGGAGATGTAGAATATATCCTTCTTGATCTTCCTCCTGGTACAGGAGACGTTGCGCTTGATGTGCATCAGCTAATTCCTCAAAGTAAAGAAGTAATCGTTACTACACCACATGCGACAGCTGCTTTTGTAGCGGCTAGAGCGGGCGCAATGGCGATTCAAACAAACCATGAGGTACTTGGGGTTGTTGAGAATATGTCCTACTATGAGTGCAAAGATTGCGGCAGCAAGGATTTCGTATTTGGAAAAGGTGGAGGGGCTAGACTGGCAGATGATCTGCACAGTGAATTGTTAGCTCAGATTCCTCTAGGAGCTCCTGATAATCACATCTCAGAAATTGATTATTCACCATCGGTTTATAAACAAGACTCTAAGACTGGTCAGATCTATCTGGATATGGCCGCGAATATCATTGCAAAATTAGAAAAGTAATAAAAAGGGCTTGCGGAGAATTTCCTCCGTTAGCCCTTTTTCGTATCCTACTGCGAATCGGATGAACCGGAATCCTTTTTCTTCTTATCCGAATCTTCAGAATCGCTCTTCTCATCTTTTTGTTTCTCGTCTCCACTACCCTTATCCTTACCGCCTCCGCCACTGTCATCTTTCTTTTTAGCTTCTTTTGCCGTAGGCATCTCATCAGGTTTGCTCTGTTGAGCAATAGCAGATTTAAGCAAATCAACCATATGTGCACGGAATAGAGGGCTCTGAATCGATTCTTCCATCACGGTCATCATTTGCTGGCGATAGGCTGCCGTTTTCATGATATCGAGAGTCATTTTCTCGTAGTCAGGATTTTTCATCACATCGACAAGTGATGTTTGATATTCTGGATCTTTTAGCAGCTCTTTAAACATTTGTTTCGTATCTTTTTGAATAGCTTTTGCAAAATCTCCTGCAAATTTCGGATCTTTCATCATATCTGTGAGAAACATGTTATTCTCTTTTGCGGTAAGTACATCTTTGACAGCCATTTGCAATTGTAAGGATTCGTTGGCTGAGAGCAGCTTGATTTGAGACTGACCGGCTATGCCTGTCGTGCCTACATCACCATTCATTATACTGCGATTGGCCGCACTAATTGCTTTTTTACCGTCTTCTGACTTTAGAATATCAAGGATCATTGTCTTTTGTTCTTTATACGTACCTGCTTGTGATTGACCCTGCGATGATTTATCAGACCCACACGAAGAAAGAAGTAAAGCGATAGTAATGAGCGGCAGGACCATCATCGGGCTTAACCTTCTTATTATCATGAGAAAAAGCTCCCTTCCCTAGCTAAGTAATGTTAGTATGCGTGGTTAAGGATAGATTATAAGGGCAAATCATTGGCTTTTTATCTCAATCGTTGGTACAATTAACAATTAGAGTCTATGATGGAGGGAATGCACGTGACGCTTCGCAAATGGTTTCATTTATTTTGGACAACACTATTATTAGGAATGATTGTATCTATAGGAATCGGGCTAATTCTACAATTTTCCGATAAAGAATTTTCTGTGATGGGGTTGTCAGCCGTAGGCTTTAATGTGGTAAATATGCTGCTTGGGGGAGCGACGATTAGTGTCTTAAGTCAAATGGGATTTTTCGCCTATTTGATTGTCAGATTTATTGCCGCCGGGATTATTAAATCCAAGACAGTGTGGGATCTTTTACAACTAACGATAGTCATTGTTGTGTTGATCGACCTTGTATATCTCAGAATGACGAATTTTGAAGGAAATGGTTCCGTATTAAGTTACTCCGTTTTGCCCTTGATCATACTGATTATTTCGTTGGGAGTTGCTTACTGGAAAGTTAAGATGACGAATCGGAACGCCTTTATTCCAACTTTATTCTTTATGTGCGCTGTATCAGTCCTTGAAGCTGTTCCCGCGCTAAAATTAGACAATGCTGCTTCGAGCTTTTTTATGTTAGCTCCACTAATGGTTTGTAATGCATGGCAAATTCTGATTTTACATAAAATATTAGATACAAAAAGAGCTAATTAAATTAGCTCTTTTTTAGTAGGGGTTAATTGAGTTGTTTCATCGTTCTGTCTTCGACAGGGGTTGTTTGTACTTCGGTTTGCTTTATTAGTCCGCTAACCGTGACGAATTCATAACCTTTGGCTCGCAATTGATCAATAATAACGGGTAGGGCCTCGTGAGTTTGTTGGGATGAATCACTGGCATGCAGTAAAACAATATCTCCGGGATGCGCCTTTGTTATAACACGATTTATAATCGTATCCACACCCTTGTTGAGCCAATCCTGGGAATCTGTATCCCATTGAATAACGGAATAACCTAAGTCATTGGCGATTCGGAGCACGCGTTTGTCGAAATCCCCGTTAGGCATGCGGATCAGATTGGGCTCTTTTCCGATTAATTCCGTCAATATACCATGCGCTGTCGTAATTTGTTTACGTATTTCTTCATCGCTAAGTGTGCTGTAATTATCGTGTTTATTACCGTGACTACCAATTTCGAAGCCATCTTTTTTGATTTGCTCAACGATCTCAGGATGACTTTTACTCCAAGGCGAAGAGAGGAAGAAAGTTGCGTCTTTTATCCCTTTATCCTTAAGAATGTTCAGAATAGGCTCTGCTCGCTTCTCTCCCCAGGAAATATCGAAGGTTAGCGCAATAACCTTTTTCTCTGTCTGCACACTGTAAATCGCTGAAGGCTCAGCATTAGAAAAAACAGAGATGTTGCTTTGCTCCGAATAGACAATAGCTGCTGCGAATACGATGGCAAGAGCAATAAATACATATTGTTTAAATTTCTTAGCATTTAGTACGAAAAAATAGTTCATTTACAGCCTGTACCTCCTTATGCCTTACAAACGGTAAGGCTTGTATACTCTTTGATAAATAATGTATGCTCGTACACAGTACTTATGCTTCCGAAATTGGAGGAAAATCAGAAATGACATTTAAACCATTGTTGCAGCATTTTAAAGAAATGAAGCACTATTTTATCGTCGTAGTTTTAGTGTTTGGCGTTAGTTTTTACTTGGGGTGGGCAAACTCTGATCAATTTTCATTCTTTTTAAAAGGTCAGTTAGAAGGGCTTAAGTCGATAAGTCAATCCCTCAGTAATAAAGATAATCCACAAATGTGGTTTTTCTTTATCATATTCCTGAATAATGCCATAAAATCTGTGGCCATTATTTTTCTTGGGCTTCCATTAGGTGTGCTGCCGCTCTTCATGTTAGTTGCAAATGGAATGATTCTAGGCTATGTACTCTCTCTTCAAACGCATGAAAGCACCTTGTCTATTGTACTCAAAGGTATTCTTCCGCATGGAATCATCGAAATACCGGTTATTCTGTTAGCCTGCGCTTATGGGCTTAAGTTAGGTATGTTAGTTTGGAAAAGTGCAGCGCAAATTTTTGTGCCTGTTCCAAATAGAACAGCAAGTTCAGAACTTAAAAAAGTACTAACCTTAACCAAACCTCTTATTGTTGCAATTGTTGTACTTTTGTTACTCGCGGCAATCATTGAGAGCACGCTCACCTACTGGTTGGTGCATTTGTAAAAATTTTTCAGAAACCTTGTCATAAAAATGGCAAAATCTGAGCATAACAGTAAAGCAGTAGGGTGGCGGGCAAACGAAGGTTTTAGGTGGCTGCTTCTTTCGATTCTACTGTTAGTGCCATTAATCTCTACAGTCGAGAGGGGTTTGGATGGATGTATGCTCGGATTCTTGTTCAATGATCGGGAATGCAGAGAATTAGATTATGTACTGCGTAAAGAGTTAGATGAAATGCTGTTTGATTTGAATGACAAAAGAATCGATCAAGAAATTAAAGGGGCAATAGAATCCAGATATAAAGTTATCTTCAGGATGTATGCTCGCTTAGCGACTCCCAAAGAAATTTCGAAATATGCAAGAAACCGCAACTACCAAGCTCAAAAAAAATAGGGGGTACGTTCTTGACTTACCCTCTCCTTATGTGTTATTTTATAACTCGCCCCTTGAAAACAAGGACAAGCAAGTCGGCCTGAAAATGACTCGAAATGTTATTGAAAAAAAGACTTGCAATGTTTTGGGCGAATGTGGTATATTTAAAAAGTCGCCGCTAAACAGAGGGCGAAGATAAAAGGAAGAAATTGATCTTTGAAAACTGAACAACGAGTGAGTAAGCACGAACGAGAAATCGTTCAAAAATAGAGATTATTTTAATCTCGCTAGCAAGTCAATGAGTACAATTAAGCTTTCTACTATGGAGAGTTTGATCCTGGCTCAGGACGAACGCTGGCGGCGTGCCTAATACATGCAAGTCGAGCGGAG
>NZ_JCAUAU010000029.1:0-61519 GCF_059692135.1 Paenibacillus sp. J22R160 | reverse complement strand
CGTGTTACTCACCCGTCCGCCGCTAAGCACCGAAGTGCTCCGCTCGACTTGCATGTATTAGGCACGCCGCCAGCGTTCGTCCTGAGCCAGGATCAAACTCTCCATAATAGTGGACAATTGCTTGTCCGAATATCTGAAAGCTGAAAAGCTCATTGACTTGCTAGCGAGATTAAAATTAATCTCTAATTTTGAACGATTTCTCGTTCGTGCTTGCTCACTCGTTGTTCAGTTTTCAAAGATCAATATTCTTTCGTTCACTGCCATGTTACCGAAGCAGCGAGAAGTAATATACCACAGCTCGTTCATCAATTGCAAGCACTTTTTTCTTGTCAATTTCTGTCGTTCTCTGTTGGGAAATTAATATTACCATATGTTGCTGTTTGAATGCAAATTCACTTCATCGTTCTAAGTAATTCGCCGTCCAAAGCAACGAGGTATAATGTACCACGCTCGAAAACCAATTACAACCCCTTTGGAAATGTTCCGCAATTGCCATTGTTTCGAATCTTTTGTTCTATTAATAAATAAAAAATGGATGCATCAGATGCACCCGCCATAATTGCATATATTATTATATGTACGTTTGATTACCGTGTAGTTTGGAAGAACTCAATGCGCTCCCCATCTAACCCATTAAAGAAGAAATACCTGGAGCCATTAGGCAGTGTCGTAATCTCTTCATCTAATTGCTGAACGGCTAATCCTTGAATACGAGTAAACTCAGCCTCAATGTCATCAACGGTAAAAGCCAGATGATGAACTTTCCCTTCTTGCGGCAAACCTGCGTTATAACCCTCGATGAGTTCAACTTCCGTTTCATTCAGCGCTTCAAAACCCAGAAATGCAAGGCGGATGACTCCATTCGTATGAAGCAAAGTCCCTTTGTGCTTGAGCCCAATCACTTCCTCGTAGAAACGAATCGACGCTTCTAAGTTCGCCACCATCACACCGACGTGTTCCATTTTCAAAACTGCCATTGTTCATTACCTCCCTATTAAACTGCCACTTCCTATTATTGTAACGAAAATAGCAGATGAGGGCTAGAACAGCAGCAAGTTATTTTAAGCAAGAATATATTGATAAGCCAGAATCAGTCATAATTCCCGCCGCATATGTATAGAGTAGCGAAAGGCATCTACGTTATGCAAAGTGTTTCAATCTCGCCATTAAGCGAAAATAGCGTAACTTCCTCACTCGTTATATTAACCAGGCCGAGGTCATCGAACACTCTGCGAATTTTATCATTAGATAAATGCTTGAGAATTGTTTCAACTGCAACGTGCAAAAGATCCTGATACTTGGATTCATAGAACATAAGAACCTCTTTTTCCTCGACATGTACTCTCGTATGTATCATACAAGATCACCCCCAATTCCAATGCTTCAATTGTATATTTTGGAAATAAGGAAAGTGTGAGAACATTATTAGATAAGTGTTAGGTTCAAAATTTGCGCTTAGCTACCTTAGTCGTTGTATACTGTTGCTAGGAAGGTTAGATGGGAGGGTAACAACATGAGATTGCTAAAGCTTCTTCAAATCTACGAGGTGGATGGGATTACGCCCAAACATCGATCTGATCGATTCGATTTCGATGAGATTCAAGGGCAGACTTTCCGTGAGATGAACCCAACTGAAGTCGGGTCACCGATGATCTTATCCGGCATCCATCGATATATTCCATTCAAAACAACTAGGGTTCAAGCGATAGATAGAGACGGATTGGATTTTCGCGTTCTTACTCGCAATACAATTTATCATTTTGAAGTTTATACTGACCATAAAGCCACTTAACCATTAGAAGGTTAGGCGGCTTTTTTGTTGATTTTTATAATAATAATTTCTTCACTTCTCAAAAACTACCAATTTCCTTTATACTAATAGACAGGTCAATTAACCTATGTTCTATTAATATGAAGGAGGCTTTTCTATCAACATGAAAAAAACATTCCAAACTCGCCTAACAGCCCTCGCTCTTGTAACCGCTCTTACAAGCTCTTTTACAGGCAGCATCGCCTTTGCAGAAACAGCAGTACCCGCAGCTTCTTCCACAATGAAGTCAGATATGCGCCTTGCCATCGATAACGGCGCAGTCGAAGGTTACGGAAATACCGACTACCGCGGTGCAAACCCAGCTACACGTGCTGAAGTTGCAACAATGATCAACCGCGCCGCTAAATTGAAAAGCGCAGATCCCGCTTCTGTCACTTTCACTGACCTAGCAAATTGGCAGAAGCAAGCTGTTGCCAATGCGGTTGCAGCGAAGCTGATTAGCGGATTTGCTGACGGAACATTCCATCCGGATGCTGCAGTCACACGCCAAGAACTTGCCGAATTGATTGTTAAAGTGGTAACTGGCGGTAAGCTGCCAAGCGTGAATGAGAATGTTTTGAACTACTTCAAAGACTCCGATTCAATTTCAAAAGAATCCCGCCCTTATGTCGCGTATGCTGTCATCAGCGGAATTTTTAGCCCGACACTTGATGGAAACTTCAACCCGACGGCAGCCGTTACGCGTGATGAAGTCGCTAAAGCGCTTAAACCGATTTTATTTAAGGTCGTTGATATTTTAACTACGAATGATATTCACGGTAAAATCGAAGTTGGATTCGATAAAAAACGCAACCAAGGTCAAGGCGGTATTGAAACAGTTGGCGGAATCGTCACAGATTTCCGTGCTGTGAATCCTGAAGGTACTGTTGTGGTAGACGGCGGAGACGCTTGGCAGGGCACGCTTATTTCGAATACGACCAATGGTCAATCCGTCATGGATACGATGGCTCAAGTGAACTACGATGCAGCAGCTATTGGGAACCATGAGTTCGATTTCGGCCGTGACGTATTAATTAATAACATTAAGAATGCGAAATTCCCTATTCTCGGCGCTAACATTATCGATACGAAAACAGGTAAGCGCGTAGATTGGACACAACCATACGTAATCGTTGAAAAAGATGGCCTTAAAATCGGTATCATCGGCTTCGCGACTCCGCAAACAACATCAACAACCAAATCAACGAACATTGAAGGACTTTCCTTCGTAGATCCAGTGCCTCTAGCCAAAGAGTTGTCAGCTGAACTGCGCGCTAAAGGCGTTGACATCATTATGGTCACTTCCCATCTACCTGGTGAGCAGAACCAAAAATCCGCTGAAATCATCAGCGAGCTTGCGGATCTGGCAAAAGGAACAGGCAACGGCACACTGGATGCGATCGTTGGTGGACACTCCCACATGCGTGTTTCCGGAATCGTGAACGGCATCCCTGTTGTAGAAGCGCAAAGCTGGTTGTACGCGGTTGGACACATCCAACTATTCGTAGACAAAACTACGAAGCAGGTCGTTTCTTCGAATGCCAGCCTACTTGAAACCTACACGAACCTGACAACGGCTGACGCGAAAATTCACCAAACGGTAGAGGACTACAAAGCGAAAATTTCAGAGAAATCCGGTGAAGTTGAAGTCGTTGTCGCTGAACCGCTTGGACGTAAATCGTTCCGTTTCGATAAAAATGGCGGCGTAGATCGCGATGGCGCTTCGCAACTGGGCAACAGCATCACGGATGCTATGCGCGCTGCTGAGAAATCCGATATCGCCTTCACTAATATTGGCGGTATCCGCGCCGATGTCGATAAAGGCGAGTTAACTTACGGTGAAATGTTTGAAGTATTCCCATTCGGCAACTACAATGTGACAGGCACCATGACGGCTGAGCAAATTAAAAAAGCGTTGGAAGTAACGGACAAGTATACGAACCTTCCTGCTATTCAATTCTCCGGTCTTAAAGTTGAGTGGGACAGCACCAAACCTCTTGGCGAGAAATATTCCAAAATCACGCTAGTCGATGGCACTCCGATCTACGTGGATGGCAAGTTCAACACAGACCGCACATTCAAAGTGACGACGAATGATTTCATGGCAACAGGCAGCGGTGATGGCTTTACGGTATTCGGTGAAGTGAAGGATTGGAAAGATGGCGCGATCATGCTTGATGCATGGGTCAATTACGCAAACTCCCTGAAAGCAGCGGGTAAAGAACTATCCGTTCAGGATGACGGTCGTGACGTACGTTTGGATCTAAAGAAATAAGCACTTATTCGCTCATTAATCCCATTAAATAATAAAAGGTCTTTGATCAATCCCTCACGGGAGAAATCAAAGACCTTTTTGATTATGCTAACCAAACGCGCATTAGAGACAGCAATTGGCTTAAATTCAGCGGCTTGCTGATGTAGTCGGAGGCACCTGCTTGCAGACAAATGTCGCGGTCCTGTTTCATCGCTTTAGCCGTAATTGCAATAATGGGCAGATGCTCGTTGCGTTCATCTTTTCGAATCATACGCATGGCTTCATAGCCATCCATCACGGGCATCATCATATCCATAAGGATGATATCAATCTGCGGCTCCTTCTGCAGAATAGCCAGACATTCCTGTCCATCATGCGCAACGATGACGGTCATCCCTTCATTCTCAAAAGCATTGCTGAGCACAAAAACATTTCGAACGTCATCGTCAACGACCAGCACAACTCTCCCCCGCAGAATGTTTGGCTCTGCCAAAATGAGAGAAGGTTCTTCCTGCCTCGTTGGAGTGGAGTCATAGCTTGCTGCTGCTTCCTCCCAAGCCGGTTGAAGCTCACTGACCGCCGGCTCCAAGGATGGGATGTAGACCGTAAACGTGCTGCCCACTCCCTCTTCACTGCTCATTCCGATGTCCCCGCCAAGCAGCCCCGCTAGCTCCCGAGAGATGGAAAGGCCGAGACCAGTTCCGCCGTATTTCCGATTAGTCGTGCCGTCGGCTTGCCGGAAGGGCTCAAAAATAAGCGCCTGCTTATCCAGAGGAATACCGATTCCCGTATCTCTAACGGAAATAGCCAGGACTTGACTAGGGTTAGCGGAAGGCAACACCTGGGCGGCTTGATCCGCCTCACACCGCTTAATGCTCACATGAACACTGCCCTCATGCGTAAACTTAAACGCGTTCGACAGTAAGTTTTTCAAAATTTGACTGAGGCGCTGCTCGTCCGTATAAAAGTGCTCCGGCACCGGGAATTCCAGCTCAATGTTCAAGATCAGGTTGCGCTGTTCGGCCACCTTGGCAAATTGACTTTGAATCTGCTTAGGAAGCTCCCTCACCTTTAACTCCCCAATATGAATATCCAGCTTACCGGCTTCCACTTTGGATAAATCGAGAATATCGTCAATAAGCAGCAGCAGATCGGTCCCTGAAGAATGAATAACGCGGGCATACTCCTGCTCATCGATACTTAAGTTCCCCAGCTTATTTTCTTGCAGCATTTGGGATAAGATAAGCACGCTGTTAAGCGGTGTACGAAATTCATGCGACATATTAGCCAGAAACTCCGATTTATATCGAGAGCTTAACTGCAGCTGAACAGCATGTTCTTCTAGGGCCAGCTTGATGCGCTCAAGCTCCTTGGACCTTTCCTCCGAACATCGGTTGTGCTCCTCTAACTGTTCATTCGTCATGTGCAGCTCTTCCTGCTGACTTTGGAGCTCTTCCGTTTGAATCTGAAGTTCTTCGGTCATGAGCTGAGACTCCCGGAGCAGCCTCTCCACTTCCACACGCGTCCGCACACTATGAACAATGGTTCCAAGAACGTCGAGAATATCTTCAAGAAGCTCCATCTGTTGATGGGTAAACTTATTTAAACTGGCTAATTCCATAACGGCAATCACTTCATGATGATGTAAAATCGGTACAATAAGCACGCTTTGCGCTTTCACAGCGCCGAGTCCTGACGTGATTTTGACATAATGATCAGGCACATTCATAAAATGAAACATCCGCTTCTCAAGCGCGCATTGACCGACTAGCCCTTCCCCCAAATGAAATCGATGAATTCCGATGTCATTCTCGTTGTCCATCATGGCGTATGCCGCTATTTTCTCCATAGCAACTTTGCCCTTGTGGGTAGTACGAAGATAAAAGAGGCCGAAGGATGCACCGAAAAGCTCTGCAGCTTTACTAATAAAGGAAGAACCTAGCGTTTCCATGTCCGATATGCCTTGAAGCATATGCACCACTTCCGCGAGCTTACGCTGCTGCCATTCTATCTCCTCTTGATTCTCCAGAAGCATATTCGTTGCCTCGGCAAGATCCTTCACCTCATCATTCATGGAAACATGGATGCGCTGTGAGTAGTCTCTCTTGAATGAGCTTAATTTCAAAATACTTTTGGTAACCTGCTTAATCGTTCCAACAATCGACTGTGATATCAAGAGTGCAGTTGTTAACGAAAAAATAAGCAGCAGGGTCAACATAACAAACAAGGATCTCGTGAACATCCTGTTCTGACCGTCTAACAGTTTGGCCCTATCTTTCGTAAGCGCTATTTCAATATTCCGGAAGCGATCGAGCTGAGAACGGATATCCTCCACATTTTGCTTACCCAAATAAAAATCATAAGAATTAATGGAATCTGTACCTGTACCTTGACTCCTTTTCATCAGTGGGCCCGTTACCCCGTCAAGCTGCATGACCCAGTGTTCTATGGACTTTTTGATCGTTTGTAAGCTTTGATCCTGAACAGCATTTTCCCGTGTAAGCTGGCTCAGCTTCATGTAAGATTGCCGCCAGTTGGTCTCTCCGTTGTGGTAGGGTTCAAGATAGGTAGGATCTCCGGTTATCAGATAGCCTCGTTGCCCGCTTTCCATATCCATCACATATTTCTCAATGCTGTTGATTGCATTATGAACGGCAAAATCATGCTCAATGATGTAATTTCTATCCGTTTGCATCGAGGTCACTTGATTAATCACTAGCGTAAATACAACACTTATACAGACGAAAATAAAAATGTAGCCAAGCATGATTTTGGATCGGATACCAAACCTCTTCTTTTTCCCCATCCGCACAGTGTCCTCTCCTTAACATCGTCTTACGCATCTTTACGTATTATACTACTCTCCTAAAAGTTGGGATATTGATTTTTTATGCTTTACTACTTTACCGAGTTAATGTATTATTTAACTAAAGTGAATTTACATTCAAGGAGTGATTCTTTTGAGCAATCGTACTACTGACCAAATACGTCCACGCGGCGTCTTGTCACGCATGAAGCCCTATTCTCCCGGCAAGCCCATTTGGGAAGTTCAGCGGGAATTAGGCATCGACAAAGTGACCAAACTCGCTTCCAATGAGAACCCGATGGGTCCGTCTCCGTTAGCTACCTCAGCCATTCAAGCTTATTTGACTGATATTCATCGCTATCCAGACGCTGACACGATAGATCTCTGCAGCGCTATTGCTAGCAAGTTAGAGGTTAAGCCAGAGCAAGTCCTTGTCACCAATGGGGCCGATGAGCTCATTACTCTCTTATCCGAAACGTTCCTAGAGGAAGGCGACGAGGTTATCGTGCCCTCTCCAACCTTCAGCGAATATGAATTTGGCGCTAATCTGATGGGGGCCTCAGTCGTTCAGGTGCCGCTCCGTGAAGATTACCGTTATGAAACCAAGGATCTTTTGGCTGCCGTAACCGAGAAAACGAAGCTGCTTTATATTTGCTCGCCAAATAATCCTACAGGCACCTATATGAAAAAGCAGGACTTGCATACGCTAATGGATAAGCTCCCTTCTCATGTACTGGTTATTTTTGACGGGGCTTACAGTCACTTTGTAACCGCAGATGATTATTCCGACGGGCTTGAACTCGTGCGTCAAGGATATCCTATTATCGTCACACAAACCTTCTCCAAAGTTTATGGGTTGGCTGGTATTCGTGTTGGTTACGGTATTGCTTCCGCAAGCATTTTACACAATATTCGTCAGGTCAAAGAACCTTTCAACGTAAACGCCTTAGCACAAGTCGGCGCCGCCGCTGCCATTCAGGACGATGCGCATCTCGAAGCGACACGGGAAATCAACACGCTTGGCAGAGAGCGGCTCTATGAAAGTCTGCAAGAGCTAGGATTCAAATTCACGCGCAGCATGAGTAATTTCGTGCTCGTGGAGCTTGGACCGGATGCGAAATCCATCTATGATCAATTGATGCGAAAAGGCGTTATTCTGCGTTATGCAGGCGTGTGGAACTTGCCTCATCATGTGAGGATTTCGATAGGGACTCCTGACGATCATCAAGCGTTGATTAGCGCCCTACGCGAGGTGCTGCAGGAGTCCAAGGAACAACAACTCTTATCTGCTCAGAAGGATTAAACAACTACGCGAGCTTCCAACTCATTGTTCGACAGTGACAAAATATGCTACAATGCAAAAAATGCCGTTTGTTGGAGGTTCGCTATGCTGAAGGAATTTAAAGACTTTGCTTTTAAAGGGAATATGGTCGATCTCGCGGTGGGGGTTATTATCGGAGGAGCTTTCGGAAAAGTCATTACATCCATCGTCAATGATGTGATCATGCCGCCTATCGGATTACTGCTAGGCAGAGTGAACTTTAATGAACTTTTCATATCTTTGAATGGCAAACACTACGATACACTTGCTGATGCTGCAGCCGATAAGGGTGCGCCAGTTCTGAAGTATGGGGCCTTTATTTCTACTTTCTTAGACTTTTTAATTGTTGCCGCCGTCATTTTTATTGTTGTTAAACAATTGTCCAAGTTCCGCAAAAAAGAAGAGCCGAAGGAAAAGGCTCCTGCGACAAAATCTTGCCCGCACTGCTTGTCAGATATTCCAGCGCAAGCAACCCGCTGTAAATTCTGTACATCTGAGCTGTCATCCGGGCCGTCTGTGTCAGGAAGCATTCAGTAGGCTTTCGCGCAGCGCTATAAATATAAAGGAGTTAAGCGCTTGTTAGCCGCTTAACTCCTTTTTGTGCGCAGATCGGCGATCTCGCCCTGCGCGAAAGCCTCTTGCCGCAGCAGCTCCAGAAGCTGCGCTGCTGTTGCTTCAGGCGACTGCAGCTCGCCGTCCGTATGCAGCTTCACGAACCGGCTTAGCTGCGGGAAGTCCTCTTCGGATGCAGCGCGAATCTCCCGCTGCATATCGGTATCCACCACCCCCGGTGCAACGGAGATCACCTCCACCGGGTAGGGCTGTTCCAGCTGCTCGACGCCAATGCAGCGCGTCAGCATATCAAGCCCGGCTTTGGCGGTGCAATACGCCGCCCAACCGGGGTAGGGCTTTTTCCCCGCGCCCGAGGAGATGTGGACGACCCGCTTCGCAATCGGCAGCGCCTGCGTCTGCCGAATGAAGCTGTTCGTCAGCAGCGTGGGCGCGACGAGATTGACCTGCAGGCTTCGCTGCAGGTCCTCTTGGTCAGCTCGGCCGATGAACGTCATCGGTTCGAGCTGGCCCGCGTTGTTGATGAGCGTGATGGCATCCGCTCGATCAACCTGGCCGAGGATTCGCTCCATCAGCGAATCCAGGCCGTCTGTTTGCGCCAAGTCGTAAGCATGAAAGGTGTAGTCACCTTTCATGCTTGACGCCTCTTGGCGGAGGCTTGGGCTTTCGCCGCGCGACACGCAGTGGACCGCGGCGCCTTGGTGCAGGAGCTGCTTCGCAAGCTCAGCTCCGAGGCCTTTGGAGCCCCCCGTGATGATATAGGCAGGCATGGTGACCGGCTCCTTTTTAATATAGTTGTAGGGTGTAGATTAAGGAACTTTAACAACAAATGGGACCGTGAACACCTTACCGCCACGCTGAAATTCTCCCCAGATTTTGTACACGCCGCTTTTGGGGAAAGTCGTCATGAACTTGGCTTCAGGCCCAGTTGACTTCTCATCCGTCGGATGGACATGCAAGTATTGATCCGCATTCGCGTCCAGGATAACAACATGCCCAACAGCTCCTAAGTATGGCTGCAAATCCTTAATAGGTGTTTTTGAAGCTGCATCCTTAAAACTATAGGTTAGATTGAGCTCCATTCCTGCCATAAGATGATCGATAGTTAGCGTGACTTCATTGCCATCCACGGTTTTGGTCCAAACACCTTCTGGTTCAATGGCCGCTGGTGGCGCTGGGTCCCCTTGTACCGTCAAGGTGTAGCTTTTGACCGTTTTCTCTTTCCCGCTAGGCAGAAAATCTGCAAAAAGCCTATAATCACCACCCGAGGGGAACTGCGTTGATACCGTAAACAGGCCTTTTCCTTTGTACTCCGGATGCAGATGCCTGTAATACGAAAGATCTTTGCTCACAGCGATAAGATGCATCTTTTTCTCATGATTCAGGTCAAAATCACTGATCGGCTTGCCGCCACTATCTTGGATCTGAATCGTCACGGCTGTATCCTCTTTGGCCTTCGCCTGCGGTGAAGCAACTTGAAATACCGCCTGAATCTGCTCCGCTGAGCTCCCGGCTTCATGACCGCTACTGTGTACCGGATGATCCGTAGTCTGCGACTTCCCGCACCCGCTCAGAGAAAGTGCCAATGACAACACGATAAGACTCGTTATTCTCATTGCACCACATCATAGCCTTGCTCTTCGATTGCTTCTTTGATCGCTTCCACACTCAGCTTGTTTTCATCGTACTCCACTTCCACTAATTTGCCCGCCAAGTTTACTTTACCCTCAGCACCAAGCTCTTTCATTGCTTTCTCAACGGCATTCACACAGTGATTACAAGACATACCTTCTACTTTTAAAATAACGCTGGACATTGCATTCACTCCTTCATTGGATTTATTTTTCATTATTTCATTAGCGTATTCATTGTTTTGAGCAGTTCATCGACAACATCCATGTCGCCTTCTTGAATACGTTCGACGACACAGCTTTTGAGGTGGCCAGCTAGCAGCAGTTTCCCCACACCATTAAGCGCCGACTGAATCGCGGCAATTTGATGCAAAACGTCATCGCAATACGTATCTTTCTCGATCAAACCTTTGACCCCGCGAACTTGACCTTCAATGCGGTTCAAACGCTTCGTTAAGTCCGCTTTGAGTTTGTCGGAATGATGACTCTTCCGCTCCTGATCATCCAAGCCGCAGTGGCTCACTTCCGTGTCCAATTCCTTGTTCATTGGGCTGTCTCCTTTGAGGGCTGTTTATTACTTATCATACCCCCATCCCGTATATTGTCAATCCACTGGCATGCCACTTTCTTAAAGTTTAACCCTTTGCAGCCGAAGCGCATTCAGCACGACAGAAACAGAGCTTAACGCCATAGCGGCTCCTGCTACCCAAGGCTCCAATAAGCCTAAAGCAGCGATTGGGATGCCAATCGTGTTGTAACCGAGGGCCCAGAACAGATTTTGCTTAATATTGCGCATCGTCCGTCTGCTCATTTCAATGGCATCTGCAATGGAGGTCAAATCCCCGCGCATTAACGTTACATCAGCCGCCTCCATGGCTACGTCACTTCCCGTGCCCATGGCCATGCCGATATCTGCCATTGCTAGGGCAGGCGCATCGTTGATGCCATCGCCGACCATTGCGACGCGGAAGCCTTCCGCTTGCAGCTTTTTCACCTCTGCCGCTTTTCCTTCCGGTAAAATCTCGGACAACACCTGCTTGATGCCAGCTTGCTGGGCAATAGCTTTTGCCGTGCTCGCATTGTCGCCGGTGATCATGATTACCCGAATCCCCATTGCTTCTAAGCGGGATACCGCTTCCTGCGATGTTTCCTTGATTGTATCCGCCACCGCAACAAATCCAGCGTACTTGCCGTCAATGGCTGCCAGCATAACGGTTTTGCCATCGTTCTCTAAGCGTTCCATTTCCGTCAACGCTTCAGCGATATCGATCCCCTTTTCAGTTAGCAATCTTCGTGTTCCGATGACGACCTGACTGCCTTCCACTTGAGCTTCCAGTCCGAAACCAGGGATGGCTTTAAAGTCCATAGCTTCTGGCAAAGATGGAATAGACGGTAATATTCCTTGGACGATAGCTTCTGCTAGCGGATGTTCCGAGCTGCGCTCTGCCGCTCCGATGAAGCGAAGGAACGTTGGTTGGTCCATAAGCGTTTGGGTATCTGTAAGCTGTGGTTTCCCTTTCGTTACTGTGCCCGTCTTATCCAAAACTACAACGTCTAGGTGATGGGCTGCTTCCAAATGTTCGCCACCTTTGAACAAAATGCCTAATTCCGCTGCGCGTCCGGATCCCGCCATAATGGAGGTCGGCGTTGCCAAGCCCAAGGCGCAAGGGCAAGCGATGACAAGGATAGCGATCGTTTTTTCGAGTGCGCCAGCGAAGTTAGCCGGATCAAACCAGAAGTACCACAGGACAAAGGCAATAAGGGCAATCCCTACGACAATCGGGACAAAAATGCCCGAAATGACGTCCGCCACACGCTGAATCGGCGCCTTGGACCCCTGTGCTTCTTCAACGACTTTGATGATTTGCGACAGTACCGTGTCACGGCCAACCTTATTGGCCTGTATGCGAAGTACGCCATTCTTATTCAGCGTGGCTCCGATCACTTTATCACCTTCGCGTTTCTCAACCGGCAAGCTTTCACCCGTCAGCATGGACTCATCAACCGAGGAAAGTCCTTGTAAAACCGTACCGTCCACCGGAATCTTCTCACCCGGCTTCACAATAGCGACGTCACCTGGCGTTACTTCTTCCAGCGGAATACTGATTTCTTGCCCATCACGGATAACCAGAGCGCTTTTGGCCTGTAGGCCCATAAGCGATTTAATGGCTTCCGAAGTGCGCCCTTTGGCGAGAATTTCGAACCATTTTCCAAGAATGACAAGTGTGATGAGGATGGCGCTGGTTTCATAGTACAGCTCAGGCGCATGGTGACGATCGCTTAGCCCTGCCCACTGGAACGTTAGGTACAAGCTGTAGAAGTACGCGGCTGAAGTTCCCAGTGAGATGAGCACATCCATATTGGCGCTTTTATTAGTGAGCGCTTTGTAGGCTCCAATGTAGAATTGGCGTCCAATGAGAAACTGGACCGGTGTTGCGAGAGCCAGCTGCATCCATGGATTCATGAAAAGCTCCGGCACCCAAATCCACGAAGTGAAGGAGAAATGGCCAACCATCGCCCATAACAATGGGAAAGAAAGTATGGCCGAAATCCACAGCTTACGCTTATGCTTCTGTATCTCTTTCGCACGATGCTCGCTGGTTTCGGCCTGTTCTCTTTTGCGCGCTGCTTCGTATCCTAGCTTGGCTACTCGCGCTTGCATCTCTTCCGGTGTTACCTCCGAGGATTGGTATACGATGCGTGCAGTTTCCATAGCCAGGTTGACGGATGCTTGTGCTACGCCGGGCATCTTGTTCAGCCCTTTTTCAATTCTGGTTGCGCATGCGGCGCAGGTCATTCCTGTAATATCGAAATCAACCGTTGATGTTGGTCGGATAGGTAGCTGCTGCTGTCCTGCAGGTCCGGCGCTCATAGGATTGTCACCTCACAGTGATTGGTATTTGTTTATATTTGTATAGTATACCCCCCTACCCTATATTGTCAAGTGGCGTTGGATACTAAATGTCGCGTGAAGTCTCCTATTCACTTGAAATTACCACACTTTGTCCGTCAGTTTGGTCCGAGAGAGCCAAAAAGAACGTCTCGGAGCCTAAGCGTCGGGAATGGGCAGCGAGTCGTTCAAAAACGCCTTCTCGTGTTGGATTTGACGGAGAGGAGACCGAATGTCCGGCCGAGAGAGCCAAAAAAGCCGTCTCGGAGGCCTAAGCGTCGAGAACTAGCAGCGAGACGTTAAAAAACGCCGTCTCGTGATGGATTTGACGGAGAGGAGACCGAATGTCCGGCCGAGAGAGCCAAAAAAGCCGTCTCGGAGGCCTAAGCGTCGAGAACTAGCAGCGAGACGTTCAAAAACGCCGTCTCGTGATGGATTTGACGGAGAGGTGACCGAATGTCCGGCCGAGAGAGCCAAAAAGAACGTCTCGGAAGCCTAAGCGTCGAGAACTAGCAGCGAGTCGTTCAAAAACGCCGTCTCGTGTTGGATTTGACGGAGAGGAGACCGAATGTCCGGCCGAGAGGGCCAAAAAGAACGTCTCGGAAGCCTAAGCGTCGGGAATGGGCAGCGAGTCGTTCAAAAAGGCCTTCTCGTGATGGATTTGACGGAGAGGTGACCGAATGTCCGGCCGAGAGAGCCAAAAAAGCCGTCTCGGAGGCCTAAGCGTCGAGAACTAGCAGCGAGTCGTTCAAAAACGCCGTCTCGCATACGAACTCAACAAAGAGGACCCCTTTCGGAGTCCTCTCATGACGGCGAATGCTTGCAGCGGTATTTCTCATTACTCATTGGATGCTCATGTCTTTGATCTCTTCTTCCATCTCCCGCCGCAGCAACAGCTTATCGCTTTCGTCCATAAATGCGGCATCTACCCCGTTCATCACAAGCCTAACGAGTTCTGACTCCGTAAAACCAAAACGGTCGGACAGCACGCGGTATTCATTCGTAATATCCGTCCCCGAGACACTCGGATTATCCGTATTTATCGTGACGAGGAGCCCCCGCTCCAAGTATTCGCGGATCGGATAAGCTTCCCAACCGGAAACAGCTTTCGTTTGGATGTTGCTGATCGGGCACATTTCGAGCGGGATGCGGCGGTTTTTGACCATTTCCATAATGTCGCTGTTCTCATTCAGCCTGACACCGTGCCCGATACGCACCGCGCCGAGATTCGTTACGGCTTCATACACATTCATCGCACCTGCCGCTTCTCCGGCATGTATGGTGACAGGGATGCCGAGTCGACCCGACTCCGCAAAAACCTCCCGGAACCATTCCGGCGGATAGGACGCCTCGTCACCTGCTAGGTCGACGGCGACTACGCCTTTACCCGCAAACTTGGCTGCGGCCCGAATCACTTCCAAGTTGCTTTCGCAGGAATGATTTCTCATGCAAATCGCAATGACGCCGGCTCTCACGCCAAAATCCCGCTGTCCGCGCTTCATCCCTTCTACGACATAATGAATCGTTTCTTCCACGGTCAAACCGCTATTCCGATGCAGCTGCGGGGCAAAACGCACCTCCACGTATTTGCAGTTATGCTCTGCCGATTGCTGAGCAACCTCGTAGGCAATCCGCTCCAAAGCTTCACCCGATTGCATGAAGCGAGTCGTAAAATCAAATTTACTCAAATATTCGATGAGGCTGCCGCATTCCTCGCATACACGCATATGTGGAATCAATCCTTCTTTATTGTACACGGGAAGATCGATGCCTTGATCTAGGGCAAGCTCCAGAATCGTTTCCGGCTTCACACTCCCATCCAAGTGCAAATGAAGATCAACTTTAGGCAGTCGCGTAAGCCAATCATGCGTCCGATTGTATGCCATCTTCCATCATTCCCTTCGTTAATATTGGGTTAGAGCAGGCACCCAGTGCTGTATGCCGCTACAAAGAATTTTACTAACTTTAAAACAATGTTACCTATATGTCAATATATATAACAAAATTTTATTAATATAATATATGTGTTATATTTCATTACGCAACTGTGACTTAACTTCTTTTTTCCAAAGAGCAGTATTGTGTAGGAAGTTAGCCATTGTCTGCATTAAAATCTCGATCCTCTACAAGGTATAATTACGGATGTAAGCGCATCCACGATTAGGAAGGAGGATACAAGCGAGGTATCCCGTATCACAGTCATGCACAATTGCAATAACATTCGACGATCCAAGGAGGTTGTAGAAATGTTTAAACATGTAAAGCGTCTAATACGAACCGTCTGCTGCGTTACGCTAGGCTCTCTCCTCATCTCGTCCTTCGGTATCCAAGCGCCTACAGCACATGCAGCAGTGCCCCGGCAAATGGAAAAGCTCGACCGGGGACTGGTAGCCGTCAAGGTATCAACCGGTGTGCTTGTGAGCTGGAGACTCCTGGGTACTGAGGCAGCTAGCACCTCTTTCAACGTATACCGTAGCGGCGTAAAGCTCAACGCATCCCCCATTACAACTAGTACAAATTATCAAGATAACGCAGGAACTACAAGTTCAAGTTATACGGTCCGTGCCGTCGTAGGCGGCGTCGAGCAAGCGGCATCTGCGGCCGCGACCCCGTGGGCAAATAATTATTTGGACGTCCCTCTTCAGAGACCTGCAGGCGGCACAACCCCAGATGGTATAAGCTATACCTACAATGCTAATGATGCGAGTGTCGGCGATCTGGATGGCGATGGACAATATGTTTTCGAAAAACCGCCGGCGGCGTGCCATAAAAAGCAGCAAACTGACGGGAAAAGTAAAAAGGATGGTTAAACCCAACTTCCTCTGCAATTTCCGCAATCGTCAGGGAGGTTGTTTCCAGCAGCTTTCTGGATGGAATGGCGGAGTCGGATTTTATTTAACATTTCCATGACGGATTCGCCCGTCTGCATTTTGAATAGATGGGCGAACCTGGAGGCAGACAGATTAACCCTAGCTGCCAATTCCGGCACGTTGAACGGCTTTTTATACTGCTGAGAAATCAGCTTTATCGTCTCTTCCACGCGTGAATCCATTAGAAACTGCGTTTCGAGGACATTTTTGGATATCAGGAGCAGGATTTCTTCCAATGCATTCACCGCCAGTCCTTCCGAGAACAGATGCGATTCTTCGTTATACTGGATCAAGCTGTTGAAAACCCCTGCAAGGTGAAACCACTCTTTTTCGCAATCAAAACGGGCAGATCGAATCCCCTTAATCGTTTCAGGGAGCTGCAGCAGAGGCAGCCAATCTTCTTTGGGAACAAAATGGCACCAATTAAATTCCCAGATCGTATGCTCCGGAGTTCCATAGTAGTGCGGCGTACCTGGGGTAATGAGTGAAATTTCACTTGCGGGGCATTCGCAGGTTTCGCTGCCGTTATGGAATAAACCCTTTCCGTGCAGCGTCATGGTGAGGTAGAAATCCTTCGTTCCTTTCGACCGCTTCACTCGGTAGCCGAACGGCTGGCGGTAGCGGCCCGATACTAGCTTTCCAGGGATCGTCATGCGATTCTCTTTCGCAGAAAAACACATAAATTCCGACATGAGTTGGATTCCTCCAATTCCTAGATATCAACTAGTCTATCGCACTTTCTATTCCTTCTGCTGAATGACCTTCAACGCTTCCCGCACGCTAAGCGGTGAAAGCTCGGTCTCAGCGACAAATGCCTGCACGGCAGCAGCGTCGGTCTTCGAATATTCACGCAGTGCCCAACCGATCGCCTTGCGGATAAAGAATTCATTCGAGTCCGCCATACGCCGAATACAGCCGAAAAGAAGCGGCACGTCTGTGCGCTGCTTATATTTGAGCTGGAACAGAATCGCTGTCCGCTGCAGCCACATATTGCCTGACGAGAGCCATTTTTCTACATATGCCGGGATGAGATCTGGATATTTCTGCAGGTGAACACCAATTAAATGGTCAGCAATCGTATCCACGGAATCCCACCAGGAATTCGTTACGACCATGTGTTCCAGCAAATGAATATGCTCTTTTTCCGCATTTTTGCGAAGCTGAGTGAGCAGCTGCAGCGCTGTGTAATGGAATTCCCGCTCGGGCAAAGCCCAGAGCTCCTCAGCCACCTTCACGCCTTCGGCTCCTATGGGATAACCGTGCTCCTTCCAAAATGGCTTCGTCAATGCCACGCGCTGCGGATTGCGAATACCTAGGAAAGGAAATTGGTCGCGCATATAAGCGGACATTGCGGCTGCATCAACCTCGCTGCTGTGCGCTCTTAGCAAAGCCTCCAGCTTGTCCGTATAGAATGATGCCATCGTTGACGCGCCTCCTTTTAACTGAAAAGCTCTCGCTTTATTCTAGCAATTCCGCTTTGATTCGGGTATGCTTAAAGCAGAATTTTTATATAGACTACCTATCGGAACGGAGAGGAACACATGACTTACAAGTTAGTAGCATCTGATTTGGACGATACGCTTTTGCGTGATGATTTGACAATTTCTGAGGAAACGATTGACGCGATGCATCAGGCAGTTGCTCAGGGTGTGACGGTAACGATTGCGACAGGCAGAAGCTTTCCTTCAGCAGCCAAAATTGCTAACCAAATCGGGCTCAACGTCCCGATCATTACGTATCAAGGCGCATCGATCAAAAATCTCCTCGACGAGGAAGTCCTATACGAGCGTATGGTGCCGGTGGAAAGTGCGCGCTACCTGCTCGATTATTGCGAAAAGAGAAATCTCCATCTTCAGCTTTACCATGGCGACCAGCTTTATGCAGCTGAGGATAATGATAAAATTAAAAATTATGTACGTCTATCCAAAACGCCTTATATCATCGGTGACCTGCGCCAATGGATCGACATTCCACAGCCTAAGCTGCTGATTGTGGACAAACCTGAGGTTTGCGACCAAATTCGCGAGGAGCTGCTTCCACTGCTCGGCGACCAAATGCACATTACGAAATCCAAACCGCATTACTTGGAATTCATGCACAAAGAAGGCACCAAAGGCCACGCCATCGCTTTCCTTGCCAACCATATCGGCTGCTCGCTGGATGAGGTCATTGCCCTCGGCGATGCGTGGAACGATCGCGAAATGCTGGAGGTTGCGGGACTTGGTGTCGCAATGGATAATGCTTTGCCGGAGCTTAAAGAGCTGGCTAACTATGTGACCAAAAGCAATAATGAAGACGGCGTTAGACACGTTATTGAGAAGTTTATTTTAAACGCGTGAGCGTGAGACCGATTCCCTGCATGCACAGCATGCTGCGGTGTCGGTTTTTTTATTTGCGCAGAACCCCGCTTTTGGACATATCTTGTCCCTCCTCCTTATATATTTACAATAGAAACAGACAATCCCCGGAGGTGTTTCCATTTGGACAATTACCCATTAACGCTGCGCTCTCTCTTCGAACGCTCCCAAACTTTATTCCCCAAAAAAGAGGTTGTTTCACGAACAAGTACCGGCATTCACCGATATACATACGCTGATTTTGGAAGACGCGCGAAGAGGTTATCCAGCTCACTGCAAGCGTTAGGGGTAAAACCCGGGGATCGGATTGCCACTTTCGCCTGGAATCATCATTGGCATTTGGAAGCCTATTTCGGCATCCCCTGCATGGAAGCGGTCCTCCATACGGTTAATATTCGCCTCCCGGCCGAGCACATCGCCTACATTCTCAATCATGCGGAAGACCGATTCCTCTTCGTGGATGAGACCTTGCTGCCTATTATTGAAAAAATTCAGGATCAACTGACGACCATTGAAGGCTATATCATCATGTCGGATAAAAAGGAACTGCCGCCTACTTCTTTACAGCCCGTCTATTTATATGAGAACATGATAGAGAGCGGAGATCCTCATTTTACGTATCCTGAAAACATAAATGAAAGCGCTCCCGCAGGGATGTGCTATACATCGGCCACTACGGGAAATCCCAAAGGCGTCGTGTACTCCCATCGCGGGATTTATCTGCATTCGCTGTCCATCGGCTTGGCGGATACGCTGGCTCTTTCGGAACGCGACGCGGTGCTTCCTGTCGTACCGATGTTTCATGTGAACGCCTGGGGGCTCCCCTTCGCCTCCGTCTGGTTCGGCAGCAAGCAGGTGCTTCCCGGACCGGCGCCTACGCCGGATATTCTGCTCCGCCTGATCGCAGACGAAAAGGTCACCATTGCAGCAGGCGTGCCTACGGTTTGGACAGCTGCCCTTCAAGCGCAAGAGGCGCTGCAGCTGGATTTATCATCTTTGCGCGCCGCAGTCTGCGGTGGATCTGCTGCCCCGCGCAGTCTGATTGAAAGCTATGAACAACGGCTGAAAGTCCCGTTCTATCATGCTTACGGCATGACGGAAACGTGTCCGCTTGTTACGGTTGCCCGCCTAAAAAGTTATCAAGAAGAAGCTCCGCTTGACGAGCAGTACGCTACGAGGGCCACACAGGGACTGCTGGTGCCTGGCCTTGATATGAAAATCGTCGGAATACGAGGCGAGGTGGCTTGGGACGGTAAGGAGATGGGGGAAATTTGGCTGCGAGGGCCGTGGGTAGCGACCGAATACTACAACGATGCCCGAACTGCTGAGGGTTTCCAGGATGGCTGGTTTCATAGCGGAGATATCGCGGTAATTGATCGTGAAGGTTTCGTGAAATTAGTCGACAGAGCCAAGGATTTGGTCAAAAGCGGCGGAGAATGGATTTCCTCTCTCGACTTGGAGAATGCGTTGATGGCGCATCCGAATGTGTATGAAGCCTGCGTGATCGGCGTACCGCATCCCAAGTGGGGTGAGCGACCGCTCGCTTGCGTCGTTCTCAAAGACGCCGGCTTGCAAGCAGGTGACAAAAAGGGATTACTTACGTTTATCGAAGACAAGTTTGCTAAGTGGTGGATTCCCGATGATGTGGTTTTCCTTCATGAGATCCCCCGCTCCTCGGTGGGCAAGTTCATGAAACGCGAGCTTCGCGAGCAGTATCAAACCTATTTTACAGGAGACTAAACTCGTTATGAACTATTCGGATTTGGAAGGTTTTCGCTTTTTTACATGGGCAAAAGTTCGTTTTTGTGAGACGGATGCGAACGGGCATCTAAGCCATCTTTCCACGGTCATTTACATGGAGCAAGCTCGGTGTGAGTATATGAACGGGTTAGGGTTATTTGATGCGAATCCTGAAGGCCCCCCGGCGGAAAAGACATTCTTTCTTGTTAGTCAAAGTGTGGAGTATAAGTCTCAGGCGCATTTTAACGATACCCTCGATATCTATATGAAAGTGAGTCGAATCGGCAAATCGTCGATTGAAACAGAGTATGCCATTATTAAGCGTGACACTCAGCAAGTCGTGAGTTTGGCAACGAGCACAGGTGTCTATGTCGATGTTCACACGCAAAAAGGCACGCCGCTGCCCGAAGATCTGGCGAGTCGGATCGAGCAATTCGAAGCTGCTTTTGTTAATTAGCGAAGTGGCAATCTCATAATGAAGGGCAGGTTGGATATGTTCGATGCATCTTTGTTGAAGGATAAAGTCGTTCTCATCACAGGCGGGGGCACCGGTCTTGGCCGTGCTATGGGGGAGCGTTTCCTGGAGTTGGGGGCGCGGCTTGCGATTACTAGCCGGCGTGAGGAAGTGTTGGCGAAAGCCGCTTCCGAAATGAACGGTGAAGTGTTCTATAAAAGCTGTGATGTGCGCGATCCGCAGCAAATCGCAGACATGGTATCCGCCGTGGAGCAGCATTACGGCCGGATCGATGTTTTGATAAACAATGCGGCTGGAAACTTTGCCAGTCCGACTGAGAATTTATCTCCGCGCGCGGTGGATGCGGTGCTGAATATCGTCCTTCACGGCACGTTTTACACGACGCTAGAAGTGGGCAAACGATGGATCGAGCAAGGCGTCGGCGGGACGATGCTGAACATCGTCACTTCGTATGCCTCCACGGGCTCGGCCTTCGTTGTACCGTCGGCGGCCGCCAAGGCCGGCGTGCTCGCTTTGACGCGCTCGCTCGCCGTCGAGTGGGCGCGCCATGGCATCCGGCAGGTGGCAATCGCGCCGGGGCTGTTCCCCACCGACGGCGCGTGGAGCCGATTGGCTCCGACGCCTGAGCTGTCGGAAAAGCTGTTCAACCGCGTGCCGCTGCGGCGGGTCGGGGAAAAGGATGAGCTTGCGAACCTCGCAGCTTATCTGATTTCGGACTACGCCGGGTACATCAACGGCGAAGTTGTCACGATCGACGGCGGCGAATGGCTGCAGGGCGCCGGGCAGTTCAGCGAGCTGCTCGAGGTGACCGATGAGCAGTGGGTTGGTCTTGCGGAGATGACGCGCAAGGGGAAATCGTAGCGGACATTTGCTGCAAAAAGTGCAGCAAATTTTTGGATTATCGAGGGTTTCGGAGATAATCATGCATTTTGTGCAGTTAATTTCATCGATACCATTGAAAATGGGGCTAATTCGCTAAATTTGATGTACTTTTTACATCAAATGGTTGCGCGTAGCTCATTCAAATGCGAGTTTACTGCACTTTTTGCATCATGTACTATCCTCATGTACTATCATCGAGTGTACATTGAAAAGCCCCCAACCTATACGGTTAGGGGCTTGATCTAGGTTTAGGGCTGAGCGGCGGACGAATCATCGAATCCTAAGAAAGTTATCCACAATGAACCTGATGTCCGGCAGCTAGAGGTCCACGATTTGACAAAAAAGCATATTTTCCACCTGTAGTGAGAACTACGGTCCGTTATTCTACCATTTCTCCCATCCCAAGAAGATCAGCTTTGCGGATTTATCGCTAGGTTTTTTCATATTTGTTATTGGCAGGTGAGGTGGAAGTTGGCTGTATGGTGATAGCGAGATGGATGGTGGAAGGTTAGTAAAGTAGCCAACACCAGAACCTGGCGGAGACTGATCCGCCAGATTTTGGTCAAGCAACTCAGTCAAAATGAATCTCAGTCCCCTTCTCGCTCGACTCATAGATCGCGCACAAAATTTTGGTCAATTCCACGCCGTCTCGGACAGGTGAGATCAGCTCCTGGCGCCCTAGACACGCCTGCACGAAATGGTCAATTTCGTTGCGGAACCCGTCCATGAACTCGAACGAAGGATGATCTATCTGCGGCGTCACGTTGATGATCGTATCACACTTCTCGCTCACGATGCAGAAATCCGGCTCGATCTCCGCACCGCCTTTATCGCCAAATATTTTCACAGCGAATTCATTCTTCATCTTCGCATGCAAAGTGAAGGAAACGTCGACCATAAGCGACGCGCCGTTCTCAAAGCGGATGAGCGCGTTCGCCATGTCTTCCACGGTATTTTGAGAGGCATCATAATCCGCTGCCTTATAGAAACTCAAGTTCTTGATATGCGAGCGATTGCCCAGCTTCGTATAGGTGTTCCCGCTGACCGATTTCACCTTCGGCCGCCCCATCAAGTACCAGCATAAGTCGATGACATGAATGCCGATGTCAAAAAGCGGACCCCCGCCGGCACGTTCCTTGTCGGCGAACCAGCCGCCGGGATTGCCTAGCCGGCGCAAATACGATGCCTTGGCGTAATAAATCTCGCCAAGCTCGCCTGCATCCATGAAGCGGCGCAGCACCTGCGCATTCGTGCCGAAGCGGCGGACGAAGCCGACCATCAGCAGCTTGCCGCTGCGGCGAACCGCCTCCTCGACGCGCAAAGCTTCTTCGACCGTCGTGCAGAGCGGCTTCTCGCACAGCACGTGCTTGCCCGCTTCCAGAACGGCGATGCTCAAAGCGCCATGCGTATTGTTCCACGTACAGATGCTCACCGCTTCTACCTGCGGATCAGCCAACATTTCGCGGTAGTCGGTGAAAGCAACCTTCGCGCCATATTTCTGGACAGCCGCGCGCGCCCGCTCCTTGTTCATATCGACGATGGCATAAAGCTCCACTTCTGGATGATCCATATATGAGGCCAAATGTGCATCAGAGATGGAGCCAGCACCAATCACCGCTACTTTTAATTTCGTCATGATGTCCTCCCAATGATGAAGAATCTGTTATCCTTTGACTGCGCCAGCCGTCATTCCCTTCATAATTTGCTCCTGGAACAGCAGGAACACGACAATCGTAGGCAGCACGGCAATCGCAAGCGCAGCCATCGTCAGCTCGTAATCCGTCATATAGCCTGTTGCAAAGGCAGATAAGCTAAGCGGAACAGTTTTCAGCGCAGGTTTGCTGATAAAGACCAAGGCAAACGCAAAATCATTCCAAAACCTCAAAAATCCTAAGATCGCAACGGTTGAGAGGGCCGGCAAGCTAAGCGGAAGCATCATCCGGAAGAAAATCCCCCAATAGCCTGTGCCATCGATCAAAGCTGCTTCCTCAATTTCTTTGGGAATGGTGACTAAATAAGCGGCAACAACGAAAATCGCAAGCGGAAGCTCAAAGGCCGCATAAGGCAAGATAAGTGCTCCGTACGTATTCAGGAGGCCGACTTTTTTCATAATAATAAAGAGAGGCACTAAGGTGCTGTGAATTGGAATGAGCATACCGAGTAGGAATAATCCCATGAAGAACGGCTTTAATTTGAACTCAAACCGCGATAGAACAAAGGCTGCCAAAGCACCCAGCACTAAGGTCAGGACGAGTGAAGCTATCGTGACGACCGTAGAATTCCAAAGCGAAAGCCCCATCCCGGAAACTTTCCAGGCGCGGACGATGTTGTCCCATTTCCAAACCGACGGCAGTAAAAAGGGCCGTGAATGAAACTCTTCGTTGGACTTCAGCGCACTCATAAATAACCAAATGAGCGGGTACAACGTGACTAGCGCGTACAAGCTAAGCAAAATATTAACGACGCCTCGCGTCCAAACTTTCCGTTTCTTGCCTCCAGCGGGAAAACCCGTCTGCATCGATACAACCTGCTCCATAGATGTCCCTCCTGAGAAAACTCAATTCCTAATTTCTAACGATAATCCCGCTTCATAAGACGTTGGCTGCCTACAATCAAGATCAAGCTAAGAATAATAATCGCTGTGGATATCGCACTTCCGAAGCCGAAGCGATACACATTGAAGGTGCTGTTGTACATGTAAGATGCCAGCAGTTCGGTTGAATGCGCCGGACCCCCGCCTGTCATGACGTAGATGAGGTCGAAAGCCTTCAAGCTTCCCGAGATACACAGCACGACAGCAACTTTGACAGTATCCCAGATCATGGGCAGTGTGACAGCAAACAATTTGCGAACCGGTCCGACACCATCCAGCTGCGCAGCATCTTCGATCTCTGGCGAAATATTTTGTAATGCGGCAATGAACATAATCATGTAGGGTCCAATATAATTCCAGATGATCGGCACCATGAGGGCGAACATCGATACTTTCGGATCGGATAGCCAAGCTTTCTTCCAGCTTTCCAGGCCGACGCCATCCAGCAAGAAGTTCAAGATACCAATTTGCGGGTGATAAATGTATCCCCAGATGATCCCGACAACGACAGAGGAGAGCACCATGGGCATGAAAACGGAAGCACGAATGACACGCTGGAAAAAGGTGCTTTTCATAAGTAAAAGCGCTAGAATCATGGCAATCGGCACTTGACCGAATACGGATGCTGCAACGATAAGCATGTTGTTTTTGAACGACTTCCAGAAAATTGCGTCTTGGAATACTTCGACATAGTTGTCTAATCCGATAAATTTGGCGGCTCCGATCCCTTTCCAGTCGAAAAAGCCATAGTAAGCTGACCAGAAAATCGGTACGATGACAAAAAACAGATAGAGCACTAAGGCTGGAAGAAGCCCTATAGTAATGAATCCTCTGATTCTTGCGGATACGGTCATGACTTAACTTCCCCCCTTGCTAACTTTTTTGAAAAAAGGGCTCCAGCCGAGCCTGGCTGGAGTCCTGTGGCCATACGTTATTTGCCGACGGCTTTCGCTTGCGCGTCTTGAATTTTCTTGGCGATATCCTCTGGCTTGCCGCCCATGAGGAGCTCTTGAAGACCATTGTTCACGACATCGGCGCTAGCGGAGCTAAGCTTGCCATCGTATACAGGCGTTTTCTTAACCGTATTCATCATTTTGTACACTTCTGCGAACAAGGAGGATACTTTCGTTGTATCCAGATCTACTTTGTAGGACACAAGCTGATTGCTTTCCAAGATGGCTTTCTGTGCTTCTGGACCAGACAACGCGTAGATCAGTTCATAAGCTGCTGCTTTCTGTGCGCCTGTTACTTTCTTACTCATTCCAAGACCTGTACCTACTACTCCAGAAAGAGAGTTTGGATCGCCTTTACCGTTAGGGACCGATGGCAGAACCGTTACAGCCATGTTAGCCAAAGCTTCTTTGGACGTATTCGCTGCCAGGTTCGGAAGCGCCCAACCGCCATCGATCATCATAGCTGCTTTGCCTTGTGCAAACATTTGTTCCATTTGTGTATTATCAATACTGTTGAAACCATCTTGGAACGCGCCTGCTTTGCCAAGCTGCTGGAGGTACGTTAGCGATTGCACGAATTCTGGATCCGTAAACTTCGCTCCGTTCTGATCCACTGCTTTCAAGAACCATTCCGTTCCTGTCACACGGTCAGCCAACGAGCTAAGGATACTGGATTGTGCTACCCATGCCGCTTTGTTACCCAGTGCGATTGGTGTTACGTTGTTCTTTTTGAACGTGTCCACCAGCTTCATGAGATCATCCCATGTTTTTGGCGGCTGAACATTATATTTATTAAAGATTTCTTTGTTGTAGTAAAGGATCGATGTTGGGGACAAAGCCATTGGCGCACTGTACGTTTTGCCGCTGATTGTGAAATCATCGAATGATCCTGGCATAAAGCCGTTCTTCCACTCTGTTTTGCTGTCAAGCAGCTCATTAATCGGCTGAATCAAGTCGCCACCGACGAACTCCTTCGTCATAACACCAGGCCACATAACGAATAGATCCGGCATTTCATTTGCTGCTGCAACCGTTTTAAGACGCGGACGGTAGCCATCGGGTGGAATCCCTTGAATATCCAGCTCCACGTTCGGGTGGTCTTTTTTAAACTTTTCCATATATTCACGCATCAATTTGGCGCGAAGATCTTCACCTGTATAGTTGTGCCAAATAGATAGTTTAACTTTCTCCGCAGGCTTAGCTGCATCTGTCGTCTTCGTTGCTCCGCTATCTTTGGCTACATCTGCTGTGCCACTCGCACCGCAACCAGCTAACAGCGCTAATGACATTGTGGCCGCCAGTGTAACGATAAATGACTTCTTCATTCGTTGGACCCCCTAAAAGTTTTCGTAAAAACTTAATCTGCAGCTCTCTTGTTACAACTTTAGTATAGGGGACATCTGTAGGAGACGGTACGGGAGAGACTTCGGCGCAAGGGGGGACATTTTTCAGTCTTTAAATTTTGTCGAATCCAGTCGAACCTTGTCGATATTCAGAAGGTGTTTGGCCGGTATGCTTTTTAAACTGCTGCGTAAAGTACTTAATGTCTTCATAGCCCACTCTTCTGGCGATATCGCTGACTTTGGTTTGTGTGCTTTGCAGCAGATCTGCTGCGCGCTTCATCCGCTCCTGTGTCACGAACTCAATATAGGTGCAACCGGTTTCCCGTTTAAATACTTCGCTAAAATGATTCGGATTGATATGAACAAATCCCGCCACCTGCTGAAGCGAAATCGGCTGGTGCAAATTGTCGCGGATGTACGCGATAGACTTGTACACATACGCATATTTGTTCTGATCCAAGCCTTGATGGAACTGGTTCATGACCGCCGTGAGGATTTTAAAAACCTCCTCCTCCGGGCGCCCCTCCCCTTCATAAGAGGGGAGTTTGTTCAGCGATTCTTGCGATGAACTCGCTCGTTCCAACCAGCGGTGGCCTGCGATAATCATCGATTGCAGATAGCCCTGCACTGTGATCGGCGTCGCGAGGGCATCTTCTATCAGCGCGCGCACTCGCTGGTTCACCCAATGCCGCAGGTCGGTCGCATTGCCGCTCATCAGAATAGCCGCGAGCTCCGCCTCTTCCTTCTCGGTGAGCACCGTACGGCCCCCGCTTCGCTCCCGGATATCCGCCAGCGTGAAAAGACCTTGCGGACCGAGCAGCCCTTGGTAGGCAAAAACTTCTTTTGCAGCCAGGTAAGAATCCCTCAAGCTTTCGTAATCCTGCATGGCGGGACCGAGCGCCGCGAAAGCTGTGCATTTCAGCGTCTCAGTTACCCGCTTCAGCGCGCTTTTGATCCCCGCTTGATCCGTACCGCTTCCTTCATAACGGACTACAAGCAGCAAGTGCTCCTTGTTCATTAGCGTCACGCACGGAAGCAGCTCAAAAAGGATATTCTGCGCCGCACCTTGCAGCAGCTCTGTAAGTCCCGCTTCCCATCCCGACACGGAAACAAGCATTACTTGCATCGCCGCAGCCGCTCCGGATACCGGATGAACGTCTACGCCATTTCGCTGGAACCAGACGCGCAGCTGCTCTCTTGCTTCCGCATCATCGTGCAAGCCCCGTTTCAGCGCTCGGTCTAACAGCTGATTGCGCAGCGCCGCTTGCTGGAGATTGTCCTGTTTCATCGTTTCCCATTTGTCCATAACATTCTGCTTCGCTTTCAGCGCCGCTTTAATGATCTCTTCCGGCCGGCTTGTCTTGAGCAAATAATCCGTTACTCCTTCGCGAAGTGCCTGCTGGGCATATGTGAAATCATCATACCCCGTCAGGATGACAATCTCTGTATCCGGCAATTGAGATTTGATCTCACGGGCAAGCTGAATCCCATCGATCCCCGGCATACGGATATCCGTCAGTACAATGTGGGGCTTTTCTTCTGGAATTCGCTCTAATGCCTCTTCCCCCGAAGAAGCTGCAGGCAGCAGCTCAAGCCCGAGCTCTTTCCAATCGATCACGGTACATAGACCCGTTCTAATGATGACCTCATCGTCTACAATCATAATTCTCATGTCGCCAGCTCCCCCGTCCCAAGCGGAATTGAAAATGATATCCGAGTCCCAATACCTAGCGTACTTTCCACAACAAGGCCCGATCCAAGGCCATAATGCAGCAGCAATCGTCTGTGCACATTAATAAGTCCATAAGAGGTCACCGGCAGCTTCGCTTCCTTCGCAACTTCGGTTAGCATCCCCAATTGCTGGTTGGCCGCTACTAGCTGTCCATGAATGTCGCGCAGCTTCGTTTCGTCCATTCCGATTCCCGTATCTTCCACAACGAATTTCATCTGATTATCACGCAGTTCCCCATGGACGTAGACATGCCCTTTGGCTTTCTTTTTCTGAATACCGTGAATGAGACTGTTCTCAATCAACGGCTGCAGCAACAGCTTCAGCATCGTCGTTTGCAGCATTTCTGGAACGATAAAAAACTCAATCTCGAACTGATCTGGAAACCGCATCGCCTGAATATAGGCATAATTCTGAGCGTGTGAAATTTCCTGCTGAACCGCGCAGAACTCCTCGCCCTTATTTAGGCTAAAACGCAAGAAATCACTAAGCGCCCCAATCATCTCAGCAATTTGACGATCCTTGTTCATGAGCGCAATCCAGTGGATGGAGGAAAGGGTATTGTACAAAAAATGCGGATTAATCTGCGCCTGAAGGGCCATGATGTCAGCTTCCTTTTTCTTCGCTTCATTCTGCTGTACTTGATCCTTCAGCCTGCCAATCCGTTCGCTCAGCTTATTATAGCTGTGGACAAGCAGCCCGACTTCGTCGGCGCTTTTCACCTCAAAGGTCGGGATCGCCTCATCCGGGTTCAAATCTTTCAACGATTTGGTCAACCTAGTTAGCGGCTTAGTCACCCATTGCAAGAAATAAAGCACTAACCCCATGGCAAGCAGCAGCGCAATAACAATCGTTACAGCGGTTACTGTCAGCACGTAACCATTCTGCTTCTGGTAGATCTCCGTCGGGATGAACCCAACTAATTTCCAACCCAGACGAGGCATAGAGTTATACAAAACCGTATGAGGCAATTCCCCTCTAGGCACGTTAAGTACGCCATTTGTTTCGCCCAGCTTGCCTAAATTCGGAAACACATCTCCGACCTTCCGAGCCAACCAGCCTGGTTCGCCCCCTGCGATAATTTGGTTGTACTGGTCCGTCAGCATGACAAAACCGCTGCTTTCCCAACCAGCATCGGTCAAATAATGCTCAATTTCCGCTTGATCGAGTGAAAAAGCCAGCGTTCCAATCGTCCTGAACGTGCTGACATCCCGAATCGGTCTGACGAGCGTAATTACCCTCTTGGGGCCGTCCGTTGTTTGATTCACATAAAGCGGCGACCACCATTTGGAAGTCGAATTGTAAACGGATTCATACTGCTGTAAAAGCGGATTAAGCCCCGAATTCGTAATTGTCGTTGTATACAGCACGGGATTGCCATTTTTCGGGGTAATCGTAATGTTGGAAATATATTTTTTGGAATAGGATAAGTTCCATAAGGTACCGACAATTAGTGAATAGCTGTTTACGTCCCCTTCTGTGTTGCTTAAATAGGTTTGAATATCCTTCTGGCCGATAAGAAAAATCGACATATTCTCCACGTCTTGAATAACGAAATCCAGCTTGTCCGTTATTTGTTTCAGCGTGTTCATGCCGGCCTGCTTCGCTTTCTCTTCCGTCACCGAAGTCGCAATGCGATAGGACACGATCCCCATGGTAAGCAGCGGCAATACAACTGCTAGTAAAATGATTAATGATAGCTTGCGCTTCAGCGACTTGGCAAACCAGCGTCTCATGGGCGATCCCTCCTTCCTTATTACTTTTACATAGTAGCATGTGCAGTGTTAGAAAATCATACTTTTCTTTAGGTGACCAAACTTTTTGTTTGAAATCAGATGTTTTTATGTTACCATTTTGCTCAGATCAACCTTGAAGAGGGTGAATTTGCGTTTGGAATCCATACAAGATGAATTTGAATTTTTGACCGATCTCGTGACGGGTCTTGCCGCGCAATTCGGAGACAACTGCGAAGTTGTCCTGCATGACTTGACTGGCTCCTACGAAAGCACCATTGTTGCGATTGCAAACGGTCACATAACCGGACGCAAGGTCGGGGACCCTGGCACGAATCTAGGGCTGGAACTGCTGCGCGGCAATCAGGTAAACGGCAACAAATACAACTATTTGACACAAACCAAGGACGGCCGTGTTCTGCGCTCCAGCTCAACGTACATGAAAAATAAAGCAGGCCGTATCATAGGCTCGCTCTGTATCAACTATGACATTACAGAACTGATGATCGCGGGAAAAACACTGCAAACGCTGATCAATCCCGGTGAGCAATCGGAAGTGAAGGAATCTTTCGTGACAAGTGTAAGCGAACTGCTTGATGCCCTTATTCAAGAAGCGCAGGAACAAGTCGGTAAACCTGTAGCCGCTATGGCCAAGGATGACAAAATGCGCATGATTCAGCTTCTGGACGCCAAAGGCGCGTTTCTGATCAAAAAAGGCGGCGAGAAGATTTGCGCCTATCTGAATATTTCAAAGTATACCCTCTACAGCTACTTAGAAGAAAGTAAAAGTGCAGCGAAAGGGAGCGACGTATGATGGAAAGATTGAAATCAGCAGAAACACTGGAAAGATTGGAAACACCCTGCCTCCTGATTGATGCTGAACGGATGGATCGCAACATTCAAGCTATGGCTAATGTGGCCCGCATCCAACAAGTGAACCTGCGTCCTCATGCGAAGACGCATAAGATCCCCTCAATCGCGCTGCAGCAGATTAAGGCAGGAGCTGTTGGCATTACTGTGGCGAAAATAGCCGAAGCAGAAGTCATGGCTGCGCATGGCATTCGCAACATTTTTGTCGCCTACCCGCTTGTGAGCGCCAGCAAGATTGAACGCGCAATTCGTCTGAGCGAGCACATCGAGCTCATCGTTGGTGTGGATAGCTTAGCAGGCGCTCAGCAATTAGAACAAGTAGCTAGCCGCCATGGGCACACCCTGCAAGTTCGGCTGGAAATCGACACGGGCCTGCGCCGTACCGGCGTTGTGTACGAGCAAGCCGCTGCTCTAGCGGCTGCAATCACAGGCATGCCGCATTTGCGGCTGACCGGCATCTACACCTTCCGCGGCTCCCTGCTTGCCGGCAAGCCGACGCTTGACGTTGCGGCAGCCGGTAAGGAAGAAGGCACGCTGATGGTGCAGCTCGCCGAGCGCCTCAGAACGCAGGGCATCGCGATTGCGGATGTCAGCGTGGGCTCAACACCAACCGCTGCTTATGCGGCAGCGATTGAAGGCGTGACCGAGGTGCGCCCGGGCACCTACGTGTTCCACGACAGGATGCAGGCTCGACTTGGCGCCTGCAGATTGGAGGACTGCGCTGGCAGCGTGCTCGTCACCGTCGTCAGCCGGCCGGCGGCTGATCTCGCGATTGTCGACGGCGGCAGCAAAACCTTCGCCACCGACATTCAGCCGGGCACCGAGCCCCTGCAGCTGAAGGGCTTTGGACATATCCTCGGGTTGGAGGATGCTGCGCTAGCACGCTTAACCGAGGAGCACGGCATGATTGAGCTAGGGCCGCTAGCCCAATCTGCCAACCTGCAAATAGGCGATAAGCTGCGCATTATCCCTAATCATATTTGCAGCACCGTCAACCTGCACAATCATGTGATGATGCAGCGCGATCAAGTTTACACACGTACGCCTGTGCTTGCTCGAGGTATGCTGGAGTAAGCACAGCATCAATCACAACGATGCCATGTCGGTAGAACAAAACAATCTTAGAAACCGGAGGTCAATAAAATGTCGAACATTGAACAACGCTTACAAGAACTGGGTATCACGCTTCCCCCATCCCCGGAGCCGCGTTTTACATATATTCCTTGCAATCAAACAGGGAATCTCATCTACTTGTCCGGTCAAGATTGCCGCATTAACGGAGAATTGATGTATGAGGGCAAGCTTGGCCGCGAAGTGACGATTGAGCAAGGGCAAGCGGCAGCACGCCAAACTATCATCAACTGCCTAGCTGTGATGAAGGGATATCTCGGAGATTTGGACCGTGTGGTTAAAATCGTGAAGATGCTCGCTTTCGTCAACAGCGCCCCGCGCTTCGGAGATCAGCCTTATGTGATTAACGGCGCGTCCGATTTGTTAGTGGCCGTGTTCGGCGAAAAGGGCAAGCATGCCCGTTCAGCGATTGGCACAAGCGATCTGCCATTTCACACGCCAGTGGAGATTGAGCTAATCGTTGAAGTACGGGATTAATCACTTAGCGCCATGACTCGCTGACACGCCATAGCCGCCATAGCCGCCATGAATTAACGCCGAATACTCCTGCTATTTTCCACATCTGATTCACTTTTACACAATTAACTGGCATTTCTCCTGCTATTTTCGCCAAATCTGCCAGTTTACGTGCACCCCCGACGATTTAGATGGAGTTCCTCCTGCTATTGCGTTCCCTACACCTGCGCAGCGGCAAATTAACAATACAAATTCCATCTAATTCCACCCAACCCACTCTAATGGTCATGCAATAAGGCATCTGCATAACAAACACAAAAACAAGCCTGAGGAAATATCCTCAGGCTTATTCTTTCCCTCCGGAGCACTCACACACGGAATCGAGCGATCAAGCCCTGCAAATCCCCTGCCATGCTGCTCAGCACGGACGCCGAGGAGACAATTTCCTCCATACTCGCATACTGCCCCTCGATATTGGAGGAAACATTGCGAGCGCCGGAAGCCGTCTGCCCCGCGACTTCATCAATACCGCGAATCACCTCAACGGCTGCGCTTGTTTTCCCAGAGATAGCGGCCGAGTTGGCGGCCACTTCCGCAATCTGGCGAGCGACATCGTCCATCGCATCGCTTATGCGCAGGAACGTTGCCTGTGCTACGCCGACAACTTCAAGCCCCGTCTCCACCTCTTGGCTTCCCGCTTGGGTGGAGTGCATTACCACGCTTGTTTCTTCCTGTATGCTCGAAACAAGCTGCGTAACTTCCTCAGCCGCTTCTCCCGTCTGTAAAGCCAGCTTGCGTACTTCGTCTGCGACGACCGCGAAGCCTTTGCCAGCCGCCCCTGCCCGCGCGGCTTCGATAGAAGCATTAAGTGCGAGCATATTGGTTTGTCTCGCAATACCCGCAATGATTGCATTCGCCTGGACGATTTGCTCAGAGCGCTCCCCTAGTCGCTGGACAGACTCTACAAGCACCTTCATCTTCTGCGAGATGGCTTGCATTTGGGCTATCGCCGTCTCCACAGCTGTATTGCCTGCACCAGCGGCTTGCTGGGCAAGTAAAGACTGCCGGTTGGCCGATTGCGTTACGCTGGCGATTTGAAAGACAGCCGCTGACATTTCTTCCATAATGGAAACGCCTTGCTGTACGCTGCGTACCTGAGCATCCGTGCCCGTCGAAATTTCTTGAATCGTATACGTAATCCGTTCCGAAGACTCACTAACCTGCTCGGCATTATTACTCAGCGCATCAGAAGCAGCAGCGACGTGCTGGGCACTGCTTCCCACTTGGCTGATTAAGCTGTGGAGATTAGCTTTCATACCATTGAAGGCCATCGCCAAATCCCTTAACTCGTCTCTATTGCTCACATAGATGCTGCCAGTCGTTAAATCGCAGTCCGCAATCCGCTCCGCAGCTCTTACCATGGAGCGAATTGGAGTGACAATCGTCCGGGATAATAAGAGACCAATCGCCAATGCAAATAGGAAAGCAGCTAGACTAACCCAGATCAACGTTCGAACGATCGATTGTACGACATCATGGTTACGTGCCGTATCCGCTTCTTGAACGGCTCTCTCTAACTCTTCAATTTTAGCTGCAGACTGTGTTAGGGTTTCTGTCGTTGGAATCGCCCACTGCATCGCTTCTGCTTTGGCCAAATCAACATTCCCTTTATCTGCGTATTCCATCACTTTGGTGACTAGGCGCATGAACGTTTGATTGGAGTCCGCCATGGACTGGATCGCACCCTGCTCGTCCTCATTTTCCGCAAGCTTACTCATTTGTCCAATAAGGGCCGATAGCCCCGCATTCGTCTCTGTCAAAAGCTTCTCTTTATCTTTCGCCGGATTAAGCACATAGCCTAGCAGCAGGCTGTTCTGCATTTGTGTTTTCTCTTTGATCTCTGCAACATGCCGAAGAATTGTAACATTATCATTCAAAAGTTTAGAATACGAGCGATCAACTTTATTTAAATATACATAGGACATGCCGCTAGTCACCGCAACGAGTAAAGAAACAATGACGAATGTCCCTACGATTTTACCACTCAAAGAAACCGAAAACTTCTTCTTTTCCCCACTAGAAGACTCTTTTTTCTGCATAAATGCGCCCCTTTTTATTTAGTAAACGCTTTCGGTTGTCTTCGTAAAATAACAGGCTGCCCCTTTACGCGACAGCCTGTTATTTTTTCACCTTATTTAGAGTTCATGTATTTACGCATATCGAATGCTACTGCAGCCACGATGATAACACCTTTAATAATTAACTGCCAGTAAGGGCTGATTCCGATAAACGTCAAACCATAGTTGATTACGCTGAAAATCAATACCCCAGCAAGAACGCCGGGAACCGTTCCGATACCACCGGATGTAGATACGCCGCCGACTACGCAAGCTGCGATCGCATCAAGCTCGTACATGTTTCCGTAGTTATTCGTTGCACCGCCGGTTCTTGCTGCTTCCAGCACCCCAGCTAATCCGTACAAAGCACCCGCGATGGAGTAAATGTAAATCAGGTAACGGTTAACGTTGATCCCTGAAACGACTGCAGCATGAATGTTGCCGCCGATCGCATACATGTATTTACCCAGCTTGGTTTTGTTGAACACAATCCAGACGATAATCGCTACAGCGACAGCAATAATAACAATGTAAGGTAATGAATACGTGGCATCAGATCCGATAGAACCTGTTCCTAGTTTACTAAAGTCAGGTCTCAAGCCACCGATAGGCTGGGACTGATTCGGTTTCATATCGAAGTATAAGGAGTTGGCACCGTATACGGCAACCATCGTTCCCAGTGTTGCGATGAAAGGCGGAACCTTCAATTTTGCGACGATAATCCCGTTAATGAGACCTACCAAAAGGCCTGCTAGAATCGCAATGATAATTGGAACAAGCAGCGGTAGGTGCGGTAGATCTGGGAAGAATCTGCGGCCGTAATCCTGCGTTTGCAGCATGGACGCCGAGATAACGGCCGTCAAACCGACGATCCGTCCGGTCGAAAGGTCGGTGCCTCCCGTGATCAAGATGAATGCAGCACCCAAAGCAATAATGACACGTGTGGACGACTGCAGCAAAATATCGCGTAGGATACTAACGGATAAAAAGCGCGGATCATAAATTGCGATCCCGATTACGAGCACAACCAATACGATGTAGATTGCGTATTTGGTCACGAACCCACTTATGTCTCTAGATTTTAATGTTTCTGTTTTTGTACTCATGGTTTCTTGGCCCCCCATTTATGCCATATGCTGTGCAGCAAGGCGCATGATCTCTTCTTCTGTTGCTTTATTTCCTTCTACGATCCCCGTAAGGCGTCCTTCACACATGACCATGATTCGGTCTGACATCCCAAGAAGCTCGGGCATTTCAGAAGAGATCATGATAATACTTTTACCCTGCTTCGCAAGGTCAGCAATGATGGAATAAATCTCAAACTTCGCTCCTACGTCAATTCCGCGAGTCGGCTCATCAAGCAAGAGCACGTCCGGCTCTGTTAGCAGCCATCTGGCCAAGAGCACCTTCTGTTGGTTACCACCAGACAGGTTTTTGATCAACGCATGCATGTTCGGCGTTTTCACGCGCAGCATCTCAATGCTTTTCTCTACTTCGACTTTGCGTTTCGCTTCATTGATGAATCCGAGCGGGTTCATGTATCGGCCCAAGTTTGCAATGACCGTATTCTCAAGCACCGATAATACCGGGAAAATCCCCGTCACGCGGCGCTCTTCCGTGAGCAGCGCGATTTTATGCTTAATGGCATCAATCGGCGATTTAAGCTTTACCTGCTTGCCATGGATCGAAATTTGGCCGGATGCAACGCCGCGTAACCCGAACAAAGCTTCCATCAGTTCCGTACGCTGAGCGCCAACCAGACCTCCTACACCAAGAATTTCACCCTTGCGAAGGTCGAAAGAAACATTTTTAAAGGATCTTGGAATGACCGAAGTTAGTCCCTCAACACTCATTAATACACCGTTCGGTACATTGCTTCTCTCTGGGAAACGCTCTTTGAGATCACGTCCAACCATTTTCGAGATGATCATATCCGTTGTCAGCTCTGACGATGGCCACGTCCCAATTTTTGTTCCATCACGCATAATCGTTACTTCATCCGAGATTTCAAGAATTTCTTCCATTTTATGTGAAATATAGATGATCGAGACGCCACGACTTTTCAGGTCGCGAATGATGCGAAATAGCTGTTCAACTTCATTCCCAGTTAATGACGAAGTCGGCTCATCCATAACAATGACTTTCGAATTGAAAGAAACGGCTTTGGCAATTTCAATGGACTGCACTTTCGAAACCGACAAGGTACCAACGAGTGTGTCCGGTTTAATATCCATCTGCAGCTGCTCAAACAACTTTTCTGTATCTTTACGCATCTTCTTGTGATCCACTAACTTCAAAGGTCCGATACCTTTTTGCGGGAAGCGGCCCAACCAAATGTTCTCCATCACGTTACGATGTGGAACCGGGTGCAGCTCCTGATGAATCATGGAAATGCCATTTGCTAACGCATCCTTGGAATTAAGGATGGACACGGTCTCGCCGTTCAGCTTGATCTCTCCGCCATCCGGCTTATAGATGCCGAATAAGCATTTCATCAACGTCGATTTACCAGCCCCGTTTTCTCCCATCAAAGCATGTACGCTTCCTGGGCGAACCTTCAGGGTAACGTTATCCAGCGCCTTAACGCCGGGGAACTCTTTGGAGATTTGATTCATTTCCAGTAAATACTCATGTAATGTCATGGTAACTCCCCCTACCAGCTCACGATAATCCCCACAAAGTGAAGCCATTGTTCTAAGCCTATTTCTCTGTATCTTTGCACGGGCTTCCAAATAAGGAAGGCAAGAGCGGATAACTGCTCTTGCCCGCTTCTATTCGGATTACTTCGCTTCGTTCATGTTAGCTTTTGTAATCTTTTTGTAGGAAATCCAAACATATTTACCGTCAGTTACATCGTAGCCTGTTGTTTCTTTGCTTGGTGTTTGACCGTTAGCAAGAGCAGTTGCTACGTTCGTTGTTGCAGCACCTTGGTTTTTCGCATCGTTCAGAACAGTTCCGAGTAGTGTCCCATCGCTAAGTGCTTGAAGTGCAGGAGCCGTAGCATCAACGCCTACAACCGGCAAGAATTTATTGTCTTTGAAGTAACCTTTTGCTTTCAAAGCTTCGATAGCGCCAAGAGCCATATCGTCGTTGTTCGCAAGAACAGCTTCGATTTTGCTTTCACTGGAAGCTAGGAAAGCTGCCATTTTTTCTTGACCTTTTACGCGATCCCACATAGCTGTATCTTCTGCTACTTTCTCTACGCCCAGACCAGCATCTGTAATCGCTTGGATGGAGAACTTCGTGCGAAGCTCAGCATCTTGGTGTCCTGGCTCGCCTTTAAGCATAACGTATTGAATTTTGCCGTCTTTGTTTTTGTCTGCTTCTGGGTGAGCTTTGAAGTAGTCAACAAGCAATTGGCCTTCCATTGTTCCGGATTGCTCAGCTTTTGCACCTACGTAGTAAACTTTATCCCATTTCTTCATGTCGTCAGCAAGCGGCTCACGGTTCAAGAAGACAACCGGTACGTTAGCTGTTTTTGCTTTATCGATAATAACGCCTGCTGCTGTACGGTCAACCGCGTTGATCGCAAGAGCGTTTACTTTTTTCGTGATGAAAAGGTCAACTTTATCATTTTGTGTTGGTTGTGAGTTTTGGCTATCTACGATATCCACAGTTGCTTTGTCTTTCGCAGCGTCAGCGATTGCCGCGCGAACTCCGGACATGAATGTATCATCAAATTTATAAATAGCTACACCGATTGTTGGTTTTTTGCCGTCTGTTTTAGCTGGAGCTGTTGTTGCCGCTGCACCAGTGCTTGCTGCTGGAGATGCTGCAGGTTTTTCTGTTTTAGCACCACATCCTGCTACGGTTGCAACTAAAGCACTCGCTACTGCAAGGGTAATTAATTTTTTCAAGGTAAGACCCTCCCTAAAAGGTTGTTTTTTTGTTTATTTACATTTCTAAATATACGGCATGTGATCGAGGAAACAAATGCAATATCCTCATATCTTCTATCGAAATTCTCATCACTTTATAAATGGGAATAGCAGCTTTTGATTATCCGACCAGAACATATTGCCCAGGTCAATTGCTTTAATCCCGGTATCTACACGGCTCGGAATCTTCTTCCCATGCGAGGCTTCAACCGCATTCTTGACGCCTAAGTAGCCAATACTGAAAGGGTTTTGAATAATCGTAGCTTGGATGACGCCTTCCTGCAGCAGCTCTAATTCTTCCGAGGTGCTATCAAATGTGATGATTTTCACCTTATCCTGTAAATTCAATCTCTGAATCGCGTCGGCAACGCCAATGGACGAAATTTCGTTCAGGGCAACAATCCCGTCCAGATGCGGATATTTCTCAATGATGCTTTGAGTAAGCTGATCCGCCGTCCCCCGATCTGTCATACTGTATACCTTCGCAATGACCTTGATGGTCGGATATTTCGATATTTCATCCAGAAGCCCTTGCTCCCGAAGCTCGGTATTGCGCTCCCCTTGTTTAAAGCTGACGATCGCGATATTTCCTTTTGTTCCGGCAAGTTTGATCAATTGCTGACCTGCCATTTGCCCGGCTTCGTAATTATTGGCGCCTATGAAGCTTCTCGCTTTGCGGGTTTCCACCTCAGAGTCGATCGTGACAACGGGAACGCCTTGCCCCTCCGCATCGTCTACAACCTCCGACAGTTCCTTATAGTCGTTAGCCGCTAACACGATGGCATCAGGTCCGCTTTTAACGGATTGCTCCATTAAGGCGATCTGCCCCTTGACATCCCCTTCATCATCTGGCGCCCTGAAATCCAATGTAACATCAAATTCCTTCGCGGCTACTTCCGCTCCCATTTTAACCGTTTTCCAATAATCCCCGTTCTGGCTCCTAAGCACTACTTCCAAATGCTTCTTCTTCTCGGTAGGCGTAGTCTCCGTATTGCGCATACAGGAAGACATAGAGACGACAGCGGCTAAGATGGCAAATAGGAGTGGGCCTAGTTTCATTGTTTTATCCATCATGGCTCCTTCCTATTCATCTTCCAATATGGCGGGTATCCAGATTTTCACGATAGTTCCTTCTTCAAGCTCGCTTTCCACCTTAACGCCATATTCAGCGCCGAAATACAATTGAATGCGTTCATGCACATTGCGCAGACCAACGCCTGAGCCCTTATCGCTTTTCACAGAACCAATCATAATGTTTTTGAGCGTCTCTTCCGACATCCCCACACCGTTGTCTCGCACCTGAAGCAGTATGTTATCGTCTATTTTTCTAGCAGATATATGAATATGACCTTCATCCACCATATACTCGATGCCATGGTAGAGCGAATTTTCTACAAACGGCTGCAAAATTAACTTTAGCGTTTTATAGGGCAACACTTCTTCATCCACTTCAATGTCGTAATCGAACTTGTCTTTATACCTCATCTTTTGGATGATCAAATAGTTCCGAATATGCTCGATCTCATCTGCAATTGTAATAATGTTCTTCCCTTTGCTGAGCGAAATCCGAAAAAACTTGGACAAGGAGGTAATCGTCGTGACGACCTCGTCGTTTTTCCCGTTCCCAACCATCCGAACCACCGAATTGAGTGTATTGTACAGAAAATGCGGATTAATCTGCGACTGCAGCACTTCAAGCTCGTTCTTCCTCTTGATTTCCTGCTCATGAATATTTTGATCCATCAGCTCGCGAACCCTGGAAACCATCAGATTGAACCTTCGTGAAAGCTGCTCCACTTCATCTGCGCCGCGAACATGGATGTACGTGTCAAAATGCCCCTTCTCGACCATTTCCATCGACTTCTTGAGCCGTTTGATCGGCTTGGAAATACGCGCTGACATGAAGGAGGATATGAGCAAAATAAAAATAAGGACGATAACAAGCAGCCAGATCATAAACGTGCTGATTTCCTTACGGGTCGTGATCATTTCATCCAAATACGAGACCCCGATAATTTTCCAACCAATATTGTTAACGGTCCTAACGACATTAAGCCGGGACTCGCCCTCGCTGACATCCATATACTTCCCGTAGGAGAATTTGAGCGCCTGCTCCACATTTTCATACTTTAAGCCAATATAAATTAGCTGCTGCTGAGGATGATACACAATGTTGCCAGCCGAGTCGTCGATGATGTAAACGTAGCCTTTTTTACCTAAGGAAACCGTGCGGAACACATCATCCAGCGTTTTAAAATTCACATCCACTAGAAGCACCGCATCTTCCCATTTCCCGCCACGTTCAATGGAAACTCCTTTACTCATCGAAACAACCCAACGGTACGGATCTTTGAATAAGTTCTGAATATGCGGCAAAGAGAAGGAAAGATGGTTCGGATTATCCAAGGCGGATTTAAACCACGACTGTTCAAGCAGCCTCGTATTTTTGCGCATGCCAGCATTCTGGAGGCCCGTAATCAGCCCGCCATCCGCGGCAAATAAATTAATAGAAACAATATCCTCGCGCGTGCTTGCGATCGTTTCCAGCTGTTCCGTCAGCTTGTCGGAGGGGACGCCGCGGCTTTTGGCAATCTTGGCATCAACCACCTCGAAGGTGTCTGCCATGCCTTTTATATAATTTTCCAAATTAAACTGGACCTGTTCGACAATCTGCTGTGTATTTAAAAATGCGCTTTCTTCCGCCGTCTTGGAAAACTTATTATAAAGGACCAGCGAAATGATCAGCATAACGGTCACTGTGATGAAAATAAAGGACATCGTTATCGCAAACTGGATGCTTTTCACTCGAATCGTATCGAGCAGCACCTCATACAAAGCCTTGCATAGAGCTCGTATTTTTCGTATCAAAACTAACCCCCCGCTCATTGACCCCTACTGCCCTTTGGACGTGTTATTGCGATATTCTTTTGGGGAAACGCCGACATTTTTACGGAACGAAAAGCTGAAATAGTTCGCATCGGCATAGCCAACCTTCTCAGCGATCTCCAGTGCCTTCATATCGGTGGAACGCAGCATCTCCTTCGCCGCCTCCATGCGAATATGGTTCAAATAGTTGACGAAGGTCATTTTGGTTTCTTTTTTGAAAATACTGCTGAAATACCCCGCGCTAATATGCAAATGGCCGCACACTTTATTAATCGTAATATCGCCTTCGTGATAATGGTTTTTGGTATAATCCTTGGCCATCTCAACCAGGTTCTTGTAGGTATACTGGCGATCCGTAGCGATGTGGTTCATCATAGAGGCGCATAGCTCGGCAAGCCAATGCTTGGCTTCTTCTAGCGACGTAAACTTATTGATTTCTGTAAAAGGAATGAAGTTGTCGCCGAATACCTCGTCCACATTCAAATTCGAATCCTTGGCCGCTTTCAGGATGCAAGTCAAAATTTCAAGCAAATAGATCTGATAGTCCTTAACGGAAACAGCTCCTTCAATTCCCTGAAAAAGCTCGTCCATCGTCTCCCGGATCTCCTGATTCGTCCCAACCTTGATACAGCGCGTCAAAGCGTGCTCTTTCACATCGTCAAAACGAACCTTCTCCACACTGCGCATCTCCACATCATCAATGGAAATGATCCGGTTATTGCCAAGAATAAGTCTATAGTCCAGCGCCAGTACGGCGTCTTCATAGGAATAACTGATTTTGGTCACATCCTTCATGACCGTTCCAATACCGACCGTTAAGGTGAACTTCAAGTATTTTTCCACATTCTGACGAACTTCTTCCAACACCTTCATGGTCTCTTGCAGCGCGATCTCCCTGTCCTCACTCTCCCTCAGGGATAACACAACCACTTGATCGTTATGCATGAAAACAAGGCCAAGCCGGCGTTTATCCACAATCTCTTCCGTGATATTTAATAGGGCGAAGTATTTCAGCGCCTGATCAGGCGAGTATTTTAAGGACACAGATTTGGACAGCTCTTCCCGGTTCTCCAGCTCCTCTTCAGGAATAAGCACCCCGTCTATACTCATGACAGCAGCGACAAAGCTTTTACCACTAATATCAATTCCGTAGTTTTCCGCTTTCTCGTATACTTCTTCGCGCGGCAGTTTCCGGTTCATGAGCGTCGCTAGAAAATTCTCTTTCAGCACAGGCATGCTCTTCCGGTAATGCTCCATGAGCAGTTGAACATTTTCCCGGTGCGCCACTTCCTCTTGAATCTGCCCTTTCACCTTCAGTAAAGCATGGATGACCTCCTGCGCGGAAAAAGGCTTCAGCACATACTCGTCAATGTGCAGCTTAATCGCTCTTTGGGCATATTCAAACTCATCATGCCCCGTGAGAATAATCAACTTAATGGTCGGAAAACGCTCCCGAATCGCTTCGGCCAGCTGCAGTCCATTCATGAACGGCATCTGGATATCGGTTACAACGACGTCCGGTTGTAATCGCTCTACCATTTCCAGCGCTTCTCTGCCATTCTCCGCTTTCTCAATGACCTCGAAGCCGATGGCTTCCCAGTTCACTTCGCGAACGACTCCTTCACGGACATCCTCTTCATCATCTACTAAAATTAACTTGTACATCATTGTCCCCCTAAACATTTACATATAAAGTGCTTATTTGGCAGTAATTAGTAATTAGGCTATTTATCCATATTGTACTAAGTGCCTATAGAATACACAACAGGATTACCAAAGCGATAAGGAAGTAATGGTACAAATCACCTAGTGTCTGTTAAACTGAAGAAGACAGCCATTATGTACCGTTTTACATATTGTTCACCACATTAATGATTTGGGAGGAACAGCCGTTGGACTTCGCGCGAATAGGACAAATTGCTACGCTCATCAAGGAAAATGTAGGTAGAGTCATTGTAGGAAAAGACGATACGGTCGAGCTGATGGTCATCGCCCTCATTGCCTCCGGGCACGTGCTGCTCGAGGATGTGCCAGGTACCGGAAAGACGCAGCTCGCTAAGGCGCTGGCCCGCTCCCTGGACGGCACGATGAAGCGCATTCAGTTCACGCCGGACCTCCTGCCTTCGGATGTTAGCGGCATTAACTTTTACAATCAAAAACTCGGCGAATTCGAATTCCGCCCTGGACCGCTATTCGCTCACATCGTGCTCGCTGATGAAATAAACCGCGCGACACCGCGTACCCAATCCGCGTTGCTAGAAAGTATGGAGGAGCGCCAAGTGAGCATCGACGGGGAAACACGCATGCTCGAAGCGCCTTTCCTCGTCATCGCCACACAGAACCCCGTCGAGAACCAGGGGACGTTCCCGCTCCCGGAAGCGCAGCTCGACCGCTTCCTGATGAAGCTCTCGCTTGGCTATCCGTCTTCTGCCGAGCAGGTACAAATTTTAAAGCGCTACCAGCAGCAGGATCCGCTTGATCAGCTGCTGCCGGTTGTAGGGCGCGCTGAGCTGCTTGAAGCGCAGCGCTTGTTCGTGCAGGTGCGCTTCGAAGATGAGCTGCTGCAGTACCTCGTGCAGCTCGCGGAAGCTACGCGCACGCATGCGGATGCCGCGCTTGGCGTCTCGCCGCGCGGCGTGCGCGCCTTGATGAAGGCGGCGCAGGTGTACGCGGCGCTGCGCGGCCGCGACTACGTGCTGCCGGACGACATCAAGGCGCTGGCCGGGCCCGTCTGGGCGCACCGCATCCTGCTGCGGACACGGTCGCGCCAGCAGGACCAGCAGGTGCAGACGCTGCTGGCGGGCATTCTCGCGGCTACGCCCGTCCCGACGGAAGTCAAGCTGAGGTAGCGGCGATGGGCATCTCCTGGATCCTAATCATCGCCGGCCTTGTGTACCTTCTCCAGCATGCCTTATTCAACCGTTGGGGGTTTCGCGGTCTTTCGATTAAACGATCATTCAATAGGGCACACTGCCATGCAGGTGATCGCATCGAAATGATCGAAACGATTCAGAACCGCAAGCTCGCTCCGGTTCCTTGGCTGCGCCTGGAATCCACGATTCATGCCGGGCTACATTTTGCCAAGCAAAGCAATCTTGCCGTGAGCAGCGGAGCGATGTTCCAGAATCATCGCAGTCTTTTCAGTCTGATGCCGTATACCCGCATCGTCAGACGCCACCAGGTATTATGTGCGCAGCGAGGCTGGTATAAGCTTGAAACCGTATCCGCTTCCATCGGAGATCTGGCCGGCATGCATGCGGCAACGAAGAGTCAGCGCACCGATTTGGAGCTCCTTGTGTACCCGCGCTTGGTAAGCCGGGATGACATCCCGCTTCTATCCAGCCGCTGGCAAGGAGATGTTACAGTGAAGCGATGGATTATGCCTGATCCGTTCCTTGTCTCCGGTGTTCGCGAATATCGCTACGGCGATACGATGAACAGCATTCACTGGAAAGCCACTGCCCGCAGCCAGAGACTGCAGGTCTACAATCGGGAGTTCACGGCGGACCCAAGGCTGCTTATCATCGTCAATACCCAAATAACCGCAACCATGTGGGATGCTGTTAGCGATCCGGAGCTAGTTGAGAAAGGCTTATCCTATGCCGCCACGTTGGCTGAATATGCCATCAGCCAAGGGATTCCTGTTGGCTTCGGCTATAACGGTTCTCTCATCGGGCAGCCTGGCATCCCTGTGCACATCTCTCCTGCTGGCGGTCACCCGCATCTGGAATACCTGTTCGAAACGATGGCCAAGCTGGCCATCTCCTATACCCGTTCCTGCAGCGACTTTCTGGATGAGAGCACTTTGCAGGAAGGGAGTGCCCTGGATATTATTCTGCTGACGGCTTTCGTTTCCGATGCGATTGAAGATAGCATTCAGCGACTTGAAGCGCAGGGGCATACCGTCTTTATCGTTCCCTTGCAGCATGGGCTTCTAACCCTTCATGAAAAGGAGGCGAGTCCATCTGATGTCAACGCCGCTTCAGGTGCAAGCTCAGCAAGTTAACAAGGCTAGGGATACTTATCTTCGAGTCTTCGGGTATTCCCTCCTGTTCGCAGGAGCTGAACTCCTTCTTTTCTCGCCCCTTGTAGTGACTACACACCTTTATTTGTCAGAGATACATCTCTGGCAGCTGATCTTGCAGTTCATGCTTGTCTTCGTGGCAGGCAGCTTATTGGGACGCATTACTTGGCTATCTCGCAAAATTTACGAGCTTCTCGGATGTGCATTAGTCGGCTTTACAGCAGCCTGCCTGTTCCAAGGGAACAACTGGCATAGCTGGACTTGTGCCGTTATCGGCATGGTGCTCGCTTATCGCGGTATTCGCTGCACGAAAGACGGCTGGCATGCCATCTTTCCCGGAGCCTCCTTTGCAGTCGCAGGCTCGTTGTATTTCATCGGTGTTCCGATCATGGGACATCAGGCATCTTATCAGCCTTACATGGGCTGGTTGAATGGCTTAGGGTTCGTCTCGTTGATCATCTTCTTCTTTGCTATGCAGCGAACAGGGCTGCTGACGGCGACACTCGCCAGCGATGAGCGAGCCGCCTCTTCGTCCCTGTCGGAGACCGTGAAGCGCTCGAGCCGCATTTGGTTAACGGTCTTAATTGCCTTTATCTTCGTCGCTAGCTATTTCCAGCAGCTTCGGCAAGGCATCGTTGCCGGTTTACGCGCTGTAATCGCATGGCTGCTTCGTCTTATGCAATCCGATCCGCCGCCGGAAGCACCGCCTGAGCCCAGCCCATCCGCTGCGCCGCCGCTTCTGCCACCGGCCGAAGCTAGAGAACCAAGCTGGCTGGACGCCTTGTTTCACTACATTCAGGTCGTCTTCGGCTATCTGATCGTTATCGCGCTGATCGTCCTTGCGATTTATGTGATCGTAACTAAGCTGCTACCCGTGGTGAATGCCTTCTTAAGACGTTTAATGAACCGGTCTCTCAGCAGCAAGCAAGAGGCGGAGTCCGAGGGCTTCATTGATGAGAAAGAGGCGCTTGTCGATTGGAAAGGACTTCCCCGCTTGTGGTGGCAGCAAGTCAGGAAAGGAAGGAACAAGGAAAGAAACCATGCGAGGAAATGGTCGCTTCTACCGAACAATCGGGAGCGCGTCCGTTTTCTCTACCGGATCTTGATCGAGCGGGCTGCTCAGAACGGATATACGTATAAGGAAACCCTGACCCCTAATGAAACGGAAAAAGATTTAAGCTCAGGAAAGCAGCTGCCGCTCGAAACCGTTCATGCGATTACATCGGCCTACAATCAAGTTCGGTACGGTGAAACGGACGTCTCCGACGCTCAGCTGGAGCAAGTGCTGCAATCGGTCGAGCCTAGCCTTCGCAATCACTTGAAGTAGCCAAATCCGCCTAATTTGCAAACCACAAAGAGGCTGTGCAGCATTCAACTGCATGGCCTCTTTTACTTTTTTATGAAAAATCGTCACATTCCCTCTCGCCGCCGCATATGCATAATTGTTTGAATACAATTGATGAGGTGGTTTTGAGATGTTAGCATTAAAAACGAGCTGTGAAAGAGAAGAAGTCGTTCAAACTTTATGTGACATGGGCTTGGATCAAATCGCAAGATGGATCATGGTATTGCCTGAAGACCGGTGGGAAGGCATGTTTCTCTCAACATGGCCAACACTTGCGAAAAAATGCGGCTACAACAGGTAAGCTGCTTTTACATAAACATACGAAATGACCATCATGGCCTACGCTCTATGCGCTTCTTGCATAGGGCGTCTTTTTCGTTATTTGTTCGCGGACCATCTTTGCAGCTTATGAATATTTCGTGTGAAAAGCCCTGTTAGGAAACGGGGAAATCCGAACTCCACCATCTTCTGTTTCACGATATCCTTCATCTGCTCAACCGTTAAATTAGGCTGTGTAAACTCGCCGTTGTGATAGCAATGACTGCAATACACCTTGCTCTTCGCTCCCGATTTCTCCGTTCCTCCACCTTGCTCATCCCGTGCTAGTGGCATACCGCAGCTTTGGCAGTTTTTATAAGCATCCATATGACTTACCTCCATATTAACTTCTTGCTTCTATCATACCAATGAAGCTTCCAAAAGCAATGCATATTTTGACACATTCTGTACTAAAATGACATATTCAAACGCTTTCATAGCAGGACTATCGCGGGTAGTAAGCGAATATTATGGAATTCGCATTTTATGAAGGAGGGACAGGTTGTGAAGCCCGTCACAGTGAAAGATTTAGTCGAGCGCTTCTCGCTCGAAGTACTTGCCGGACACTCGGAACTGCACCGTCCGATTACCAAAACGAAGGCGCATCGTCCTGGCCTTGAGTTTGTCGGTTACTTCGAATATTTCCCGCAAGAACACGTGCAGCTCTTAGGCCGAAAAGAAATTACTTATCTGCACTAGCTCACCGAAAATGAAAGAAATCTGCATATCGGTAATATTGTCAAATATCATCCACCTTGTTTTGTCGTAACGAGAAACCAGGAAGGCTTGAAATATTTAACGAAATATTGCGAAGAAGAACGTATTCCGCTTCTCCGTACAGCCGCGTCAACCAGTAAATTCCAGGATCTCGTTGACTTATATCTCAGCAAATCCTTGGCACAAGAGATTGCCATTCACGGCGTCTGCGTCAACGTATCCGGGATTGGCATTTTACTTCGTGGCAAATCCGGTGTTGGCAAAAGCGAAACCGCCCACACCTTGATCCGCCGAGGACACCGCCTCGTTGCCGATGATATCGTTGTGCTGAAAAAAATCAGCCCGGAGACCCTGCTGGGCACACACAACGGAAAGACGAAGGAATTCCTTGCGCTGCGCAGCATCGGGCTTATTAACGTATCGCGTCTCTATGGCCGCAAGGCGTTCCAAGATGAAACACGGATCGTGCTCGACATCGAGCTGACCAAGTGGCAGGAGCATACGCTCAACAACGATTTGGAGCTTGAGCCTGCTTTCACGGATTATATGGATATCCGAATTCCGCATATTGAAATCCAACTGCAGCCAGGACGCGACGTTGCCGGACTTGTTGAGGCTGCGGCTAACAGCTGGTATTTGCGCCAGCAGGGCTACAGTGCGGCTGAAGAGTTCATGCAGCGTCTGCAAAGCGACTAAAAAGCCCTGAGACCGTCCCAAAACACCCCCCTATGCCGAAAGGTGTTAGTGGAGGTGTTTTCTCATGCGCAAAAGATTACCATTTATTATTGTTTCTATCACGCTGGTGGCTTTGTTAGTTTGCGGGTGGACAGCCTATGCATCAACTTCGCCTAACTCAGCCATTTCTACTTCGGTGGGCGGCACGTTCAAATCTACGAGTACGGATGCCGTCACTGTAACTACAGACAGTGGGGACCAAACAGTGACTTTAGCTAAATCTGTGTGGGTTTTCAAAAATGATCAAAAAGCCCAGCTTACCGACTTGCATGCGGGAGATCAGATTGAATTAATCCTCAATAGCAAGCAGCAGGCTGCCTATGTCAAGGCAGTATCCACCGTTCCTACTGTGCCTGCGACATCCCCGGCTGCTTCTGCGACTCCGGAACCTACTCAGAGTCCGGCTGCAACGGAGGTACCGACATCCACTCCAACGCCTGTTACTCCAAAGCCGGAAGCTAGCACCAAGCCAGCCCAGCCGGATAATGACGTTTATCCAGACCTGCAGGGTATGGATCTTAACGTCGACGGGAAGCATTTCAAGCTGCACATGGGGCAATCCAAGGATGCTAAAGGAATGACATACGATCTAAGCATTAAGCCTGAAGATTCCGGTACGATTCACCTGAAAGGGGAGGAAGCTGCCCAGTGGATCCAGAAGCTGCTTTCTTCGATCGATCTCAAATCATCCGATGCTGAGCAGAAAATTGCAGGGCTGCTTGCCCAGCACTACAACTTGGACGCGAATAAATTGAATGTCCATATGAAAACCAAATGGGATCAGCAGCAGCAGCAACAACAGCAACAACAGCTGGCCCCAAAGAAATCGGATGACGATCTTGATGATAAGCGCAAAAATGAGCCTAAAAGCGGACCAAAAGCTAAAGACGATCACAACGATGAGCGTAAAAATGATGCGAAACCGCGTGGCAACAGCCATCACGACGACTAGAATAAGAAAGCCGCCAGTCTCCCATGGAGCTGGCGGCTTTTTCGGTATGAGCCTTCATATGAGAACCGATTGAGGTGCTGTGCCTCGAATCAAATAGATGGAAAAACTACCGCTAATCCACGCTGCTCAGTGGCAGGGAATGAAGTAGCGGTAGATACTCCATCTAAATTGCGAATCTGTAGGCGAAACCTGCTAGATCTAGTGAAATTAGCGGTAGAAACTGTAGTTACTTCACCAAAAGTGGATCAATCGCGGGGAATAGCAGGAGGAATCGGCGTTACCGTCAGTAGCAACTCAATGCAGTATTAGTCCCTCTCTTTTCCATGTCCGCGCTCGGGAGGCTTCCGATCCTCTGGTCCCTTATCTGGACCTCTGTCCGGCTTTTTATCTGGCCACTTCCCAGGCCCTCTACCGGGCTCCTTCTCGGGTTTATCCGTAGACGAAGATGTTTCCTCCGCCCCCACTATGGGCATATCAAACACCACAACAGGTGCTTGAGCTAGCGCCCGCGTCATCATCTCACGAAATAAAACAGCCGGCACAGCTCCGCCGGAAGTCGTTAAATAATGGGTCTTGTCCGTGCGGTCATAACCGACCCAAATGGCAGCCGTGAGCTCTGGTGTGTACCCCACGAACCAGGCATCCTTAGCGCTGCCGCTGCTAATCCCCTCGAACTCCTTGGTCTGCGGCAGCTGAGTGGTACCTGATTTCCCCGCAACGGGGCGGTTCATCGCAGCATTCTTCCCTGTGCCCTCCCTTACAGCGACTTGGAGCATCGATGTCATCGCATAGGCCGTCTCAGGCTTCATCACCTGCACGCCCTTTTGAGCAGCTTGTACGAGCAAATGGCCCGTGCTAGTTTCTATTTTCGTAATCGTGTGTGCTTCGTGAAAATCCCCTTTAGCGGCAAACGCGCTGAAGCCCTGTGCCATTTGGAGCGGTGAGACCCCCTCCGACAGTCCGCCTAGCGCGATGCCTAGTTGACGGTCCTGAGCGGGCAATGTGATGCCCAGCGATTTGGCAAATTGAAGCCCGCGATCAATGCCGACCTCATGAAGCAGCCACACAGCCGGCACATTCCAGGAAGAAACGATTGCCTCCTGCATCGTCACCTGCCCTCGCGATTGATGATCCCAATCTTGAGGCTGATACCCTTCAATGTTTAATGGCCCATCATACAGGGTTGAAAACGGCTTATAGCCTTGCTCCAGCGCAGGACCGTACACGGCAATCGGCTTAAAAGTCGATCCCGGCTGCCGTTTCAGCTGCGTAGCATGACTGAAACCCCGGAAGACGCTTTCCCCCCGCCCCCCTGCCAAAGCTCGGATACCGCCAGTCCGCTGGTCTACAATGACCGCGCCGCTCTGGATAAGCTGATCCGGCTTGCTTTCTGGGAAGAGACTGTCGTCCTTATAAACTTCCGTCACCGCGTTTTGCACAGTAGGTTCTAGCTCTGTTGTAATGCGTAAGCCTCCTGTTAATAGCTGCTCTTCCGTGAAGCCGTACACGCGAACAGCCTCATTAATGACCGCATCGACATATGCGGGGTATTTGCCTTTCAGATCATTGCTTTTATCTGACTTCACGACACCAATCGCTGCCGCCTTTGCGCTCTCGAACGCCTGCGGCGTGATCTTTCCTTCATCGCGCATTAATACCAGCACGGTGTTCCTGCGTTCTAGCGCATGCGCTTCGTCCTGAAAGGGCGAGTACCGGCTCGGCGCCTTAGGTAAAGCGGCAAGCACGGCTGCTTCTGGCAACGTTAAGTCTTGTACATTTTTATTAAAATAGGTCCTAGCCGCCCCTTGCACACCCCAGCTGCCTTCCCCAAAATAAATACTGTTCAAATACATCTCCAGAATTTCATCTTTGCTGTACGTCGTATCGATTTTGATCGCGTACGCGGCTTCGCGTAATTTTCTCCCCAGCGTTTTATCTGCATTGAGAAAAAGGTTCCGTGCCAGCTGCTGAGTAATTGTACTTGCACCTTCCGAATAGCTGCCTCGCACCACATCACGGGCTACCGCACGAAAAATAGACTTAAGATCGATGCCTGTATGCTCATAAAATCTTCGATCCTCTACGGCCACAACGGCATCCGTGAGCGCCTTAGGCATCTGCGATATCGGTACAGGGTCAATCTTAGAAGCAGACAGCTGCGCCGCCGCTTTGCCGTTCTTATCTAGCACAAGCGTTGCCTCAGGCAGCGGCTGATTTAATTTCGAAACATCGAGCCCGCGAATGTATGTATAACAAGCTGCGAATACAGCTACGCCGCCGGCTAAAAACATGGCTAGGCTTATTAGCCAGAACCTTTTACTTGTCCACAATCGTTTAACCATCTTACCTTCCCCCTTATGTTCGCTATAGGTATTCGTCCTCGGCCTAAAATTAGCGACGCATAAGTAAGTCCAATTCATGTCAATTTGCTAACGCGGCATGCTAAATATGCCTCAAAAAAACAAAAAACGCGCTCTCCCCCTACGGAGAAAACGCGTTTATTTACTTATGCGATCGAGGTTGGCGCTCCAAAAACAGAGGTATACCCGCTGAGCCCGCTCAAGATGCGCTCGGCCTCTTCATCTTTCATCGCACCATATCGCTCAACGGCTTCAACAATTTTCGGGAACAAATGAACGTCCCCTGCACTAGCGAACCCGCAAATTCCCGGGAACGATAGCACAAAATGCACACAAGCATCAATTACCTGCTGCTGGTCAAACGGCTCGTACCACGTCGCGTAAGGACGCTCCTGCCCTTCGGCCCATGGCCCCTTAGCGATGGCTTTAATGACTCGCACAGCCACCTGCTGCTTGCCGGCCTCTTCCATCAAAGCATCGAAAGCCTCGCGATACGGCGGCAAGCTGTACATATAATAGTTCAGCGGCAGCAGTACCGTAGCGAAAGGGAATCTATGTAACGCTTCCAAATGAACAGCAGGCGCATCATGCCCGTGTCCCGTAATGCCAATTTCCTTAACAATGCCTTCGGCTTTCGCTTCCAAAGCCGCTTCCAAGGCACCGCCCTTTTCTGTGCAGCGGTCCAGCTCTTCCATTGAACCCACGGCATGCAGCTGAAGCAAATCAACGGAATCCACTTTCATACGCTCCAAAGAACGATAAATCTCTTCCTTCGCTTCCTTTTTCGATCTTTGCCCTGTTTTCGTAGCTAGAAAAATATCTCCGCGCACCTGACTAATTGTAGGCCCCATGCGCACTTCAGCATCGCCATAACTGGCCGCTGTATCGAAATGGTTCACCCCATGCTGCAAGGCATAAGCAATTGACGCGTCCGCTTCCTCTTGCTTCACATTGCCAAGACTTGCGGCTCCAAACATAACGACTGAGCTTTCGTAATTCAAACGACCTATGGTTCGTTTCAACATGGATGAAGCGCCCCTTCCTTAGTGTTCTTGCTCCCTATAACCATATCATTTCCAGAACCAAGAATACAATATTCTTCCTCCTGCATGCAAAAAAGCTCTCGGATGCAAGCATCCAAGAGCTTAAATCAGCAACTCCAATTAATACGTTGCTCCTTGCAGAAACTTCACTCTCTCCCCCATAGGAGGAATTTCGTTCCCGTCCACGATAACTTCTATAACCACTGGTTCCCCATGTGATAGCCACTCGGTCACATGTTCACTCTGCAATTGATCGAGCGATGTAATCTCAGCATGACGCAGTCCAAGGGATCGGGCAATTCCTGCGATGCTTACGCGCTCTTGCGAGAAATCATCGAGGCATCGTTTGTATTGCAGCATGTGCCCATGATAGACCATTCCCAATCGGGCATTATTGATGACAACAAAAAGGATCGGAAGCTGATACTCCTTCGCTGTCAGCACTTCTAAGCCATGCATGAAGAAGCAGCCGTCGCCTGTCATACAAATCGTTGGCCTGTTCGGCTCTGCTAGCTGAGCGCCGAGAACTCCGCCTAGACCGGAGCCCATGCCTCCGAAATTGATATCGATATCGAACTCTTGTCCGCTTTCGATCAACACATTTTGAATCGAGTAGGTCATGAATTCTCCGATATCTAGAAAGAAGCGTGCATTCTTCGGTGCCGCAGCACTTAGTCCGCGAATGGCAGACCGCGTATTCCACTTCTCCTCGCCAGGCTCGGCAGCTGCTGCAGCCTCTGCCAAACCAGCGAATGCATCGCTGACAGCTGCTTCATCCTTCTGTCCATCTTCCGACAGCTGTTCAAGCAGCTCCGCGATAACCAGCTTGATTTCCCCGTGCACCGGGTAATGGGTCTCATACACTTTCCCCAGCTCACTAGCGTCATAATCGATGTGAATCAGCTCGCGGCCTGTAACCAAACGCGGCTCCCAGTTGCTTGTCGCCAGCTCGCCAAGGCTTGACCCAATGATAAGCAGCACTTCGTGGGTGCCGCCATTCAAATATTCGCTTGCCTTCCAGTTGGCTGAAAGGCCATATCCCCCTAGGGACAGCGGGTGATCCTCAGGGAATGCTCCCTTACCCCGTGGCGTGGTCGCAACGCCCCAACCAAGCGTTTCAGCAAATTGCACGATGCTGTCCGAAGCCGCCTTTGCCCCATTTCCGAGCAAAATAGCTCCCCGAGAGCCGGCTGCTTTTATTCGCTGCGCAGCCGCCTGGGCAGCCGCCAAATCTATAACGGGCTGCTGCAAAGCAGGCAGCACCGGGAGCTCTCTCTCTCCGATATCCTTCATTTGAATGTCAATCGGAATCGCTAGATGAACAGGCCCCGGCACACCGCTAATCGCTGTGTGATACGCTTCTGCCAGAATCTCCGGCAGCTCATGTGGATCAAGCACCGTCCTGCTCATCTTCGTGATCGAAGCAAAGATTGGCTCCGCGTACAACTCCTGCGCGCCGCCCTTGCCTAGCTTGGTCGATGGAACAGAACCCGTTATGAAAATAACGGGCAGCTTCTGTTTCCAAGCATTCGCAGCCGGCGTTACCAGATTCGTCGCTCCTGGACCGCTCGAAGCTACACAAAGCGATGGAACACCGGTAATCCTCGTATAAGAACCCGCCATATAACCGGAGCTGTTCTCATGCTTGGCTACAATCGGCTTAAGCTCGGGGATATCCAGCAGGGCGTCATAAATAGCATTGATAGAGCCCGCTGGAATACCGAATACATACTTTACTCCTTGCTGCACAAGAAATCTCAATCCTACTTCAATCGCCCGCATCTTCGTTACTCCTTTCCAATGGGTAATGTAAATTTAAATGCCGAACCTTGACCTTCATTGCTATCGAACCAAATGCGGCCGCCGTGCAGCTCTATCAGCTGTTTCGAAATCGCAAGTCCAAGGCCTGTCCCATTGATTTGATTATTCGCCTGATAGAACTTGGTAAAGATATTTTTCTGCTTCTCAAAAGGAATCCCTATCCCGTTGTCCTGTACTTCAACAGTGAGTAAGCTATCCTCGAATTTCGTTTTTATTGTAATTACACCCAGGGGAGGCGTAAATTTAATGGCATTGGAAAGTAAATTAAGCAGAATTTGCAGAATGCGCTGTTTATCAACTCTGACGACTGTATCTTTATCCACTTCGGTCTCAACGACTAGGATCAATTTCTTTTTATTAATAAGCGACTGTACGATATGGACAGATTCCTTAACAATTTCATTGAAGTCTGCTTCGGTGTAAAGCAACTCAAATTTCCCATTTTCCATTTTGGCAAAATCGAGTAATTCATTCACTTGATCAAGCAATCGGTCGATTGACTTAGCCGCAATATCCAGTAAATCCTTCTGCGAATCGTTGAGATCGCCGAGAATGCCTTTTCCAAGAATATCCACAGATCCTTTGACCGCTGTAATCGGTGTACGCAGCTCATGCGACAGTGTCGCTATGAAATCACTTTTAAGCTCGTTCAAATGCTCCAATTCCCGCACTAGACCTTCTAACTTGAAGTTAGCTTGTTGGAGCTCTATGGATCGCTCATGCACGGAATGGTCCAGTGTTTCGGTGTGCTGCGCATTGGACAAGGCTGTTGCCGTCGCATCCGAAATGGATTGGCAGAATTCCAAAATGCTAGCTTCATACTTCCGCTGCTTACCGATCGATGGGATCGCAACGACGCCGTACACGGAGCCTTTGGCTACAAGCGGGAATACCATGATACTTTTGATATCAAAGGAAACGAAAGCTTTATGATTAGGCCGTGGATCTGCATAAACATCCTCGATTGCTGCCGCTTTTTTCTCAGTGATGACTTCATACAACAGCCGGTCGTTTTCAATCGTTAATTTGACCTCACGATGCTTCACCTTCCATTCATCCATCGTCACGTTCTCTGAGGATAACTGATAAGGCTCAATCGTATGTTCTTTTTCATTGTAGAGATGAATCCCAATATCTTTCGATCCGCTCGCTTTGCGCATATAGTAGAAAAACGTGTTAAGTACATCTTTAACGGATAACGATTCTGATAAGGCTTTCGTCGCATCGAGAAGAAGCTGTTGCTTCTCCATAAGCAGATGGCGCTGCTCAAACATCCGGATATTGCGAATGGCCACACTTGCCATGTTGACAAAGGCTTCTGTGACTTCCAACTGCTCTGGTGTAATATTCATTGGTTTACCGAAGTCATGGACGAATACTAGACCAAATACTTCATTATCGACGATGACGGGAATCCCGAGGATGGATTTAATTTTCAGCAATTGTCTTTTGGACTGATCCAAACGCAGATCTACACTCGTATCAGAGATGTAGTCGCTGGCTTGATTTCGCAAAATATCCCTAACAAACTCGTCCTCTTTCGGATCAATTAACAATTCTGTAATATCAACAGGTAATTTATTGCCTTTATATCCTTTGAACGTCCCGTCGGGCTGCTTCAGAAAAAAGCCAACCAGATCTGCTTGCGTAATCTCTCCGGCGATCGCATCAACGAAAACCTGCAATATTTCTGACAGCTCAAATTGCGAATTTATAACTTTTGTCATCTGAAACAATTTCTGAAAACTCATAAGCTCCATGACCATGCTTTCCTCATTCTCCTTTGTCTAGCGAATCTTTATTTGATGTCTTCCACTGTTTTTGGCTCCGAGTAGTGCAGCATCTGCTTGTGAAATAATTTGCTCAAAACAGGTAGGATCGAAATTATTGGTTAATCCAATACTTACGGAAAACTCTTGCATCTTATTAGGTGCCAGGCTGACCTTTAAGCTATCTACTTCCTTAATAATGCTGTTGGCTATCTCAACACAATTGTCTTCACTCTGGAGCAATACCAAGTACTCATCTCCGCCATATCGAAACGCTAAGTCATGATCGCTTGAAACTTTGGACTGGATGATTGCAGCAACTTCCCGCAGTACCTGATCGCCAACCAGATGGCCGAAATTATCGTTAATATCTTTAAAATAGTCCATATCCACCATCATAGCAGCCTGGAATTTCTTAGTTCCCTCACTGATCATGCGGATCGTAATATCTAGATAAGCTCGATTATATAGACCGGTTAATGCGTCCACGTAGACCAACTTGGCAAGCTGTTTATTGTCTTTCTTCAGGTTCTTGATCTTAGCTTTTTGATGGAGCGCGATCTCAACTTTCCGTTCCAGCACATCCAGATCAAAAGGCTTCGTCAAATAATCAACTGCTCCTAGACGTAGTCCTTGTAAAATGTCTTCTTTCTGCGCATTGGCCGATAAGAAAATAATAGGTGTATCAAAGTCAACTTCTGCAATCAAGCTTTTACATATTTCAAACCCTGTAATTTCTGGCATCATCACGTCAAGCAAAATCAGATCAGGCATGACTTCTTTGACCATCGCCTGGGCCTCTGTCCCATCTTCGACAGTAAAAATTTCATAGTGTAACGAATTCAAAAATATACGTAGTATATTTAAGTTATGAGGTTCATCATCGATGATAAGAATACGACCGCTCATTCATTTATCCCATCTTTCATTACGATAATAGTTTTGACTTAACTAACCATTCATTTGCATTTGCTCATCGATGATGCTTAAGAAGATCCGTACTAATTTCTCATCAAATTGTTTACCCGCATGTGTAAGCAGCTGTTCTCTTACCTCATGAACATGAAGCGAATTCCGGTAAACTCTTGTGGATGTCATCGCGTCGAACGCATCGGCAATACTTACAATCCGTACCAGATAAGGAATATCCGATCCGCTTAATTGATCTGGGTAGCCCCGCCCATCCATCCGCTCATGATGCCACCTTACCATCGGCAATAGATGTTCAACATCCTGCAGTTCCTTCAGCAATTCAAATCCGATCACGGGATGTTGGCGAATGACATTAAACTCTTCGTCCGTTAAACGGCCCGGCTTCATGAGAATATGATCAGGGATAGCTAGTTTCCCCACATCGTGAAGCAAAGCTCCCAGTTTCAAAGTTTCCAACTCGGCTTCGCTGACCCCGGCCTTCGCACCAAGCAGCGTAGAATAGAAAGCAACATTATAGCAATGATCAACTGTGAAGCTGTCTTTCACCCTTAATGTGTTAAAAAGACTTTCGTAAGCCTGCTGCTTTAACACTTGCTTGCGGAATTGAATCTTTTTAATCAATTGCTCCATATGTAGCTTGATGAGATTGCACAATTGCAATTGATCATCTTTCAACTGAGTATCCGAAGGAAATGAGAATAATAGGGCACCGTACGAAGGGCCGTGCTTTATGTGGAATCCATAGATACATTGGTATCTGGATTTTAAAAGGTATTCTCGAAGCATTCCATCTGCCTCATATACCGACAAACGTGAACCTTCTGGCATTTGGGAAAAAAACTGTGTTTGGAGGACTATGTACTTTAACTGTTCCATGACTGCTGTACTAATATTTACGGAATAAGAAGCAGGGGTAATCTGATGTTTCTCATCCATTAGAAAAAGAGAGATATGTTCACAGCCTATTGATTTTTTGGCGATATCGTTCAATTGGCCGATCGATTCGAAGATGGAATCAGAATTTATCACATTCTTGAAAAACAATGAATTCTGCATAGATGTTACCTCTTATTCTTCTCAAGTAGACTGCCCCGACAATTTAATTAGTACTAGTTCTTCTTGTTAAGGAGAATCTCCTCTATTATAAATAATTTTTTCCATAATTTTAATATTTTTTTACTAGAATAGTTATAATTTCACACATTTTGAGCATTTGTGCGAGACACATTCGTCGATTCTTGTCACAGCGGACATGGAGCCATCTAGCAAAGCATATGGGTCTTTCGACACATGTTGACACTAACCTCCATTATCTAACGTGTAACAACACTTTTTCTATGGTAAAGTATGGATATTAAGGGAATGGCATTGGTGTATAATAAGTGTATATTAAGAGAGAGAAGTGAACTGGATGGCGATCTATATCGCATTATTACGAGGCATTAATGTAGGCGGGAAAAACATCATCAAAATGGCCGAGCTCAGAAAAACATTGGAACAACTTGGGTTGCTTCGTGTTCAGACCTATATTCAGAGCGGCAATGTATTGTTCGAATCGGATGACAATGAAGAATCGTTGCGCAAACGGATTGAAAATGAAATTGAGGCTGTCTTTCATATATCTTTAGCCGTGATTTTGAGAACAGCGGAGGAATTAAATCTCGTAGCCGCAAATTGCCCGTACACCGCAGACGAAATTGCCGAAGCGGAGTCTATGTCCGATGCCGAAAGTCTTTACGTAGCTTTCCTGCCTAGAGAGCCATCTAAAGAAAGCTTAGCGCGACTTGAAGTGTTCCAAACGGAGGATGACCAGCTACGAACAAAAGGAAGAGAAATCTATCTGCTGTACCAACACAGTATTCTAAAATCCAAGCTTGCCAATAACCTTCCGAAGCTCGATGTTCCTGCTACCGTGCGAAATTGGAAAACGCTAAGTAAGCTTGTTACTTTAGCCAATGCAATGACGGACTGACTCCACTCTGCCATCGTACAGACAACATGAAAAGAAGCATAATCTCCCAGTCTATCTACTGATTGATTATACTTCTTTTTTGGGATCGGGACGACACGATTTGAACATGCGACCCCCTGCTCCCAAAGCAGGTGCTCTACCAAGCTGAGCTACGTCCCGACATATTATGTATGATGTAAGTAAAAATGGCGCGCCCTGAGAGATTCGAACTCCCGACCTTTTGATTCGTAGTCAAATACTCTATCCAGCTGAGCTAAGGGCGCTTATAAAATGGAGCGGAAGACGGGGATCGAACCCGCGACCCTCGCCTTGGCAAGGCGATGCTCTACCGCTGAGCCACTTCCGCAAACAGGTATTTCATGTCGCTCTTTTTAAGCGACAAGTAGTAATATAACAGGATTCTTAACAAAAAGCAAACAAATTGTTTAATTATATATAGCCAGTTTTTACCTGGTAGTTTAGGAATAGAACTCACCATACCGAGAGGAGGGACTACGTGGTTGCATCATTTTTTGATCAGAACTTCAAGATCGAACAAGGTATCCTCATCGAAGAAAAGCTGGCTGTATACACGGAGCATGAATTTCATATGCATACCGCACTAGAAGTCAGTATAGCACTTGATAGCACTATGAAATATCCGATTGGCAACGAGTGGTATTATGCTGATCCTGAGGATATCCTTCTGCTGCGTCCGTTCGAACCTTCTCTCTCGATTATGTTGCTTTCATCCCGAATGGATACAGCCTGCTTGTCCCTTTCTTTACGATGAACACATCACAGGTAATCCCTGCAGCCTCACCACACGCTATGTCCATCATGCGGCTTGCTTTGGAGGCTCTGCAGGAAAAGAAGCAAGCTCAGCCAGGCTGGAAGCTGCAGCAGAAGGCGCTATTCATTCAAATTCTTGTGCAAATTCATAGATACTACCATTCTTTAGAGCAATCGTTCGGAGCTCCCTCCCTATCTGGCGTCATAACAGCCATAGAGCATATCTTGACCCACTTGGCTCGACCCACAATGAATTTATCATTCGGCTTCGCCTTCAGTATGCAGCCCATATGTAGATGCATTCGCAAGATTCCAACACAGATATAGCACATGCTTGCGGCTTCAGTACACCTAGCTATTTCAACGAAGTCTTCAAGGAGCATCTGGGAATGACGCCAAGCGTTTACCGCAAGCTGGCAGCAACATAACGCTTTCTCACAGCTGGTTTTATTCTTTAGCGTATCCAGACAAAAGGACACGATCCTCTAACCGTTTGCCCGACCGGGCGTACCGGCAGCTTGCCGCCGCGACTTGGAAGGCATATGCGCGTCTGGGCTTATCCGTATGATTCTTCTTTCTGTGAGTCCCTCTTTCGTTAGCGAGAGCAGCATTCTCCTCATTGATGGCACCTACCGTTTCTTTTGTTAGAAAGCCTGGAGCATAAAAGAAACCATCCCTATAAAACTGCTCGACCATCTCCTGCGTTAATACAAACTTTGTTACTGGTACCATTTGCCTCAACCTCCTTTGTGGATATGACTTTATTGTAGATAAAATGGCGTATAATTACTTGCAATCAGCAAGGTGAATACTAGCAATTTTGTTCACTTCTATTCAAATTTCCTTGAAAGATGCACAAAAGCAAAAAGGATTAAGTTAGTGATAACTTAATCCTTTTTGCTAGGTATGCGCGTAGAGGGACTTGAACCCCCACGGTCGCCCGCTAGATCCTAAGTCTAGTGCGTCTGCCAATTCCGCCATACGCGCACGCTGTAAATAAGGCAATGGTGAGTCATGTAGGATTCGAACCTACGACACCCTGATTAAAAGTCAGGTGCTCTACCAACTGAGCTAATGACTCATAATAATTATTGGTTGCGGGGGCAGGATTTGAACCTGCGGCCTTCGGGTTATGAGCCCGACGAGCTACCGGGCTGCTCCACCCCGCGTCATTGTAGGCTTTCGCCTCAAAACTTTGTTATAAACACCCCAATAGGGGTACTGCTTGGCAACGTTCTACTCTCCCAGAACCCTGCGGTTCAAGTACCATCGACGCTGGAGGGCTTAACGGTCGTGTTCGAGATGGGAACGTGTGGGTCCCCTCCGCCATCATCACCAAACAGTCAAAGCGTGGTTTGCGCCTTGAAAACTAGATACGAAACTTGCGTAAAGAATATTTGTCATCTCCGCTAGACGGAGCGACTAGCTGCTTAGTCAGCTGTTTTGGTTAAGCCCTCGACCGAT
>NZ_JCAUAU010000028.1:0-68006 GCF_059692135.1 Paenibacillus sp. J22R160 | reverse complement strand
AGATTTCCCAGTATGTAAGACCCCTTGTAGACGACGAGGTTGATAGGTTCGAGGTGGAAGTGCAGCAATGCATGCAGCTGACGAATACTAATCGGTCGAGGGCTTAACCAATAAACAGCTGACTAAGCAGCTAGTCGCTCCGTCTAACGGAGATGACAAATATTCTTTACGCAAGTTTCGTATCTAGTTTTCAGGGTGCAAGACGTCCTGAATTAAGTTACAGATGTTTCCTGGCAGAAGCATCACGTTTGGTGATGATGGCGGAGGGGATCCACGCGTTCCCATCTCGAACACGACCGTTAAGCCCTCCAGCGTCAATGGTACTTGAACCGCAGGGTTCTGGGAGAGTAGAACGTTGCCAAGCACTGAAAAAGCCTTTTTGAGAGAAATCTCAGAAAGGCTTTTTCGTTTATTTCGTTCTTCTCAAACTCAGCTGCAGAAAGTACATCAATATGAGCAATCTCAACTCTGTTTTAACGAATTATCTGTATCTCGTACAGGTAAATTCACGAGAAATGACCGAAATGGATCAGTCCACTGAAAATACCTGTACTTTTTACATCAAAGTTTGCGAAATACCTTACCAACTCTCAATTACCTGCACTTTATACAGTAATCATTGCAACCGAGTAGGCTTACTTTTTATTGCAAGTAACAAGAAGTCTCTTTCTCAGAAATCTTCATTAAACCGGCTTTGCGAAAAGGACGGAATCGGATCAGCATCCAAAGCCGCGGCATCAGCATCCAAATGTGAAAGATCATGAAATGAATTAACCAAGAGGTAGGGATCCAGGGATATAGGATTGTAATTAAGGAGAGACCAATCCAGAATAGGTGAAGCTGTACTCTGGCTACTAGTCGAACCGATGCATGGCCATCCGGCAGTGAACCGCACCAGAATACGCCCCATCGATAAGACCAGCCTCTCATGGCCATCCCAATGGTAAATTGGAAATATGCCCGAACAAGCAGCGTATGGAAAACAAGTAGAAGCGGATAGCTGACTAACAACGGGAGCCAGTTTGCGGGGTCAAATTTGAAGAATAAGGCCAAGGCGAGAATCAGGAAGTAAAGAATTCTTTTATACAAAGAATGGTAAATGCGTTTCACTAAAGTATAACTATAAATAGTAGATTGTTTGGAGAGATTTAGTTCCTGCTTTGTTGACATGATGATGACCTCCGTAAGCCGGTTAACCTGATATAGAGGTAATATCGGCATATTCCTTCCAAGATATGAGCGTTTAGCTAGTTTAGGAGAATCGAGATTCGGATATACTAGTAGTAAAAGTGCATGGGGTGATCATATGGAGGAGAACCGAATTGGTATATGTATGATCTGTGAGCAGCAGCGAAATGGCGGCATTCATATTATTACAGCTTTCATTTGCGATGAATGCAGTGGTGAGATCGTCAAAACGAATGTGAGTGATCAGAAATACCCATTCTTCGTAAGACAGATGAGAAAAGCTTTCTACACGGGAAACTCAAAACAATATATGAACTAAATGAGAGAAGCTTCTATCGGGAAGCTTTTTTGTTTTTTCTGCTTCAATCCACTACTATAAGGGTATTAAGTAGAAAGTTCAAGGAGTCCTATTCGCATGAGCAGCAATCAAAGTTCAGAGAAACAGTCTAAAGCGCCGCTATATGAGGCGATGGTAGCTCATCAGGCTAAAAATCCGGTAAGTCTCCATGTGCCAGGTCACAAATCTGGACAGGGATTACTGGGTGAAGGAGCTCCCTTTTTTGAGAATATAATGTCGATTGATTATACGGAAATAACAGGTCTGGACGATCTCCATCATGCAGAGGGCGTAATTATGGAGGCGGAGCAGTTAGCCGCAGCCTGCTTTGGGGCAGAGGAAACACATTTCCTCATTGGCGGCAGTACGGTTGGGAATATCGCTATGATTTCGGCCGCCTGTGGAAGAGGTGATGTCATTCTTGTCCAAAGAAATGTCCATAAATCAGTTATTCACGGGTTGATGTTGGCTGGGGCGAGAGCTGTGTTCATAGCACCTTCCATTGATCCACAAACTGGGGTTGCAACAAGTGTACATATTGAAATTGTGAAACAAGCATTGCAACAATATCCGGAGGCAAAAGCTTTATTTTTGACTAATCCGAACTATTATGGCATGGGTATCAACTTAACCCCTTTTGCTGAGTTGATGCATGAGCAGGGAAAGATGCTTTTGGTGGATGAGGCGCATGGCGCTCACTACGGTTTTCATCCAAAGGTACCAGCCTCTGCGCTATCGCAGGGAGCGGATGCAGTTGTACAATCTACGCATAAAATGCTTACTGCGATGACGATGGGGGCCATGCTTCATTTGAAGGGGCCGCGTATCAACCGTGAGGCGATTCGCCGACTTTTGGGAATGCTGCAGAGCTCAAGTCCCTCATACCCCATCATGGCATCCTTAGATTTGGCGAGAAAAAGAATGCATACAGAAGGGGAGGCTTGGCTGTCAGAAGGCATTTCGCTGGTTAAAGAATTCAGATCCATACTGGACCAGATGAATAGATTTCATTACTTCCCTCGGGAGTTTCCGGTATCTCGATGTGAAGGATATGATACGGCGGATCCCTTTAAAGTAGCTATTTGTGATGCGACACAAACTTTAAGCGCTACGGAGCTCAAAAATAGATTAGAGGAGCAAGGCATTTACGTAGAAATGTCGGATGGCCGGCACGTGCTGCTTGTTTTCACACCGGCTTCAAGCCGAGTGGATATGTTAAGGGTTGCTGGCGTATTAACCAACTTTTGTTTGGACGTTCCTCCACAAAAGAAGGAACTTCATGCGCCTATCTCGAATATACTTAAATTACCCTACTACACACAAATCTCTTCACCAATTGTTTTTGATCTGAGAGAAATCTCAAGAGAAGGGCGGGAAGTGGGAGCTTATCGTCAGGTAAGCGCGGAGGATGCGATTGGCAAGCGTTCTGCGGATATGGTGATCCCGTATCCACCAGGAATTCCATATTTATACCCGGGTGAAGTTATTACGGATACCGTGGCTGAAGCTTTACTACAACTAGCGGCCAACGGAATCAAGTTTCAAGGTACAGAATTTAGTCAGACACACAAGTTAAAGGTATACACATAAACTATTATATGGACTGGTAAAGCAGCACGCAGGAGGAAGAGTGAACGGATTATTCATTACTTTTGAAGGGCCGGACGGCTCTGGTAAAACAACACAGCTCAAGAAATTAGGTGAGGGGTTAAAGAAGCTAGGACATGATGTTCTCGTGACAAGGGAACCAGGGGGAACAGCAATCAGCGATAAGATTCGTAGTATTATTCTTGATCCTGTAAATAAAGAAATGGTGGATCAAGCGGAAGTGCTGCTGTACGCGGCATCCCGAGCGCAGCATGTGCATCAGTTGATTTTACCGGCTTTAGAGGCTGGCCGCATCGTCCTGTGCGATCGTTTTATCGATGCAAGCATTGCCTATCAGGGATACGGACTAGGCTTGGATGTTGAGCAGGTCAAAGCTGTTTCACGCTATGCAAGCTCAGGCTTACAAGCAACTCGAACATTCATCCTGGATGTTCCTGTAGAAGTCAGTATGGCTCGGCTGCACCAAAGAGCATCAGGCGCCACAACTGCTGCGGAGGAGCTGGATCGTATTGAACAGAAGCATGTGGATTACCACAGCCGGGTAAGGGAAGGATTCCACCAGATCGCATCCGATCATCCTGAGCGCGTAAGAGTAATTAACGCTAACCGCAGTGTAGAGGAGATTGCAGAAGATATTTGGAGTCAGTGTAACCGTTTGCTTGAGGAACATTTTGCTTAGGAACATTTTTCCGTGAGAAGCAGAAAATCCATTCTTAGTTTATAATAAGAGGAGGCAACCCCTATGAAACTAGTCGTAGCTGTTGTACAAGATAAGGACAGTAACCGTCTCTCCAATGCATTAATTAAAGAAGGTTTTCGCGCAACGAAGCTGGCAAGTACAGGCGGTTTTCTACGCGCTGGAAATACGACTTTCATGATCGGTACGGAAGATGAGAGAGTGCAAGAGGTTATGCAGGTCATTCGCGCCAATTGCAAAATTCGGGAACAGCTTGTTACACCGGTTTCTCCAATGGGAGGAACGACAGATTCTTATATTCCTTTCCCTGTGGAAGTGCAAGTGGGTGGAGCTGCGGTATTCGTATTGCCGGTAGAACGCTTCGAGCATTACTAAATTATAGATGACCTAATTAAGGATGGATGCGTCTTGAAAATTAATCCGGGGTGGCAGCCCATTGGTAAGAACGTCAAAGTGAATGAGAACGTCCCGCCGCCACAGATGGCACCCCGGAATTTCTCTGACATTATGCAGCAGCAGGATGAGAAATATACGCAGGAGCAATTGTCCAAAATGGTGCAGCAAATCACGCTGCAAGGTGACCGTCTCTCACGGGCGATGACCGTGAGAGAGCTTCTCCAGTATAAATTGCTGATTAGGCAATTCTTGGAGGAAACGGCACGCCGAGGTGTTCATTTACGAGATACGAAGGGCTGGGATCGTCGCGGCCGTTCGAAGCGATATAAGCTTTTGGAAGAAATCGACCAGGAGCTCCTCTCTTTAGCGGATGAACTACTGGAGAGCGAGCAGGGTCGCATTGAGATTTTGCAAAAAATCGGAGAGATCCGAGGCATGTTGATCAACTTGTTATTTTAGGATGGTGCCATAACGAATGTCCTTCCAAACCATACCGGGGCAAGCAGCGGCAAAGCAACTACTGCAGAACGGGCTGCGACAAGACAAGCTGTCTCACGCCTATATATTTAGCGGGCCTGTTGGGACAGGGCGTTCCGAAATGGCGATAGCCTTGGCGAAAGCGATTTATTGTCAGCACGGAACGGATGATGCCTGTGGTGAGTGTTTGGAATGCCGCAAGGTGGAGCACAGCAATCATCCCGATCTGCATATCGTTGCACCTGAAGGGGCCTCGATTAAGATTGAGCAAATTCGGGAGCTTCAGAAGGAGTTTGCTTATCGCGCTACAGCTTCCGGAACGAAAATATATATTCTGCATCATGCAGAGAAAATGACCGTACAGGCAGCAAATAGTCTTTTGAAATTCCTAGAAGAACCGACTTCTCGGGTCGTTGCTATTCTCATCACGGAGAATGGAAACGCCTTATTGCCGACGATTCAATCGCGGGCACAGTGGATTCAATTCACTCCGATGGCGCGTGAGCAAATGGTGCTGGCGCTGCTGGAAGAGGGTTTTCCAGCTGCTCTTGTACAGCCTGCAGCCCATTTAACAGCAGGATTACAAGCAGCCAGGGAGCTAATCGGAGCGAATTGGTTTGCAGAAATGAGAACCGTAATGTTACAATTAGCGAAGGAGACGCTCACACGTTTTCCTACTTCTATGATTACGGTTCAGCAACGAATTGTGAAAACAGAACTTGCGGAACACATGTCGAGTCTTTTCGACTTGTTGATTCTCTGGTTTAAAGATATGGTGCAACTGCGCCTTGAGCGCAGGGACAGGCTTGTATATAATGACCAGCTAGACTGGATGAGCTCCCTAGCGTTCAGTCGGGATGTCTCAGTCTGGGTGCGTATGATGGAGCAAGCCGTAGATTTACAAAAGCGACTGCGCTTCAACGCCAACTCTCAGCTGGTTATAGAGAAAATGCTCGTGGAGATGCAGGGGGTGTAAGATGTATTCTGTTGTAGGCGTCCGCTTCAAAAAAGCGGGTAAAATATATTATTTTGATCCAATCGATTTACCGATTGAGCAAGAAAGTGCTGTTATTGTTGAAACCGCTCGCGGTGTGGAATACGGCAAGGTAGTAGTAGGCAAGAAGATCGTCAAAGAAAATGATGTCGTTCTTCCGCTTAAAAAGGTCATTCGCATCGCGGATGATTCGGATGCTGATTTGGTTGAAGAGAACAAAAAAGCAGCCAAGGATGCATTCCAAACGTGCCACGACAAAATTAGAGATCATAGTCTTAAGATGAAACTTGTGGACGTAGAGTATACCTTTGACCGCAATAAAATTATTTTTTATTTTACAGCTGAGGGGCGCGTTGATTTCCGTGAACTCGTGAAAGATTTGGCGAGTATTTTCCGGACAAGAATCGAACTGCGTCAAATTGGTGTGCGGGACGAAGCGAAGATGTTAGGCGGTATTGGTCCGTGTGGGCGGATTTTATGCTGTTCATCGTTTTTGGGTGATTTTGAGCCGGTATCCATCAAGATGGCCAAAGATCAGAACTTATCGCTTAATCCGACGAAGATTTCGGGTTTATGCGGCCGGTTAATGTGCTGCTTGAAGTACGAACATGATAATTATGAAAGTGCGAAGGACTCTCTGCCAACTGTTGGTAGGCATGTGATCACTTCTTTTGGTAATGGTAAGGTACTAGGGTTAAATATCAGTGAGCGTACCGCAAAGGTTCAATTATTCGACCTTGGTAAAGCACTTGATTTACCTTTCGATGATGTAGTTGAACAAGAGTAGCGGCAAAGGATCCAAGGAGGCGCTGGCCAGTAAGCATACATGGCACTAGAGGTGAAAGCGTGGATAAACAGGATATTTTTGGACAAATAGATGGGATCGAAGAACGAATGGGTGCCACTTATGCCGAGTTGGGTGCCTTGAAGAAACAAATCATTATACTCATCGAAGAAAATAAGAGACTAAGCATAGAAAATCAGCAGCTGCGCAAGCTTATTCGACAAGAGGAGACGACTGTTGAACAGCCTGTCGGAGAGGCAGAGGAAACGGTTTCGTTACCAGGAGCCGGATATGATAATTTGACCCGCTTGTACAATGAAGGATTTCACATATGCAATGTGTATTATGGACACCTTCGGACCGAGGGAGATTGTTTGTTTTGCTTATCCTTTTTAAATAAATAAGTGTGTTTGACCGTAGGGGTTTATGCCTTACGGTTTTTTTCCATAGATGAGCGAGAACTAGAAAGGAAATGAAGAACTGCGTATGGTGCCTTTACGACCGACTGAGAGAATTGATGATTTATTAACGTATGATTTAAAAATTATTCAAAGCGAGGAAGTGTTCAGCTTTTCGATGGATGCTGTCCTGCTTGGCCGATTTTGCAGTTTGCCGCCGAAGGGGCGAGTTATCGATTTATGCACAGGCAACGGGGTCGTGCCTCTGCTCCTTTCTACTCGAACCAAGGCTGACATCTGGGGTGTCGAAATTCAGGAGCGTCTTGCGGATATGGCGGTTCGCAACGCTTTGCTGAATGATTTGGGCGAAAGGCTGCATATGATACAAGGTGATCTAAAGACCATTCATGAAACATTAGGCCACGGTCAATTCGATGCTGTAACAGTCAATCCACCCTATCTCCCTGTTCCAAATGGCGAGCAGAACGTGAATGAGCATTTTGCCGCAGCGCGTCATGAAATCCACTGTAATTTGGAAGATGTGATTGCTGCGTGTGCGAAGCTTGTTAAAGCAGGCGGTAAAGTGGCGATGGTGCACCGAGCAACGCGCTTGGTTGATATCGTCACTTTAATGAGGAAATACCGCTTGGAGCCCAAAAGAATTCGCTATGTGCATGCGCGCGCTGGGGAAGAGGCAATGATGGTGCTGATAGAGGGTATGAAGGATGGCAAACCAGAAATTCGCACGCTGCCTCCGCTAATCGTTTATGACGAGAATCAGGAGTACTGCAAAGAATTGAAGGAGATTTATTACGGGGGCAGAGCTTCCTTAGAGTTTTCGTAAAAATAAATATTAGCGTATATGGAAGCATATGACTAAAGTGAAGAGGGACAAACAGTGGGCTTAAATGTGCAAAAAAGTTATCGCGAGGACGGAAACGCCTCGGGTACGCTCTACCTGGTTGCCACACCGATCGGCAACCTTGAAGACATGACCTTTCGGGCGATTCGCATCCTAAAGGAAGTGAACCTGATTGCCGCGGAAGATACGCGGCAAACCCGCAAACTGCTGACGCACTTCGAGATCGCTACGCGACTCGTCAGCTATCACGAACACAACAAGCAGGCAAGCGGCCCCGAACTCGTCCGCTTGCTGCTTGAAGGGCAGAGCATCGCGCTTGTCAGCGATGCGGGACTGCCGGCCATCTCCGATCCAGGTTATGACCTGGTGAGGATGGCCGTAGAGCAGGGCGCGCCGGTGGTGCCTGTTCCCGGCGCGAATGCGGCCCTGTCGGCGCTGATTGCATCAGGCCTGCCGACAGAGCGGTTTGCCTTCGTCGGATTTCTCCCCCGGGAGAAAAAGGATCAGACGAAGGTGCTGGAAGGGCTGCAGCACGTGCAGGACACGTTGCTGTTCTATGAATCGCCGCACCGCGTCGAGAAAACACTTACCCGCATGGCGGAAGTGTGGGGGCCGGAGCGCCGGGTTTGTCTCGCCCGCGAGCTGACGAAGCGGTACGAGGAGTTTCTGCGGGGCACGATTGCAGAGTGCCTCGAGCATCTCACGCAGCACCCGCCGCAGGGGGAGTACTGCGTGATCGCCGAAGGCGCGTCGGCCGAGGCCGCGAAGGAAGCCGCCGACAGTTGGTGGGAGGCGATGTCGCTCGGTGAGCATGTCGAGCACTATGAGGGGCAGGGCAGCGATCGGAAGGAAGCGATGAAGCAGGTTGCGAGCGATCGCGGAATTTCCAAGCGGGACGTTTACAATGCATTGCTCGAGCGCTAAGCGCGCGAGCGGTGTAGCCCCCCCGGGAGAAGTCTGGACAAAAAAAGATCTCTAACCCGTGACCGAAGCCAACAAGTTAGAGATTAAAGGAGATATGAAAAAGGTTAGAATTACCAATAGGATAAGTGCTACTTCTTATTATATACTATTTTTCTTATTTTGTCACAGGTGTTGGCATTTCTGCTAAACAAATATGACAAACAATTTTTCCCTTAAAGTAAGAGACGCCTTCAGCGTTGCCACAGAAGATACAAGCAGGCTCATATTTCTTAAGCATGATACGCTCGCCATCTACATAAATTTCCAGAGCGTCTTTCTCGCCAATTCCCAGTGTACGACGAAGTTCAATTGGAATAACGACACGCCCCAATTCGTCAACTTTTCTTACAATGCCCGTAGATTTCATCATATATATAAACCCCTTTCGATTTTATAAAAATTTTATCAATATCGTCATGTTTCGACATCTCTCTTGAACTAATGATACCAACCATTCCCAAAATAGTCAACCATATTTTCGCTAGTTTGGACTGGAAAGCAATAATTTTTTGAAAACTGATCACATCTAAAAAGATGGAAAAAACCAAGTGGTATAAGGATTTGTAAATAATATATTACTATTACATGCGAGAAAAGGTGAATTTAACCAATTCAATTATGAGGATTTAAACAATGAAAAATTGGTATTAGTAAATTCGACAAATTACGACAACGATGTCGATATGATGGTGCGAAATGTCGAAAGGATGTAGAATTTTAATAAAGAGAGGTTGTGATTGAATGAAGGAAGAGAAGGTTTTTAAAGATCCCGTCCATAAATATATTTACGTGCAGGATAACACGATCTGGGATTTGATCAATACGAGAGAGTTCCAGAGGCTGCGCCGCATCCGGCAATTAGGCACCTCTTATTTGACTTTTCATGGTGCCGAGCACAGCAGATTCTCGCATTCGCTAGGTGTGTATGAGATCACACGCAAAATTATTTCCCAATTCGAACGCCATCAGTATGAAGATTGGCCAAAAGAAGAGCGATTGATTTGTCTTTGTGCGGCGCTGTTGCACGATTTGGGGCATGGACCTTTCTCCCATTCGATTGAGAAGGCTTTCGGAACACGGCATGAGGATTGGTCTTGTAAAATCGTGCTTGGGGATACGGAGGTCAATCAAGTATTGCGCCGGGTTTCACCTGATTTTCCAAAAAAAGTGGCGGGTGTCATTTGCAAATCTTACAATGAAGAAATTGTAGTAAGCCTAGTGTCGTCTCAATTGGACGCCGATCGGATGGATTATCTGTTAAGAGATGCGTATTTCACTGGGGTTAATTACGGGACGTTCGATCTGGAGCGAATACTCCGTGTTATTCGGCCTTATCGTGGGCATATTGTGGTTAAAGAAAGCGGTATGCATGCTGTTGAAGATTATTTAATGTCACGCTATCAGATGTACTGGCAGGTCTATTTCCATCCGGTGACGCGGAGTGCGGAAATTCTGCTGCACAAAATCTTTGCGCGCGCCAAACATTTATATGAAGATAACTATACGTTTGGTTTTATGACGGATCCCATCCTGCACCTGATTCAGAATAAGATTTCACTCGAAGATTATTTGCTTCTGGACGAGTCTGTGATGCAGGCGATGTTAACGTTTTGGATGAGCGAGAAGGATCCTATTCTTGCTGATATGTGCAAGCGATTCTTGGACCGCAAACTGTATAAATACAGTACCTTTGATCAATCGAATCAGCGTATCATTCAGCTTATGGAGAAAGTAATGACGGAGGTTGGCTTCGATCCAATCTACTACATGGAAATTGATTTCCCGTCGAATCAATCCTATGATGTGTACAGACCGGGGGAGACGGAGGATAATTTGCCGATCCTGCTTTTGGATCATAAGGAAACGTTAACCGAAATCACCCATCGATCGGAGATTGTTCAGTCTATTAGCGGTTTTCAAATGGGTAAGCATCATGTCTATTACCCCGAGGAGCTGTTGGAGCGGTTGAATGCTTCGGCGTATCCGGAATTATGGGAGATGCTAGGCGAGCAGGAATAATACATAAGAGGAAGCAAGGAGAAGAACATGCTAACAGACTCACACACACATTTAAATGCGGAACAGTTCAAGGAAGATCAAGACGAGGTCATACAACGTGCTCACGATGCAGGAGTTACAAGAATGGTGAATGTTGGTTTTAATCGAGAGACGATTCCTAGTTCAATAGCACTTGCCGAAAAATACGATTTCATCTACTCAACAGTAGGTTGGCATCCTGTAGACGCAATTGACATGATGCCAGGAGATTTGGAATGGATTGAATCGCTGTGTCAGCATGAGAAAGTGGTGGCAATCGGGGAAATCGGACTGGATTACTATTGGGATAAGTCTCCTAAGGATGTACAGCAGCGGGTGTTTCGGGAGCAAATCAGATTAGCAAGAAAGCTTCAAATGCCGATAGTGATTCATAATCGCGATGCGCATCAGGATATTTTGACCATTCTAAAAGAAGAGAAAGCGGCAGATGTCGGGGGGATTATGCATTGTTTCTCGGGGAGCTGGGAGACCGCAAAGCAATGTTTGGATATGAATTTTCATATTTCCTTCGGGGGACCTGTTACCTTCAAGAATGCAAGGCAGCCCAAGGAAGTGCTGGCGCAGGTTCCTTTGGACCGCTTGCTAATTGAGACGGACGCTCCTTACTTGACCCCGCATCCTTTCCGCGGCAAACGCAATGAATCGGCTTATGTTCGGTTGGTAGCCGAAACGGCCGCGGAAATTAAAGGCTTGAGTCTGGAAGAGCTTGCAGAAATAACGACAAACAACGCTATCGCCTTATTAGGTCTCAAGTAAAGCGTTCTTTGCAAATTTCCGTCGAAGCAAGACTCCGCAGCTGAGCGAGATAAAGAGGAAACCGATGAGCGGTACGACAATGTAGATAGGTGAAGATCGAATTAATAACGGAACCGAGAGCATACATAATTCTAGCAGTAAGGCTGACCAGATGATGAAGGCCAAGGAGCCGGCTTTCAGCTGACGGTTGAGCGGGTACATGTCAAGCCAAAAGGTATAGCGGTGTGAACGCTCAAGTGGCGTCAGTTGAACCATGGAAATGACTAAAGCGATAAAGAAGATGAGAAGTCGAGCTGTGCTGCTGCTTGAAACGGCGATGGCTAATGTGCCCAGTAAGGATATACGTAATACCATCGCGAATAGCTCCGTTCGTAGAAATGTTTTCATATATAGGTACAGATAAGCTGCATCCTGTTTAAAAGGAATAAATCTTGTGACCCCGCTGATCCAGCTTCGGCGGGCTATTCGCGTTCCCAACTGCGGTACATCCACGAACCAGTTGAAAAAGGCATAAAGCCGTGCCTGCTGCTGCCTTTCCTTCGCTATGAGATAGTCCCACCCGATATAGTATTTGGATATGTAATGCGCAGCTGTTAACCAAGCCAATGTAAGTACAAGAGCAGCACCGCTGGCCCAGAGAACGCTTGTAAGAAATTGCAGAGAAATCAGAGCGGCTGTTGCTATCCAGCGGAAGGTGATGGAAGCCCTTCTCGCACGCTCATGGGTGAATCGGCTTTCTTGCCAACTAGCCAATAAGTTGGCTACCTTCATTAATAGAAGCGAAGCAAGCATCCATAAGAAATGCTGTTCGGCATGACCGAGGCAGTGATGATACAAGGGCCATAGTACAACCAACGCCAGAAATGTCCAAAATGCTTGCAGCACTAAGCTGTACATGAATCCGCCACGGAAGTAAGGACCCATCTGGTGTTCAATCCTCATTAGGAACATACGGTCTGCACTTCTTACTAGTGTGCGAATCGGGCTTGAGGATAACAAAGGTACAAGCAGTAATAGGACGATCCACAGATAAGGATAATCTGTCGGAAGGCGCTGTAGTATTTTTGCATAATAATAGGAAGAAAGGATGACAAGAAATAACAGGAAGCCAAAAAAGTTGCTGCGCGCTGCATACTGCAGGTAGCCCATGGATTCCTTCATATAATGTTCAAATCTCTTCTGCCATAGGGCACGGGTGTCCATGTCCATCGCCTTCATACCAGTTCTCCTTTTACAAGCTTATAAAAGATGTCGTCCAGTGACGCTTGCTGGAGCCCAGTTTGCTGACGTAATTCGACTAAATCACCTTGAGCGACCATATGTCCTTTGTGAAGGACGACATAGTTATCGCAATATTTTTCAATCGTAGACAAAATATGCGAGGATATGAGGAATGACGCGCCATGTCGCTTCATTTTGACCATTAACTCCAGTAATGAACGGATTGCTAACGGATCGAGCCCGAGAAAAGGTTCATCAATGATGTAGAGAGAAGGTTCGATCAAGAACGCATTCATGATCATGACCTTTTGCTTCATTCCTTTGGATAGATGGCTTGCGAAGGAGTTGAGCTTGTCCTGCATGTGAAACTGCTCCAGAAGCGCTTGTGAACGGGAGAGATAGTCTTCTCTCGATAAGCCGTATGCCATGGCGGTTAACTCCAGGTGTTCCCGAATTGTAAGCTCTTCATATAGCTCTGGACTTTCGGGTACATAAGCATAAGTGGCACGGTAAGGCAGCGGATCTTCGGCTAGCGTCAAGCCGTTAATTCGGATTGAACCCCTTTGCGGTTGAAGCAGACCAAGAATGTTCTTGATGGTTGTACTTTTTCCTGCGCCATTCAGTCCGATCAACCCCATCATTTCACCCTGACGGATCGAAAATGTGAGGTCATGAAGAACAGGTTTATTTGGTAAATATCCCCCGAATAAAGAGTCGACTTGTAATATGGGCCCCATCTCAGTGCCTCCCTAAATATCTAATTATTGGAATTTAAACATAGGTTTCATACCTGATAATTATAAACAAATTTAGTTTGGAAGCCTAGTTTAAGAGTGAAAACGCGAAGAAACTTAGTAATCGTACGTTATAGTGAGATAAATGTAGATAAAAAGTGCTTTTATTTCGAAAATAAGCTATTTTTAATTGATTTAGCCCTTTTTAGTAGGTGTTAATCCCTTTACAGGCAGAGATTAACAGCGTAATATACTTTTCATAATAACTTAATAACCAATTTGCCATTTTTCCATTCGCTGAGTTCCAATTATGGGAACGGGGGAACCACTGTAAGCTTATAAAGCGGTATCGCTGACGAAGTGAACAGAGTGAGTAACAGGGGTGAATCTTGGACGTTAACGGAAGTTTACGTCTGAGTAGGGCGACTCTCACGTCCGAATCCGTCAGCTAACCTCGTAAGCGTAAGAGAGGTAACGATTGTCGTGCGTGCTATTTGTGTATTTTACTATGCAAACTAAGCCAGCGAGAAGAGTCCTCTTCTTGCTGGCTTTTTGTCCCCATAAGGACTTATAACTACTTCGGACGACTAATCGTAGCCCGGAACTCAAAGGATGATGAATAGCAAAGCGGGGCGGGACGACCAGAATGCAGCCGTTTCTAAGCAGCTGCCGATGGACGACACGTTAAGTTAAATTAAAAACCTTAGTCGCGTCAAATTTAATCATGCTGTAACCTGGCGGCGAGGCTTTGAAGGAGGACCGAAGAAGTGGGCAGTATCTCTTTTAGCGAGACCCATGTAAAACGATCATCCAGCATGTCCTTCGCATTGCGATGGAAGCATGAAAACTTGCGTTTGATTTTAAGCCTGGCTATAATCTCAATCGCAATGACTTTCATGTTTTTGGTGTTGTTGTACGGTACGGCTACCAAGAGCGTATCCGTGGTTGTGAATGGACAAGAAACCGTTGTGCATACGAAGCAATGGGTCCTGCAACGCCTACTGGATGAACAAGCCATAACGATTGGTGAACACGATGAAATATCTGCAGACCCTACAGCTACAATCAAGGGTGGGGACAAATTCGTCATCGAGCACGCTTCTCCAATTCAATTGACTGCTGATGGAAAGACCACCACTGTTTACACAACTGCAAGAACGGTTGAAAGTGCATTGCAACGTTTACATATTGCACTTGGGGAGCACGATAAGCTGACTCCCGAACCGACATCCTCTTTAAGCACAGGCGATGAGATCAAAATCGTCCGTGTGAAAAAAGAGACGGAAGAAGTAACAGAGCCGATCGCATTCGACACGGAGAAGAAAAGTGATGCATCGCTGCTTAAGGGTAAAGAGCAGGTCGTTCAAGAAGGTAAAGAGGGCGTACTTCTGAAAAAGAAAGAAAAGACTTACGAAGATGGCATGTTAATTGCTGAAGCTGTTGTAGGTCAAGAAGTACAGGAACAAAGCATTAAGAAAGTCGTGTCGGTTGGCACGAAGAATCCCGTTGTTGTTCTATCGGCATCATCCCCTAGTGTGGATGAGGTTTCTAAGAATGGTGTAACATTCGGGTATAAACAAATCTTGAAGAATGTGAAGCTCACGGCTTATTCAGCGGGAGCCGATTCAACAGGGAAATCCGAAGGTTCTCCTGGGTACGGTAAGACGTATACAGGAACTACGGTTACTGAGGGCAGAACGATTGCGGTCGATCCGAAAGTTATCCCACTGGGATGGTGGGTTTACATTGAGGGTGTTGGCTTCCGTCGTGCTGAAGATATCGGTAGCGGTGTGAAAGGCCAAATGATCGATGTCTACTTTGAAGATCATGGTTACGCCAATAAATTCGGAACGAAGCAAGGGTACACGGTCTATGTTGTAGGACCGAAAAAGCCGTCTGAAAATTAACGTGTAAACGTCTATTTCAGCGGGAACAATGTCAATATACGTTGCCAGGCAAGCAGCCTGGGCGAAAGAAGAGGGAACCCCTCTTCTTTTTCTGCGTACTGGGAAGGGAACCGATTATGATTAAAGAAGTCATTGTCGTCGAAGGCAAGGACGACACGGCAGCTATTCGCCGAGCTGTCGAGGCGGATACGATAGAGACAGGCGGCTCCGCCATCGGGCAAGCCGTATTGAAGCGAATAGCCCTCGCGCAGCAGCGCAGAGGCGTCATTATTTTTACGGATCCGGATCACGCAGGTGAACGGATTCGGAAGATTGTGGCGGCCAAGGTGCCAGGCTGCAAGCATGCTTTTATCACGCAGCAGCAGGCTGAGTATAAAGGCGACATTGGCGTGGAGAACGCAGCGCCGGAGATTGTCCGGGAAGCGCTCCAGAACCTGCGGACAGAGTACGACGGGGCTGTGTCACAGCTTACCATGGAGGATCTCATAGCCGCCGGTCTGATCGTTCATCCGGAGGCAGCCTCCCGCCGACTTGTCGTTGGCAACGCGCTTGGCATCGGTTACTGCAATGGCAAACAATTTTATAAGCGATGTGCGATGTTCCAGATCTCGCGTGAGGAATTTGAAGCTGCCTTGGAGCAGCTGGAACCGCAGTTATCGTGAAATATAGTGGAATTCAGAACCTATAGATAAAAGAGGGCTACAAAATGACTATACCCGGCAACGAAGTGATTGTAACAGCAGAAGATGTCGCAACACCTAGTAAGACGAAACAAATGATTAAAAAGCACAATCTTGTGCTCAAAAAGAGTTTGGGTCAGAACTTCTTGATTGACCAGAACATCCTGAGCAAGATCGTTTCGGCTGCTGAGCTTGGGCCTAACAAAGGCGCGCTGGAAGTCGGCCCTGGCATCGGGGCGCTCACCCAGCAGCTGGCCAAGCTCGCAGGGCGCGTCTTGGCCGTGGAGATCGATCAGCGTCTCCTGCCTATCCTAGAAGAGACGCTAGAGCCTTATCCCCATGCGAGTGTCGTGCATGGCGATATTTTGAAGACCGACCTGCCGGCATTGTTCCGGCAGCATTTTGACGGGCTTGATGGCGTCAGTGTCGTCGCCAATCTGCCGTACTACATCACGACGCCGATTATTATGAAGCTTCTCGAAGAGAAGCTTCCCCTGGAGAACATCGTCGTGATGATTCAAAAAGAGGTTGCCGACCGCATGGCGGCCCGCCCGGGCACCAAAGATTACGGCAGCCTCAGCATTGCCGTGCAGTTCCACTGCGAGCCGGAGCTTGTCACGATCGTGCCGCGCACCGTCTTTGTGCCGCAGCCGAACGTTGACTCTGCCGTCATCCGGCTGCGTGTGCGCAAAACCCCGCCGGTCGAAGTGGCGGACGTGGACTTCTTCTTCACCGTCGTCCAGGCTTCTTTCGTCCAACGTCGCAAAACCTTATACAACAACCTGGCTGCGCGGTTCTTTACCAAAGAAAACAAACCGGAGCTGGAAGCTCTGCTCCAGACTATCAACATCGAGCCTTCGCGCCGCGGCGAGACGCTCAGCATGGAAGAATTCGCGCGCTTGTCGACTGCGCTTCGCGCGCACGGATGCAAATAACCCGCACCAAATGCCCAGCCCTGCCATAGGATAACCCATGGAGGGGATTTGTGCGATGAGGCAAGGTGATTTTGTAACCCGTAAATCCTATGGCGGCGACGTCATGTTTAAGATTGAACGTATCGATCAATTGAAGGCTGTCCTGCGCGGCGTCGATTACCGGCTGCTTGCAGATGCGCCTTTAGTAGACTTAACACTGACGAACCCGACAGAGACGATGGACCACCCTAGGTCGAGTTCGCCGGAATTTCGCGAGTCACTGCGGAGGCTGGCGGTTGCCCAAGTGCAGCTCCAGGAGAAAAATCAACTCTCGGTTGCCCATAATCAGAAAGTGAACGCGGGATATTTCGAAGTCCCGGGTAAAGTGCTGCACTTGGACGGGGATCCGACCTATCTACGTAAGAGCATGCTGCTCTATGGAGAACTTCGCGTGCCCGCTGAGGGTTTCTATATTCCTGAGGCCCAGATGGCCGAAGCTCTCCACCGGCTGCTTCCACAAATTAAGCCGGATATTGTCGTCATCACGGGTCATGACGGAATACTTAAGCATCGTAAAGCCGCTGGACCAGGCGGTTTGTCTAGCTATAAGAATTCACAGAACTTTGTGAACGCTGTTCAAGTAGCGCGGCAGTATGAACGCAATCGTGATGCGATGATTGTCGTGGCTGGAGCTTGCCAGTCTCATTTTGAGGCGTTGCTTCGGGCTGGGGCGAATTTCGCGAGTTCGCCTGCGCGCATACTCATCCACGCATTAGACCCGCTGTGCATCGCTGCAAAGTTATCCTATACCTCCGTGAAGGAAACGATATCCATGTTGGATATTATGGATTTGACGGTGACCGGGCTTGATGGTTTGGGTGGTGTGGAGACAAGAGGGAGCTACCGAATGGGCGTTCCCGGTATTCAACATACAGATGAGCATGCGTAATTGCTTGATCATACATGGTTTTCTTTCATGGACACTTGCCTGCTGCTTCTCTCTTAAGAGAGGGCGGTGGAGGAGTGTTCTTTTTTATTTGGAAAAGTGTGAATAATTTGCGAACTTTGGAGACAACCTGTACAATGGGGAATTCGGTAAATAGGTGAAAATGCCGTTGACAACTGGATTATGGTGCTGATATAATATTTGACCCTGTTTGACATGCTTGTCAGAATGGGTTATAATTAACAAGGAAAGAGGTGGTAGTTGACAATGGCAAAAAATGCGCTGTTGGAAATCAAACGCAGTTTGGAGCCCCACGTCGGGCAGAAGATCATGTTGAGAGCGAATGGTGGCCGTCGAAAGACTGTCGAACGTTCCGGTGTTTTAGAAGAAACCTACCCTTCTGTGTTTATCGTGAAGCTTGACCAAGAATCACACGCCTTTAAACGAGTGTCATACAGCTACGCCGACATTCTTACCGAATCTGTTGAGGTTACGGTATGTAATGATGATGGTCAGGTTCGTATCACCTATATCCAACATTAAGCTTAATAAGTTTCTATAATGAACAGACCCTAGGGTCTGTTTTTGCATTTGAATGGACCTGCTGCGACTGGGCATACTAACTTTACTTTACGCTTACGCTGCCAGCTTTGTTTCACAGAAGCTCGTGCTAAGCTCAGGAAAAGGAGGTTTTTTGATGAGTCGCAGAAGAGGTGTTATGTCGGAAAGCTTTAAAAATGAGTTAGCGAAGGATCTTGGATTTTATGATGTTGTTCAGCGCGAGGGTTGGGAAGGAATCCGCACCAAAGATGCAGGGAATATGGTGAAGCGAGCTATTCAGATTGCGGAGGAACAGCTGGCGAAGCAGTATACAGCCTCTGCACAGCCTGTTACGCAAGCATCATACGGTCAGAATAGCTTCACACAGCCTAGCTACGCACAAGCGCCAATGTATAACCAACGGGTTGTACAGACGCCACAGCACTACGGACAGCAAACGGCGACCTTTACACCTTCCTATACATCTTCTAATTCCCAAAACATGTATGCCTCGTCTACGCCAAGCGGGCAGTCACAAGCGGGCTGGAATCCCATATCATCAACGTCTCCTCAAGCGGCGCAAGGCGAACGGCGTCCCTACTACAGCTAAAGCGAATGCTTTAGCTTTTTTTTTGCGCTTTTGTTATAATATTTGAATGGCAAACGAGCAAAAGAAGGTGAGTCCTGATGAAGATTTTTGAAAAAGCACCGGCTAAAATTAATTTATCCTTAGATGTTTTACATAAAAGATCAGATGGTTATCATGAAGTTGAGATGGTCATGACCATGGTCGACCTGGCCGACCGGATTGAGATGCAGGAGCTTTCACGGGATACGATCATTATTTCCAGCCAAGCTGGCTATATTCCGTTAGATGAGAAGAACTTGGCCTTTCAGGCTGCGCGGCTTATCAAGGATCGCTATGACGTCAAACAAGGCGTCTACATTCATTTGGATAAAAAGATCCCCGTGGCTGCAGGACTTGCAGGGGGCAGCAGTGACGCGGCAGCAACGCTTAGGGGTTTGAATCGACTTTGGAATTTAAACATCCCTATGGAGGAGCTGCAGGTGCTTGGCGCTGAGCTTGGATCGGATGTGCCTTTTTGTGTAACGGGAGGAACGGCTGTCGCCAGAGGACGCGGAGAAAAGCTGGAGCCGATCGTCTCGCCGCCGCAATGTTGGGTTGTTTTGGCCAAGCCTCCCATCAATGTGTCCACATCGGAAATCTACGGCAAGCTGAACGCCCGTGAGATCAAGAATCACCCTTCAACAGAGAATGTGCTGAAGGCGATTCGTGAGAAGCAGTTTGATCAGCTCTGCGGAAACCTCGGCAACGTGCTGGAGGAAGTGACGCTGGACCTCTACCCGGAGGTTAGGCAACTGAAAGATTGCATGCAGCGTCTCGGTGCAGATGGTGTTTTAATGTCCGGAAGCGGACCAACGGTGTTCGGACTTGTCTCCAAGGAAGCGAAGGTGCCCCGTATATATAATGGGCTTCGAGGCTTCTGTAAGGATGTTTATGCGGTTCGGATGTTGACCTAGCATAGTGAAGTTGTGTGCAAGGAGCCCAGAAAGGGCTCTTTTTTAACGGAGTGGATAAAGGGACAGCGCTTAATCTACTGGAAGTTGTCTCGTTGTCTCATAAAGCAACAAAGATAAGCCGTCAGGCTCCTGCCTAGGCGGCGCTTTTTTGCGGAAATGTCCCCTCACCGAGGAGTGTTTTCCTTCGTGTTAGTATTATGTTAGGTATATGTTAAGTTAATTTTCATGTGAAGCTTGAATAAATACGTATAAAAGTGGTATATTTTCTTTATATTATTCGGATTTTTGGGGGGTAGTGCGATGAAAAAGTTGAAAAGGAGCGCTAGGCTGGTAGAAATGACGCAATACTTGTTATTTCGCCCCCATTCGTTAATTCCTTTAACGACTTTTGCCGAGCGTTACAACTCAGCGAAGTCCTCGATCAGTGAGGATTTGGCGATTATTAAAGAAGTTTTTGAAGAAGAAGGACTCGGCGAGCTGCAAACGCTTGCGGGCGCGGCCGGCGGTGTGAAGTTTTCACCGAAGGTACCAAAGGAAACCTCATTGAAGTTCATAGGGCAGCTCTGCTTGCAGTTGCAGCAGCCTGAACGGATCCTGCCTGGCGGTTATTTATATATGTCCGATATTATGGGGCAGCCCCAGTATTTAAATGAAATAGGCAAAACCTTTGCATCTGCGTTCGCAGGGCGTGATATCGATGTGATTATGACCGTAGAAACGAAAGGCATTCCGCTCGCGTACGCGACGGCTACTTATATGAATTTACCCGTTGTTATCGTTCGCAGGGATAGTCGGGTAACAGAAGGTTCGGCCGTAAGCATTAACTATGTTTCGGGCTCGAACAAGCGTATTCAGACCATGTCGCTCGCAAGACGCGCTCTGAAAGAGGAATCCAAGGTGCTTATCATCGACGATTTCATGCATGTTGGCGGAACCATTCACGGCATGATGGATTTGCTGGCGGAATTCAAGGCCTCAGTCCAAGGGGTTGGCGTCTTCATGGAATCTGTTGAAGTGGAAGAGCGTTTAGTAGATCAATACGTATCGCTGGCCCGACTGTTTGGCGTAGATTCCAAGACTAAGCAAATCACGGTAGAACCAGGTAATTATTTTGATAGTAAAAAAGGAGACGCGTAAAACGATGGAATTCATTTCAACAACAGCAGCGCCTGCTGCAATCGGACCTTACTCGCAAGCCGTTAAGCTAGGAAACTTGCTGTTTACTTCGGGACAAATCCCGCTCGGTTTGGATGGACAAATCGTAGAGGGCGGCATTAAGGAGCAAGCACATCAAGTGTTTGCAAATTTGAAAGGCGTGTTGGAAGCAGCGGGCACATCTTTTGGTCAAGTTGTGAAAGCGACCGTTTTCTTGAAGGATATGAATCAGTTCGCTGAGCTGAATGAAATCTATGGCGCCTATTTTGGTGAACACAAACCGGCTAGATCGACTGTCGAAGTGGCCAGATTACCACGTGATGTTTTTGTCGAAATAGAGGTAATTGCTGTGATTCCTGTCGAAATTTAACAGTAACATTAAGATTGTATAAAATTATCGAAAATTTCAAAAAAATAAGAAGGAATTTGCACAACGATGTGGAATATTACACCCAAGTCTCAGAGATGGAAAAAGGTGGTGAACACAAGTGCAAATTACAGATGTAAGGCTCCGCCGGGTCAACTCCGAGGGGAGGATGAAGGCAATTGCTTCCATAACTATCGATAATGAGTTCGTAGTACACGACATACGTGTTATCGATGGGAATAACGGTATGTTCGTGGCTATGCCAAGCAAACGGACTCCGGATGGGGAGTTTCGAGATATCGCTCATCCAATTTCTTCTACTACCCGCGAGAAAATTCAAGCTGCCGTATTAGCTGAATACGACCGTGCAGCGGTAGAAGAAGAGGTTATTGAAGAAGGTGCATAACGTATATTAATTGAGGGGGCCCATCAGGGCTCTCTTTTCTTTTGGGTGGCTTTGATGCTATATTTGGTAAAGAACTGTTAACTACATTATTTAGGCGTAAATCATACAGCTATTTATAATAAAGGGGTTGGATAGTCTTTGAAGCTCATGGCGATTGTGTTAGCGGCAGGACAAGGTAAACGAATGAAATCGAAGCTGTATAAGGTGCTTCATCCAGTTGCAGGCAAACCGATGGTAGGGCATGTTGTAGATACACTTCGGCAAATAGATGTAACAAGAACTATGGTTATTGTGGGATATGGAGCAGAAGCGGTACAGAGCTATCTTGGAGATCAAGTTGAGTATGCGCTGCAGGAGCAACAGTGCGGGACGGGTCATGCGGTGCTGCAAGCAAAGGAGTTACTAGGCGACGAAGACGGGATGACGGTTGTCATTTGCGGAGATACGCCACTGATCTCAGATGTAACGCTTAAGAATACGATTGAACTTCATCAGCGTTCGGGCGCGTCGGCTACAATCCTGACTGCGAATCTCGATGAGCCGCAAGGCTATGGTCGTGTTATTCGCGGTGAAGATGGCAGAGTTGCGCGAATAGTCGAACAGAAGGACTGCAATACCGAGGAAGCGGCTGTTCAGGAGATTAATACGGGTACGTACATTTTCGATAACCGGAAGCTCTTCAAAGCGCTGAGCTCTGTCACAAACAACAATGCTCAGAATGAATATTACTTGACGGATGTCATCGGTATCATGACGGGTGCAGGGGAAACTGTGCAAGGGTACTGTATGGCGGATGCTGCGGAATCTATCGGGGTGAACGATCGTGTTGCGCTAGCGGAAGCAGAACGCTTGTTCAAAGCGCGCATTAACCGTGAACACATGCTGAACGGGGTTACGATTATTGATCCTGCCAACACGTACATTGAGAAAGATGTTGTGATCGGAGCGGACACCGTTCTGCTGCCAGGTACTATTTTGCGCGGGAAAACAATCATTGGTGAGCAGTGTACGATCGGACCTCAAACCGAGATTATCGACTCTGTTGTGAAGGATAACGTTACGATTAAGCAATCCGTGCTGCAAGAGGCCTATGTGGATAATGAAGCTAGCGTTGGGCCTTTCGCTTATTTGAGGCCTGGAGCGGATATAGGGAAGCAAGTGAAGATTGGCGACTTCGTCGAAATCAAGAATGCGAAGCTTGGCGACGGTTCGAAAGTATCTCATTTAAGCTATGTAGGTGACGCGATTGTCGGCACGAACGTGAACATTGGCTGCGGCGCGATTACAGTGAACTACGATGGATTCAACAAGAATATAACGGAAATCGGGAACGATGCGTTCGTAGGCAGTAATGTGAACTTGATTGCTCCTGTGAAAATCGGCAATGGTGCGTACGTTGTCGCAGGCTCGACGATTACACATGCCGTGAACGATGGGGATCTGGCTATCGCGCGGGAAAGACAAACGAACAAACCGGGATATGCGGATAAAATCAAAGGCCGGATGAAAGCAAAGAAAGAAAACAAAGCAAAAAAAGAATAGGAAAACGTTAAATTTCCCTTGCAAGGGGGAATTTGGATGGAATCTCTTAAGGATGGGTACGCTATGAACTAGCTGTTACCCACTTGGCGTCGTTTACGAAAGTAAATGTGCTGAGCAAAATTCTTAGGAGGTTCTTTTTCATATGGCATTGTCACTGAAAGCGGAAGCCCGCAAGGACACAACGAAAAACGATATTAAACAACTGCGTGTAAAAGGCAAGGTGCCTGCGGTCGTATACGGCAAAAAGGTGGCTGCAACGGTCATTACCGTCGACCAGAAGGAATTAGTGGCGCTGCTTCGCAAAAGCCCGCACGCCGTTATTGAGCTGGAGATGCCGGACGGCAGCGGCAAGCAGCCGGTCATGATCAATGAAATACAGCGTAACCCGCTGAACCGGGAGCTGCTCCATGTTGACTTCCATCAAATCAATATGGATGAGCCGGTCAAAACGGTGGTTACCCTGGAATTCATCGGGGAAGCCGTGGGGGCCAAAGAGGGCGGTATTTTGCAGATTCAATTGCATGAGCTGGAAATCCGCTGTTTGCCGAACGAAATACCGGCTTCCATCGCTGTGGATATTTCGAAAGTAGGAATCGGAGAGAATATGCTGGTCAGTGAACTCAACGTGCCGGGGAAGATTGAAGTGAAGTCTGATCCGAGCGAGCTTGTTCTCACCATTCTGGCGCCTCAGAAAGAGGCTCCTGAGGAAGTTGCTGCTCAGGGCAAAGAGGATAAGCCAAGCGAGGCTAGTGAGGAAGCGAAAGAAGAGCAGACCGTATAGACTTAAAGAAGGGTACCCTCGCCGATGCGCAAAGGGTATCCTTTATTTTTCCTCTTCCTTCCGCTAATACCCAGGCCTGGAAACAATAAAGTGCGTATTTCTGTTATAAAACGTATTATTAATTTTAATAAAATGAGGGCTGTAAAATTCAATATAGCCTATATCCTTATGTAGATTTTGATAGTATACTTGGACGGGAATACCGGCATCTATATGATCTTGAAAATGATGATCGCTTGTAAGTTGTTGACCGTTTAGATACATATTCGCTGTTTCACCCGCAGTTATGAATTTTATGGTTCATTTTAGTAACATATAGGTAAACAATAACCTTAAGATGCAGGTTACGCCAAGGATTTTTTAGTAAACGGCTAGGAGGAACTGGAAGAAAATGAAATGTTTTATTGGACTGGGTAACCCGGGAAAGCAATATGAGATGAATCGGCATAATGTTGGGTTCATGGCCATAGATCGTTTTGCCGCCAAATGGGGAATCAACTCTTTTCAAAATAAGGGTAAGGGACTGCTGGGAGAGGGGAACGTGAACGGCACGAAAGTATTTTTGCTGAAGCCGATGACGTATATGAATCTTTCAGGTGAATCGATGAGAGCGATCTTGGACTTTTATAAAGCGAAGGTGGAGGATGTCGTCATTATTTATGATGATATGGATACGCCTTACGGGCAGATCAGGCTTCGCTATCAAGGGAGTGCAGGCGGCCACAACGGGATTAAGTCCATTATTCAGCATGCCGGGACACAAAGCTTCAACCGCATTCGCGTAGGCGTGAACCGACCTGCTCCTGGCTATAATATCGCCGATTATGTCTTAGCCAACTTTTCCAAGGAAGAGATGAAGTCGCTGGATGACGTGCTGGATCTGACCTGCGAAGCGATGTTGTCGTGCCTGGATGAGCCTTTCGAGAAGACGATGGGCAAATTTAATAAATAAGCAAGAATCGCTTGTCTTAAAAACATAATATGCATGGTCCTTATTCGAAAATGACAATGGTACATTCGGCTAATTTCTCCGGAGAATGGTCATACTAGGATGTAATCGAATCGTCGAAGGAGGCATACATATATGATTAAGTACATTTGCAGGCATTGTCATACCTTTGTCGGGGAAATTAATCAAGCCATAACGGAGCAGCAACTGGGCTTCCATTTCTTGACCCCTGATGAGCGTAGAGATATAATATCGTATAACACGAATGGTGATGTTACGGTTAGGGTTGTTTGCGACTACTGCCGCGAGGCGCTGGAGGCCAATCCAGAGCTGTCCCTGCTGGCAAGTCCACTGCAGTAACATGATGTTTTCGCTGAATGAATTTGATGAAGATGAAGAGTTAATAGCCGAGGCAAGTGTGCCAAGGCTTCTTTTTGTGAGAGGAGTGTACTTGTTTGCAAGCTTTAATTCAGGCTTTTTCTGCGGATACCGACTTTCAAACGATCGTGTCAGGCATCAGGTCCGAGATGAAAGAGCAGCTCGTTGCCGGACTTACCGGTTCCTCCAAGCAAGTGATGATCGCAACTCTTGCGCGAGAGCTAACGCGCCCGCTATTCATTGTTACTCATAATATGTTTGCCGCTCAAAAGATAGCGGAGGATTTGCTAGAATGCCTATCATCCGATGATGTTCTACTCTATCCGTCGCAAGAGCTTCTGACAGCGGAGGAAGCAGCATCCAGCCCAGAGATGCTGGCACAGCGCATTGATGTGCTCACTAAGCTGGCAGGCGGTTACCGCGGAATTGTGATTGCTCCGTTCGCAGGAGTGCGCAGATTACTACCGGTTAAGCAAGTTTTCGAGGAATCCCGAATAACCGTTAAGGTTGGGGATACCGTTCAACTGGATGAGCTCCTCAGCACGTTATCCAATTTGGGCTACGAACGCGTGGAGCGGGTTGAGACCAAAGGGGAGATGAGCGTTCGCGGCGGCATTTTGGATTTGTTTCCGTTGACGTCGGAATATGCGATCCGAATTGAACTTTTTGATGTCGATGTTGACTCTATTCGTACTTTTGATGTAAGTGACCAGCGGTCAATAGATAAATTAGAGTCGATTACGATTCCTCCCTGCCGTGAGATTCAAGCGGATAGAAAGCGATTACAAGCTGCTGCGCAGCATGCGTATGAGCTTTTACAGGCTCAGCTGGAGAAAATGACCGACCGGACAGCCAAAGACAAGCTGCTCGAAGGGATCGGACATGATATCGAACGGCTCCGTGAAGGGCAGACGTTCCCAGGTATTTATAAATATATTTCTCTTTTATATACGGAAAGACAGACCCTCATAGACTACATGCCTAAGGATGCTGTGCTGATTATCGACGAACCGGCTCGTTTGCTGGAGACCGCGAAGCAGCTCGAACGCGACGAGGCAGAGTGGATGATGCATGCGCTGACAGAGGGGAAGAGCTTGCCGGCTTTTGTGCTGTCCAAAACGTACGAAACGCTGCTGCATCGCAGACCGTTTCCAACGTTATATTTATCTCTATTTCTGCGCCAGGTCGTTGGGATTCAACCGCAAAATATCGTGAACTTCGTCAGTCGCGTTATGCAGAATTTCCATGGGCAGATGAATCTGCTCAAAGCGGAGATGGAGCGCTGGAAGAAAAACGGGGCTAATGTCATTCTCCTCGCCAACGGCGAAGAACGTGCCGAACGGGTGAGGCGTGTTCTGAACGACTACCAGATCGACGTGCCTGAAATTGTAGATGGGAATCTGCAAACAGGGTTTGAATTGCCTTCGATTCATTTGGTTGTCATTACAGAAGGCGAGATTTTCACACAGAAGCAGCGCAAAGCCCGTAAGGTCGAGAAGAAGCTGGAGAACGCCGAGCGGATCAAAAGCTATCAAGAGCTTAAAATTGGCGACTACGTTGTTCATGTGAACCATGGGATCGGGAAATACGTCGGTATAGGTACGCTCGAAGTGGGCGGTATTCATAAAGATTATCTGCATATCATGTATGCCGGCGGCGATAAACTGTCTGTGCCGATTGACCAGATTGATCTGATTCAGAAATATGTAGGTTCCGAAGAGAAGGAGCCGAAGGTTTATAAGCTTGGCGGAGCCGATTGGGCCAGAGTGAAGAGCAAGGCAAGGGCATCCGTTAAGGATATTGCCGACGAGCTGATTAAGCTTTACGCTGAACGACAGTCTACGACAGGTTATGGATTTAGCAAAGACAGCTCCTATCAAAACGAGTTCGAAGCGATGTTCCCTTACGATGAAACGCGGGATCAGCTTCGTGCGATCGAAGAAATTAAGAACGACATGGAGAAATCACGTCCGATGGATCGCTTGCTTTGCGGCGACGTTGGGTACGGGAAGACCGAGGTTGCCGTTCGAGCGGCCTTTAAGGCAGCTATTGACGGGAAGCAGGTTGCTGTCTTGGTGCCAACGACAATTTTGGCGCAGCAGCACTACGAGACATTCCGCGAGCGCTTCTCAGGCTATCCGTTTAATGTGAAGGTGCTCAGCCGTTTCCGCTCGAAGAAAGAGCAGACGGAAGTAATGAAGGGTGTCAAAAAAGGGACAGTTGACGTTGTCATCGGAACGCATAGGTTACTGTCGCAAGACGTGCAGTTCAAGGATCTTGGCCTGCTGATTGTCGATGAGGAGCAGCGGTTTGGTGTGTCTCACAAAGAGAAGCTGAAGCGGCTCAAGACGAATGTCGATGTGCTGACACTGACGGCAACGCCGATTCCAAGAACGCTGCATATGTCCATGCTCGGTGTTCGGGACTTGTCCGTTATTGAAACGCCGCCGGAGAATCGTTTCCCTGTCCAGACCTATGTGGTCGAATATGGCCCGACACTGGTTCGTGAAGCGATTGAGCGGGAGTTAGCGCGTGAAGGTCAAGTGTATTACCTCTACAACCGTGTTCAAGGGATTACGCAAATTGCCGATCAAATCTCGATGATGATACCGGATGCCCGTGTTACGGTTGCCCATGGTCAGATGGGTGAGCAGGAGCTGGAGAAAACGATCCTCGATTTCCTTGACGGGGAGTACGATGTACTGGTCAGTACGAGCATTATCGAGACGGGTGTCGATATCCCGAATGTTAACACGCTCATCGTCCATGATGCGGATAAAATGGGACTTTCCCAGCTGTATCAGCTGCGTGGGCGCGTTGGGCGATCTAATCGCGTAGCTTATGCCTATTTCACGTATCAGCGGGATAAAGTGCTCACGGAAGTGGCAGAGAAACGACTGCAAGCGATTAAAGAGTTTACAGAACTGGGCTCAGGCTTTAAAATTGCGATGAGGGATTTGTCGATTCGAGGCGCAGGGAACTTGCTGGGTGCCGAACAGCATGGCTTCATTGCTTCCGTAGGATTCGACCTCTACTCACAGATGTTAGCCGAAGAAATTGCAAAGCTGAAACTAGAAATAGATGGGGAAGCGGCCATACCGGAACCGGAATGGAACACTTCCATCGATATACAATTGGATGCCTACTTGCCATCCGACTACATCTACGACAGCATGCAAAAGATCGAGATTTACAAAAAAGTGGCCGCGATTCGCACGTTGGAAGAAGCGGCAGACCTGCATGATGAGCTCGTGGATCGCTTCGGAGATCTGCCGCAGGCCGTGTTTAACTTGCTGTCAGTGGCTCGCCTGAAAGCATACGGCGCGGAGTACCGAATTGAAACGATCAGCCAAAAAGGGGATGATTACCTAATCAAGGTGCATATTGACCAAAATGGCAGGCTGGATGGACAGAAGCTGCTCAATTTGTCCAAAGGCTTTGATGGGCGAATCAAGCTCAACGCAGACCCGCAGTTGCATATTGTTATTCGTTGTAAAGGTATGAAGCCAGAAGCTTCCATCGAGTTGGTGGAGAAGTTCTTGGTACAATATAAGGATGTTCTTAAAACGAAAGGGGAATTAAAGGATGTTGCCAAATCATACTAGCAAACGACTTTTTTCTAAAAAATGGATATTAAGCATGGTAGCATTGCTACTGGCATTCTCTGTACTAAGTGCATGTGGAAGCAAAAAGGAGGAGGGTGCAGCAACAGCTTCACCTTCCCCGTCTGCAGCAGCAACAGCAACAGGTAATCCGGCTGACGTGATCGCTACTTACAAAGAGGGCGGCAAAATCACTCGCGGTGAATTCGACTCTTTCATCAACGTGAACAAAATGTTCTCGCCGCAATTGGCGCAATTCATGGCAGATCCAGCTTTTCAACAAGATATGTTGAAGCAAATGGTTACTTTCCGTGTGTTGTCTGCGAAAGCTGATGACAAAGTAAAAGCTGATGCTGACAAACAAGTCACAGAGCAAATGAAAGCTATCACGGATTACTTCGGTAAGCAAGAAGGCGGAATGGACAAGCAGTTGAAAGACAACGGTATCGAGCTGAAAGATATCGAATCTTTGATGAAAATGAGCTTCTACACGATGGGCAGCATGGAAAGCAAAATCACGGACAAAGCTGTGCAAGATTCCTATAACGAGCAAGCAGCCGCGCATGCGTTTGATATCGCAACAGTTAGCCACATTCTGATCTCCTTGAAGGATGCAGCTACTCAGAAAGATCTGCGCACTAAGGAAGAGGCTTTGGCAAGAGCGAAAGAAGTAAAAGGCAAGTTGGATAGTGGCGGAGACTTCGCGGCTCTAGCGAAAGAGTATTCCGATGATCCAGGTTCTAAAGATGCAGGCGGTACGTATAAAGATGCAGACATCAATCAATGGGTGCCTGAATTTAAAGAAGCAGCAAGCACACTTCCTTTGAACAAAATTTCCGATCCGGTTGAATCCTCTTTTGGCTACCACGTTATGAAAGTGGAGTCCAGAAGCACGAAACAGCTTGATGATACCCTTAAAACACAAATCAAATCTCAGCTTGCAGAGAAATCCCTCTCTGAGTTTGCAGAGAAAGAATACCCGAACTTGATCGAAACGAATAATCTGCCTAAACCGGAAGCAAGCCCAGCTCCAGCGGCAAGCCCTGCTGCAAGTCCAGCAGCGAGCCCAGCAGCAAGCCCGGCGGCAAAGTAAGAACTTACCAGGATGTCCGAATATGGACATCCTGTTTTTATTTGTTATTTTTGGACAACATAATCACAGCAGGGTGCAATGCAAAGTTACATAAAGAAAAATTCCTTAGCAGAAGCGACTGCATAGAAGATTGGGAAGTGAAGAATACTATGGATAGAATTCAAGTTCCCACCAAAACCCGATCTAGCATACAAGATTTCATGCTCCTGTCGTATCTAATTCTTGAGCGGAAAGTGAGGCATCTAGAGGTATGAAAGCAACTGGAATTGTCCGTCGGATAGATGATTTAGGGAGAGTTGTTATTCCCAAGGAAATACGACGCACACTGCGAATTCGCGAAGGTGACCCTTTGGAAATTTTCGTGGATCGTGATGGTGAAGTGATTCTGAAGAAATATTCACCTATTGGTGAACTTGGTGATTTTGCTAAGGAGTACGCAGAGTCGTTGTTTGAGAGTACGAATCATGTTGCCATGATTTCAGATCGAGACACGATTATTGCTATGGCTGGTGGGTCCAAAAAGGATTTCTTAGAAAAATCAGTTGGGTCAATTATTGAATCCTGTATGGAAAACCGCAAACCGATTTTGGAGAGTAACTCCGGACAGTTTGAGATTATTAAAGATATGAATGAAACTTTCTCTTCTTTCGTGGCAGCTCCGATTGTGGCTGGGGGCGATCCTATTGGCTCCGTTATTTTGATCTCGAAAGACGAGAGCGTGAAAATGGGGAACATGGAAGTGAAGATGGTAGAGACAGCGGCTGGTTTTCTGGCGAAACAGATGGAACAATAGACAAAAACATAATACACAAAGGCTTCCTTACTGAGGTGATGTTCATCTGTAAGTGAAGCTTTTTTTGTCTGCAAAGAGCTATTTCGTTATAATACGTGTATATGTATGACATCAGGTAGAGGAGAAATAGGATGGGGGAGACCGGCAAGGGGCATCACATGGGTCGCGAAGAGCTCCAGCAGACTGTCGGAAAACAGGGTACGACCAAGCTGTTAAAAGGGGCTGCTGTCCTTGGGGCCGCGGCTGTACTCTCGAAATTACTGGGTACATTGCAAAAAATACCGCTGCAAAATGTAGCGGGGGATGCCGCTTTTGGCATTTATAATGCGGTTTATCCGCTTTATATTTTGATCTTATTTGCGGCAACGGCAGGTTTTCCTGTCGCTGTTTCCAAGTTTGTGGCGGAGAGTGTCATTCACGGCGACCATCTGGAGGCTAAACGCATCGCCCGCATATCCGGAGCGGTGCTGCTAGGCAGCGGTATCGTTTTGTTTGTACTGCTCTACCTTGGAGCGGGTGAGATTGCTGGCTGGATTGGGATCCAGCAGACGGAAAAGGCGATTCGTAGTAGTTCCTTTGCGCTGCTATTAGCTCCAACATTAGCTGTCTTGCGTGGCTATTTTCAAGGGTACCAATACATGCTGCCAACCGCTGTCTCGCAAGTGATTGAGCAGTTGATACGGGTTATTACGATGGTTGCTTTGCTGCTTTATTTGGCGGCACTTGCTTATGATGAGGAGTGGATTGCGGCAGGGGCGACTTTCGGTTCCGTTACTGGCGCAGCCGCTGGGTTAGTTGTTATGTATGTATATTGGCGAAAAGCGATGCGGGATCTGAAGTATTCGGAGGAGCTGGGGAGCGGGGGGAGGACTGAGCTTAAGCAAGGGCAAGAGAAGGCGCAAGAGCAGGTGCAAGTGCAAGAGCAAGAGCAGGCGCAGGAGCAGGCGCAAGAGCACGTGCAAGAGCCAAAACCAAAGCGAAAGCCTAGGACAGTACCAAAACCTGGGCCCTTGTCCTCTTGGCAGTGGGTGAGGCGGATTGCAGCCTATGCGATTCCTGTCTGCTTAGGTGCGATCGTTGTGCCTCTGTTGACATTGGTCGATACGTTTACGATGCCGCGGCTGTTAGAAGCTTCGCAGGGTAGCGAGCTTGAAGCGATGCGGCAGTTCGGCTTATATAATCGCGGATTGCCGCTTGTTCAGCTTGTTGTTATGGTTGCTTCTTCGATGTCTGCTGTCCTCGTTCCCGCGATGGCGGACGCGAAGGCGAGAGGTCTGACTGATGTGATGCGCTCTCGTGCGGAGATGTCCATCAGGCTTTCTTGGCTTATTGGACTTGGCGCCTCATTTGGTCTGGCGTTTGCCGCGTTCCCGATTAATATCATGCTGTATAAAAACGGCGAGGCCAGTCTAACCATGGCCGTGCTGGCTTTCACAGCCCTATTCAGCACGCTGAACGCTGTCTCCGCCAGCGTGCTGCAGGGTGCCGGCGCGATTCACACGCCGGCGCAGGCCTTGCTCGTTGCCATCGTGCTGAAAGCACTCGGCAACGTCATGCTCGTGCCCCGCTGGGGCATCGACGGCGCCGCGCTCAGCGCGGTGATCGCCTACGCCGCTGCGGCGGGGCTGAATCTGGTGCAGCTGCGCCGCTGCACCGGGGCGCGCTTCGCGCTGCGGCCGTACGTCATCGCACCCACGCTGGGCGTGGTGGCGATGGGCGTCTGCCTCGCAGCGCTGCAGCTGTTAGCCATGCCCGCTGTGGCGGCATGGCACGCGCCTGAGCGATTGAGCGCGAGCGCAATCGCTTTGGTTGGGGTAGCCGGCGGCGCGGCCGTCTACGGGCTTGCGCTGCTGCGCAGCGGCAGCATCAGCCGGGAGGAGCTGCGGCTGATGCCGGAGCTGGACCGGAAGCTAGCGCCGGTCCTGGCTCGGATCTGGCCGGCGGGGCGTTCGGCCGGCCGGTAGAGGTGCAGTTGGTTTGCAGCCTGCTTTGATGAGCCGACAGCACAAACCCTGCTGTATGTTGCACAACATACAATGATCTTGTCCCCAAAAGTCAGCTCAGTGCTTCTATGTTGCATTTTGTACAACGATCTGAGTAACATAGCCGTATTTTATGGAGAAAAGCTTAAAATGGTTGTACATCGTACAACATAGATAGCTTGTTTACTGGAAAATGACGAAATGCTTGCACAAAATACAACATAGAGTGAAGGCATTTTTCCAAATAACAACAAATTTCAGGAGGTGCAACCCATGTCAACTCAAGCTCAAATAACCGTCGTCGGACTCGGAACGGGAGACGAAGACCAGCTCACACTCGGTGTCTGGAAAAAGCTCCAAAATGCAGCAAAGTCACAAGCGGCACTCTATTTGCGTACGGAGGACCATCCAATGGTCCGCATGCTGGACAGCAATCAAGTCCCTTATCAAACTTTCGACGCCAATTATATGGCTCATCAAAGTTTTGAAGGCGTTTATGAATCTATTGCGGCTGCACTCATTCAATCTGCCAAAAACGCATCTACCGAAGTCATATACGCAGTGCCGGGTCACCCCATGGTGGCGGAATATACGGTTCAGCTATTGAAGCAACGGTGTCCGGAAGAAGGCATCTCGCTTCAAGTGATGGGAGGAGAAAGCTTTTTGGATCAGGCTTTCTTACGCTTCGGCTTTGATCCGATCGATGGCTTTCAGCTGCTTGATGCGACTAGCCTTAGCCGCTATGCGCTTAATCCTCAGATGCACACAATTATTGGGCAGGTCTATGATACTTATACGGCGTCAGATCTCAAGATCTCCCTCATGGATACATACCCAGATGAATACCGTGTTGTTGTAGGCCACTCCCTAGGTGTGGCAGGTGCCGAGCAGATCATCGAAGTGCCGCTGCATGAGCTGGATCATGTGAAAGGTTTCGGGAATCTATCGCTAGTTTGGGTACCTAAGAGCGAGGAGGACGTGGTCCGCTATCGTACCTTTGGCCGTTTGCATGAAATCGTACAAATTCTTCGGAGTCCAGAGGGCTGCCCTTGGGATCGCGAACAGACGCATGCCAGCCTGCGCAAAAATCTCATCGAAGAAGCCTACGAAGTGCTGGAAACGATCGATGAAGATGATCCTGAGCACATGTGCGAAGAGCTGGGAGACCTGCTGCTGCAAGTTATGCTCCATGCGCAGATGGAAGAGGAGATCGGGACGTTCACGGTGTATGACGTAATTGCTACGTTGAACGAGAAGCTCATTCGCCGCCATCCGCACGTATTCGGGGACAACAAAGCAGAGGATGCGGATGAGGCGCTTGTGAACTGGAATGCGATGAAAGCCGAGGAGAAGCGGAAGAAAGGCATTGACGTGACGAAGCAATCTGTCCTGGACGGTATTCCACGCGAATTGCCAGGGCTCATGAAGGCCTTGAAACTGCAGAAGAAGGCCGCTACCGTTGGCTTTGATTGGCCGGAGCTGCGAGAAGTGCTTCAGAAGGTGGATGAAGAGCTGGCAGAGCTGCGCGAGGCCATTGATAATCCGTCGGAAGAAGCGGCTCAAGACCGACTTGATGAGCTTGGGGATGTGCTTTTTTCTATCGTAAATGTTGCTAGATTCCTCAAAATTGATCCGGAAGAAGCTATTGCGCACACAAATCGCAAATTTATTCAAAGATTTTCATATATGGAAGATCAGCTACGTTTAAAAGGGCTTTCTTTTGAACAAACTGGGTTATCAGAGATGGAAAATTATTGGCAGGAAGCAAAAAAAGTTACAAAACTTCGCTAGTAATAGAAGGAATTTGACGAAAAAAGAAGAATACTAAGTTTGGTGTAAGGTTGAATATGGAAATTTAATAGTAGGGATATTTGAACATCGTTCAAAGTCTCTCAGCTTTGCGGCTTTGGTACATAGAAGACATGATCTTCAACTATTTTTGGGAGGTAACAAATCACATGAACAAAACGGATTTGATCAACAACATTGCAGAAAAAAGCGGACTCACTAAGAAAGACGTAGAAGTTGTACTTAACGGATTCCTTGGTGAAGTTACAGACGCTCTTTCATCCGGAGATAAAGTTCAATTAATCGGTTTCGGAACTTTCGAAACTCGTAAACGTTCCGGTCGTACAGGCCGCAACCCGCAAACAGGTAACCCAATCGTGATCGCGGAATCCAACGTTCCAGCTTTCAAAGCGGGTAACAAGCTTAAAGACGCTGTAAAATAATGCGAATCGACAAGTTCTTAAAAGTATCTCGACTGATTAAGCGCCGAACCGTAGCGAAGGATGTGTCTGATCAAGGACGTGTCTGGATTAACGGCAGAGATGCCAAGGCGAGTACGCAAGTGAAGGTCGGCGACGAACTAGCTATTCAATTTGGCCAGAAAAAGGTGACGATTCGCGTGGAGCTCCTATCGGAGTCGACCCGCAAGGATGACGCTGCGAAGATGTACACGCTGGTCAAGGAAGAAGCTTATCAGTCCGAGTAACACGGTAAACACCGAATAGTCCAGGATTCCCGGATGAGGGATCTTGGGCTTTTTTTTGGTTCTAAAATAGGACATCCTCCCATATTGTAATGATAGATGAAGGAGGGGTACAGGCCATGATGGAACCCGTTAAAAACACGAACAAACGGCAAGAAATCAAAATGCTGAATCGCAAGCTCTTGGAGATCTCCGGAGTTTTGAACGTAGAGAGCTTTGACAGCGAAGAGTTCCTCCTAGAAACGGAAATGGGCTATCTGATGATTAAGGGGCAGAATTTGCACATTAAGAATTTGAGCTTGGAACAGGGGTTAGTCGCCATCGAAGGACTTATTCAAGAATTATCGTATGTGGATGGAAATACCCAGGAGAAATCCAAGGGGTTTCTTGGTAAATTGTTCAAGTGACCCTGAACGTTCAATTCCATACGATTTTCATGATGTTTTTGAGCGGGGTCGCCATCAGTGCGATGTTTGATGTGTTTCGTGTGCTCTCCGGTAAGCTCAAGCTGCCGCGATGGACGATTCCGCTCGTTGATACGGTGTATTGGATTGTGGCGACAATCCTCGTGTTCCGTTTGCTCATTTACAGCAATGAAGGACAAGTTCGTATGTTTATTTTTCTGGGAATGGGGATCGGGATTTGCTTTTATTTCGCCTTCCTCAGCCAGGTAGTGGTTCACCTGACGCTGCTTCTTATACGAGTTGTCGTTGCGATTTACAAGTTTATTGCAAAAACCGTCGAAATTCTTATCATTAAACCGATCATTGGCTTATATCGTCTAACTGTGATAATTTTGGGCTTTTTGCTAGCTGTAGCTATATTCCTTTACAGAATTGTGCTACAATTGCTTTATCCTTTGTGGAGATTACTCCTCTGGATGACTCGGCCTGTGCATAAATATTTCGTGATCCCTGATTGGTTTAAGAAGCTGACGGGTAAGATCGTAACGTTGTATCACAGGTTATTCTCAAAGTAGGAGGAATTCCTATACATGCAGGCTCAAGCAACCGCACCAAACAAGCGCAGCAGTAGTGTAGGCTCAAAGCGAAGACTGCGTTTTCTCATGATCTTTGTCCTATGTTTTATGAGTTGGGCTGCTGTTAACATTTGGGGGCAGTTCGCTAAGCTTCACGAGAAGAGAAATGCCGTAGCGAATATGGAGCAACAGCTCGTTGATGCGAAGAAGGTCAAGGAGCAGACCCAGAAGGAAATCGGTAGGCTTCATAATGACGAATACTTGGATCAAATTATTCGCCGGGATTTTCACTATAGCAAAACGGGAGAGACGCCACTTAGTGTCTCGAAGCAATAAAAGGACTGTAGAAGGGGCGAATGCCGTGTTGACCGTGGTTTCTGCATCGGTTATAATCGGCGTAGCCAGTGTTTTCAACATTTTAAGGGAGGAACATTTTACTTTATGGCAATTGAAGTTGGCACCAAGTTAGAGGGTAGAGTGACGGGGATTACTCACTTTGGAGCATTCGTCGAGCTTGCTGAAGGAGTTACCGGTCTTGTTCACATTTCGGAGATCGCGGACAATTATGTGAAAGACGTTAATGACCATTTAAAGCTGGAAGACAAAGTATTGGTCAAAGTGATTAACGTGGACAAGGATGGCAAGATCGGACTGTCGATCAAGCAAACGGTTGACAAGCCAGTTGAGGAAAGACCAGCTCGTCCTGAACGTACAGGTGGCAGCAGCTATCAAGGACGCCCGAGCGGAGATCGTCCAGGCGGCTTCCAAGGTGGTCGTCCAAGCAGTGGCGGAGAACGCAGTGGTCCTCCAAGTGGTGGCCAAGGCGGCGGTCGTCCAGGCGGCGGTGGCTTCAATCGTGGCGGCGGCGGTGGTGGCGGTCGCGGCGGCTTTAACAAGCAGCAAGGCGGAGCTAGACCGTTCTCGTTCGAAGATAAAGTATCTCGTTTCCTTAAAGATAGTGAAGAGCGGATTTCGTCCCTGAAGAAGAACACCGAGTCCAAACGCGGTGGTCGAGGCGGAAGAAGAGACTAATAGATGCGTATAACAGAACCACATTTCGCTTAGGCGGATGTGGTTTTTTATTTCCAATTATTACAATTCATCGTATGGTCAATTCCAATCGACATGGAGTTACGGGTATCTCCCCCATCTGCGTGGCCAAAGTTCGGGAGGATCAGACTTTTGGATACGCTTACATGGCAACGAAGCGAGACACGGTAAGGGCTGGAGGCTAATGACACGGCTGGCGCGGCTTGTCGGAAATTTCTTTGAATCTATCAACTCATTCTGACAAACTTTCTGCTAGATTGTCTCTATACTAGAGAAACAAATAAGGGAAGAATGGATGGTGTTCAACGTATGCAAAGAAGAAGCCTAGGCGCGACGATTAGTGGTGGATGGTCAGGAATATGGCAACGAGCCAAAACGGGTGCTCACAGCGCTGCAGTGGAAAATCGTTTTGTTCAAGCTTTTGTAGCTAAGAAGTGGACGTTTCTCCTCATCGTTATGGCTTTCCTTCTTGGGCGTGCGATGATCCTGGAACAGTTATCTCCGTTTGCTTTAGCCTTTATCGCGGTTATTTATTTTACGAGGAGAGATATTTTACACTGGGTAGGTATTGCGGCATTTGCTGGGAGCTTATTGTCCCTGAATTCGAATACGGGATATCTCGTAACTGAGATTATCGTCTTCCTACTTATTCAAAAAGCGTTTGAGAAATTTGAACGTTCAGATTTAACATTGGCGCCGCTGCTCGTTTTCAGCTCAACCTTCTTGGTTCAGCTTTTTGCACAGTTGGTGGTCTCGAACTTAAGCTGGTATTCACTGATGATGATATCCGTAGAGGCCCTGCTCAGTCTAGTGCTGACATTAATTTTCATACAAGCTATTCCTGTATTCACACTTACCCGTAAAAACTATCATTTGAAACACGAGGAAATCATTTGCTTAATTATTCTACTAGCATCCGTAATGACAGGGACGGTGAGCTGGGTAATGGGACCTGTCACGGTGGAGCACGTGCTCTCCCGATACTTGATTCTGTTATTTGCGCTGGTAGGCGGAGCACCTTTCGGAGCTTCAGTTGGCGTCATCACAGGGCTGATCTTAAGTCTTGCGAATAGCAACGCCATCTACCAAATGAGCTTGCTTGCCTTCTCCGGGATGTTAGCCGGACTTCTCAAGGAAGGGAATCGGCTCGCTGTTGCCTTCGGTATGCTGTTAGGATCTTCGATTCTATCGTTCTATATAGGTTCGAGTGCTGATATGATCAATTCCGCGTGGGAATCGCTTGCAGCCGTTACGCTGTTTCTCCTTACACCTCGGAGTCTGATTCTCACGCTTGCCAAATATGTTCCGGGCACGCAGGAGAATCTCAAATCGCAGCAGGACTATGCGAAGCGGGTCCGCGATGTGACCGCCAGTCGTGTGGAACAGTTCTCGGAAGTGTTCCGGCAACTGTCGCGCAGCTTTAAGCAATTAACGACGGATGACGCGGTAAGCCGCAAGGAGGAGGAAGTTGGGCATTTCATGAATGCCGTCGCACAGAAGACTTGTGAATCCTGCTGGAAAAAAAGCCAGTGCTGGGATCAGAAGTTTTACCAAACGTATACGTTTATGACCGATATGATGACCAATATTGAGACGAAGGAGAATATGACGAAGAAACAAATACCAGCGGAGTGGAAGAAGGTGTGTAATCGTACCGATCAAGTGCTAGATGTGATGAAGCAGCAGTATAGCTTGTATAAGAATGATTTGCACTGGAAAAAGCAAATTATGGACAGCCGTCATCTCGTGGCTGATCAGCTGTCTGGCGTTTCGCAGGTCATGGAGGACTTAGCGAAGGAAATTAAACGGGAAGGGCAGGAGTTGTTCCTTCAAGAAGAGCAAATCCGCAATGCCCTGGAGGAGCTGGGCTTATCTATTCATACAATCGACATTATTTCCTTGGATGAAGGAAATATTGAAATTGAGATTATTCATCAATACACGAAGGGTTTCGATGAATGCCGGAAAATCATTGCGCCGCTGTTGAGCGAAATCATCGGCGAGAATGTCGCCGTAATGCGCGAGGACATGCATGAGCGGGGCGAAGGCTACAGCACGGTCGTATTCGGCTCTGCCAAGGAATTCGAGGTAGAGACCGGGGTCGCCGGCGCAGCCAAAGGGGGCGACCTCTTCTCGGGCGACAGCTTCTCCACGGTGGAGCTGGGCAATGGCAAGTATGCCGTTGCGCTTAGCGACGGCATGGGCAATGGCGAGCGTGCGCGGGCCGAGAGTCAGACCGCCCTTAGCATCCTGCAGCAGCTGCTGCAGTCTGGTATGGATGAGAAGCTGGCGATCAAGTCGCTGAACTCCGTGCTCATGCTCCGATCCTCCGATGAGATGTATGCGACGGTGGATATGGCTTTGATTGACATGTATAACGCAAATACAACGTTCATGAAAATTGGCTCCATACCGAGCTTTATTAAGCGTGGGAACGAAGTGATTTCGATCTCGGCAAATAATCTGCCAGTGGGGATTTTGAGCGAGATCGATGTCGATCTGGTTTCTATTCCTCTCCAGTCGGGAGATATCCTCGTCATGATGACCGATGGGATCTATGATGCGCCAGGCCATGCGGTGAATAAGGAGATGTGGATGAAGCGCATGATCCAAGAAATCGATACGACCTTGCCGCAAGAGTTCGCGGATTGTTTACTGGAACGAATTTTCCGCCATCATCATGGCGAAATTCAAGATGATATGACGGTCGTTGTCGCTCGCGTAGAGAAGCGGCAGCCGGAGTGGGCGACGTTCCGCTGGCCGGGCATCACGCGCATGGAGCGTCCGAAAACGGTCAGTTAGTTAGCTGACGAAATAATAGCTGCTGTCTTATAAGTCATGATTAGTAATGGAAAGCCTGCGATTAAGCAGGCTTTTTAAGCTTTTTTCTACGATGACATGACTAGCTATTACATGTTTCAATGTTCTCTTTGCTTTGACTGCGAGGGCAGGGACAGCCTTCACAGACCGTGGGGCAGGGATTCCTTCAGCAATATAGAATAAAATAAGGCATATTATTTGTGGGATTATTTGGTAGTGCGTGCTTGCGCATGAGATCCACGAGAAAGGCAGGTACCTCTGGTGATTAGAAAAAAGCTGTCACTGTTATGTATCATTCTTGGGATTATCATTTTCTTGTATCCGATGGCTAACGACCGGTATGAGAGCTTTCAGCAGCAGAAGATTTTGAAGCAATGGGAGGAGAATTTGCAAATGATGGATCAGGCTGTTGTTGAGCCCGAGGAATCACTGCCAGAGGATGCGCCCGTCGTGGCTTCCCCTCGTCCTGCGGTTGAGGGTGCGCCTGTCATGGCTTCTCCTCGTCCCACGGTTGAGGGTGCGCCGACAAGCAGCCAGCAGGCCCCTGTAGTCGTCGCAGCAACACCGAAGCCTGTGGCGTTGCCGAAGAACATGGAAGGTGTTCTCATTATCGATAAAATAGATCTCAAGCTGCCTATTCTAACGGATGCTACAGTGAATAATTTAAAAGTCTCCGTTGCCAGTATCGCCAATACCGGAAAAGCAGGGGCAATTGGCAATTATGCGATTGCAGGCCATCGAAATTTGACCTACGGGAAAAACTTCAATCGATTAGATGAAGTCACCGAAGGCGATTTAGTCGAAGTAGATACCGGGAATAAAAAGTATGTCTATAAAGTTGTTGATAAGCAGTACGTTCTCCCGGAAGACGTCTGGGTGCTCAAAGGTAATGGCAAGGATCGGGAGATTACGCTAATTACTTGCCATCCTATGGAGAATCCGACTCACCGTATTGCGATTAAGGGGATCCTGGTGTCGTCTGAGAAATAAAATATGTAATATTTTGTCTATTCAGAGATACAAGCCTATGTTAAGATTGCTGTATAGGGATTCGGTGCTTTTCTCCGATAAAGGCAAATCTAGCGAAAACTAGAGACGCAAAGCTAAAGGGCCTTCCTTAGTAGAACTAAGTTGGCAGCCAGTTACCGAAGGGAGATTTATTGTGTTTAAGAAACCAGTCAGACTTGCAATTCTTGCAACTATACTAGGCAGTCTTGCCCCTCAAGGGATATTGGCAGCTTCCCCAACGCCCATTATTGACAAAGTTGCACTGAATAAGGGGATTATCTCGGTTAACTATGAAAGAGCGAAGAGTACCAAAGTTCTCGTCCGAATCATAAGTGGGAATGCCAGATATGACTACACCTTTGCAGAGGGCGATCAGTATCCTTTGCAGCTTGGCAATGGCGCATATAACGTGGTGATTGGCGAGTCCATAGGGACGAATAAATATAAAGTAGTTGCGCAAGAACAAATAGATTTGAAGATGGAAGACGAGAATGCCGTTTTTCTGCAGTCCATTCCACTGATTGATTGGAATATGGAGTCGAAAGCAGTCGTTAAGGCTAAGCAATTAGTGGGCAGTAAAGAAACGGATATGGATAAACTAAAGGCCATTTACGGTTTTATCACGACCCAATTTAAGTACGATTATAAGAAGGCCGAAACCGTTGCAGACAAATATATACCTGATCTGGATACGGTTTACGAGGCCTCCGGAGGCATCTGCTACGACTTTTCTTCTACTTTTGCAGCAATGGCAAGAAGTGAGGGAATTCCAACCCGTCTGGTTATGGGGTATGAGGTACAAGCTCCTGAGACCTATCATGCATGGAATCAAGTTTTCTTGAAGGAACGTAATGAGTGGGTGACAATTGATACCACGTATGATGCTGTGCATGTACAAGCTGGTGAAGCCGTAGAGTTAGAAAAAAACAGTGCTAATTATCAAGTAGCCAGAATATATTAAGATAGGAAAGACACCTGTACTCATAACTGAGTGCAGGTTTTTTTTATTTGCCTTTCTAAGTGAGCAAATAGGAATTCCAATGATTTACAATACAAGTCGTATCATATAGTATTAATAATGATACGACTTGTATCTTTTACATAAGAAATGAACCAATAATTTCTACAAGAATTAAATTGTGAATGGAGGTTTGAATAATGATGTTGAAGAAGAAGATGAGTACGCTGCTAATTACGCTGTTAATACTTATGCAGAGTCTTTACGGTATTGGCTTTGGCGTTGGGACAGTGGCCCGTGCGAATGCAATTAACGAGAATATTATAGACAGTGTGACCATGGCTGTTTACAACAGTGCAGGACAGGTCGTGACCGGTGATGTTTACGAACCGAACTCCACGATACAGCTGGATTACACCTGGTCTCTGCCGAATGGTCAGTATCATAGCGGCTATACGTATACCTTTTATCTGCCGCAGCAATTCTTGCTTTTTAATGATATCAGCGGTGGCTTAGTGATGGGGCAGGATCAGTTAGGAACGTTTCATGTTGACCGCACTAGTCGTCAAGTATTGATCACCTTTAACGACTACATAGAAAGCCATGATAATGTACATGGTACGCTCACCTTCAGAACGCAAATAGATAAAAGCCAGCTAACCGAAAGCACGATTGTCAATATTACCATACCGGTTAATACAGGTGATCAGATTTTCACTCTTCATTTTCGACCGACGGTCACCTCGACAATAGATAAAAAAGGAGTATCTACGGGGTTCAATTCCAAGGATATTAATTGGACTGTTGATGTGAATAAAGCACTGGATTCTGTTCAGAATGCGGTGGTAACGGATCCTATCCCAGCGGGACTATCTGTTCCTGTTACAGTAGCCGTTTATGAGCTAGGAGTTCATCTAGATGGAACTGTGGTACAGGGAGCATTGCTGGATACCAGCCAATATACAGTCGATATAACGGCGGCAAATCTTGCTATTCGTTTCACGGATAGCCCCATTACTAAGGCTTATCGCATTCAATATACGACGACTATAACGGATTCTAATAAAGAGACTTTTGTGAATACAGCAACTTTCGGAGGAAGCAATAAAGCCGCTGTTTCCGCTACTGCAACGGTTCAGGTGCAGCAAGGTAGAGATTTGGATAAAGCGCAGGATGGCTATAATCCCATTACACAAGTCGTTAGTTGGTCTATAAAATATAATTATAAAGAGAAGACTATTGCTCAACCGGTTGCCTTCCTAAAGGACTTATTTAATGATACGCAAGAGCTAGTCGCCGGCTCTCTTCATGTCTATCCGGTTACTCTGAGTTCGAGCGGGACTGAAACACTGGGCAGTGAACTGCCGGCTTCTGAGTACACGGTAACGTCGGAGGCAGCCCCTGGCCGCAAAGGATTTAAACTGCAATTTAATCACCAAATCTCCTCGGCCTATAAAATCATTTACCAAACCAAAACAATCGATCGTGTGCTGAATAACGTGAACATTACGAATACAGTCGAGTCAGGAAGCGGATATAGTGATTCAGCTACACGCCCTGTTGAACAGGGAGTTATTTTTAAATATCCTGGACCGGCGGATTACAAGGCTAGAACGGAAGCTTGGATGCTGGTCATTAACCGGGATAGTTATTTGATGAACAGCGTGGTTGTGAGAGATACCTTTCCGAATAAGGGCATGCGTTTCATACCAAGCTCGCTCGTTATCAAAAAAGGGACAGTGACCTTAACATCGGTCGATTATGTTCTGGATAGTTCGATCGATTCCAGCGATGGATTCCTCATAAAACTGACTAACCCAATCTCAGAGCCTTTGACGATTACTTACAAAACAGACTTTAATTTAGATTGGATTAGTCCTCTGGGAACTACAAGGTTCACAAATTCAGCTACAATTGATTGGCTAGACGAAACTGAAGTCTCGCGGACCAAAACGGCAAATGCAATATTTGACCCCAGAGTTGAAGTAATAAATAACGGGTATAAATTTGGCGCCTACAATGCGGCTTCCAAAAAGATTACTTGGACAGTGGGGGTCAATTACAACAGCAAGGCTACTGAAATGACCACTGTTCAGGATACATTGGAGCCTAATCAGAAGCTAGTAGATGGTTCGCTTGCTGTCTATAACATGATCATCGCTGTAAATGGTAATGCATCCCTGGGGTTACCAGTCGACAAGTCGAAATACACTTACACGGTTGATAGCCAGAATAAATTAATTATAAAATTCGATCAATCCCTCCAAGGTGCGTATCAAATTGTCTTTGACACGAGCCTGGAAGGCCAGCTTATTGACCGTTTTGTTTCCAACACGGCGAGAGTATTTAATGGAGATACTCCTATCTCTAATAATTTAAGCGCCAGCTTCGAAATCCCTATGGGCGGAGAATACGTCAGCAAAAGCGGCGAGCAAATTGTGGATAAAATAAACTGGACCATTCTTATTAATCGCAACCAATCCACGTTGACCGACGCCAAAATCGTTGATACGCCTACAAGTAATCAGCAATTACTGCCCAATTCCTTCCACTTATTCGCTACGACTGTAGCGGAGAATGGCAATGTGACCAAAGGATCGGAATTAACAAAGGGCACGGACTACAAGTTGGACATTAAAACAAGCAATGATGGTAAGCAAACTTTTGAACTGAGCTTCGTTAATCAGATATCGAGTCCTTATATTTTGGAGTATCAGTCCTTGATTAAGGCTAATGATCACGAAACGGTCTCCAATAAAGTTAATCTCAGCGGCAGCAACGTAACCTCAGTGGTTAAAGAAACAACGAAGGATATCGTAGTAGGTGTTTCTGGAGGGTCGGGTACAGGCGGCGGGGTCCGAGGATCATTGACCGTTAAGAAAATTGATTCAACGAATAACACCTTATTGCTCAGTGGAGCAACTTTTGAATTATATCGGAAGTCAGGTACGACAAGGACGCTGATTAACACATTAAAGACAGACGAAACAGGTTCTGTTATCTTTAGGGAACTGCTTGCAGGCGATTATGTTGTAGTTGAGAAAACAGCGCCATCTGGTTATGTACTAAACAGAGTAGAGAACCCTATAACGCTTCATTCAGGGGATGTTCTGAGTTTAAATGTCATAAATACTAAGGAGTCTGCTCCACCAACGCCAACAACTACACCAACAACTACACCAACAACTACGCCAACAACTACACCAACGTCAGATGAACCAACGTCAAGTCCGACACCAAGTCCAACATCGAAACCAGTACCGAGCCCAGCACCGAGCACTACGCCAGCGCCGTCGAAACCGCCAGCGCCCACTGTAACGCCAATGCCATCACCGCCAGCGGTTCCTACTCCTTCAACGGATCCCAAACCGCCGGCGCCTGACATTCCGATCGATAGTGATAACAACGTTCCGTTAGGGGGAATCCCGCCTATAACGAAGCCTGAAACCCTTCCGGTAACCGGGGAGTCTAGCCATCTGTATGTAGAAATTGCAGGTATCACCCTGGTCCTGTTGGGCCTTATCCTAAGAAGAAGATTCAGACCGTAGTATCCAATTCAAATTTCAATCTTAAGACAGTCTGCCTGTTCCATCGGCAGGCTGCCTTTTTGTTTCCTATGCTCAATCCATGATTAGAGCCTCTCAAAAATGGAAAAACTAGGAGAAGAACTGCTAGAGAGCAAATTTCCTTAAGCCAGGGAGGCAAATGTCATGATGAAACAGATTTTGTTAATTACAGATGGATGTTCGAATGTTGGCGTGAGTCCAGTCATCGCGGCTGCACAAGCGCATACAGAAGGTGTAACTGTGAATGTCATAGGTGTGGTCGACCAAGGGGAGCTAGGCATGCTAGGCACTGAAGAGATTCGCGAGATTGCCGCTGCAGGCGGGGGGATGAGTCGAATTGTCAATTCGGTTCAGCTGTCCCAAACGGTTCAAATGATGACTCGCAAAACCGTAACGACCACGATTCAGCATGCGGTAGGCAAAGAATTGCAAAGCATTCTAGGGATTAATCAACTAGAACAGCTTCCGCCAGAGAAGCGAGCAGAGGTCGTGCAGGTGATCGATTCCATGAGCGAGACTACTTCCCTTCGCGTAGCGCTTTTAATAGATGCTAGTGCTAGTATGAAGCCTAAGCTAGCGGCTGTGAAGGAAGCTATTCATGATCTTCTGCTAAGTCTTAGAGCCCGCAGTGGCAAAAGCGAATTAGCTGTATTCCATTTTCCGTCAACCAAAACGAGAGACCAAGAGCTGGAGATGGATCTCAACTGGACGAATCAGCTTGCAAATTTAGACAAGATGTTCTATAAAATAAACATGAAGGGTACGACTCCGACAGGTCCGGCGCTCCTGCAAACGCTGCAGTTCGTGACGGAGAAGCCTGTCGCACCAACAACCGAGGATGGGATGCTGAGTGACTACGTGGTATGAGGAAGCTTTCCGTCCAGGGACAGAAATCCAAGGCAAATGGAACGGCCATAGCTATGTGGTCGAGCGTTTATTAGGTGCTGGCTCTAACGGTGTTGTGGTTCTCGTACGAAGAGGAACGGCAAGATTTGCATTAAAAGCAGGACATGAAACGGTTGATCACCAATCGGAGATTAATTCGCTTCTCGCCATATCCCTCACAGATACTTCTTTTAAGAATTTCTTAATCGATGCGGATGATATGAAGGTTCGCGGGAAAGATATATCTTTCTATGTCATGCGGTATATTGAAGGTATGAAGATCTCTCATTTTATACATAAGCGCGGGCAGGATTGGGTCTATGTCATTGGCTCAAACCTGCTTCGAAAGCTGACAGAGATTCATAAGAGCGGTTATGTGTTTGGAGATCTGAAGATTGAGAACATGATCGTATCCAAGTATGGCAATGTGGACCTCATTGATTTTGGCGGCGTGACACCGAAGGGTCGAGCGATTAAGCAATTAACAGAAGTGTACGATCGCGGCTATTGGAATTTGGGGGAGCGGGTAGCGGAAGAGAGCTATGATTTATTTTCATTTGCCATTTTACTTTTAAAATCGCTCGATCAGCGCAAACGCTTCATGGCTATCAACAAAATGCTGCCTCAGAACAGGGACATGGATCAACTTATGGTCATTATGCGAGAAAATTCAGCAGCTGCCCAGATCGCGCCATTTCTTCAAAAAGCGTTGAAAGGCGAGTTTACTACGTCGCAGGAAGCTTTTAATTATTGGAAAAAGCTCATTTCGGGTAAAAAGCTTTCACAGCCCGCTCTGAAAATGCCATGGCTGAAAATTTGCTTCGCCGCCTCTATTTTTATTTTTGCAGCTACTGTTTATGTGTATTTGTTGAATTAATTACAAGGGGAACATGCAGGACGGAAAGGAAGACAGAATGGAAATCGATCTTGTCGCCAAGGTGCGCCAGCGAGTGATTGAAGAGAAGTTAGCGGATTCGGGAGATGTCGTCGTCGTTGCGGTTTCAGGAGGACCTGATTCCGTGGCGCTGCTTCATGTCCTTTTTGCGCTAGCACCCAGTTTCAACTGGAAGCTGGTTGTAGCTCATGTGAATCATCAGTTCCGAGGTGCGGAATCGGATGCGGAAGCCTCTTTTGTAATGGAGCTAGCGAAAGAACGGAGTCTCCCTTATGAAATTGGCGTTATCGATGTACCGGCTTATATAGAGGAAACATCGTTGAATGGACAAGCAGCCGCGCGGGAGAAGCGGTATGAATTCCTTCACCAGGTTGCTGCCGATTATGGGGCTCAGCGAATTGCATTCGCACATCATGCCGATGATCAAGCGGAGACGGTCGTGATGAGAATCCTCCGGGGAACAGGTCCATCTGGACTTGTCGGTATGCCAGAACGCAGGCGAGAAAAAAAAGTGGAACTGATTCGTCCTTTCTTACGTATATACAAATCAGATATTGTGAATTATTGCGCTCAGCACCAAATTACTTATTGTAAAGACAGCAGCAATGAGCTGCGGAAGTACTTTCGTAATCAAATTCGGCTGGATGTCATGCCGATGCTGAAGCAGTACAATGAACATCTTCCGGAGTCACTGAATCGATTGACGGAAATGATGCGCGCTGAGGATGATTATTTGGCTGGGGAGACCGAGCAGGTTTTACGCCGGATAGTGACTTTTCAGGAAGCGGCTTGCCGGCTTAAGAGAAGTGATTTTGGCGGACTTCACGTTGCTTTACAAAGGCGTTTGATTAAATTAATATTAAACTGTCTTTGTTTGGGAATGGACCGGCTGGAATTTAACCGAATTGAAAGTATCCGCGAGCTGATCTTGCAGGATCAGGTTTCTAATCAAGTACTGCAGGTAGATGATGCACTTTATATTGTGAGAGAATATGAAGACATTCAATTTCAGACAGTTGCTCCCTCGCCGAAGCCTTATGCTTATGCGATAGGATCCGATACTGATGAGCTGAACCTGCCGGAAATAGAAGCCAAGCTGCTTTGCTCTTGGATGCCTGTCAGTTCGCTAGAGACAGCTGCTTTGCTCTCATCCGCAACGGACGTATTTTTGGATCTGGATCAACTTCAACTACCGCTTGTTATTCGAAGCCGCAGGTCGGGAGATCGATTGGAACCGTATGGTTTAAACGGGTCCAAAAAGGTAAAAGATATGTTCATTGATGCCAAAATGCCGCTAAGTCGGCGTGAGGTCATCCCGTTACTGGTCGATGCTTCCGGACATATCCTTTGGATTGCCGGCTTTCGTAGGTCTAAGCACGCTCTTGTCGGACCTGATACAGAACGTGTGCTTCATCTGAAGCTCGTGCTGAAGTAACATGCGTAAATTTCGTTCTTCTAGAATGTAAATTTATAAGGATTCATAATATAAACTAGGGGGTTCATCCTTGTTAAGCGACATTCAAGACGTTCTTTTCAGTGAAGAACAGATTCAAGGGAAGATTAAAGAATTAGGAGAGCAACTCTCCAAAGATTACGAAGGCAAGAATCCATTGGTCATTTGCGTGCTTAAGGGAGCTTTTATTTTCATGGCTGATCTTGTGAAGCAAATTACAGTGCCGTTGGAACTCGACTTCATGGCCGTTTCGAGCTATGGTCAATCCACGAAGTCATCCGGTGTCGTTAAGATTATCAAAGATCTTGATGTTCCCGTAGAAGGACGGCACATTCTTATCGTGGAGGACATTATCGACAGCGGTTTAACGCTGAGTTATCTGATAGATGTGCTAGAGCGACGCAATGCGAAGACGATCTCGGTCGTTGCGCTGTTTAATAAACCGGCACGCAGAACCGTTGAACTCGAACCTGATTACGCAGGTTATGTGCTTCCAGATGAGTTCGTTGTCGGATATGGTCTGGATTATGCAGAGAAATATCGTAACCTTCCATTTGTCGGCATATTGAAACCAGAGATTTACTCAACTTAATGTCATATCTCCGGGCTTCTTCAATGCGGTTATGTTGTAGTGCTTTACCGGGATATGGTAAAATAATAAAAGTGTGCCGTTCGAGAGGAGGCTTGGGATGAATCGAATTATCCGGAATACCGGTTTTTATTTACTTATATTTTTGGTAACAGTAGGTATCGTCCATTTCATCAGTACCCAAAACGAACAAAAGGAATTAATTACTTACGATAAATTCCGCCAAGCGGTCGTTAACAAAAATGTGGAATCCGTAACGCTGAAGTTCGATGGATACACGTATTTGATTAAAGGTAAGTATATTAACCCTCCAAGCGGTGCGGATAAGAAGAGCTTTGAAACTCACGCTCCGTATGAGCCTTTGGTCGTTCAATTGATTGAAGCAAATGGTGTTCCATCAGAAACGTATGAGACAATGGAGCGGGACAGCGTCTGGATTAGCTTCCTAACTTCTATCATCCCATTTGTCATTATCTTCATCTTGTTTTTCTTCTTACTGAACCAAGCTCAGGGTGGCGGCGGCAAAGTGATGAACTTCGGCAAAAGCCGTGCCCGCTTATATAATGAGGAGAAGAAACGTGTCACATTTGAAGATGTGGCCGGTGCTGATGAGGAGAAGCAAGAATTAATCGAAGTTGTTGAGTTCCTCAAAGATCCAAGGAAATTCGCAGCGGTTGGCGCTAGAATCCCTAAAGGGGTCCTGCTCAATGGTCCTCCGGGAACAGGTAAAACATTGCTTGCACGGGCAGTTGCCGGTGAAGCAGGCGTTCCGTTCTTCAGTATTTCCGGTTCTGACTTCGTAGAGATGTTCGTCGGTGTCGGCGCATCCCGTGTTCGTGATTTGTTCGAGAACGCGAAAAAGAACTCGCCTTGTATCATTTTCATTGATGAGATCGATGCAGTCGGTCGTCAACGTGGCGCTGGCTTAGGCGGCGGACATGACGAGCGTGAGCAGACCCTCAATCAGTTGCTTGTTGAGATGGACGGGTTTGGCGCTAACGAAGGTATTATTATCGTTGCTGCAACGAACCGCCCTGATATTCTTGACCCAGCCTTATTGCGTCCAGGTCGTTTCGACCGTCAAATCACGGTTGACCGTCCGGATATTAAAGGCCGTGAAGCTGTGCTGAAAGTACATGCACGTAATAAACCGCTTGCCAAAGATGTGAAGTTGGACGCTTTGTCCCGTTACACGACTGGATTTACTGGCGCTGATCTAGAGAATCTATTGAATGAAGCAGCTCTAATTGCTGCTCGTCGTAACCGTAAAGATATTTCTATGGCTGAGATCGAGGAAGCTTTTGACCGTATTATTGTAGGTACGCAAAAGAAAAGCCGGATCATCAGTGAGGCTGAGAAACGCATTGTTGCTTATCATGAAGCCGGACACGCAATCATTGGTTATCATGCGGAGAATGCAGATATGGTGCACAAAGTAACGATCGTTCCGCGCGGACGCGCTGGCGGTTACGTGATGATGTTGCCCAAAGAAGGCGAAGACCGCATGATGCAGACGAAGAACGAGCTGTTGGATAAAATAACTGGACTCCTTGGCGGTCGTGTTGCCGAAGAACTATTTATCGGTGAGATCGGTACAGGGGCATACAGTGACTTCCAGAAGGCTACTGGCATCGTCCGCCGCATGATTATGGAATACGGTATGAGCGATAAGCTTGGACCGATGCAGTTCGGAAGCTCTCAAGGTCAAGTGTTCTTAGGCCGCGATATCGGTCATGAACAAAACTATAGTGATGCAATCGCTTATGAGATTGACCAAGAGATGCAAAGCTTTATTCGCACTTGTTATGACCGCGCACGCGCCATTCTTACTGAGCATGCCGATCAGATGCATCTCGTAGCCAAAACGCTGCTTGAGAAAGAAACACTCGATAAGGATGAAATTATTGAGCTTCTGGAGAAAGGCAAGCTGAATGCTGGCGGAGCTGACGAGGACGTTAAAGTGAACATTCAACCACAAAGCAAAGAGAATGAAAGCAACAAGTTAGAGTTCGAAAAAGATAAAGATCCAAATTCGGAGCAATCCGAAGAGTAACAAGCAATGGCAACTCGTAAATCCGGTGTACACATCACGTGTACCCGGATTTTCTGCTTATTTCCGCTTTTTTACGCATTGACAGGGGATGCTGGAATGTGTAAATTAGTTGTAAATCTCTAATTTTAACGAGCTTAGATCATACTACTTTTAGATAGTTAAGAAATACAATTAACATCCCAGACAGGGGAGGAAGCATCCATGGAAGCTTTAGCACTAGAGCGCAAAGCGGAGCAGAACCGAGAACTGAAAGAGCGGTTGCTTCAATTGAAGAAAGAACGGAATGCTATTATTCTTGCTCATTATTATCAGCGTGACGAGGTTCAAGAGGTTGCCGATTTCCGGGGGGATTCCTTTTTGCTAGCGCAAAAAGCGGCACAAACAGATGCAGATGTCATTGTTTTTTGCGGCGTTCATTTTATGGGGGAAAGCGCCAAAATTTTGGCTCCGAACAAAACCGTGATTATTCCCGATGAACGTGCAGGCTGTCCAATGGCGGATATGGTCAATGTTGAGGGTCTTCGTGCCTTGAAGCGCCAACATCCTAAAGCTAAGGTTGTTGCCTACATCAACACATCAGCCGACGTCAAATCAGAAACAGATATTTGTTGTACATCCGCAAATGCCATAAACGTTATTAATTCCGTCGATTCGGATGAGATCATCTGGGTACCGGATAAAAATTTGGGCGACTATGTATCAAAATTCACAAGCAAGAAAGTGATCATCTGGGAAGGCTATTGCAACACCCATGATATGCTGACTGTCAAAGATGTTGAAGAAATGAAAGCGCAGTATCCGAATGCGCAATTTGTTGTGCATCCGGAGTGCCGGCCAGAAGTCGTGAAGTTGGGCGACTTCGTAGGAAGTACGACAGCGATTATTAAATATTGCAAAGAGTCAGATTGCAAAGAGTTTATTGTTGGGACGGAAGACGGGACAGGATACCAATTGCGCTTGGATAGCCCGGACAAACAATTCCATTTTGCAACCAAGTACCTGGTCTGCCCAAATATGAAAGTAAACAATTTAAAGAAAATTGTGAAATGTTTGGAGACCATGCAGCCAGAGATTTATGTACCGGAAGATGTAGCTGATAAAGCGAGATTGTCCTTAGAGCGCATGTTACAAGTGAAGTAGCATGCGCTACTCTCTTGTTTAAGTGAAAGAACGCATCAAATCATTTTTGTTTATTTACCCTCGCAAAGAAACAGAATCTCACTTTTTTTCCGGGTTCTGTTTCTTTGCGAGAATTCATGGTGAAGATCGGGTGAGCGGCATGATTCCTAGATACCTCGTAGATGTAGACTTAAATTCCATTCCTCATGTACATACAGATGTGATTGTGATTGGCGCAGGTATTGCAGGATTGTTTACGGCTCTGCGCGCTAGTGAAAATAAGAAAGTTCTGATGATTACGAAGAAATCTCTCCTCGATAGCAATACCCGTTATGCACAAGGCGGGATTGCAGCTGTCATTTCCGACGAGGATTCACCTGAATATCATATGCAGGATACTTTGATCGCCGGCGCCGGCCTCTGCTCACCAGAGGCTGTAGATGTTCTTGTTCATGAAGGACCTAACGGCGTACAGGATTTGATTCACATGGGCACTCAGTTCGATCTGGAGAATGGAGAGTTCGCTTTGACGAAGGAAGGGGCTCACAGTCAGCGGCGCATCTTGCATGCGCACGGCGATGCTACTGGCGCCGAAATTGTACGAGCCCTTTCGGAGCGCACGAAGCAAGATCCGAACATCGAGATCTGGGACGATCACTTCGTGATCGACCTGATCACGCAAGATGGCGAGTGCTACGGCGCACTCGTGCAGAAACCGGGCGGCCAGCGGGTGTTTGTCCGCGGCAACGCCACGATCCTCTGCTCTGGCGGTGCGGGGCAGCTGTTCCGCTACACCACCAATCCCGATATCGCGACGGGTGACGGCATCGCGATTGCTTACCGTGCCGGTGCGCAAATTCAAGATGTGGAATTCGTTCAATTCCACCCAACGGCGCTGTGCTACCCTGGCGCTCCGCGCTTTCTAATCTCGGAAGCGGTGCGCGGCGAGGGGGCTTATCTTCGCAACATCAAAGGTGAGCGCTTTATGGATAGGTACCATCCGCAGCTTGAGTTAGCACCTAGAGATGTTGTAGCTCGCGCCATCGTTGACGAGATGGAGAGTTGCAAGTCGACTTTTGTATACATAGATATTACACATGAATCCGAGGAACTAATTAAACATCGCTTTCCAACGATTTATGAATTTTGCCTGAATTATGGCTTGGATATGAGCACGGACTGGATTCCAGTTGCTCCTGCGGCTCATTATATGATGGGTGGCGTGAAGACTGATTTGCACGGAGAAACCCACGTTCGCCGACTTTTTGCATGCGGTGAAGTGTCTTCTACAGGTGTACATGGCGCTAACCGCCTTGCGAGTAACTCTTTATCGGAAGCTATCGTATTCGGCAGAAGGATCATAGAACGTATTCAAGAGCTGCCTGCTCTGGAAGGCGACATTCAAATCCGCGCAGAGTCAGAAGCGCCAAGAACGGAGATTCCGAATCAAGCTGTTGTCGAAAAGAAGCTGAAGCTGCAGAAAGTTATGCTTCGCTACGCTGGCTTGAAACGTTCAGCCAAAGGTCTGCAAAAAGGCCACGACGAACTGTCCAGACAGCTTTCCATTTTTGGTTCCTTGATGACAAAACGTGAAGATTATGAGTTTGCTAATTTACTGAGTTGTGCATTGCTTACGACAACAGCCGCGTTGGTGCGTGAGGAAAGTCGCGGCGGTCATTACCGCGAGGACTTCCCTGAACGGGATGATCAAACTTGGAAGAAGCATATTGTTTTTAAGCGCGGGGAAGATAGCATAGAGGAGTGGATTTAATATGCTGGATTTAAATATGGAACTTATTCGTAAACAGATTCGGCTTTGGTTAGAAGAAGATATTGGCACCGGTGATGTCACGACTCTGACAACGATCCCTTTGGACCATGCGTCCAAAGGGATTATCCACGTCAAAGAAGACGGAATCATCTGCGGTCTGCAGATCGCGCGCGAGGTTTTCGCTGTCGTCGATTCATCTCTTCATTTTGAAACAAAAGTAGCAGAAGGATCGTCTGTTACTAAAGGGACGATTATTGCTGAAGTAGAAGGAAACACGCGGAGCATTCTGCTTGGCGAGCGTTTGAGTCTTAACCTCATGCAGAGGTTGTCCGGTATTGCGACCAGAACGCGGGAGTTTGTTAATGCTCTGGAAGGCTTGCCGACTAGACTTGTTGACACAAGAAAGACAACACCGGGTCACCGGCTTCTTGAGAAATATGCCGTTCGCGTAGGCGGCGGACATAATCACCGTTTCGGTCTTTATGATGCTGTTATGATTAAGGATAATCACATCAAGGGCTCTGGCGGTATAACACAGGCTGTGCAAGCAGCTAGGCAGCAGATCCCCCACACCATGAAAATTGAGGTAGAGGTCGAAGATTTTGACCAACTGAATGAAGCGCTATCAGCCCAAGCTGACATTATCATGCTGGATAACATGGCACCGGTTAAAATGAAGGAAGCAGTTTCCATAATTAAAAGCAAAGCTCCGCATATTGTAGTAGAGGGGTCAGGATCTGTAACGGCGCAGACGATTAAAGCTATGGCTGAGTCGGGTGTAGATGTGATCTCGGTTGGACGGTTGACCTACTCGGTTGCAGCGCTGGATATTTCACTTGACCTTAATGAGCGGAAGGGGACAGCGTTATGATTCTCGTGATTGATGTGGGGAATACCAATATTGTGCTTGGCCTTTACCAAGAGCGTACGCTCCTGCACCATTGGCGGGTGAGCACGAATCGTTCGGCTACCGTTGATGAGTACGGCATGCAGTTGCACAGCCTGTTTCAACACTCAGGGATTAAGTTCAGTGAAGTTGAGGGCGTTATCGTCTCTTCCGTTGTCCCTCCACTTGTTAGTGTGATGGAAAACCTTTGTAAGCAATATTTAAAAAGGACGCCATTTACCGTAGGTCCCGGCATTAAAACAGGATTGAATGTGCGGGTAGACAATCCCAAAGAGGTTGGGGCGGATCGCATTGTAAATGCTGTGGCAGCTCTTGAGCTGTATGGAGCTCCTTGTATAATTGTTGATTTCGGAACAGCAACAACCTATGACTATATCGATCCAGCCCAACAGCTAGTGGGATGTGCGATTGCGCCGGGCATCGGTATCTCTACAGAAGCGTTATATCAAAAGGCGGCGAAACTTCCGCGTATTGAGCTTGTGAAGCCGAAGAGTGTAGTAGGTAAAAATACAGTAGCCGCTATGCAGGCTGGGATTATTTACGGTTACGTCGGTCAGGTAGACGGCATTGTAGAACGTGTAAAACAGGAGTTTAATGTGAATCCTACCGTCATAGCAACGGGAGGACTTGCAGAGTTGATCTCCAGTGAGTCCCGTACGATTCAGATCGTGAATCCTCTGCTGACATTGCAAGGTTTACAAATGATTTATGAAAGAAATGCATAAGCTGTTTAAGGAAAGGACGTAACATGGGCGATTATTTAATTCGAGGAACGGCCCTCCAGGGGCGCGTTCGTGCTTTTGCGGTACAAACCACCGCCCTCACAGATGAACTTAGCCGAAGACACCAAACGACCCCTACGGCCACAGCGGCTTTAGGAAGGACGGCAGCAGCCGGTCTTCTTCTAGGAGCCATGCTCAAAGGTGAGGAGCATCTCATTATTCAAGTCAAAGGAGACGGCCCAATCGGGCAGATTGTGGTCGATGCCAATGCCAAAGGTGAGGTGCGCGGTTATGTGGATAATCCGCTAGTTGACCCTCCCCTCAAAGCGAATGGCAAGCTCGATGTTGCCGCTGCGGTGGGAACGGAAGGCTTTTTGTACATAACCAAAGATTTAGGTCTCAAAGAACCCTATAAAGGCAGTACGCCACTGGTTACCGGAGAACTAGCTGAAGATTTCACCTACTATTTTGCGAAATCGGAGCAGACGCCTTCAGCTGTAGCCCTGGGTGTTTTGGTAAATACCGATCACTCCATCCTGGCTGCAGGCGGATTTGTCATTCAATTGCTTCCTGGATTAAGCGACCAGGAGATTGGCGAAATTGAGGAAATTCTCTCGCGTATCCCTTCCTTTACAAGCATGCTCGGCGGCGGATTAAGCCTGGAAGAAATTTTGCAGACCGTATTACCTTCTTTTCAAACACTTGATCAGATGGACGTCATGTTCCGCTGCAAATGCGATCGGGAAAGAATTGAAACCACACTGATTTCCCTGGGGAAAGCGGAGCTTCAAGAAATTCTCGATGACGAAGGCTTTGCCGAAGTCGTGTGTCATTTCTGTAATGAAGTATATCGTTTCAATGAAGAAGAGTTGCAACGGATGATTGATCTGTAGATCAGCAGCATTATGGAAATGAAGAGGGAGTCAGGATGCAGAACGTAAAGCGACTGTGGGGAGTCATCATTTTGATGGCTGTATGTAATCTCGTGCTCGCATCCTTGCTGATCACCCATACTATGAACCAATCAGAACCGAGTCACCCAGCGGATCCTGAGCAGCAAGGCGAGCAGAACAATGAGCAGGTCGTAGCCAAAATTGGAAGTCGAGAAATTACGCGGCAGGAGCTTCGAACAGCGCTTGAACGTCATTACGGTGCAGAACTGTTAGGTCAACTGTTGGATCGCGAAGTGATACGTCTGGAAGGAAACGAGACGGGGACTGCTATTGCAGACGCGGAGATTGCACGTGAGTTGAAACGGATGCAGCAAGGTTATGAGAGCGAAGAACAATTTTATGCCTCTATGCAAAATCAGTTGGGGCTGTCCCAGCAAGAAATCAAAGAGGATGTCACGAATAAACTGCTTTTGGAGAAACTGGCAACCAGCCATATTCAAATAACGGATGCTCAAGTGGAATCTTATGTCCAAGCGCATCCTGATGAATTTAAGCAGGAAACCGAGTACAACATCCAGCAGATTATTGTTTCTACCAAGGATCAGGCGAACAAGGTTATTACCGCACTGGCGAAAGGCGAAAGCTTCGAAATCCTGGCTAGAGATCGATCCCTGGATGACGCAACCAATAACACCGGAGGGGACCTCGGCTGGATAGAGGGAGATGACCCTTTTGTGGCAGCGCCCGTTCTGGAGGCAGCGAAATCGCTGAAGGCTGGGGAAGTCAGTAAGCCAGTAGCGTTAACGCAAGGATTTGCCGTAGTGAAGCTGAAAAACAAGCGGGAGAAAGAAAATCCGGATCAAGCGTTTATTCGTGAAAATGTGCGCAGAGAGCTGGCACTGCAGGAGGCGCCGCCGCTTAAGGATTATGTTTCGCAGCTTAGAACGAAGTGGAAAGTAGCGATTATTGATCCAGAGTTTAAATAGCACCTGGTGAAAATGTGGTTGACAACTAGTGGACGCATTGATAAGATTAAATGTATAATACCGACTAATTAACTCGGAAATCATCTATTACTCAATCTGGAGGGGAACTAGAAATGGCAAGATTAGTACAAAGTATTACGGATTTGATTGGAGATACACCGCTTGTTCGCTTGAATCGTGTGGTTCCGGAAGGAAGCGCAGAGGTTTATGTTAAATTGGAGTATCAGAACCCTGGTGCCAGCGTTAAAGACCGTATTGCCATCTCCATGATCGAAGTAGCTGAGCAAGAAGGCAAACTTAAGCCTGGTGATACAATTGTTGAGCCAACTAGCGGTAACACAGGAATCGGAATTGCATTAGTTGCAGCAGCAAAAGGATATAAAGCGATTCTGGTTATGCCAGAAACGATGTCCCTAGAAAGACGTAACCTGCTTCGTGCTTACGGTGCGCAGCTTGTTCTTACACCGGGAGCAGAAGGCATGAAGGGTGCTATCAAACGTGCGGAAGAACTGAAAGCGGAGAATCCTTCCTACTTCATCCCACAACAATTTGAAAACCCAGCTAACGTGAAAGTTCACCGTGAAACAACAGGTCCCGAAATCGTGGAAGCGATCAAAGGTCATGATGGTAAATTGGATGCATTCATTTCCGGTATCGGTACGGGTGGAACAATTTCAGGCGCTGGCGGCGTGTTGAAAGAAAACTTCCCAGATATCAAAATTTATGCTGTAGAGCCTGCAGCTTCACCGGTTCTTTCCGGCGGTAAGCCAGGTCCTCACAAAATTCAAGGTATTGGTGCAGGCTTTGTTCCTGGTATTTTGAACACAAACATTTATGATGAAATCATAGCGGTTGAGAATGAAGATGCTTTCGAAACTTCCCGTCGTGTAGCCAAAGAAGAAGGTATTCTTGGCGGCATTTCCTCAGGCGCAGCGATTTTTGCAGCTTTGAAAGTTGCCAAAGAGCTTGGAGCTGGCAAACGTGTCGTTGCTATCGTGCCAAGTAACGGCGAGCGTTACCTGTCTACGCCGCTTTACCAATTCGAAGAGCAATAAAGCCCACTTCCGACCCAACAAGCCTCAGCTCCCGCAGCTGGGGCTTTTTTTCTGTGATAGGTTGGAGTATACTAATGGACAACTAATCCTCGGATATTATTGGAAGGAGGGGCAAGCATGAGATTAACAACCCTAGAGCAATGGCGCAGTTGGTCCTCCGCGTATACCATGCTGCCTTACGTCGTCAAGCTTGATCTGGACGAAGACCGCATCGTCTCATGGGAATTAGCCTGGAAGGAAGCGGCACCAGATTCGTTTGTACTGGAGAGCGGTAAGGGAGGACGCTACACGTTCCTCGGGTTACAACCATTTTCGACTGTACATGGAAAAGGGCTGGAGGCCGAAATTACCTTGCACGGCAATGTAATCCGTACGATAGGCGAACCGTTATCGATCGTGAAACAATGGATGTCCTCCTATCATAGTCCCAAAGTAGAAGGCGGTCCTAAGTTTTTAGGCGGATGCGTCGGATATTGGAGTTACGATGTGATTCGTACAATCGAAAAGCTTCCAACACAAGCGGCGGATGATCTGCCAATTCCGGATTACAGCTTCGCTATGTATGATCAAGTGTGGGCTGTGGATCACCTTGAGAAAAGCCTATACATCACGGTCCACATGCCCCTGCAGCCGGACTTGGCTGCGGATGACGCCTATCTGCAGCAGCTATACGCGCAGGCTCAAGACCAGGCGGATGCCATGCTCCGTCGCTGGCAGGCCATCTGCGCTAGCGGCGCAGCGGGCTCGCAGCGCGGCGGCCCGGACGGGACATCGATCGCGCGCGAGCAGCTGCACATCGATGTAGAGAGCATCGCAGGCATCCAGCCTGCGTTCGGCAAAGCCGATTACATGGCGGCGGTGCAGCGCATCCAAGCGTACATCTCTCAAGGTGACGTGTTCCAAGTCAACTTGTCAGTGAGACAGAGCCGGCGCTTGAACACGACGCCGGAAGAGATCTACGAGGCGCTGCGCATCGTCAATCCCTCGCCTTATATGGGCTTGCTGCGCTTCGCAGGCTTCGCCCTCGTCTCCGGCTCGCCGGAGCTGCTCGTGCAGCTGGAGGACGGCGTCCTGCGGACGCGTCCTATCGCAGGCACGCGCCCGCGCGGCAAGGACGAACAGGATGACCTGCGCCTGGCCGGCGAGCTCATCGACAACGAAAAAGAGCGCGCCGAACACGTCATGCTGGTCGATCTCGAGCGCAATGACCTTGGCCGCATCTCCAAGTACGGCTCCGTCCGCGTCAAAGATTTTATGGTCATCGAGTACTATTCCCATGTCATGCACATCGTCTCCGAAGTAGTAGGCGAGTTGGCGGAAGGAAAGGATGCATACGATGTCATTGCAGCCACGTTCCCTGGAGGAACAATCACAGGCGCGCCGAAAATTCGGACGATGGAAATCATCGAAGAATTAGAACCAGTCCGCCGCGGCCCGTACACGGGTTCTATGGGGTGGATTGACTATAATGGGAATATGGAATTTAATATTATTATACGCACGCTTGTAGCGGCAGAAGGTATGGGGCATATTCAAGCGGGAGCTGGGATCGTCATCGATTCTATTCCTGAGCGTGAGTATATCGAATCCTTGAATAAAGCCAAAGCGATGTGGAAAGCAATCGAATATAGCGAGCGGAGCATGAGCCGAGCTTAAGCCTGAGCAGGGCTGACGAAAGGGGAGCTTAGAATGATTTTAGTGATTGATAATTATGATTCGTTTACGTACAACCTCGTCCAATACTTGGGAGAAATTGGGGAAGAAGTGATCGTTCGTCGCAACGACGAAATTGATTTAGCAGGTGTGGAGGCCTTAAAGCCGGACCATATCTTAATCTCTCCGGGTCCTTGCACGCCGAATGAAGCCGGTATTAGCCTATCACTGATTGACCATTTCAAGGGTAAAATCCCCATTTTCGGCGTTTGTCTGGGACATCAGTCCATCGGACAAGCTTTTGGCGGCGACGTCATTCGCGCTGAGCGTTTAATGCACGGCAAGACTTCAGAAATTTTTCATGATGGCCGGACGCTATTCGAAGGGTTGCCATCTCCTTTCATCGCGACGCGTTACCATTCCTTAATTGTCAAAGCAGAGACGCTGCCGGATTGCTTGGAAGTTAGTGCCCGTACCGCTGAAGGGGAAATTATGGCGCTGCGTCATAAAGAATATCCGATAGAGGGCGTTCAGTTTCACCCCGAATCGATTATCACGGAGCACGGCCACCAAATGCTGCGCAATTTCCTTCGCCGCACGACGAAAGCAGGAGCTTGATTTATGATGATTAGCATCAATGGCATACTTATGGATGAACAACAAGCCGTGGTCTCGGTTTATGATCACGGTTTTCTTTACGGACTAGGTCTCTTTGAGACCTTCCGTACCTATAACAAAGTTCCTTTTCTCCTCCCTGAACACATGAATCGCCTTGCGGAGGGGTGTAAGGAACTGGGTATTGGGTATGAGCCTGATCTTGAGCGCGTAAAGAAGCTAATCAATGAACTGCTTGAGGCGAACGAGCTTCAGGATGCGTATATCCGGTTTTCCATATCAGCTGGAGTAGAAGCGCTTGGTCTTCCTACGGAGGACTACGGGCAGCCTAACGAAATTGTCTATATTAAAGCTCTCCCGCCTAGGGATACGAAGACCTACGAAGAAGGTAAAGCTTTGCAGCTTCTGAAGCTGCCTCGAAATACACCGGAGGGCTTATACCGATTCAAGTCCTTTCACTATATGAACAATATTTTGGCTAAAAGAGAGCTAGGCCAATACCCTTGGGCCACAGGCGCAGAGGGTCTGATGATGAGTGAAGAGGGATATGTGGCTGAAGGCATTGTCAGCAATATCTTTTTCATTAAGGATGGAACTTGCTACACGCCATCACTGGATACGGGCATTTTAGCGGGAATCACTAGAGCTCATGTACTGCGGGTTGCCCAGCAAGGACAGATGCCTACCCAGGATGGTTTATATCGTTGGGAAGATTTAATAGATGCCGATGAGGTGTTTCTGGTCAATTCTATTCAAGAGATAGTTCCGGTCACTACCTTGTATACACCAAGCGGACAAGCGATCTCAGTTGGCACAGGATCGGTGGGTCCAATAACTCTTGAGCTTAGTCGGAAATATAACGAATACTTATAAAATGAGTAACATACAGGAAGTGAACAGCAGATGAAAGTGTTATCCTGTAAAGGACACGAGCTGCCCATCGGTGATCGAACGATCATCATGGGCATATTGAACGTAACGCCGGATTCCTTTTCGGACGGCGGATCTTATGTCACAGTGGAAGACGCAATACGCAGAGCTCGGCAGATGGTTGAGGATGGCGCAGACATCATTGATATCGGAGGCGAGTCCACCCGTCCGGGATCTGCTGAGGTGACTGAGGAGGAAGAGCTTCGCCGGGTAATCCCCGTCATTGAAGCGCTAAGTCGTGAAATTAACGTTCCTATTTCTATAGATACGTATAAAGCCGAAGTTGCCAAGCAAGCTTTGGCGGCGGGGGCGCATATCATCAACGATGTATGGGGCGGGCAGGCCGACCCTCGAATGGCTTCCGTAGCGGCGAACTACGATTGTCCCTTTATTATTACCCATAACCGATCGAATACGGATTATAAGGATTTTCTACCAGAGGTGCTAGACGATCTACAGCAATATGTCAGTCAAGCACGAGACGCGGGTGTTCGCGACGAACGGATTATTTTGGACCCCGGTATCGGTTTTGCTAAATCCTACGAACAGAACTTACAGCTTATGAACCAACTGCGTCCTCTTGTTGATCTGGGGTATCCGGTTCTCTTGGGTACATCGCGCAAAAGCGTGATCGGCATGACATTGAATCTGCCACCTACAGAGCGGTTGGAAGGGTCACTTTCAACGGTGGTCCTCGGCATTGCGCAGGGATGCGGTATCGTTCGTGTGCATGACGTACAAGCAACCAAGCGGGCGGCCGTCATGACGGATGCCATTATTCGCTCATAATGAAGGAGGTTACAACAATGGACAAAATCACTCTGTCCCGTATGCAGTTTTTTGGTAATCATGGTGTTTTTCCAGAAGAGAATAAATTGGGCCAGCGTTTTTACGTGGATGTAGAGCTGATGCTTCCGCTTCATAAACCCGGCAAGTCGGATCATCTCGAAGATACCGTGAATTACGGCGAAGTTTTTTTCAAAGTGAAAGAAATTGTCGAAGGTCGCACTTTCCAATTAATTGAAGCTTTAGCGGAAAACATTGCATCAGAGCTTCTTCATACTTATACTAGTATCAATGAAGTGACGGTTCGCGTCATCAAGCCGCATCCGCCCTTTGCCGTTATTTTTGACGGCGTTACTGTAGAGATCAACCGAAAGCGGGCAACGTCATGACAGCCGAAGAACGAGAACGAACAATTGCAGCGTATGTCGCATTAGGATCCAATATTAATAATCGCGAACAATATTTGCAGGATGCGATTACAGCGCTGAACCAGGAGCCCGGTATTGTCGTAACTGGCTTGTCCAGTATTTACGAAACCGAGCCGGTCGGTTATGTAGACCAGTCTGCTTTTCTTAATATGGTCGTTCAAATTCAAACGGTTATTCCAGCAGAAGATCTGTTATTTAAATTACTGGACATTGAGAATGGATTGGGAAGAAAGCGCGACGTGCGCTGGGGTCCGAGAACGATCGATTTGGATTTACTTCTGTATGGCGACGAGCAGTTTACGACCCCCGACTTGATCATTCCGCATCCGCGGATGCATGAGCGGGCTTTTGTATTAGTCCCTCTCTCAGAGGTTCTCTACGAGCGGCAAGATGCTGCATTTGAATTCATCTCCGCGAATTTGGAGAAACTGGAAGGAAAGGAAGGCGTTGTGTTATGGAAAAAAGCTCAGTAGCTCAGCGCATACGCGCTTTTCGCAAGTTAAAAGGTTATACCCAGAATGAATTAGCTGATTTGCTCGGCGTATCGATCGCCATTTTGGGCGCAATTGAAAGAGGAACACGTAAGCCGGATACGAAAATCATTAATAAGATCTCGCAGGTGCTTGATATAGAGCCGGACGAATTAGTCGCAGTGGTTGCGAGATAAGAGAGGTGGAATCTTCGGTGCTGAAAATAGGTAATGTCGAAGCTCCCAATAAAGTTGTGCTTGCCCCGATGGCGGGCGTTTGTAATCCTGCATTCCGTCTGATTGCCAAAGAGTTTGGCACAGGTCTGGTCTGTGCGGAGATGGTAAGTGATAAGGCTATCGTTCACGGGAATACCCGTTCGATGGAAATGCTGTATGTAGATGACCGGGAGAAACCGCTCAGCTTACAAATCTTCGGCGGCGACACGGAGACACTCGTGCAAGCAGCTAAGATCGTTGATCAACAAACCAACGCAGATATTATTGATATTAATATGGGCTGTCCGGTGCCCAAAATCACCAAATGCGATGCTGGCGCACGCTGGCTGCTTCAACCGGATAAAATTGAACAAATGATTGAAACCGTCGTTAAGGCAGTAAATAAGCCTGTCACCGTGAAAATGCGGATCGGCTGGGATTCCGATCACATCTATGCTGTCGAAAATGCAAAGGCTGTCGAAAGAGGCGGAGGCAGCGCAGTTAGCGTTCATGGACGTACGCGTGAGCAGCTCTACACGGGGAAAGCGGATTGGAACATTATCCGAGAAGTGAAGCAGGCTTTGTCGATTCCTGTTATTGGCAACGGTGATGTGGTAACGCCTGAGGATGCCAAACGCATGTTGGACCAAACGGGTGTGGATGGCGTCATGATCGGCCGCGGCGCACTGGGCAATCCATGGATGCTTTACCGTACGGTTCAATATCTAGCTAATGGCGAGCTGCCACCGGAACCTACACCGGAAGAGAAGATCCGCATTGCAATCCTGCACATGGACCGACTCGTAGCACTCAAAGGCGAGCACGTTGCCGTAAAAGAAATGCGTAAACATATGGCTTGGTACCTCAAAGGAATGACGGGAGCAGCTCGTGTGAAGGACGTCATTATGGAGTTATTGAAACGTGATGAAATGGTTCGGACACTGAATGAATACGTTGAACACCTTGCTGCGCAATCGTCGACATCCAGCCAAGAAGAAGCGCCCGTACTGCATTAAATCATGCAGCTATGGTTGAGATTGACATTTTGAAACGGTTGCAATATAATCAGTCAATATTAATGTGTTCCTGCATATATTGAAAGACAAACGAGTAAGTTCCTAATTTTTATAACCGTGAATTCATACTACTTGAATCAGCTCTATAAAGACCTAACTCCTAGCAGGAAGCATCGATTCAACGATATGAAAATCTTTCACATGACGGGAGATCAGTTGGTAATGGCTGAAAAAGAGGTCATTCTTACACCAGAAGGCTTGAGAAGGCTCGAGGACGAGCTTGAGCATCTTAAATCAGTGAAGCGCCGCGAAGTTGCGGAAAGAATTAAGGTTGCCATCGGGTATGGCGATATTAGTGAGAACTCCGAGTACGAAGATGCGAAGAACGAACAGGCTTTTATTGAAGGCAGAATCATCACTTTAGAAAAAATGCTGCGCAATGCGCGGATTATTAATAACGACGATGTTGATATCAACACGGTAAGTGTAGGATCCATCGTCACACTGAAGGATTTGGAATTCGGTGATTTAGTTGAGTACAATATCGTAGGTACTGCGGAGTCCGATCCGCTACAGAATAAGATTTCTAATGAAAGCCCGGTGGGCAAAGCAATTCTTGGCAAGCAAAAGGGCGCAACCGTTGATGTTAACGTTCCAGCTGGCGTCATTCAGTATCAAATTGTTGATATTAAAAAGTAGCGTGCAGCCGCAGCCCCGTTGCAGTTTACCTTTGCTCAGCATAGGCAAATTGTCTGGAAAGCTTCCTTACGGAAGCTTTTTTCCGGTTTTAGCACCCTTTACTAAAATATGTAGGAGATGAAAACATGAGTCAGGAAGTGGAATTGAACGAATTGCTCGTCATTCGCCGTAACAAATTGGACGAGCTTCGCGGTCTGGGCGTTGATCCTTTCGGCAGCAAATACGTTAGAACGCATACAACACTAGATATCTTGACAGCTTACCAGGATAAAACGAAGGAAGAGCTGGACGAAGAGCATCACCAGGTTAGTATTGCGGGACGTATTATGCAAAAAAGAGGCATGGGTAAAGCGAGTTTCGCCCATATCCAAGACATTACAGGGAAAATTCAAATCTACGTTCGGGAAGATGCGTTGGATGCGAACAAGTACAAAGCCTTTGATCTTTTGGATCTAGGTGACATGGTTGGCGTTCAAGGTGTTGTTTTTAAAACGAAAACCGGAGAAACTTCCATTAAGGTCAAGTCTCTTGAGGTTTTGACCAAATCCTTGCTTCCGCTTCCAGACAAATTTCATGGTCTTAGCGATGTAGAGTTGCGCTATCGCCAACGTTATGTTGATTTGATTATGAATCAGGATGTTCAACAGACATTTATTCTGCGTTCCCGTATTATTCAGTCGATGCGTCGTTACCTAGACTCACTGGGTTATTTAGAGGTGGAAACACCAACACTTCATTCTGTAGCAGGGGGAGCTTCTGCTCGTCCTTTTAATACGCATCACAATGCTTTGGATATGCAGCTTCATATGCGGATCGCGATTGAGCTTCACTTGAAACGCCTTATTGTCGGCGGACTAGAGAAAGTTTACGAAATCGGTCGTGTATACCGGAACGAAGGTATCTCCACGCGCCATAATCCAGAGTTTACGATGATTGAACTGTACGAGGCTTATGCTGACTACAAAGACATCATGAAGCTGACAGAGGAACTTATTGCGCATATCGCTCAAGAGGTTCTTGGGACTACTTCGATTCCTTACGGAGATCATGTGGTTGATCTGGCTGTTGGCTGGAGACGTGTCTCCATGGTCGATGCGGTTAAAGAAGTTAAAGGTGTAGATTTCGGTGTTCAAATGACGAACGAGGAAGCGCATCGTTTAGCCAAAGAGCACAATGTGCCAGTAGAGCCGCATATGACATTTGGTCATATCTTGAACCAATTCTTTGAGACGTTTGTAGAAGAGACACTGATACAGCCAACCTTTATCTATGGACACCCATTAGAAATATCACCTCTTGCCAAAAAGAACCCGGAAGATCCCCGGTTCACAGATCGCTTCGAGCTCTTTATCGTAGCTCGTGAGCATGCGAATGCATTCACTGAGCTTAACGATCCTATCGATCAAAGAGAGCGTTTTGAAGCTCAGCTTCGTGAGAAAGAGCAGGGGAATGATGAGGCTCATGAGATGGATGAGGACTTCATTCGTGCTCTGGAGTATGGAATGCCGCCAACGGGAGGTCTAGGAATAGGAATTGACCGTTTGGTTATGCTATTGACCAATGCCCCATCTATTCGCGACGTACTGTTGTTCCCGCTTATGCGTGAGCGCCAAGGAGAATAATGGAACCATTTCGGGGCATCGCAAGGTGCCTCGAAATTTTTTGTCGAAAGTACTTGCATTGTCTGTATCGTCTGTGGTATCTTATAAAAGTTGCCGCTGAGGTCGACGAACAAATGATTGGAAACAACTTAAGAAATAAGTTGCAAACAAAAACTCAGTATGTTATATTGGTCTTCCGGCTTTCGAAAGAGAGCGGGTAGGACAAGAGTATTTGATCTTTGAAAACTGAACAACGAGTGAGTAAGCACGAACGAGAAATCGTTCAAAAATAGAGATTATTTGTAATCTCGCTAGCAAGTCAATGAGTACAATTAAGCTTTTC
>NZ_JCAUAU010000027.1:0-68046 GCF_059692135.1 Paenibacillus sp. J22R160 | reverse complement strand
ACCTACGTGTTACTCACCCGTCCGCCGCTAAGCACCGAAGTGCTCCGCTCGACTTGCATGTATTAGGCACGCCGCCAGCGTTCGTCCTGAGCCAGGATCAAACTCTCCATAATAGTTGAACAATTGCTTGTCCGATATCTGAAAGCTTAATTGTACTCATTGACTTGCTAGCGAGATTAAAAATAATCTCTATTTTTTGAACGATTTCTCGTTCATGCTTACTCACTCGTTGTTCAGTTTTCAAAGATCAATATTCTTTCTCATTCCGTCCCACTCTCACGGCCGGAATTACAATATAGCATATTCAACCAATCAGATGCAAGCTTTATTTTTACATGATTCGATAAAGTTTTCAGCTCGTTTTGGCCGGAAAGACAATATACCACGGTGCTCAAAATAATGCAACTCTATTCCACATTTTTTAGGAATGTCCGTGATTTAGCATGTCTTCTACTAATTCCTGTTCGAAACGCTCCTTCAGAGCATCGTTGCTGGGAGCTATGGATAAGCTAATCTCTTTAAACTCTCGGACCATATTCTGAATGCCTTCCAAGTTACCGCTCTGGGCTAGATGATCTGTTTGCTCAATAACGTGATAAGCGATTGCTTGGTAAGCATCAATAAAGCTCTGCTCTACATTGGCTGCAACTCTATAGTCAGCATAATATCTTTTGAATGTCTCCATAAGTGTTTCGTTCATATTCATGCCACTCCTTTCAAGATAAAGAACAGTTTCCCACAAGGAAAGGAAGTTTATACGGCATAAAAGCACAACAGCTCCCTGCTGTAAGAAGCAAGGAGCTGTTATGAATATTCAACCTTTTTTATATCTCTCTAAAAACTCTTTTTTTTATTTTACATCAATAGTAGAAACAATTTGGTTTTGTCCTTTAAGCTCTACAAGACGACCTTGTGTAAATGAACCAACGTTACCTGTCAAAGTGACATTAGCCGCTACAGTATAATCTGTAGTTTGGTTCACACCATTGATATTTTGATTAATGGAAATTTTATTGATTTTACCTTGTGAATCCACTGTTGTTCCGTTTAATGTACCAATTACAGCGAAGTTTTGGTTAACTTGCGCCAATTTAGTAACCTCTACGAAAACAACTTGATTATTGAAAGAACGAACTTTCACTTCATCGCCTACTTGAAGCGCAGACGCAGCTACTTTCACACCGTTACGCAAAATGAAAGCATCTGGGTGAAGAACATAGTTAGTTGTAACTCCTGCTTTCGTTACTGGAAGTACATTGTTGTATACAACTGCGTTCACAGTACCAGTAGCGGAGTTTTGGTCATCAGGCATTTGCTCGCCTGTACGATCCAATAGAGCAGCCAATTGTGCACGAGTCACGTTTTGGTTCGGTCTGAATGTGTTGTCTTCAAAGCCATCAACAAGACCTTTTTCGATAGCTACGGCTACATATCCAACTGATCCAGCAGGGATTTGTTTAGCATCTTTAAAAGTAAGTTGCGTGTTCATTTTCGCTTTAGCTTCGGACTCTAGTTTCAGAGCTTTCACTAGTAGCGTTGTTGCCCATAGGCGATCTGCTTCTTTAGAAGGTTGAACGGAGTCATCGCTTTCTGTGAATAGATCGTTTTCAAGTGCTACGGCTACGTATCCTACTGCCCATGCAGGGATTTTGTCCGCATCTTTGAAGTTAAGTTTGGTAGCCATTTCTGTAGCAGATTCGGCTTGCTCACGCAATCCCATCAATCTCACCGCAGCTGTAATCGCTTCAATACGGGAAACGGATTTATCTGGTTTGAACGTACCATCTTCATATCCTTCAAATACACGTTTGGATGCCAAGCTAGCTATGTAACGCATTGCCCATTGAGCCCCTTTGAGATCGTCAAAGTTAATGCGAATTTGAATGTTGCCGCTAACGTTACCGTTGTTGTTTTTACCATTATTAAAAGAAGTGCTATAGCTATTATTATTGTTGTTATTGTTTCCTTTACCACGATCATCATGGTCATTCCCTTTGGCAAACGCTGCAGAAGCGCCTCCCATTACCATTGTTAATACAAGTCCTGTTGCTACAGCTTTCTTCATTAGGTTCTTTTTCATATCAAGTTCCCTCTCCCTTATTCATATGATTGGTATAAATAATGTGGAGCCTTCGCGAAGGGTTCCTGGTTATGCTACAAGGATTCGCCCTTGAGGAAATGTTTTGGGGGGTCGTACGGAGAATGATTTAAAATATCAAATTGTCGAGTCTATTAAATCCCCTATGAAACTGCTAAACTAAACGTTATAAAACACTACCGCAAAAGGAGCTCACGCATGCGTTTACGTAATCCCAGAGTTCAGCTCGTAATTGCTCTAGCCGTTATTCTAATTGCATTGTCAGTCTTTTCTTATAGCAAAATCGGGCTTAAACAAGCAAGTGTGGAACCTGCTGTTGTTACAGTGCCAACTAAGACGCATCAAGATCCTCCCCCAGCTAGTGAAGCCCCATCGACACCGGCGGTAGAAACCAAAAATACGTATCCAGCAGAGCAGTTTGACGTTGTTGTGATTGGCAGTGAGCTAGAAGGTCTCTATCTAGCAAGGGCAGCAGCGGACGAAGGCTTAAAGGTTAAAGTATTGGATCCTCACAAAGCTTTCGGAGGCCAAATCCTTCAGAGTCAAATGTTGTTCTTGGATGAAACGCGCGACGATCAAGGTCATTTGTTAGTGCAGGGTCGTGCTAAAGAATTATTCGACGGCTTCCGGAATGCCAAAATCCGCAAGCTTTCCGAATTTTCGACTTATATGGATATACTGGTCAAAAATATCCCTGTTGAATCCGGCGTTATTTTAAATGAAATTGAGCAAATCAATACACCAGACAGCATGCACAAAGTTGCTTCTATCGTTTACACGACAGACAAGAGTGAAAAGAAGAAGATTACGGCCAGCTACTGGGTCGAAAATAGTGATTACGCCGCACTCATCTCGCGACTAGATGCCAAGAGATTGCCAGGACTTGAGAAGTTCTATGGGCAAAAAGACATCGAGTACATGAGCGCCGGTATGATGATGAAGTTCAAGCATGTCGATTGGAAAAAGTTCAATACAGCTTTCAACGCGCTAAAACCTGAAGAGAAATCCAAACAATTTGGCGGCGGCTCTGTCAATGACAGCTACGCGATCGGGCTAAGCGGCATGACAAAAGCCTATCATCCTTCCAATGACCGTGTATTTCTAAGAGGCTTAAATGCTGTGAATCAAAGGGATGGCGAAGTATTAATTAACGCTCTCCTTGTATATACCGTTGACCCGTCCAAACCCGAATCCATTCAAGATGCTGTAACGCTGGGCAACAAAGAGACAGCATCCATTCTGGGCCATTTCCGTAAAACCTTACCGGGTTGGGAGCATGCCGAACTTGGGGAACTGCCGACTTACCCATACGTAAGGGAATATAATCACTACGAAATGGATTACGTTCTTAAGCCGTCTGACCTGCTTTCAGGCACCATGTTCTGGGATAATGTCAGCATTGGCGGCTATCCGCTTGATTTACAAGGCACGAGCGCCAACAAGTGGGGCATCGAAATGGGACGTCCCGACAAATACGGCATGCCGCTGCGCAGCTTTTTATTAAAAAATTACGACAATGTCATTGCCGCCGGGAAAAATGTTGGCTCCTCAGCGATCGCATACGGCAGCACAAGAATTCAACCGAATACGAGCCTGGCCGCTGAATCCATCGGAATCATATTGGGTCAATTGCATGGCAAACAAAAGCTCAGGGAGATCATGCCCGAAGAAATGGCGAAGTTACAGCAGTACTTAGCTGCTCATTATCAAATCAAGCTAACCGGGGTAACCGGCACCAACAAAATCAGCGGTTGGAACGAAGAAGAGATTAGAAAGCTGGATACCGGGGAAATTACTTATCCTAGCTACGTGCAAACTCGCAAAAAAACAACTGTGAAATAACCAAATCCGTACATTCGTTCTTTGAGCGAGTGTGCGGTTTTTTTTACGAAAATTTAATTTAAAAAGTAGTTGAAAAACCGAACTTTCAGCCATATAATAAGCATTATACTTAAGTTTACTTATAAACACTTAAGAGAAAGGAGCGAAAAACCTTTGTTTCAAGAAGAAAGACTCATATCCATCATCGATTACTTAAAATCAAATAAGCGCATTACAGTTGATCTGATATGTGAGCTGTATGATGTTTCACGAGATACCGCTAGACGCGACATGGTCAAACTTGAAGAACAGGGCCGTATTGTGCGAACACGCGGCGGTGCCATCCTCCCCACACTTTCCAAGGAAGTCGGCAATTATGAACAACGACTCCAAGCAGAGTCATCTTCCAAGCTAACCATCGGCAAAACAGCCGCCGGACTCATTCAAGATGGCGACTATATCATGATGGATGCCTCCACGACAGTTCTGCACGCAGCAACCGCGCTAACCTCCAAGCATAATGTTGTGGTGACAAGCTCTATAGAAATTGCTGCTATTTTAACCCGTAAAGACGAAACAACGATCCATATTCTAGGTGGTGTGTTAGATAGTAAACACCATAGCGTATACGGGGCGAAGGCCATCGAAATGTTAAATGACTACCATGTCGATAAGCTTCTGATCGGAACCTGCGGAATTACAGAGGAAGGGCTGTCAGCTCCTAATGAAGAGGATAGCTATTTAGTTCGTGCAATGATCCAACATGCCGATCAAGTCATCGTTTTAGCGGATCACTCTAAGTTCGGTAAGCGACTGTTCCATCGCGTGGTCGGTTTTGAAAGTATCGATATCCTGGTCACAGACCAAGCTTTAAGCTCCGAAATGAAAGAGAAATTACTGGCAAGTGACGTTGAAATCGTATTGGCAGAAGGAGATGACTTAGATGATTAAACTTATCATAAGTGATTTGGACGGTACTTTGCTCGATCACAGCAAGAAGGTTAGTCCAAGAGAACAGGCTGCGCTGAAAAAAGTGAAGGAAGCCGACATGCTGCTTTGCCTGGCGTCAGGAAGAATGAATGTGGAGATGCAGCAAGTTCTTGAAGAAATTGGTCATCGGGCCTACTCCGTATCGCAAAATGGCGCATTCATCCACTTGGAGGATGGTTCGTTCTTGAAATCTCAGCTTTTCGAGCCTGAATTAGCTTATCAAGTGTATCAATTGCTGAAAGATTATGACGTCGTGAAGATCGTTTGCTCAGGTGAAGCCAATTACATCACACATTTGACTCCCGCTTCCGATGAGGTTCAGTCACGGACATTCCGGCCTTTTATTATAAAAGAAGACATTGAGCAGTCGTTGAAAGCCGAACTACCTATTTGTAAAATTTCTACATTCGGGGATATTCATATTCTTCTAACGCTTAAGGCATTATTGGAAGAAAAGCTTGGCGATCAAGTTGAACTGTTCGTTTCCGACAAAGATTGCTTGGACATCATGCCACGGCAAGTGTCAAAAGGCAACTCCCTCTTGATCCTCATTGAACAATTAGGTCTAAAGCCCGAGGAAATTGCCTGTATCGGTGATTCCTTTAATGATGTATCTATGTTCGGGATTACGCCGCATAGTTTTGCAATGAAAGGCGCTCATCCGGAGGTCAAACAAAAGGCAAACTATCATGTTGAGTCTGTCGCTGAAGCCGTTGATCATGTATTTGCCTATAACGAAAAATATATCATCCAGCAAAAAGGAAGCACCATTTTATGAGAAGATTATTAATTATGGGGTGCCTGTCCTATCTGTTAACAGGCTGCACCCATGTCATTTTTGGTGCTGTATTACCCGAATTACTCACCCATTATGGACGCAGCTACAGCGATGGCGGAATGCTGGTGTTCCTTGAATTCGGCGGTTTCTTGCTTGGCGTGCTCAGCATGCCTGCGTTCAGCCGCCGCTTCAGCCGTCGAAGCACCATCACCATGGCTTTCGGATTGCTTTTTTTAGCCATGATTACGATTGTCATGCTGCCTCCTTGGTCTCTAGCCGTGAGCCTCACTTTCATAGCCGGTATGGCCTTCGGACTAGTAGAAGCGAGCATTTCAACCTTCGTTTTAATGGCTGCCAAAGACAAGCAAGCCTCGGCCTTCAGCACGCTCGAAGTTTTCTTCGGACTTGGCGCTTTGTTCATGCCGATTATTTCCAGTATTTTAATTGCCAATGGGTTATGGAAATATGGATTTATGCTGCTGGGACTAAGCGCGCTAGCAACAGGTCTCATCTGGTCGAAGCTTTCCTTAGGCGAGCATGACGAATTGTTGGCTCACAAAGCCGACAGGACGCAGCAAAATGTTAAGCCTCCAGCTCTGACGAGGAGTTCCTTAACCTTCCTTATTCTATTCATGCTTGTTTTCTTCATCTATGTTGGGATGGAAAATACGATCGTTAATTTCCTGCCTTCGATCTTTATCGATCAAATGCACACCTCAAGCTCAGTATCCTCTTTGGCGGTAACAGCGTATTGGATCGCCATGGTGGCCGGGCGTCTATTCGCCGGAATGCTTGCCGAGAAAATGACCTATTTCCGCTATTTGGCCGTCGCTTTTGGAGGCAGCTTGATAACTGTCTTTTTGTGGTTATTCAGCACGCAGTTATGGAGCAGCTTCGCTATCGTTCTGCTGCTTGGTCTCTTCATGTCAGGGATGTTCGCTGTGGCTCTTATTTATGCCAATCAATTACTCCCTGGGCGCACGGAGCAAACAACAAGCACGCTTATCGCAGCGGGCGGTTTGGGCGGATCTGTCCTTCCACTAGGAGTTGGGTGGGGGATGGATAAGTTTCAAGTTGGCTTGTCCATTTGGTTTGTGTTAGCTGGTATGTGTGTGGTTTTCGGAATTGTGATCTACTCCCGCAGGTGGAAGGTTCAGGCTTCGAGTTAACTGTGGCAAATTGATGGATCATTCCCGCAGAATTGGGTAACCGAGTGGGTAGTGGATTACTTATCTGTAACGCCGATTTCTCCTGCTATTTTCTGTAATTATGCTACTTTTGCTCAATTAACTGGATTTTCTACCGCTATTCTCGCCAAATCAAGCGAATTCCAGGTAACCACTGACGCTTTAGCTGGAGTTTCTACCGTTATTTTATTCCCTGACACTGAGCAGCGCGGATTAACGGTAGTTTTTCCAGTTATACGAGATAAAAAAATGAGCCTCTAGAATCGATTCTAGGGCTCATTTCCTATTTAGGAAGATATTTTGAACAATCTAATCCTTACTATTATCGCAGAGCCTTCAATTGAATGGTGACGGATTTCTCCTCGAACCGTACATCCTTCACACCTATAAGCAGCGGCAAGTGATCTTCGATGGAGAGCTCAATCGGAGCAAGCTGAACCCACTCCTTTGGGACTTGTATGCCTCTGACCCTTGTACTCTGATGCTGAATGACTACATTCGGCGGATCCCATGCCAGGGTGAAAAGCAACCTGGCACCGATAGGCACCTTGTCCTGCCATCTTACATTCACGTCAGCCACGAGGTTGCTTCCCTGCAAAGTAAGCTTAGCCCCTTCGATTCGAACGCCATTGGGGAGATCTTGATGGGTTGCTAGCTGCTTTTTTACCAGATTGTTCAAATCTTGCTCTGTTATTTGAACCTCGAGCTTTCGGTTCTTGACAATGTCCGCGATTTTACTGCCGATCGAGATTTCTTGGTAATTCAGGTCTAGATCCTCGGTAGGTTTGATGTGCCGGATGAACATCACCGTGGCGGCCGCAAGGAGAAGGATGACCACAATGAGAAAAATAAATGATTTTTTCAGCACGCTTCAACACCTCGCAGAAGACAGATTTGGCAAGCCGTATAGATGCACATGCAAATAACGGCTACTCTTTGTTCTGCTGCTTTTCCTTCAGCCAGCGAGGAGCGCCCTTGCTCTTGCGATCTCGCTCGCGCTGGGCTTTACTCACGGCCTTGCCCGCGGCGGCCGTGTGCTTCGGCGCTGCCGGCTTCGCCGGGCTCGCGCTAAATTCGCGCGCGTCCGTCGCCGACGCGCTAGTGCGCACCGCGCCCGCAGGCGCGGCAGCATCTTGCGAGCCGGCGGAGCCGCTGCGCACAGGTGCTGCGCCCCGCGGGCGTGCAGCTTCACGGCGGCTGCGCATGGTAGCCGCACTGCGATCCATGGCCGGATCGACGAGCCGGCCCTCGTACATCGCCTTCGGCGCGATCGTGATACCGAGCTGCTTCTCGAATTTTTCGAGAATGAACTGTTCCTTCGGTGTCACGATCGAAATGGTCGTGCCCTCGCGGCCCATCCGACCAGTCCTGCCTACGCGGTGGAGATAGTACTCCGCGTTAGTGGCAGGATCCAAGTGGAAGACGTGAGTCACACCTTCAATGTCCAGCCCTCTTGCAGCAACATCCGTTGCCAGCAGCAACTGAAATTTCCCATCCCGGAAATTCCCCATTACTTTGGCCCTATCCTGTTTGCTGGCTTCTCCATACAAAGCCTCAATTGATAATCCAACATACTGCAGCTTAGCCACTACTTGTGCGATATCATCTGTGACATTGATAAATACAATCGCAGACTTCGGTTTAATTAAGCGTACTAGTCTTCGAAGCGTGTCGACCTTTTCGCGCTCTTGGCAAAGCACATACATGTGCTCCAGCGTTTCCGCTGTGCGCTGGTTTGGATTAATTTTGATAACGACTGGCTCCTTCAACCATCTACCGGCCGCTTGTTCCGTGCTTTGCGGAATTGTCGCAGATACGAACACTTTTTGACTGGACTTGAGCATTCCTTTTAGAACAGACTCCACATCTTGCATAGAACCAAGTTCAAAGACTTGATCCACTTCATCGACTATGCCGATTTTGACATGGTGCAAGGTCAGTTTCTTTATTTTCATAAGCTCAAGCAAACGCCCTGGTGTTCCCACAACGATATGAGGGTGCAGCCGAAGCTTCTCGACTTGTCTCACCACAGCCGCTCCGCCAATCAAAGATTGCGAACGAATAGGACCGTCAGCCGTTAATTTTTCAATTTCCTGCATGATTTGCATACCCAGCTCCCTGGTAGGAACAACAACTAGAACCTGCAGCTGTTTCTGCGTTGGATCAATTTGTTCTAATGCGGGCAGCAAATACGCTAACGTTTTGCCCGTGCCTGTCTGGGACTGAATGATTGCATCGCTGCCTTGTTTCAAAACTGGAATTGCTTCTGCCTGAATCGGTGTTGGTTCGCCAATACCCAATTCCCTTAATTTATCTAAATATGTTTGTGCGATTTGCAGCTGTTCAAAGCTTGTACTCAATGGACGTAAACCCCTTTTCTCATTCAACCTAATGACCTTATTATATGCCACGCTGAATATCGATACAAATCGGAACTTTGAAAAAAGCTGCCAATCGACGGCTCTATCATCCTCCGTATAAGCAGAAATAAGAGCCCGCATGGACTCTTCTTATTTCCCCGTTCCCCATTCTTCTAGCAGTTTCTGCTTGATGACATCTCTTGCACGGAACAAACGCTGCCGCACAACACCCTCCGTAACCCCTAGTTCGATCGCCATATCCTTGTAAGACAAATTATGTATCCATTTCATTGCAATAATTTGGCGGTAGGAAGGGGTTAGTTGATTAATATAAGATATGATGGCTTCCTGCATGAGCTTCAGCTCGACCTCTTGATCCAGGGAACCCAAATAATCCGAGGTAGGCGCCGTTTCCTTGATGCACAGCATAAGCTCCGTTTCAAGCTCATCTCGGTTACGTTTGTGCTTGCGAAGGTGATTCAGCGTTACATTCCGGGTCAGCTTTTTGACCCAGCTTTCGTATTTATCAATATCCTGAAGCAGCGGCGCTTTCCGTACAGCCCTAAGAAAAGACTCTTGAATAATATCCTCCACGGCCGCATGATCCCTAAGTATAAAATAAATCATCGGATAGACGAGGAGATAAAACTCATGATATATCTGTTCCTGCACACTTTTCTCTAACGTGTAAAAATCACTGCTAAATAACAGTTTGAGAGACTTCGAAATAAACGCCCCCTAGCCAACCAGGTAAAAACAACTCTGTTTCTTACCCTTATTTTAGGGCAAAGCTAGGGAGTAAACAACAATAAAAACAAAGTAATATGGTAATAAAACCCACTTAGTGCTTAAGTTGGTTTTTTTCGCGCAGCCAGGCAAAAACGTCATCAAGTGCCTTCTCATCTTCTTTACGGGGAAAACGGTGGTCTAATCCTGTGAACAGTGCCATCGTGTACGATTTACCAGCTTGTTCCAAGGCGGCAGCCAGTTTCTTGGCGTGACTGATATCCACTTGCGAATCGAGAGTGCCATGGATAATATAAATCGGTGTGTCGATTTCATGAGCCCAACACGCCGGAGATCGCTCCACGTAGGCTTCAACTTGTTTCTTCGGGTGCCCGACGACACGTTTTAACATCCGCCGCAGGTCAACACGCTGCTCATAGGTGTCCAGCATGTCGCTCACACCTCCCCATACAACAACAGGGCCTACCCCGCTGCACTCTCTTGCCGCGCGCATCACCATAACGGCTCCGCGTGAAAACCCGATTAAGGATACAGGTCCGGGCTGAACCTCCTCTAAAGACTGAACCAGAGGGATCGCGTGAAATAGATCATACCTGTCTTCCCCGGCAAAATCCTCGCGCCCTTCACCGCCTTCATTGCCTCTATAATAAGGAGCAAAGACGACATATCCACGCTTTGCCATTGATATGATTCGTCGTTTCCTAACCATTCCTACACGCTTAATCCCACCCCGACAGTAAATCACGGCAGGCCGAGGGCTTGTCCCTTCCGGAACGGCTAGCAGCCCTTTCACCTTCAACCCCTGACTTACATAGGTAAGAATAAATAAAGAAATATGCTTAACAAAGCAGCGAATTTGCTCTCTTCCTATTAATTGACCATCTTGCAATTGTGCTACGGACATGGGTCCCCCTATTTTGACAGCTGTCAGATCATCAGATAAACTAGAAGTGTCTTACTATTTTCCATCCGAAGGGATGAAACTATGAATACAGATTTTGAGAATGAATTCAACGCTCTTGTGTTAAAAACCGCAGAACTCATTACGGGAGATACATCGCCTGAAATGCTTGAGAAAATTAAAGTATGGGCATTTTTTAATCATGTTCATAAATCGCTCCCGGCACTTACTTCTCATTGGAATCAAACGCATCCCGAAAGCAAAGCGGAAGTGCGTCGTATTTTCGAAGAGATCCGTGATCTAAACCAAGCTCTGCAAACCAAAAAAACGGAGCCCGAGTAACTTCGCTCACACGACGAAAAAAGCGGATCCCCAGTCCATAGACCGGGACCCGCTTTATTTTTTATTTAATATCCCCGATGCCAGCCGGTCAAACAGTCTTGGAAATAAGTGAAATAGCTTAATTCCAACACCAGCTACAAAAGGAAGATTCTTCTCCGGTATTTTTTTCTCTATGGCATGGATCAGCTCTTTCACAACTTTCTCCGGTTTAAGCATAAACCAAGCTACATTCTTAACATAGTTCCCGCTTGGATCTGCTTTATCGAAGAATGGCGTGGAGATTGGCCCCGGATTAATCGCCGTGACAGAAATCCCCGTTCGCATTAGCTCCTGACGCAAGCTGTTCGTGAAACCAAGCACGGCATGCTTCGTTGCCGAATAGCCCGTAGATTTGGCTGAACCGATTTTCCCCGCCATGGATGCAATGTTCACGATATGACCGCTTCCCGCCTTCAACATATGAGGCAATACGGCTTGCGTACAGCGGACAACCCCCATGTAGTTCACGTTCATCATATCTTCAAAATGTTCCAGCGGCGCATCTGTAAACGACTCAAATATCCCATAACCAGCGTTGTTGATTAAAATATCGATACGACCGAACTTCGCTATAATCTGGCTAACCACGTCATATACTTGCTGCGTGTTCGTAACGTCAAGCGCGTAAACCGCATGCTGGCCTTGAATGCCTGCAGCAATCGACTCGAGCTTGTCTGTGCTGCGGGCTGTTAAAATGGGAATCGCCCCCAACGCCGCAAATTGTTGTGCCATGACAGCGCCAATGCCGCTTGACGCTCCAGTGATCATGACGATTTTGTTCGAAATGTTCAACGTCATTTCTCCCCATTCCACTAAATTACAAAAAAGAGAACCGCTAATCGCAGTACTCCATTCTTTTAAGCTTATGTATACAACATTATAATCCAATATTCATATTACGTAATTAACACTTGAATGTCCAGTTCCCCAATGCTATCCATAATCAAAGGAATGGTTAGCGCCTTCTTCGGGATAAAACCAGCAGCCGTAGCTGATTGAACCAGCTTCGGAGGTGTGATATCAACCCTAACGCCCTGATTAAAGAGCATGGTACTTGCATTCCCGCTAATCATGTTGCCTAACTCCGATATAGCGCTCTTGCCCATTTCGTCCATTTCCGTAATTACAAACCCGCCCATCATCGCGGAAACCATCTTCAAAGCGACGTCCTCAGCCAAGCCGAATACAATATCGCCTTCCATTTGTCCGGTCATCCCGATTTGGATCCAAATATACTTTTCCACAAATTTGACGTCTTTGACGCCGAGCTGCCCCGTAGTTGGGCGAATGTTAGCAACCTGCTCGATGACAATTCTAGCCGACTCCAAAAAAGGATTAATGTACTCAGCCTTCATAGCTCCGCTCCGATCTCATTTGTGAATAAGTTCCACGAAAAACGACCTTTTTCAACATTATACCTAAAATACTAGGACAAGTATACTGTATTTTTTCATAAAATAGTTCCTTATACTCACATACAGAGACTCTTCCTGCCTTCATACTAAAATTGTCGAATCTGGATTAATTGATCTTTCACAGCAGGAAATACAGCAGGTAATCTGGAAGAATATATAAATACGTGTCGAATCCTGATATGCTTGCAGGGTGTTCGTCCTTTTAAAGGAGAGCTGAAAGGCAACCATGATAAAACAGAAAACGACAATAAAACCATGCACGTTATATCAACTTACGCTTGTCTATTATAGTATCGCTCTGCTGCTCATCGGTGCGGACTTCTTTATTGTTCATCAGCTTCCGTATGTCATCGAGCACCGTTTCATTGGGCTAGCAATCGATATTGTCGTTGTTGGCACGATGCTCGGATTGGCTTGGCACGGGCTCAGAAAAGTCAAAAAAGGGGAAACAGCCATTCTGGAAACCGCAGAGCGGTATCAATCCCTATACGACAACCATCCGGACTCGATTATTTCTTTTAGTCTAGATGGTGAAGTGCTGTCAGCCAACCACGGGCTTGAAAGCCTCTTGGGTCTTGGGCGCGAGAACTCCACGACTTCATTTATCCCAATGATCAGTCCGCCCGATTTGCTTATAGCTTTGCATCATTTCCAAGTGGCGTCAGCCGGGATGCCCCAAAATTTTGAGGCTGCTTTTATTCATCAAAGCGGAATTCCGATCCCTTCTAATGTGACGTTCGTCCCGACGAAAGTCGATGGTCAAGTTGTGGGGATTTACGCAATTCTTAAGGACCTTACAGAAGTTAAAGAACAGAAGAAAGTCATCGACAAACTCTATAAGCAAAATCAGCTCATTCTCAACTCCGTCTCAGAAGGCATATATGGGATTGATATGAGCGGCCGTACGATCTTCTGGAATCAAGCTGCTGAAACAATCACTGGCTGGAAAGTGGATGAAATGCTCGGCAGGCAAATACATAATCTAATTCGGCCTGAGAAGAGCGATGGCACTCCTTTTTCACGCGAAGAAAGTCCCATTCTGAACACAATTCTGAATCGGGATGCCCCCATTATGAAAGAGGACTTGTTCTGGAGAAAGGATGGCACGGCTTTCCCAGTCGAGTTCATGTCGAGCCCCATCCTAGAGGAGAAAGGGCACATCCTAGGTACGGTTATTACATTTAAAGATATTACCGCATTAAAAAAGACCCAGGAGCTACTTATCAAGTCGGATAAACTTTCCGCTGTAGGTCAACTAGCCGCTGGAGTCGCGCACGAAATCCGCAATCCATTGACGGCCTTGAAGGGATTCCTTCAATTACTGAAAACGAAAAGTGTCAAAGAGCAATATTACATAGAAATTATGCAAAAAGAGCTGCAGCGCATTGAGTTTATCGTAAATGAGTTCCTGTTCGTATCAAAGCCTCAAGCAACCAATTTTGATACCCGGACCGTTGACTCTATTGTGATGAGCACGATCGAGCTTCTTCAGCCTCAAGCGATATTGGATAACATTCAAATCGAAGCCGATATTGAGCCTGATCTGCCCCCTGTCAATTGTGACGAACGGCAAATTAAGCAGGTCTTCATTAATATTTTGAAAAATGCGTTGGAGTCCATGGAAGAAGGCGGGTTAATGCGTATTGAAGCCGCAGCCGACCCTAACAAGAAAAACATCACCATCCGTTTCATTGATCAAGGGTGCGGCATTGCACCAGAACGGCTGCCCAAGCTGGGAGAACCTTTCTACAGTACCAAGGAAAAAGGTACCGGACTTGGCCTCATGGTATGTTATCGTATTATTGAGGCGCATGGAGGCATGATGGAAATTCAAAGCAAACTGGAAGAAGGAACGACTGTTGAAATTACACTTCCTTCCACACAAGTAAAAATCGCCGAGGGAGTGTCTGCAACATGAATGGTTTTCTCATAGATTTGGATGGTACGCTATATCGGGGACATGAACCGATTCCACACGCAGCCACTTTCATTCAGTGGCTGCAGCAGCACCATTTGCCCTATTTATTGGTGACGAACAATTCGTCCCGTACACCAGAGCAAGTTGCCGAGCATCTGCTAGCGTTCGGCATTGAAGTGCCGGCGGCGGCGGTCTATACCTCCTCGCAGGCCGCCGCCAAGTACTTGACCGAGCAGCGCGTGGGTAACCGCGTGCATATGGTCGGCGAAGCCGGACTGCGGATCGCCATTGAGGCATCCGGCTTCGCTATCGAGGGGACGACGCCTCCGGATTACGTCGTCCAAGGCATTGACCGCAGCTTCACCTATGCGAAGCTGACCGAAGCGGTCCGCCACCTGAAGGCTGGCGCGACCTATGTATTAACCAATCCCGACCGCATGCTGCCGTCGGATGGAGGGCTTATGCCAGGGGCAGGCTCCCTGGCCGCTTCGATCACCGCCGCCTCCGGCGTGGAGCCGGTGGTGATCGGGAAGCCTTCGCCGATCATCATGGCTTACGCCATAGAGCGGCTCGGTCTGCCTGCCGCCGATGTCTGGGTCATCGGCGATAATGTGCATACCGACATCCGCGGAGGCGTGGTGTCGGGGTGTCGCACGGCGCTCGTGCTGACCGGCGTCGCAACGGCGGATAATGTGCACGAGCAGATGGCGTCGGCAGGCGTGACGCCGGACCTCGTCTGCGATGATTTGGCACATTTCATCGCGCAGTTTACTGAAACTTGGCGGGTTGTAAGCCTCTAACCGTACAAATTTCAATAACCCTAGCGGGAATACCGCTAGGGTTTTACTTATGGGAACTACAGGCCTCTATTTGCAGGATAACCAGCTATTTCCTCTAGGAGCGGAACTACAGGGCTTTATGCGGCCTCCATAACCCGATTTTCAGGTTATTCCTGCAAAATAACGGACTATAGTTCCCCTTACGGGTGGAATATGTGCCTTTTCTGCGAAATAGCGTACCATAGTTCCCTTTGCAACCGTGCAGGAATACTGGAAACAAAAAAACCTCCAACTCACACTGCGTGTGGAATTGGAGGTTTTTTCGGCCTTCGCTGTTGCTTCAGATTTACAGATTCTACCGCACACAATCAATCCAAATGCTCCCAGTCCACCTCTGGCGGGGAGCCTTTCTCCTGCAAGCGGCCTTCTCGGGCATCCTTTTGCAGCTGCTCCAGCCATTTTAACTCGCTGAATGAACGTTTATAGGTGCCAACCAACATCTGCAAGACAACACGGGGAACCGTGTTTTGATGCTCTTCATACAGACTTTTCATTTTGTTCATAAGCATTTTCTGAGCCATAATCTTATTTTCAAGAGTATCGGCAATCTTTGCTTGGTCGCCATGCACGGAAAATGGCAGAGCGACGTAGAGCGGGTGATAGTGCTTGATCTCTTCATGAAACTGCTCAATCAGCAGCTCTTGAAATTTAAGCTTCCCAGCCTCTGTAATTTGAAAGACGGTTTTCTCCGGACGATTCGTATCGCGCACGACTTCAAGTGCTTCCACATGACCGTCTTTGCGCAGTTGATCCATGGCATAATAAAGTGAGCCGTCCTGCAGCTTCATATAATTATGCATGCCTCTTTCTTTCATCGTTTGCCGAATCTCATACGTATGCCGATTGGCTTCCATCAACAGTCCGAGTATGACGAGCTTCATCGACATAGCGGTCTCCTCCTAGTGTCCTACAGGTGCACTCCCTTTGACAGGAGCTTTCCCTACTTCCAGCTTCGCATTCCCCATAAGTAAGATAAACGCGAGTCCAATTACAGCTAAAACAATCGTTGTTTGAAAAACAACAGCAATCGAATCAGCAAGTGCGGTCAGCAGCTTATGCAGCACATCCTTAGGAATACTCGCACGAAACTCTGGCTGCAGCAAGATGCGCGCATCATGAAACTTTTCAGCCATCGCTGGATCTTGTAGGGATTCTGTAATGTTATCTCTAAGTGAGTTTACCTGAATACTACCGAATACTGCAACTCCAATGGCGGAGCCCACGGAACGGAAGAAGCCAACAAGCGAAGTCACTGTGCCTCTGCGTCGGAAGTCTATTTTATGCAAAGCGGACATTGATGTAATTGGGAAGCAAGCTCCGATGCCGAGTCCCATTAGAATCATAAAAGTCGTGATCACATAGCGCTTGGAATCGATAGAAATGCCACCCAAGAGCGATGTAGCCACAATCAATAGCGCTGCGGAAACCAACATGACATTGCGGTAAGAGAATTTCCCTATGAACCGTCCGCCTAGCGCTGAGCTGACAACGACACCTAACATCATCGGCGTGAGCGTAGAGCCCGCGCTTGTAGCAGAGCCTTCAAATACACCTTGAATAAACAAAGGAATATACGTACCCGCTGAAATCAGAACAGCCCCATAAGCGAAGCTGACACCCATACTTGCGGTAAATAGGCGATTCTTGAACAAATCGAGCGGAATGATCGGTTCAGCTGCAAACTTTTCAATCGTTAGGAAGACTGCTAAGAGCACAGCAAATCCAGCGAAAAGACTAATAATTTGCCAGGAAGCCCACGCATATTCTTTACCGCCTAGCTCAAGCGCAAACATCAGGGACACAATCGCTGCTGTCAGTAAAATTGTACCGCTCCAGTCGATTTTGGCCTTACTGTGCTCAACAGACTCATGGTAGGAAAAAATAATGAGTAATAACGCCACAATTCCGAGCGGTAGATTAATAAAGAAAATCCATTCCCACGTTACATGGTCCGTGAAGTAAGCACCAATAATCGGACCGAGCACGCTCGATAAACCGAAGACGGCTCCGAAAAGCCCTTGCATTTTACCCCGTTTCTCCGGTGGGAAAATGTCAAAAATAATAGCAAATGTAATGGGCATCAGGGCACCGCCCCCAATACCTTGGATCGCGCGATACACGATCAGCTCAGTCATCGATGTGGCTGTACCGCATAGCGCAGATCCAATCATGAATACGATGATCCCTATGATGAAAAATAACTTACGGCCGTACATATCCGAGAGCTTTCCGAAAATGGGCATGGCAGCCACGTTCGCAATCAAATAGGCTGAGAAAACCCAGACGAACTGGTTGAACCCCCCTAGTTTGGACACAATGGTTGGCATTGCTGTAGAAACGATCGTCTGATCCAGCGAAGCCAGCAAAAGTCCTAACATCAACCCGACGACTGTCCAGGTGGGGTTAGACTTACGTGTTAACGACATGAAATGAATCTCCTTTATCATTCAATTTAATATATACTAATTATTATAATCAAATTTGAGTATATGGCAATGAAATTCGACAGGTGGTTGTCCATGTTTTCCGGAAACATTGCCGACCCGCTCCTTCCTATCATATAATAGGGTAAGAAAAGGTTTTTATGCCCTTTACAATTTCGATAAATTTTATTTGTAAATACAATTTGAATAGCAGGAGGTAATCACATGAATATGAACCAGTTGGAAACACTGCTCACCATTTCTAAGACGATGAGCTTCCGCAAAGCTGGCGAAATTCTTAACTTGACCCAACCTGCCGTTTCCGCTCAAATTAAGAGCTTAGAAGACGAATTCGGCACCATTCTCATCGATCGTAACCAGCCCGTCACTTTAACGGACAGCGGAAAGCTATTTCTGGAGCATGCTGAGAAAATGCTGCGGATCGCCAGTGACCTCAAGCAACGCTTATCAGATTTGCACCAAACACCTCAAGGCCATATCCACATCGGCACGACGACCTCAATTGCCATGCAAATTTTACCGCGGGTGCTTTCTTATTTCCAAGACCAATTCCCTTTGATCAAAACGACCATTCATTCCATGACTTCTTCGCAAATTATGACCTCTGTTGAGAATAGTCAAATTGATATCGGGATTACTTATTTATTTGAGAAAAATCAAGCCTTAGAAACTTCCGTGCTTTATTACGACAATTTCGAGCTCGTTGTATCGACACAGCACCCGCTCAGCCGATTCGCACATATATCGATTGAAAAGCTGCGCAATATTTCATTCATCATGCTTTCTCCAGAAACCGCTGGGCGACGCTTTGTCGATCAAGTTTTCAAAAATTATGATGTCTCACCGCATATTGTCATGGAGCTGTCCAGCAGTGAAGAAGTGAAGCGGATGGTCGAGCTAAATCTTGGCGTCGCCATCATTTCCAAGCTGTCTGTAGCGGATGAGCTGCGGCACGGCACTTTGAAAATAGTAAAAGTAAATGAGTTGGATATTACCCATCCTGTAGGTGTAGTATATAAGTCGGGACGGTACTTAAACTCAGCCATGCAGCAGTTCCTTCGAGACTTAAAAGGTATGCCGGAAACTCAATTTCTTGGCTCAGAATAAACAGAATAAACGAACAGGCTTAGGAGGTATTCTCGTATGAAATTCGACCTACATACCCATCACGACCGGTGCGGACACGCCCAGGATAAAATTCGCGACTACATCGAAGCCGCCATTGCCGGCGGTTTGAAGGCGATTGGGATCTCAGACCACTCTCCTTATTTCGGAAGTCCGGATAATCACGCACAACCTTTAATCGCCATGGCCAAAAGCGAATTTCCCCGATACATCGAGGAAGTACTTCAGCTAAAAAAAGAATACGAAGGTAAAATTGATGTACTGTTAGGCGTAGAATCCGATTATTTCCCTGAGCATGTCGACGTTTACCGTCAGGAGTATGCCAAATACCCTTTCGACTACATCATCGGTTCTGTGCACTTGTCTGGCGGCGTCAGTATTTTCAATCGCAACAGATGGAAGGAATTGAATGATGCGCAGAAAATCGAGCAAAAAGAAGAGTACTATCGTCTTATTGCAGAATCCGCTCGCTCCGGCATGTTCCACATCCTTGGGCATATTGACGCAATGAAAGGCTTTTACCCAGCTTTCTCTGACATTCCAACACCGGCTGTCAACGAAACCTTGAAAGTCATTGGCGAATCCGGTGTCGCCATCGAAATCAATACGTCAGGCAAAACCAAAGACGTTGGCGGTTGGTACCCTTCGCACGCGATGTTAGAGCAGGCCCTTCATTATGGCGTTGAGGTAACATTCGGCTCCGATGCGCATATCCCAAGCCGCGTTGGGGAAGATTGGGAAGATGTGAGCAAAACGTTGAAAGAGATCGGCTTCAACCATTGGGTTTATTTCAAAAATAAACAAAAACAAGTTGTTCCCCTATAAAAAAGGAGGCTGCCTCAAAAGTAGATTGTTTCTACTTGGGGGCAGCCTCTTTCGTTTAATTTGTTTTCACAAAGCCAAGCTTCGGTTGCAAACTCTCTTGGAGTATAGCCTGCGTCTGATCAGCCGACATGGGTTGAAAGAAGTAATAGCCTTGAATTTGGCTGCAGCCATTGGCAACCAGGAATCTAGCCTGTTCTTCCGTTTCAACGCCTTCAGCAATGATTTGCAGCTTAAATGACTTGGCCACTGAGATGATCGCTTTGATCATAGCCCGGTCCTTGTCATCGGTTTGTACACCGCGGACAAACGATTGATCCAGCTTGATTTTGGTGACGGGGAACCTCTTTAAATAGCTGAGCGAAGAATAATGAGTGCCGAAATCGTCGACGGATATCGCAATACCTAACTTGCGCAAGCGGCCGAGAGCCTCCAACTGTTCATCCCGCATCGCGACATTTTCGGTGATTTCAATTTCCAGATACTTCGCCTCAAGGCCTGTTTCCTCTAAAATGTGAATCACTTTATCGACAAAACGTTCATCGTTCAACTGCTTAACGGAGAGATTAACGGATATCGTCAACGGTTCTTTCAGGAGGCTGTGCCAAGCTTTCATCTGCATGCAGGCGCCCCGCATCACCCACTCTCCGATGGCGACAATGAAACCCATTTCCTCCGCAATCGGAATAAATTCGGAAGGGGAAATGTACCCTTTAGTCGTATGGTTCCAGCGCAGCAAGGCTTCGACGCCAATGACTTTACCCAGTAGGCAATCGACCTGGGGCTGATAGACAATCTCGAGTTCGTTCCGATCCAAGGACTGACGAAGGTGGTTCCCCATTTCGAGCTTGGATACAGAATTCATCGCCATTTGCTTATCAAAGAAGCTGTAGGAGCTGCCGCTCTCTTTTTTGGCGATATACATGGCGATATCCGCATTTTTAAGCAGTGATTCCCATGTCAATCCGCCATATGGATACTGCACAATCCCTATGCTTGCACTGATGAAAAAAGCGCGACCCGCGATTAGGCACTGTGGCTTCAAAATCTCAATCAATTGCTCACAGAAGCGCTGAATGCTCTGTTCATCTGAGCAATCTTCGAGCAGGATCGCGAATTCATCCCCGCCGAATCTGGCGAATGTGTGAAAGGGAAGCTCGGAGTGCTGAATCCGGTTTACAACCTCACGCAGCATCAGATCACCCATATGATGACCATGCGAATCATTGACCATTTTGAAATTATCCAAGTCAAAAAACAGTACCGCCAGCGAGGTATGATTAATTTCGTTATAAACGATCTGTTCCTTCAAAACCATTTGAAAATAAGTGCGATTATGAATCCCTGTCAGCACATCATGGTAGGCCAGATAGGAAAGCATTTGTTCAGATTCCAGCAGCCTTTTCGTTGAATCCTGCAGCTCTTGCTGCCCGGCTAGCAGTTCCTCATTCACCGCTGTCAAATCTTCATTGGCGATCTGCAACTCTTGCGTTCGCTCATTCACGGCCTTGCTTAATGTGTCCCGCTGCCTGACCATATAAAGGAAGAAAAGCAAACCGAGTACCAATATCGTAATAAATGAGGCTCGTGTCACTAAAATCTGCTGATTGATGCTTTCAACCGCACTGGTCGGAGGAAGCGCGCCCAATTCCCATTTATTATCCGCAAGCTCTATGGTCGCACTGGTGTGTTTCGTTTGGAAAACCGCATCATCCCCAAAGAAGGCAGGTTGACCCAGGTTGCGAATCGCAAGTCGATTATTTCGTGGATTTCCATCCTTCATGCCCGCTTCAGCTAGCAATTGGTCCACATCAACTCCAACGGATACGAATCCCCAGAATTCGCCATTTTGATAAATCGCTTTGCGTGCAACTAACCCGTTCATCCCCTGCAGCAGCTTAAACGGACCATCCATGGTCATTTTCTTAGATTTAAGAGCGTATAAAATTTGCTGCTGCACATTCACGCGAGGGTCGTTCAACAAATCCCAATTCATTATACTTTCATTGCCCCTAAGCGGAAAAACGGTTTTCACAATCCCTTTGGGCGCAATAATTAAATTAAGTGTAGAAGCTTGAGCGCCAAGATACAGAGAAGCAATGTAATTCAAAACTTCTTGATCGTCTTTGTTTTGCAAATAATTAGAACTAACATAGGCTTCTAGACTGACCATCAAGTTAAAATTGCGGTCAATCACCGATTGCAAGACCAAAGCCCTCGAGGATAATTGCGACTGTTCGGTCATGCTAAGCTCATTAAATAAAGAGGTTTTGTACTTACCTAGAGCAAATTCAGAGGATGAGACCAATAGGACGAAAACTAGAGCTATTATCGTGTATTGCATCGTTTTCATAAGACTCTACTCCCGTCATCCTTAAACTTTAAACGTCATAATTCGACATCCCCCCTCTATTATTCCATCTGCGAACCGGTAGATCAATCTTTTTATTCGAATGGCATGACTATCAGAATCAGGACATGGCAAACAGCTTACAGCCGGAATAGGTCTTGCACTTTTCACAGATAGTGTGAAACAATAGAAGCAAGTCACACCCTTGTGGGGGGATGTCCAATGAAGACTCATCTCGGATCACTCGGAAATCTGCGTCCAACGGTCAACTTCAGTAATTATTTTCAAGCTCCAGCCGGTACTTTTTGGGGTCCACGCACGATTCCTGACTGCCAGCTTATCCTCTTGGTATCTGGTTCTGCCAGTTTTGAATTCGCGGGGAAATGCCTAAATTTATTACCGGGAAATTGTCTGTTCTATGGCTCAGACACGCCGCATCGTTTGGCCATTTCTTCGGACGGTCCCTCGACGCTGGGCAGCATCCATTTTAGCTGGGACTCTGCCTCGAGCGAAGCTATTCATCCAGAACCGACAATCATTTTACATACGAGAGAACAGTTAGTAAGACCTGCCAAAACTTATACCGTTCATGTGGAAGGTCACGGAGATGTGGAGATGTGGCATTTCTATGAGTTTACACAGCTGGAAAGTCTATTTGCCCGGATCGCCAAGGAATTCGTCCATCAAGAGCCAGGCTATGGTTCGATTGCTCGCGGTTATCTCATTCAAATTCTTACGTCCTTGTTACGCTACCAAATGGACAAGCGTTTTCGCGCTGCAACCGAGCACAGTAAAATTGCCGCATCCATTGAGGCGATTCAGCAGGATGCGTCCCGTAATTGGTCAACGCCTGAGCTTGCCGCCATAAGCGGCTACCATCCCACCTACTTCGCAGAGCTGTTCCGCGAAGCAACTGGCTATGCCCCGAAGCACTATTTGGTTCTCGAAAGAGTGAAACAAGCGCAGCTCCTTTTGCTGCACGAACCCACCATTGAAGCCGTTGCGATGAAATTAGGGTATTCCAGCATTCATTATTTTTGCAGAAATTTCAAGGCCGTTACCGGGTTGACCCCTACGGAGTTCAAACAACGTAATGTCGCGCTTTAGATGAAACCTGAACGATTGGAGAAATGTTATGGATATTATTGAAATTCCTATCGCGTTAATTGATGAAGACACGGATCAGCCTAGATATCAATTCGATGAAGAAGCCCTTCAAGAACTCATGAAAAGTATTGAGGAAATTGGTTTACTTTCTCCGATTAAAGTAAGAACGACGGCAAACAACCGCTACAAAATCATCTACGGGAACCGCAGGTATAAAGCTAGCAAAATGCTCGGAAAGCCTACCATGTCCTGTATTGTGTCGAATGTTACAGACGAGATGGAAATCTATTTGGAGCAAATTGCGGAGAATTTGACGCGGGAAGGTTTTTCCCCAATTGAAGAAGCCGAGGCTTTTCATAAACTGATGAACGATGCGAAATTCAGTTCTTCTATTAAGTACCTCTCCAGTAAACTAGGCAAACCTGAATCCTACATCAAGAATAAATGTGATCTCTTAAAATTCGGCAACGCCGTCAAAAAGCTGATCGTCAGCGGCACAGAAATTCGCAAAGACAAGCTGACAGAGGATCAGCTGCTGCCTATTAAGGATATAGCCATCGAGCATCGCGACCCGCTTGCCTTGATTATTGCGAGAGACGAAATGCCGGTAAGCGACGTGAAAAAAATCGCAAAAATGTTCAAAGATAAAGATATTTCGGAGAGCACGAAAGGGAAGCTCTTGTACAAATCGGGGCATGAATTGGTCGAAACGTGGTCTGTTTTTCAAAACAACCGCGCAGAGCGGGCTAAACCTGCTCCTGCAAAGGCTCCAACCAAAGCGCAAAAAGCAGAAAAAGCCAGCACGGCAATCGATATGCCACTGGCGGAGCAAAGCGGGCTAACCTCGCCAAGCAGCCAATCTCAACTAGCAGAGACTGGGGCAATAGCAATGGCCCCTATTCAAATTAAATTGCAGCAGCTGCTCTCGGTTGTACAAGCTCCAAGTGAGAGCGATTTGCAAACTGATGCTTCCAAGCTCGACGCCAACGAAAAAGACAAGTTTCTAACTGATGTCACTACGTTAGTCGAGCATTTGGAAAAGCAGCTCAGTGAGTGGAAAAAAGTCAGAGAGCTAACTCTTTCAAAATAGCTTCTTCGCATAACATTGCCTAGGTAGACCGCCGTACATCGGGCGGGAGAATTGCAGCGTTAATCCAGCCGATTCTAAATTTTGTCGGCTTATCACATTCTCAGGGTGAACGGTAGCATAGAGGTACAACATATCCTTCTCCCGCGCGCGCTGCTCTCTCCAGGCATGGAAGTGACGCTGCAGTCCTTGCCCTCTCGCCGATTCGTGGACGATGGTGCCTTCCAGCGAAGCAACTCTTGGCAGTTCTGCCTCTGGCACGCCAAACTCGCGTCCGAGGTTGCTGGCGCTTAGCCCAGGGAATGCGATCACCGTATAAGCAACAAGAGTATCCCCCTGATAAGCGCCGTACATCTCGCCTTTTTGTTCAACATAGTCGTATAAAGCTTCCAAACGATCCATGGAATATAGAGCGCTGGACGGCAGCCGTGAAACCACACCCAAGAGCAGTTCTTGCACCTGCGGGACGTCCTGCTCCCCTAGTCGTCTTATGTCCAAAATGAGATGATCCTCCTTCAAGTGTCCTTCTTTAATCCCCCATGGCAGACTTCTTTTGCAAGGCAACCCACATGGACTTGTTACGGAATTCGTCCTCAGAGCCCAGCTCACGTCCGAACCATGCAGGCACTTTAAATTGCTCAGCCGCTTCGATGCTTGGGAACTCGACCTCAACCACTGCTAAATCCACTTGCTTATATTCATCAATTTCAAAGTAAAGTCCTGAATGCTCTACATCTTCTACAGTAGTACGAATCTTCTCTAACGGAATCAAACCCGTGTGCTCGAGCAGCTGCTTATAAACAGTTTCAGAGATGTTGTACTCAATTTCTTCCCGAACCATCCCATGACCCGATTTGAACGTATGTGTAAAACTCGACTCGCCAGAGCTATCCACCAGCTGACGCACTCGAATTTCCTGATCCTTCGAAATAGCCAAATACGTTTGATAAATGTACTGCTTGGATACTAGCTTAATTTGTTGATTTTCCAATTCAGTCACAGGAAATACAGGCAATAAAAATTTTTTCTCAATTTCAGCACTCATAGGTCAAGTCCTTTCCCAAACCAATCCTTATTTTAAACACCATTTTACCATAAAAATGCTTCCGCAACCTGAGGGCGAGCTATTTATACAAAGCTCTGAAACGTGCCGGGGAAATGTCATTCCATACTCGAAACATTTTACCAAAATGAAACTCATCGGCAAAACCGCAAGCGACCGCGATCGCTTTCATAGGCTCCTCTGTCAGCAGCAGCAGTGTTTTGGCTTTCTCATTGCGGATTCGGTTCAAGTACTCCTTGGGAGATATGCCCGTTTGCTGTATGAACATCTTCCGTAACTGGGAAACGGAGATGTGAAAATTCCGCGCCAGCTCCTCCATCTTGAGAGGACGGTTGTAGCAGGTTTCCATCCAAAACTTCGCTTGCTGATAAGCTTTCATATATGGGTCTGCCGACGCCTGCGTATCTCTCATATAATGAAGCAATCTGGATAGCACATATTGAAACTCCGCTTGTCTTTCATGCGGATCAGTCCCTTGGATCGACCACATTTGCTTAAACTGCTCATGAATCCAAACCGCTTGTTCCGGGGAATATAGCTTGATAAAAGGCAGGTTAAGCGTGTCCAGATACTCAGGCTTTTGCCAGACATCATGCTCATAAGGCACATCGAAAGCATCGAATAAAAGCATACGAATGTAAAGTGGTTGATCCACGGAAGATGACATGGTTAGGGAGAATCCGGGTTTTAGATAGATCAGCGTCCCTGTCTTCACTTTAATAGGCTCCTCGTCAGACGAATGCGAGAATTCCCCCTCCCCGCTCATAATCCAGTAAAGTGAATGAACATCCATCGTATTGCGAATATCCTTCCAGCCTGGCACAGGAAGCTTCTCATAGGTTAGACGAAGATGATAGATTCTGTGAGCTTTCGATTCCATTTAACCACCACCTGCAAAGCGATTTTGACAAATGATAAAATACTTTATCCATAGATAATGCCCATTCCACTATGATACGCTTTACGAAACAGACATGAAAGGGGCTTTTTCCTTTGATTCGTACTTTTGGGCAACATATCCTTCGTAAAACCCGCACACTTGATGGACTATGGGATTTTGTCACTGATCCTAGCAATTTAGGCACTACAGAAGAATGGTACAAAAAGTTCCCTTCCGATTCCCGTAAACTCGTTGTTCCTTCCTGTTGGAACAATGAATTAGGCTTATTCGAATACATTGGCGCCGCGTGGTACCGCACTTATTTTGATACAACACAAGACAGCCATATTCGCTTAATCTTTGAGGGCATTCTTCATCATGCCGATATTTATGTAGATGGACAGCATCTTGGCTATCATTTTGGAGGTTATACTCAGTTCAGTACGCTGCTTCCGCATTTGGCCCAAGGACAGCATGAACTTATTATTCGCGTAGACAGCACATTGGACTGGCAAACACTGCCAACCGATGTAGCGGATTGGTACTCTTACGGCGGTATTATCCGTTCCGTAGAGCTACAAGAGCTGCCTGATGTCTATATTGATACGATGAAAATCGATTATCATCTGACAGGTGATCAAGCGGATATCAGCTTGCAAGTGAAGGTCAACTCGCTCAGCGACACAGACAGTGAAGTCGAGGTGAACGCCTCCACAAATGGGCTCGTTTTCCCAGCTGTAACTGTGCAGCTATTAGCAGGCCAATCCACACAATTGACCCTACGCGGAACCCTTGCTAACATCCGTAGATGGGACGTAGGCCGCCCCGAGCTGTATACATTCACTGTACAAGTCGGTGAAGACGACCTTATCGACCGAACTGGATTCCGAACCGTTGCCGTCGACCATGGTCAGATCCTTTTGAACGGGAAAAAGCTCTATCTGCAAGGGGTTAACCGGCACGAAGAGCATCCAGAATGGGGCTTTGCTTTCCCTCCTAAGCTCATGCTGAAGGACCTCTCCATATTGCAAGATTTAGGCTGCAATATCGTGCGCGGCTCGCATTATCCCCAAAGCCAGTTCTGGATGGATCTGCTGGATGAATACGGCATGCTTCTGTGGAGCGAAATTCCAATGTGGGGCTGTTTTATGAGTACAGAAACACTGGCAAGCCCTCTCTTTGCAGAGCGTGGCGTTAAGATGCTGGATGAAATGATTACCCGTGACTATCATCATCCCTCCATTATTTTCTGGGGAGCTCATAATGAAATTGATACACGCACGACAGAGGCGCTTGAGCTTACGAAAAAGTTTGTAGGCAAAATCCGCAGCATGGACGAAAGCCGTCTAGTCACTTATGCTACCATGCACCCCGTGGAAGATATCGTCCTGTCTTACTTCGATGTCATCGGCATCAATAAATATTACGGCTGGTACGAAGGGAACGTAACCGGATTCCGCGATATGCTGCAAAATTATTACCGCAATGCCGAAGCGCAAGGCGCCGGGGACAAGCCTTTGATCATGAGCGAGTTCGGTGCGGCCGGCATTTTCGGGGATGCAGGCTGGGAACCGCGCTTGTTCAGCGAAGACTACCAAGCTGACGTTGTGCAGCAGGCGCTGCACATTTTCCGCGAGGATCCGCGCATCGTCGGCACGCTGATTTGGCATTTCGCCGACATCCGCGTCGATGTGCGCAGCGATCGACCTTATTTCCGCGATCGCGCGCGGAGCTTTAACAACAAAGGACTGCTGAATGAGTACCGCAAGCCTAAGCTGGCTTACCGGATAGTGAAGGAAATCTATCGTTCTCAGCGATAAGTAAGATGGGACCCTGCCTTGGCGGCTGGGTCCCTTTTTTGGTGCTGGCGAGGCGAGGGGGAGAGCGGCTGGGAGGACAGGGCGGCGTGGACCAAAGCGGCAAGGACTAGGGCGGCGTGGACAGGGCGGCGTGGACAGGGCGGCGTGGACAGGGCGGCGAGGGGAACTACAGGGCGTTATTTGAGCAAAATCAGCTGTTTCCTCATGTGAGCGGAACTACAGGCTCTTATATGCTCTCGGATGGCTGTATGCCAGCCGAATTCGAGCAAATAGCGGATCGTAGTTCCCCCCGGGCTGTGAAATAGCCATTTTTAAGGCAAATAGCGGACTGTAGTTCCTCTTCATTCAAAAAAACTCATCCATAAGCTGATAATAGTGAACTTTAGCCTCATCCAACGCAGTGAGTCCATAAGCATCAAGGAAAGCTTGCACGTGCTCATTGCCAAAGTTATATCGGATACTTCGAATCGCCAAGGCTAGATCCTGGTACCGATCGGCAATCCCCGCCCTGCCCCAATCAATAAAACCGTGGACCTTCCTGTCCTTGAGGATGATATTAGGTAAACAGTAATCCCCGTGCGTAAAAACCAAATCTTCGGTTCCCGGCTTCAAGTCCAGGAGTTCCTGCGCTAAATCTCCCGCCGTGCGTCCTTCTCTTTGCTGGTCGAAATCCTCTTCATCAACAAGCTGCTGCTCCACTCGTCTTCTGGCTTCCACGATCTTCGTTTCCAGCGTTTGGTCAAAAGGGCAGCCTTCAACAGGCACTTCATGCACTGCTCTAAGGCCATAAGCTAATTGCTGCATTAATTGCGTCAGCATGCTTTCATAGGACTTGTCCGAGGCGTTGATACCCTCGATCTCGGACATTAGCAAGAATTCACTGGTATCGTCTTGTCCATAATACACGACCTCTGGGACACTCAGCTTACCTTGCAGCCAAACTAACCGTTCTTTCTCGTGAAGAAGGCTTTCAGTCGCAGCGAGGGACTGAATTTTTATGTATAAGTTCGATGAGGCACCTGACAATAGGTAGGTTTGAGATTGCGATAAACCGAGGGTGATTCGTTGCCATTCGTAACCATTTATCCGTTTGGACAAGTCCGCTGGAAGCGTCATATCTTGCATGCTGGCCGTTCCCCTCGCTTTCGATCTAGATGGTTTGAGAGTTTGAGTTCAACAAAGCTGTCTGGATCGATTTAATTATAAAAGCGTAATTAAAACTGTCGGGAGTGGTCGTGTCAATTTCTACAAACGTACCGTCAAGAGTTAGCGGAGCAAGATGCCCACGCAAAATCCGTGCTTTATTTTCTTCCTGTTCAATCCATGCCAAGTCAGAGTGAGCAGCATGGCGCTCTTTTGCCCCCATACGCGTAAGGAATCGCTCTAGTAGCACTATCCCGTCCGTTTTACACAGGATTTGGAAAGGCTCGAATCCGTAAGCATCCTGTAATTTCAGAAATTCGGCGCTTCTTAACTCAGGCCGACCAAAAAATCCTTCAATGATCATGGATTGGCCCGCTGATAACAAGGTGCTTGCAATGGAGTATAGCATTGTAAAAGAAGCCGGTGCCATTAAAGGAGGGCAGCCATGGCTCTGGCAATCTAATGCATCATAAAGGGTCTCATATATACCGTCCCGCGAGAATAATGGGATGCGTAGGTCTTGTTCAAGTCGCCTTGCTAAGGTCGTTTTTCCTGTGCCAGGAAGGCCATTGACTATAATGAGTAAGGGTTTTGACACGAGCAGCTCCTCCAATCCCAAAAAAAGGGACCTAGCCAACGGGGCCAGGTCCAAAGTTTATATTAAAAAAGGGGGTCTTGTTTATTATAATACCCCACTAATATTAGAGGACTGTAACAGAAATATTCCAATTGTGTTACAAATAATTTGTTATTGCCCAGGAAATTCTGATCTCACGTCATTGTATGCTAAAATAGGAAGTTAATAACGCATTTCAACCTAGGAGTTTTATTATGATTCGTTCACTAGCGGTTACGACCGATTTTACCGTACACCACGATATCCCCCTTCGCCAGCTCGATGACGCCAACATTAAGTGGTATTGGGTTGACTTTCACAATCCCAGCGAAGAAGAAGCTTTGGAGTTAAAAGAACATTTCCATTTTCACCCGTTAGCCATCGAAGACTGCTTCTACTTGCTCCAAAGACCGAAAATGGATCATTACGAGAATGTCCATTTCTTTGTCATGCACGCGATGAACGCTAGGACTCTGGATGCGGAAGAGGTGGATATGTTTCTGGGGAGCAACTTCATCGTCACGTTCCATCAACATGATTCCAGAGAAATTGATGATGCCTGGTTCCGTCTGTCCGAGCTAGAAAACTTGCGAAGCGAAGGCCATATTTATGCCGCCTATTTAGTGCTCGACAATTTGGTTGATCAGTATTTTCCCAGCGTTTATCAATTAGAAGATCAGCTCAACGAAATTGAGAATAATGTACACTCTGAGAGCATTGAGGTGCTCATGAATGATATTTTTGAAATCCGCTCCAAATTGTTAAAAATACGCCGGACCATCGTACCTATGCGCGACCTTCTGTATAGGGTCATCAATACCGATCGAATTGAACAATTCCGCGAGCACATTGTATTTTTTACGGACGTTCATGATCATTTGCTTAAGCTTTCCGAGATGATTGAGTCCAACCGGGACATGACGGCCGATATGCGCGACAGCTACATCTCCTTGAATTCCAATCGAATGAATACGATTATGAAAACGTTGACGGTCATAACCACGATTTTCATGCCTTTGACGTTCATTGCCGGATTATACGGGATGAACTTTGCTTATATGCCCGAATTGGAGTGGCACTGGGGGTATTTTGCTATTCTCATCATCATGTTCGGCATAGGTCTCGGCATGTTCGCCTGGTTCTGGAAAAAGGGCTGGTTTAAGTAGCTCCGACTCTGTTGTCTGGCCGCTTATCCAGCATACCAGAACAGCGCGTACTCCGTCATCACAGAGGCATGCCCCATTTGGCGCAGCATAGCTGTTATATTGCCCCGGTGATAAGTGCCGTGATTGACCACTTGAAGGAGCATTTCCGCGCGGCTGGTGTCGCGCACTCCTGCATAAGGGTTGTCTAGCACAACTGTCTGCTCCAAAGATTCTTGCGCATCCAGAAATGCTTTAAACCTCTCTGACAATTGAGCATACATGATTTCGATTTCCTCGATGCTCTTGGATTCCGCGTCAGCCGTCAACTGGACCGAATCCGTCATGGCTTCTTTCATGCTTTTACCGCTCATCATGTCTAGCCACCCGGAATCCACAACATAAATGTGAGCGATGACCTTCGACACCGAAGGGAAAACACTTTGAATCTCCCGTGTGTAAATGTCCTGGCCCAGTTTTTTCAAGTGATTCAGCATCGTTTGATTTGCCCATACATGGTAATCGTACATGTTCCGTATTTGTTGTGTCATCGCTATCTCTCCTTCTTTCCTTCGGCTCAATGCTTACTGGATGGCATTTCTCATTGTTACCTTAATCATACAGGAGATACCCTGACAGCATACTGTCAGTTATGATTGGCGCGTCCAAATTCATTAACTAATTTTTTGGGCGCTATGCTCGCCCACGCTTTGACCAGTAACCCGCATAATTCCTCAGGATTGACCCGCTCCAAATTGACAATCATATAATTTAATTTTGAAAATGATGCGGGAATGCTGTAAACCTCAGCGTCCAAGGTGGGATAAATCAGCTTATCCTCTCCCGTTGTTTTCACAACCAGTGAGACACCATCCTCTTGAATCACGGCAAAAATTTTATTTTTGATACGAAAAGAAGCTTTTCCCCAATGCAGAGTCTCCTCAGCCTGTGGCAGTGACATGGCTAATGCACGAACCTCTTCCACTGACATCATAGGGTGACCTCTTTGGCGTTCGCAAACCTATGTATACCAAAATCATTCATCGTAGAGTTCAAAATAGCGTTTCTCAGCGAATGCAAGTTAGGAGTGAATCTTACTTCAACACCCTGCTGCATGAGGAGGTCTAAAAGATTTGTAAGTGGTTCAACTTCTTCAGGAATGATGGTTTGAGGGGAAATGTAGTAACCGGCGCAGGCATCAAATACTTGAAATGTGTCGCACGGCATTTTATATCGATATAGCGTTGTACGTTTTATGCGTTCGTACCAGTCCGTTTCAACCGTCACGACAATATCGGAGGAAGTTACACCGAAAAATGTACGCTGATCCTCATCGGAAATCTCATTCGTTTTCGTATAGACAATACGCGGGCAATCTCTTGGAAAATAAAAGGTAAAAGCGTGAACATCATCAATCGCCCAGACGACAGGGGGCATATTCTTACGATTTTCTTTCACTCTAGGCACAAATACGCTAATTCCGCTTTCTTCACTAAAATGAAATAAGTTCATTGTTCGCTCCTTTATATGATTACAATGCTCTTCGAATTGTTTTATTTTTCCACTATAGATTTTCGTGATAGACTAGGAAGTATCCTGCTTTCATGTATCATATAGCCAGGCTGCGAATAAAAAACATAGGATGAATTAGGGAAGGTGATGGCATAATGTCCGGCATTAAACCCAACATGGATACCAGATCAGCAGAGGCTTTCTTGCAGCAGATTTTGAACAAGCCAGTTACCGATGTGCGGCCGATTGAGCAAGGCGAAGTGAGCAAAGTGTTCAGCTACAGTCAGCACGATGAGGAATTTATCATTCATTTTAACAGCGGCAGTGAAGGTTTTGTCAGAGAGCGTTATGTGCATGAAACATTCTCGGCCCAGGGCCTACCGATTCCCCGTGTTCTGGAGATTGGCCGTGTGAACGAAGATCTGTGTTTTTCCATTGCCGAAAAGGTACCGGGACGTACCATCATCTCCTATCCGGAAGCCGAAATCAAGCAGATTCTTCCCGATCTTGTCCAGCATTTTAAAATAAAGAATGAAGTCAAGCTTGGTCCAACCAAAGGGTATGGCTGGATTCAGCCTTCGGGAGACGGTACTCACGAGAGTTGGCCTGACTTCCTGGCTTCCTTCTTTCGGGAGGAGCAGACTGGCTTTTGGCATAACTGGTATGCGCTCTTTGAGGACACTTTTCTGGAAAAAGATGTTTTTCAGCGCTTATACGGCATCATGATGGAGTTATCGACCTATTCCACACAGCAGCGATATCTCGTGCACGGCGATTTCCATCTGGGGAATATGCTGACGGACGGGCAACGTGTCACAGGTATTGTTGACTGGGAGATGGCCTTCTATGGCGACTTCGTGTTCGATTTGGCGACGCAGCATTTGTGGACTCCACAGCTGCAATTTCCAGAAATGGTGCGCAGCAGTTGGGTTGGTGAGGGGCGAGACATTTCGCATTTTGAGGAGCGGTTGAAGTGTGCACTGCTTTTCAAGGGCATCGACGGTCTCCGATTTTATGCTAAAAAAGGCGACCGGAATGCTTACGATAGTGTGAAGGCTGAGCTTTTGCGGTTGGTGGATTGAGGTTGGGCCCTGTATGATGAAAAAAAGCTGCTTATTTGCATCAGCAAATCAAGCAGCTTTTTTCGTTTGAACACTCGACTAAGTGAACTCAGGCTCGTTAATGCTTCGAACCACTTCAGCGAAACTTGGCTCAGCTTCTACTGATTTTTCGGGTGGAGTGATCTTGGATACGTCGTCCCACTTTACCACGTAGGTCTTTGCCAGCATATCTCCTATTCGTTGTCGCTTTTTAGATAAGAGTGCCACAATACCAGCTAACCCGCCGCCTAGCATCATTGGATTAGCTTCTATGACTTTTAATAGTGTACGGATAAAGGATTTCAGCAGACCTGGCGTTTTGCCTTCTACATTCACCACACGAAGTCGGAACAGTAATTTGCCGATTGTCCAGCCTAGCAACCCTTCCATGATGAAGATGTAGGAGAATAGGATAGCAATCCATAGCCAGATTGTCTTCTGAAAGACAATTTCTCCTAATGTAAATACAGGGATTGCTGGAAGGAGCCATAAAATGACTCCATCCACCCATAGTGCTCCCCAGCGCCGCGCGATCATGCCGAAGCGGTATTTGGATACGATTTGTTCTATTTGCATAAAAGCCCCTTCCTTTCTACAAAAATAAATTACTTTTTTTAATTTGGGTCTAGTACCGCTCCATAATCTTGAGGGTTAAAATTTGGAGGCCACTTTGTTAGCTGGTTATATTTTGCCTCCTGAAGAAATACCCCATGAAGATTAGCAGATTCAAAGTTTACTCCAAATAACGTGCTCTTACTTAAGTTAGAAGATACTAATACTGCATTAACAAAACTTGCTTGTTCTAGATTTGCTGCAAATAAATTCGATCGCGATAAATTCGCATTGAAAAATGAAACTTTTGTTAGATTAGCATTAATTAAGATTGAATCCGATAAATCAGAATCACATAGAGTAGCTCTCAAAAAATTCCCGTTACAAATATTAGCGTTCTTAAAACAAGAATAGTCTAAATTTGATTTTACAAATATAGCTTCATGTAAATTAACGCTAACGAATGACGCTGAAGCTAAATTGCAGCCATAGAAGTCTATCTTTTCTACTGTTAATCCATCAAAGATTGCTGCTGGAATTATTGCCTCTTGAAAATTATACTTTTGACAATCAATTATGCCTCTAAAATCCAAGCCTTCTTGCTCTAACTTAGTACCCGAGATACCTTTGGTTTTAATCCATTCCTCATGATCCAATATCTTTTGAATTAACAAATCTTTATGAAAACCCATTGACCTCTCACATCCTAAAAAAATAAAAATAATTTGGTATGTACTTTCAAAAAAGATTTCCATACCCTTTAATTTAACACTTACTTTTTAGGCCACCATTTTATTCTATCTTTCCAATCTGCAGTATCAATGAAATCTGATAATTCTTTGATATGCTCTGGCAAGTGAATTAAGAAACGTTGTCTTACCTGACCCCGTCCCGCCAGAAATGATAATGTTGTACTTGGCTTTGACCAATCTCCCTAACCACTCCGCTATTTCAGCCGTTATTGTTCCAAATTCAACCAGCTGCTGCATCGTGTAAGGTCTCTCAGGGAATTTCCGGATGGTGACAGCCGGCACGTCTAATGAAATGGGGTTTAATACGACGTTAACCCGTGACCCATTCGGTAACCTTGCATCTACGATTGGTTCACTTTCGTTTACTTTTCGATTAATCGGAGATACGATTTTCTCAATCACATGTAGAAGTTCTTCTTGCCGTGAAAATGTTAACGATTGGCCTTTACGATCCCGAGCTTGCTGGAGCACGCCATCTTTTTCAATGTAAATTTTATGGATGCCATTCACCATAATCTCAGTGACGGATGGGTCATGGATAAGAGAGTCCAATATGCCGAAGCCAAACATTGTATGCATTAATTGTTCTAGAATTTCAGAACGATCATATGAACTTAGCATCCACTCCGCTTGATGTGAAGCTGATTCATCTTCGATGATTCTCCATATGGTGTTGCGAATATAGGTAATATCCTGCTTCATATCGCTAGCAAACAATTCCCGATTATCCGCAATCTTTTGTCGTACACGGCCAAAAATCTCAAACTTATAGTTATTAGTGTCAAGTGTTGATCTTGCAGCCGCCGTTTCCTGATCTTGAAAATGCTCTTGGCGACGTTTAATTAGGTCCTCGATACTCAAGTTCAGTTCACCTGCGCTATGACTTTTTGAGCTAATTGTTGAAAAATAGTCGACACTTTTCTATTCCCTGAAAAATCCATAGGAATTCCTGAGTTTACATAACGTTGAACATGTTTAGCGACATCAGCAATTTCACTTAGCAATATAAACCCAATCTCATCTTGGAATTCCTTATTATTAAAACCTGAATAATTAGTAACACGGTTGGCAATTAAGAACACTTTTTCCTAGGAAATTGCAGACTCGTTATAATATCTTTAAATAGAATTACTTTCCAACCTGAGGCAACATCCTGAAGTGTTGGAATTAATAAAATATCGGCTGCCTCCATACAAGCTATATGTCGTTCGCATAGTTCAGAAGAAGTATCTATTAAAATAACTGCATAGTTTTCTTTTTTTGCAGCTTCAATAAGATAATTCGTAAATTGACTCGATATTTTTTCCATCTTGAGCGGGGAAGCACCAAGCAGGAGGTGCAGGTCTCTGTACTCTTTGTAAGGAACGACGGCATCCTTAAAGTAACCAGCAAAATGATCGTATTGCGGCAATTCAGAGCTCTGTTCCAAGATTGTAATTAAGCTGGACATCTCGCTACCGCGTATCGGTATTTTACACATCGCTGGCAAGCCACCGTATACAGCCATATCCATCAACAGCGTTTTTTTCCCCTGCTTAGCATATTGAAGAGCAAGATTCAAGGCAATCGTTGATTTACCAGATCCACCTTGAGGGGAATGAACCGTAATAATCAGTGGAAATTTCATTAGTTTTTGCCTCCCAAAGGTTTAAACTTTTGTGCACTAGTTGGATTCTGGGGCTTTGATGATCCTTCGCCAACCCTCGAGGAATTGAGGAGCAAGTCGATTTTCCCTTTTCTTTTAGCAAAGGCAAGATCTTGTGCAGCTTGTGCACTCACCAGTACAGTAACATTCTGTCCGCTTGTTCGATTGGCTCTGTCCTTTTCACTAATCGGCTCTACCTCAAAAATTTCTATACCTTGGAGAATGGTCGTTGCGTACGAACTCTCCAAATCTGTACTTGAGCTTGTAAAAATAACATCAACTTTGTCCCCTTTTTTCAATCCGTACCCGAGGCTTCCTTCAGCATCCAAGCTAACGGATACAGCCTTTTTAACAGATGGGATATAGAATGACTTCCCCAATTCACTAATATTAATTTTGCTCCCATCTGTATAACACAAGTATTTGAAGAACCCTGCGGAATTTCCATTTTTGTTAATTGGGCAGTTGGCATATTATCTCGCAACAATTCGTCAACCAATTTGAATGCTACATTACTATTAAGCACGATTTTTCTCTCCCCATACCAAATTGACAGATCCAAAGAATGGATAGCTGCTCTTGCAGCAGCATCAGCAGCCATATCCAATTTGATTCGGTTATATATTACATAAGATCCGTCAATTGCAAGCCCCATTATTGTAATAATCACCGGCATAAGAATAGCGAAGAATGTTGCAGAAAAACCATCCTCATTCTGAATTTTTTTTCTCATATTCATACATAACGATCTCCTAATATTTCTTACTCTCTTGGAGGGGCAAACCGATAGTAAACTTCTGACTTAATAGGCTTACTATTACTCCCTGTAATTTCTTTCATAAATGGCACACTTAATTTAAAATAATAAATAACTGTAATTTTCATGAGGCCAGTAGTTTCGTTCTTTTCGGATTCAACTTCCGGCGGGCTCGCTCCATTTGGCAGCATTTGCAAAACTTGCAATGATGCATTTTTAATAAGTTGTATCTTCTGTTGTTCCGAGTATTGGATATTCGTTCTAAAATTAAGTGCTTCCCTCCCTCCTTGATGTGCAGAAAATAAGACGATGCTCTGCGAAAATATAAATAGACCAAAATAAATCATAGCCATAATAATAAGCAGGATAAGTGGTAAAATGATGGCAAATTCCACAACTGATTGTCCACGCTCATCGTATATTTTTTTCTTTAATTGCTGATACACACGCTAACTTCCTTTCCCACAAAAACTTATATGCGAGGTATTTTTATGAAGCTTATTGTTGAAAATAAGAAATTACTGCTTTCTGATCATGTAAATGTCGCTGGGACTTTTTATCGCAGACTTCTAGGTTGGATGGGAAAAAAGGAGATTCAAGAAGGAGAGGCACTTATTATTGATCCCTGCAATGCGGTACACACTTTTTTTATGAAAGCAAATATTGATGTCTTATTTCTTGACAGAGACAATTTTGTTATTTATATCCAAGAAGATATGAAACCAAATAAGATGAGTGCATTTGTTTCCTTATGTGTAAGAGTGATCGAAATAAAAAGCGGTACAGTGAATCAGTTAAAGATTAGCACTGGAGATAAAATAACAATAAATTAAATAAAAAAAGGATAATTTATGCCTTGTTTACTTTTATTATTATTGTTTACATTGTATTTTAAGGAGTTTGTAGAATACTGTCGAATTTTGATGTCGAATTATGAAAAACAATTAAGTTTCGACTAACTTTTCTAACTAAAATTCCCATATCGTGCAGATTTTTGATCGATATACACCATTCAGCTTAAGTCATTTGACCCAGCAATCTGTTCCCTCACCAAAATAAAAAGCATTCAACCCGATGGATTGAATGCTACAAAATCTCAATATCTATCACAAACAAACTTTAATAATCGACAACTCTTTTGACTTCACAGTCCCGCTAATAAGGTCAAACCCCTCCAACTGTTCCACATGTACCGGAAGATCATCCCACAGCTCTGCTACACTCGTGATTTCCGAGCTCGTACATTTCAACAAATTCCCACGAATCTCCTCATCCGTGTCATTATAGACCGTATAAATAATGCTTTGACCATCATCAGATGGGAAAGCATTGCAGGTTAATCCACTCTGTAGAGTTGGATATAACGGGACAGGACTTGAGCTCTGATAGTTGGCCTTGTGCTCCCGCCAGATGTGCTTCCACTTCTTAATTGCTGCCTGCTGAAGTTTATTGTAGGGCAGCCAACTGCCAAAAACATCCTGCCAGATCAGTATGCCAGTGCCATTAAAGATAGCCCGCTTAATGAGCAAATCCTTACGGATGCCAACATGCCAACGCGAAATAATCGGCGAAAAATGCTCGGTCATCACATATCGGAAGATGTCGGTCTCTGGCATCGATTCTTTATTCTTGAACTGGTTCCACGAACCCGTAATGATTTCAATTTGATGCTTCTTTTTCGGGCGCCCCTCGGAGCAGAAAACGAAGTCAGGTTTGAGTTCATGAACCGCATCGCGGAAACTGTCGGGAACACTGTCCATCGTATCTAGGAAAACACCGTCGATATTCGTTTCTCTCACGATCTCCACGATACTCAGGGTGGATTGCTTCACAGACTCGTCAAAGCCAATATCCCAAGGTTTAAAAGGTAAGAATACCTTTACGCCGCGCTGGTGAAATTGCTCAACTGTGTTTTTCAATCCTGGCATACCTCCAGGAAATTCCCCGAAGAACTCCCACTGATTCCTGCTGTCTACGCCAAGGCGCGGATACTGATGCCATAACAGCACGGAATCGTAGCCTCCGAATGCTTCGCCTTGCTGAAGTAAACGTTCCACATCAATCTGATTCTTTTCAAAATCATAAACTTCCTTGCTGAAGATATACGTAAAATGCTGCAGGAACGTATCTTTATACCATTTCAACTCCGGCCGCTCGTATTCTTTCAAAGAAATTGGCTTGCGGGCATTCTGCCTCCAGTTGTTAAAGAACTCTACCCAACCGCGCTCAATCGCCGAAAACTTGATTTCCATCACATCCGCCGGCACAGGATCAGGACGAAGCAATAAGCGGTGCTGCTTAAGCTCCGTAAGAGACGTCATTTGTTTTAATTCCATGTTGCGGTTTTGCACCCAAATGAACCAATATTCATTTAAATTGGGGAATTCTAAGCTAAAACCATGCTGCTGATTGGGATGGAAAATTCCGAGCGGCATCGTAAACTCAACGTGCATTTGCATCATGCTGCTGCCATCCCGTTTCGATTGAGGGTTGGACGGAAAATAGTAATGGTTCGGCTGCTCTTCGTCCAATCTAAGGTTCGCTAGGAACGGCATGTGTAAGTAAACTTCCTTCGGCCCCCACTCATCCCAGTTAGCGCCAAGCTGGATCAGGTATCGAATCGATTGATCCTCAAGATGATGAAGGAAAATGACTTTTGCCATCAATTCATCTTGCCCGCACCAAATCGATAATGAAACGGATACGAGTTCTTCCGTTTGATCACCACCCGACTCAATCCCCGTAATGAGCCACTGGCTGCAAGGAAGCATGTGTCCTCCTTCAAGCTCCATCGTGAACAGCTCAGCTTCTTCCGGCGTCAATTCAGCGCGCTGCGGAATGGAGCCATGAAACACCTGATGCAAAATCAGATGGCCGTCGTGCTTAATGGCAAACCCCATCTTCTGATTTTTTATCGTCGTTATGTTCGTCACTTTATCGTTCAGAATCATTGTTTCACCTCATATACGCAGCGGAAACCAACGGTTTCGCAGCGGTTCAGCCCTTCATTCAGCAGTTGGAATTTCAAATGATAATCTGTCGGATGTGGGCCGCCTTCTGCATGCCATGTATGTGGCGCTTTATAGTAAGAGCCTCCCCGTAAAAAGGTGAATTTGTGCTGTTCATCGTTTACGGTGTCATCCATCCATTCCCAGGCATTGCCAGACAGATCTACACAACCAAAAGGACTAATGTTGGAGGAAAAAGCATCGACCGGCATCGTATCGAAACCAGTGGAATGGCAATTATCGGCATGATATTGATTGCCCCACGGCCACTTCAATTTCTGGCTGCCTCCCGCCGCGAGCTGCCATTCGGTCTCCTTCGGAAGTCTTCCGCCTTTCCACTTTGCATAAGCCCTTGCATCTTCTTGACTAACCCAAATGACCGGATGATTCTCTTTACCCTGAGGAATACCGCTTTCTTGCCAATGTTTGATGAAATTGTGACTGTCCTCTGGATAATAGCCGCTCTCATCAAGAAACTGTTTGTATTGCTCATTCGTAACAGGGTACTTGTCTATATAAAAAGCCTGCACCGTTACCAGAAATGGGCCGTGATCACACTGGCAATCCCCTTCCATTATGCGATGTTGAACACGATAGATGTATGATGTTTCTGGAATGAACACCCGATTGTCATCTTCCATATGAACTGCCTGTGTTTCCATTGCCTTCACCTCTCTATTCATTGGTAAAAAGTGGGGCTTTCGCCCCACTCATAGTCATTTATTTATTTGATCGTTTTGTTCGCGTATTCCGTTACTTCTTTACCGCCCGCTGCATTCCACTCTTGAACAAACTTATCGAAATCTGCCGCACTTTTCTTGCCAGTTACGAGATCTGCTGCAAACTCCTTGTACTTGGCAGCGGATGCATCCCACTTGGAAGCTAGCTCAGCAGGAATCACAAAGGTGTTGTCTTTCGTCGACATGGAAGCGAACATTTGCAGAGATTTGCTTGCCGGCTCAGAGAAATAAGGTGTTGCTGGGTCAAACTCTTTGTCCGGTTTGAAGTTCACTGTGGACTCAACAAAGTGTGGGAACCAAGCTGCAAATTTGTCCGTTAATTTAATTTTGTTATTTACGATTTGGTATTCATCGCCTTCAACGCCTAGCTTATCTAGCATCTGACCTTTTTGACCGGCCATATATTCCAGTACAGCGAAGGCCATTTCTTTGTTCTTGGACGTCTTAGCGATGGCAAATCCGCGGCTCTCTTTACTAATATCAACCGGAGTATACCCTTGTGCTTTACCTTTTGCAGGCGGCAGTGTCATGACCTTAGCAGCTGCTCCATTCTGACTAACCGATTTGTTATTGTAAATGTCGATTACCTTGCCCTGTGTACCTGCCATGATAGCCGCTTGACCATCATAGAAAGCCTTCTCTTTCGTGTCCCACTTCTTGGTCAGGAACTCGGGATCCAGCAAGCCGTCTTTGTACAATTTTGCGTAAAATAGGAGCTTATCTTTTTCAAACTGTGTTGTTTTGCCGTAGACGTATTTACCGTCATCACCTTTGATCCATGTGGATGTCAGACCGAAAGACTGACCGAACATGACGTCGAGCTCATCGAGTGTCCCAGCCACCGTGTAGGCGTATTTCGCGCCGCTTTTCTCCTTCAAGTCTTTGAAGAAGGTATAGTAATTGTCACTTGTTGGACTGGAAAGCAGGTCTTTGCCCGATGCGGTCTTATCAAACCAATCTTGACGAACGACAGGCACAGCGCTATTCGGAGGTGACAGCCATAGCAGGTATGGATAGTTCTTCATTCTTTCTTGGTTAAAAACGTTCATCGAAGCCTTCACATTCGTTGACTTATCGATAAAAGGCGTCAAATCTTCCAGGATTTTTTGCGTAACGGCAAATTGGTAGTCGCCGCCTTGGAAGTAAATAAGATCAGGGATATTACCGCTTTGCAGCAGCAAGCCGAGCTTCTCGGAGTAGGTTCCGCTTTGTACAGGGACTACTTTCAGCTTAATATTTTTGCCTTCCGCTTTCATTCCTTCTTCGATGCCTTTCATCAACTTCTGAACACCAGGATCATCTCCCATTAAATCTTTAGCTACTATGGAGAGAGTAACCGGTTCTTTATTCGCATCCCCTGCTGTTGTTGCGGCTGGTGCAGACGTTGGAGCTGGTGTATCGCTGGAAGATTTGCTGCCGCCGCTGGAGCATGCGGTTGTTACAACCATTAAAGCCGAGACCACCATGAGAAGTGCTTTTTTCATTCTATTTCCTCCCTTTTTTTGTCTTTCTATATTCTTTGAAGCCGTCTTCCACTACTTCATTCGTATCGTAGTAGTGCCTTTAGAAGAATGGGATCCGGCACGAGAATCGGAAATCGCACTTCTTGTAGCCGCTTACAATTTTGCTAAAGCGATTACATAGATGATTTGGGTAATTGGATGACCCAATTACTTGGGACGGATAACTTTCATCCGTTTTCCGCTATTTCAATTGAATATTTTGTTTGACCTGCTTCAAGTGGTACAGCAACGTTTCCTTGGCTTTAAGTGGATCTCTCTCTTTAATAGCCTGGAAAATGTTAAAATGCTCCTTATACACTTCACTTCTACGACCAGGTATTTCAACTGTCTTCGTAGCCGTTCTTTTCAACAGATCCATGTTAAGATCGATGAGATTCACCAACACCACGTTATGCGTTGCTCTAGCAATGGATAGATGGAAAGCCTGATCCGGAGAAACGGGATCATCCGATTCAATGTCAATGGTGCCCCATTTTTCGAGAGCGCTTTCAATTTCTATAATATCCTGTTCGGATGCTCTCAACGCTGCCAACTCCACAATACCGGTTTCGAAAATTTCCCTAGCCTCAAGCAGCTCAATAATCGTAGCTCTCTCAATATTATCGAGAATTCTAGTCTTGTCTTCCGCCTTGTTGAGGTTCTTGTTGAGGAATCGACCGCCACCCGGACGAGTTTCTATTAGCCCTTCTCGTTCCAAAATTCGGAACGCTTCACGCAAAGTCCCGCGGCTAATCCCGAAAGCTTGGGCAAGCTCTCTTTCCGTTGGCAAAACGTCTCCAGGCGTAAGGTTGCCTTCTAGAATCAGTTTCTCAATCTGCTCAATGACATCCTCATACACTCTGTGGTACTTGATTTTCTTTATTGTCATTATGAGTACCTTCCGTCTGGCAATATGCTGAGAATTGGATCATCCAATTACCCACACCTTTATAGTAGTAAGTAGCTCAGATTGTGTCAACTGTTATTTTTACCAATGAGAGCGCAATCATACGCCTTGGCGTACTGCTTTGGAATATAAAAAGAGACTACGAATTTGACACCGTAGTCCTCTTTAATACTTCTATTGCCTCAGCGATGATCCATTAACCAGCCTCACCTGAAGTAGATGGAAAAACTACCGTTATTCTGCGCTGAACTGTGGCAGAGAATGGAATAGCGGTAGAAACTCCATCTATATCGTCGGTAGCTTGCCGAAATCTGCTAAGTTAGGTGAGATTAGCGGTAGAAATTACAGTTAATAATGTTAAATTATATTATTTGTGGAATATAACAGGAGTAATCAGCGTTAATTACAAGTAATCTCTCCGCTCGGCTCCCGATTCCAAGGGGACGCTCCATTAGCCTCAGCTGAAGTAGATGGTACACTGAACTATAGCAGAGAATCGTCATTCTACACTGTCGCAGGATGAAATAGCTTTAGAAAGCTTAAACAAAACGAACCGAACCAAGAGCCGGCTTACCACCGCCGCTAGAGTCCATCTGCTCAGGAAGAAAAGACACGCAAATCTTGTGCATTTTCTCCCAAGATGATAACGCCTTGCCGGCTGCATGGCCAAACGACTGCCTTGCCAGTCGCACTTCCGTCCACCCGAGCGCTGCATCTAGCTCGCTCACCCAAACGATCTGACCTGCCTGATCCGGCCGGTATAGAACCGATACCTCCCACACACCTGGAACATCCGTAAACAGCCTGAGCTGCAGCTGCAAATGGTCTTTGTCCCCTTGCATGAACGGGTCGACCGGCTTATGAGTCACTAAGGCAAACTTCGAGCCCGGCTCGTCCAAAGAGAGCGCTTTGCCGCCTCCCGGATCATCCACAAATACATAGCGGAAGTCAGGATCAAATGGCTCCGTCCGCTGTTCCGGACAATGCCATCCGTCCAGCCCGCGAGTGAAATCAGCCAACTCTAGCGTTAAAGGCATACCGGTAGCGACAGCTCCCAGATAGATGGGAGAGAATCGCAGTGGGAAGCTGCTCGTTTTTACGCCATCCGCATAGATGGCGTCCACATATACGAAACCGCTTATTGCAGGATCAATAATCGGTATTTCCACACTGAAGCCGCAGTCTTGTGAACAGTCGAGTTCCTTCACATGCCAGTATCTGCCCGGCGGAAGCACTTCGCTCCAGTCATACCAAGACCAGCAAAAGCGAAGCTTTTGCGGAAGCGCGGGCAGCCCCCCAGAAGCAAATTCAGCAGTCACCCGCAGTACTCCCTCGCTAACAGAGACGGAGGCAGCCGGGGCTTGCGGCCAAAGCCCGTTTCCCTTGACAATGGCATCCATCCAGCAATCCAGCGTAGCACCTGCTGAGCCATCCAGATGGTGATTTTGATTAGCCGAGAAAAACAACCCGCGCTTCTCCTTCGGAAGGTGTACAGCTCCTTCGCAAATCGCATCCATCCAGCCCCAATAATCATTCGTGGCCGACATGATCAGCATCGGCGACTGCTGCCGCTCGGCAAGCTTCAAACCGCTAAGCAGCTGCTCCCATTCGTAGGTGTCTTCCAACGTATGCGGCCTGCGAACGTTACGATTCAACCGTCCTGGCGACATGTGCTTGCCGCAGCCATAAATAGGGGCCACCGCCTGCAAACGGTTATCCCAGGCGTTAAGCAATCTCGTTATCGTGCCTCCACGGGAAATTCCGAAAGCTCCCATTCTTCCCGCGTCTACCTCTGGCAGCTGAGCCAACCACGTTACCATTTTCTTCGCATGGATAAGACGCGTAAACATGACCGATTGCAGCGGATCAAACTCTTCTTCCATGTCCAGCATGGGCATATCCGCCAAATCGGAGTAATGCTCCTGCCCGGAGAGTTCCTCCTTCCAGTCGTAACTAAGCGCGACATACCCTTTGCTCATCCAATGCCGGACATGCTCCAAGTTAGCCGTCTGCGAACCTCCCCCGTGGATGTGCAGCATAGCAGGAAAAGGCGTTTCCCCATAAGGAACGCCTATCCAGAAATACGTTTTCACCCACTCGCCCGGGATGAGCTCTGTCTCCAAATACATAGAGGCGTAGTCGCCGTATGGATCTGATCTCCGCTCCACCGTACGGATACGGTGTTCACCTAACTGCTCAGCAGTTTTCAACAACTCATGAAAACGGATTTCGAACTTTTTCATGATAGATCCGAAAGCTCCGATAAATACGGGATCGAATGCTGTGCGCCCATTCGGGTAACCGAAATCGAAGACGCATACTGCGCAATGTTCACCGCTTCATCGAGCGATTTGCCTGAAGTAATCATAGCTGCAAGCGTCCCAGAGAACGTGTCTCCAGCAGCCGTTGTATCTATGGCCTTCACTTTACGGCCTTGCATATACACATTTTCAGTTCCGTTATAGTACACAATGCCCTTTTCACCAAGTGTGATTAACGGGAAGCGAATACCTTTGCCGCGTAAAATATCTAGCGCCGCGAAAGCATCCTCCGTGGTTTTGACTTCCACATTCGTGTACAACCGGCACTCGATTTCATTCGGTGTGAAATAATCCACACCATCCAACATCTCGTCATCTAGTGGAATGGCAGGCGCCGGATTTAGGAAAATCGGCACCTTGCCTTTCGCAAGTTGAATGGTAGCGTAGACGGTTTCCACCGGAATTTCCAGCTGCAGCATAATAGCTGCGGCCGAGAGCACTTCATCTTGGTAACTTTCAATATAGTCAGGTTTAACTAGGTTATTGGCGCCGCCGTCAAGAATGATCGCATTATTCCCATCGCAAACCGTAATCGCGGCTACACCTGTTGTAACTTCAGGTTCAATTCCTACATAATCAGTTTTCACACCGAACCCTTTGAGGCTGCCGATCAACGATTGCCCAAAAATATCGTCGCCAACTTTCGCCATAAACCAGGTATCAGCGCCCATTTTTGCGCAAGCAACTGCCTGATTGGCTCCTTTGCCTCCGGCGGATAGCATAAATCCATCGCCCCGCATTGTTTCGCCCATTTCTGGAATACGGCTAGTCCGCATGACCATATCCATATTTGCACTGCCAATTACGATTATTTTCATATCGTTCCCCGATCCACCTACAATTTCTAAATTTCCGTAAATCTAACATGTCTGAAATAAGTTCTAGCTGCAGTTCTTGTGCTTACGCCAAACATACCATAGTCGAACGTATCGTCAGTGTGCTTCAAAATTTCTTGTCCGTCAATAGCGAATGTAAGGGTGTTGCCCTGTACCGTCACTTTAAAATCGTAATCTTTGCCTAGCTGCCATGGGAACTCAGCACCCGTCAACTTCGTGAATCCGAAGTTGTTGATGTACAGAGACACTTGATTCGCTCCATCAAAGCCTACGTGATAACCTCTCATTGCGCCTTGCGCACGAACAGCCACTAAATGTGAATGTCCGCTTTGCGGGTTGAGCTCTACAGATACAGAGTAATCTTTGGCAAAATAGTTGCCTGTATAAGCTTCGCTTGGCTCCGCCGTCATGAGGTACATCGCGCCATTCTCTAGGCTCCAAGCCCCGTTGTTATGCGCGAATGGCGTAATGCAGCCAAAGTTGTTCAATTGCTTGTTGAAGTCAATCGTGTAATCAGCATGGCCATAGATTCGGAATTCATCGATGAAAATGCGTCCCAAGCTTTTCGGCTTGCGAGTCGAATAAGCTTCTAACACGATGCCAACCTCATCAATCAGCTCGCCCTCAGAATCCGGGATTACAAATTCAACATGAACCCATTCTTGATCAACGAGCTTCACATAACCTTGTACAAGCTCTTTTTTGCTTTTGGACAGGCGCACATAGGGTGCGATACCCATTGTTTCATTGCCGCCCCATTGATCCAAGTAGATTTGCATGGATACTTTTTGGCCGGAAGATGCTTTAGGCGCAAATGTCGGTGAGTATCTTTCGTCACTGAAGTCGTCGCGTGTATAGAAAGGTTTGTAGAATACTTTTGATTTTTCCCCACGAGTCATGCGGTCAAACACAACTTCTAGCGAGCCCGTTCCTTTGAAGGATTTCTCGGTTGAGTGCTTCGCTTGGCAGAAGAACGGATCCGAGACGCGGATGTTGTGTGTTGAGCCCGGCAGTTCGAAGTCGAAATAAATATCGTGCTCCGTGAAGCTCTGGGCAAGACCTTCTGGGCAAGGAACATTCGCCAAGCGATGTCCTAGAATCGCCAATTCTTTCGCGTAGGTCGGAATGTCGAGAATATTCATAAAGCCTGAAATCCCTGACATCACGATGGAATCGTTGATCGGCTTACGATATTTATCCGCAATGCCTTCCAAGCCGCAAGCTACACCCAGAACAGTACCAACGTTACCAGCATTGCAATCCGTATCCCAACCGCACATCGTTGCAATTTCAACCGTTTTGTTGAAATCACCTTGGCCGTAAATCATGGACAGCACGCAGACGCCTGCATTAGGGATGATGTGGCATACGCCCGTATATTTGTCGTAGCCCCAATCTCTTTCAAGCATCTCTCGGCATGCTCTGAAGTCGTCCGGATGTTGCGCGTGAAACTCAAGCACCGCTCTGGACACTTTCGCATAGATCGAGTCAGCTGGAATTTGAGCTAGACCAGCTTCAATAATTTCATTGATGTCGCTTGTTTCGAACGCTTTGGAAATAGCTGCGCAGAAAAATCTTGCGCCTAACACGCCTTCGCCATCATGAGATACGCGAGCTGCCGCTTCACCGAAGTCAGCTGCTTTTTTCGGGTTGCAAGGATTAACGAGACCCCATGTGTCGATGAAAATTTGACCGCCGATTTGTTCGGCGATAATAAGTCCATTTTGCTCAATGGAACCAGACTGTGGAGCTTCAATCCCTTTTTTCAAATTGATGTAAGCCGTATGCTCCGTACTGATGCCATAACCGCCCCACCAGAACATCCCGATTCCCTCACGGGCGTAGTTCAACCAAGCGCGAGCCACATCGTTAGGCGTAATATCGCGGTCCTTCGCATCGTCATACAGTGCGCGCAAGAAGTAGAATGGACCGTTCGCATCGTCATCCGCCGCGAAGTTTTTGAATTCTTTGACATAATCAGTAATGTCACCATATGTGCTTTGTATTCTTTCATAAGTCCAAATCGTCGGTTCTACCGGAGCGCCCAGTCTTATGCCAATGTTCATACCTAAGTAACCTGAATAAATTTTTTCCAAATAATTAGAAGGAATCAACGATTACACCACCTTTTAAATAATAGAACGAATTTGTTGTTGTCTACGGTTGCTGAGTGCAAGGTCTTGCTCGATAATAAATGAGGCAGCTTCAATAAATTCATTGCAGTGCTTCTCAATTTCTTGCTTATTGATTTGTTCAATAATGTCAATTTCAGCTTGCGGAATAGCCGCAACGCCATGCATAGCCCCAAGAATCGCACCAGCCATAACACCGATAGAATCTGTGTCACGCCCCGAACTCACACCGTCTTTAACAGCTTCCAATATATCGCCATCATGCAAAATAATGTAAGCCAACGCTAAAGGAAGTTCCTCAATCGAGAACAATCGACTAGGGGTATAGTGGTTAGATGGAATGCCTACTTTATGGATGTTTCGATTGACATCATCGCCCATTGGCGAATATTTGCCCATTACAGCGTGCAGCTGCTGCACAACTTCAGCCCGGTTATTCTTGATTGGCTTAAGGGATCGAGCCGTTTCACACAGGTCTTGGATCGCCTGCTTCGTACCATCTTTTGCATACATCAATGCTGTTTCTATGATGTCTTCTACCGTTACACCGGGTTCAAAAGCCTTCGCAACACAAGCAGCCAGAACACCAGCCGCTTCCAAGCCGTAGCTGACTTGATGACCGGATGCAAACAGAATCGCTTCATCATAAGCTGCCTTCGGATTGCAAGCATTCACAATGCCAATCGGCGAGATATACATGGCTGCACCGCAGTTAACCATATTGCCATAACCGCCTTCGCGAGGCTCGCAATTGGCAAGCACATGACGGTTGAAGATATGCTTCTCTGGATAAAACAAGCGATCCATGACCATAGCGACTTTACCCAACTCGGGAATATATTTCGGACGGAACGAGATCTCTTTGACAAACTCATTTGCCAAATCGTAAGCGTCCAAATGACGGCGTTCAATGCCGTATACATTCATAAGCGCAAGCGTCATGAGCGTATCATCGGTAACGATTCCTCCGCCCCTCATCCTTCCGAGTCTCTTGTCTTCCGGCCAATCTGCTTTCCACCATTTGGTCATTGTTGTTTCAACCCGACCATACTTTTCATGAATTTCATTAAACGTCATTTTCTCAACGACAGCGCCCATCGCATCGCCATAAGCCGTGCCAAAAACAACGCCTTTCACTCTATCAGCGAAAGTAACCATTTGACTTACTCCCTTCTACAGGGAGTGCGGGGTTGTTACGCCCCACACTTTGCAGTTCATTTATTGGCTTCAAAGCCCAATTTACTTAATTGTTTTATTCGCATAATCCGTTACATCTTTACCGCCCGCAGCGTTCCAGGCTTGAACGAATTTATCGAAATCAGCACCTGTTTTCTTACCCGTTACGATATCAGCCGCGAATTCTTTGTAAACAGCCGTAGCTGCATCCCATTTTGCCGTCAAATCGGCAGGCATAATGAAAGTATTATCTTTGGTGGAGCTGGTCTCGAACATTTTGAGCGATTTCGCTGCCGGTTCCGAGAAGTAAGGCGTAGTAGGATCAAACTCTTTGTCCGGTGTGAAGCTGATAACGGACTCGACAAAGTGCGGATACCAAGCGGCAAACTTATCAGTCAATTTGATTTTATTATCAACGATTTGGTACTCGGAGCCTTCAAAACCAAGCTTATCCATCATTTGTCCTTTTGGGCTGGCCATATATTCTAATACAGCAAAGGCCATATCTTTGTTTTTGGACGTTTTGGAAATCGCGAAACCGCGGCTCTCTTTACTTGTATCAACCGGTGTGTAGCCTTGTGCCTTACCTTTTGCCGGCGGCAGAGGAACGACTTTTGCACCTGCGCCATTTTGTGCCACTGATTTGGAGTTGTACAGGTCGATTACTTTACCTTGCGTACCCGCCATGATAGCTGCTTGACCGTCATAGAACGCTTTTTCTTTCGTATCCCATTTCTTCGTCAGGAACTCAGGATCAAGCAAGCCCTCTTTGTACATCTTAGCGTAGAATTCCAGTTTGTCCTTTTCAGACTGCGTTGTTTTGCCGAATGCGAATTTACCGTCTGCACCCTTGAGCCAAGTAGTCGTTTGTCCGAAGGCTTGCCCGAACATAGCGTCCAACTCATCAAGATTGCCAGCTGTGGTGTAAGCATATTTCGCACCGCTTTTTTCTTTTAACTCTTTGAAGAACGTGTAGTAGTTGTCGATTGTCGGGTTTTCCAAAGCGGCTTTACCGGATGCTGTTTTGTCCATCAAGTCTTGACGCACAACAGGAATTGCACTGCTAACCGGCGATAACCATAGCAAGTAAGGGTAGTTCTTCATTCTTTCAATGTTATAAGGATTCATAGAAGCCTTAACGTATTTGGATTTATCGATATATGGAGTCAGATCCTCCAAAATTTTCTGAGTCGTTGCGAATTGATAATCTCCGCCTTGGAAGTAGATAAGATCAGGGATGTTGCCACTTTGTAAGAGCAAGCCCATTTTCTCGGAATACGTTCCGCTTTGAACAGGCGTAATTTGCAGCTTTACATTTTTGCCTTCTGCTTTCATGCCATCTTCGATGCCTTTAACCAATTTCTGAACGTTAGGATCGTCTGGTGCAAAATCTTTGGCTAAAATGGAAACCGTCGTAACAGCTTGGCCATTTTGGGTTGCAGATGGTGCAGACGTGTTCGTTGAATTGTTCCCTCCGGAACTGCATGCTGTTGTAGTGACCAGGACGACTGCAGCCATTGCAAAAAGCGCTTTTTTCATTTGGATTGCCTCCCAAAATAATGTTTGAATACTATTCTTTTACGCCGCCTTCCATTACTCCTTTGGTATAATGCTTCAGAATAATGGGATATAGCATTAGAATCGGAACCATAGCAATGACAATCGTAGCCGCTTTCAAGGACGAGAAGTCCAATTGCGCGATATTGTTGTTTTTCATCAGATCAGCCGCACCGACTAAGGTCGTCGTATCTCCTTCAACAACGAACTGCCTGAGTAATACTTGCAGCACGGTATTGCTTCGACTCGATAAGAAAATGCTCGATTTGAAGAACTCATTCCATCTAGCCACCGCATAGAACATACCGATCGTCAGAAGCGGAATGCGTGACAGCGGTAAGATAATCCGCATGAACACGGTCATGTGCCCAGCGCCGTCGATTTTGGCAGCCTCAACTAGAGAATCAGGTATTTCTTCAATAAACCGCATCATAATGATCAAATAAAATACGTTAATCGTGCGGTAGAGGACCATCGCCCAAAGATTATCCAGCAAGTGCAGGTCTTTGATGACCATATACTCTTGCACGATACCCGGTTCAAAAATCATGATAATAATGAGGAAAATCATGATGGGCGTTTTGCCGACCAGATTTTTACGCGTCAATACGTAAGCTGTAATAGTTGTGAAGAAAAGGCTGAACGCCGTACCGACAATCGTAATAAATAAAGAGTTCATTAACGCTTTCCCGACAATCGGATTGCTCAGCACCACCTGGAAATTGATGAACGAGAAACCTTTTGGCAAAATGTCATAGCCATGCAGCATATGGACTTTGTTAGGGTTCGAGAAGGCTTTGGCGATCAAGTTCATGATCGGTACAAACATCGTCAGCGATATGAGGACGAGTACGGCACCGAGCACTAATTTGGTGAACGAAAATTGTTTAACACTCATGCTAGCTCCTCCTTACCATGCGCCTTTCGAGGTCAGTTTCTTGGATATGAAATGCGTGGAAAGCACCAGCACGACCCCAATCATACTTTTGAACAAATTAGCCGCTGTAGCGAACGAATATTGACCGTTGATCAAACCAACGCGGTAAACATAAGTATCAATGATATCGATACGGCTATTGACGGAATCATTCGTGAAGTTCAACACTTGATCCAGCCCTGCATTCATAATAAATCCGACATTTAGAATGAAGATGGTCACCATCGGAATATACAGATGAGGCAGTACAATTCGCGTTACAATGTGCCAGCGGTTGGCTCCATCAACATGCGCCGCTTCGTACAAACTTTGATTCACACCCATGATAGCTGCAAGGAAAATGATCGAATCCCATCCGATATTCCGCCATGCCTCACTGGCGACAAGCACCCATCTGATCGCTGATTTATCTGTTAGAAAATCGTGCGGTTGAAACCCGAATGCTTGAATGATCTCATTCACTACTCCGTTTGACTTCGATAAAAAGTCGAACCATACACCGGCAATAACGACCCAGGACAGAAAGTGCGGCAAATACGAAATGACTTGAACTGATTTCCGGAACTTTCCGTTAATGAATTCGTTAAGGATGAGCGCGAAGATGATCGGAATTGGAAAAATAAGGAACATTTTCATCGCACTGATAATGAGTGTATTTTTTAATACCTGCTCAAAGATTGGCGTGCTGAAGAGCTCTTTAAAATATTTCATTCCAACAAAGACGTTGTCTCCGAGGATTTGATAATCGTAGAAAGCTAACTTCATGCCAATAATCGGCCAGATGTGAAAAATAATAAAATAAGCGATTCCCGGCAAAAGCATCAAGTAGAGTACTTTGTCACTCCACATTTGTTTAACTTTCGAATGCGTTCTGATTTGAATCGACTCCTTTCCCATCATACGTCGACTTCCAATTCCATCAGTGGGGCATGCTGTTGAGCGCCGTATACGTCACGATCCAAGAACGTACCTGAAGAAACTTTCCGCGCGAACGTAATTTTGAAGCCGAGCGCTTGATCGAAAAAGACGATATGCATGATCTTATCTTGCTCAATGTTGTAGAGCTTCGATACCAAATCTTTGTTAATGATGCCGGAATTCTTTATTTTGTAATAAATCACCGGATCTGTAAAAAGGGCATCCACCGTAATTTCAAACGGTCCGCTGTTTTTGCTTCTCAATACTTTCGCTGCATCTACTAGCTTCATAATTACACCTCGATATATTCGTTGCGGAACATCTCTACGCCATCCGCAACTTGCATCAAATGATAAACAGAGAATTCATACACAGCGCCGAAAGGGATATCACTTGGGGCAAAAGGGAATGCCAGATTGCCTGCCGTCGATTTCCTGCCCTCATAGCCGTAATGCAAGAATGTAGATCTGACGGAGCTGCAAATCGTGTTCGCCAGCTCTTGTGTTTTCGCAATCACTTCGAATACGACTCCTAATTCGTGACCGGCTGTTTTTTGCGGTTCTAATTCACCCAACACGCCATTAAGGCCGTAATTGATGAAACTGATTTCATAATCCTCTTGCGGGATTTCGCTGTAATACTCCCAAACCTGCTGCTTGACCAAGCCCTCGACTTCTTCAATCCGTTCAATCAAAAGCGGGTCTCGAATTCCTGCGACGACAAGTGTGCGGTACGCGACTTTCATTGCGCCTTCTAGCTTGATTTTATACTCAGGGGATGGCGAGATTCGGCTGCCGCGCACTTCCACGCTATCGTCTCCCAATTCCTTAAACTCACAATGTTCGAGATCCAGAACAAGTCCCGGACCATGGAGCAAGTAAGGATGATCCTTCTCATAAAACGTGTGTGCAGCTACGGAAACTGCCGTACATTTACGTTTGTCGTTCAGCGGTTTGACGATAAATGAATCTTTAGTCAGTATACCCAGCATGCAATCTTTCGTTGTCCCAGGTTCTGCACAAAGCGCCGCGCATTCGAGAATTTTACCCAAATGATAGGCAAGCGCTGTATCAAAACCATGATGCATCGCTACGGCTGCAAAAGGTGATGGGTCGTAAGCGCGACCACAGATGATAATGTCAGCGCCTTCTTGAAGCGCCGCGATTATTGGTTCATGTCCCATTTGGGCCACAATACCGTTTGTCGCTTCCAGTCTTTCTTTCGTAAGCTTCTTAACAGCGATGCCAAGTGGTTCACACTCGCCTGTTTCTAATTTAGCTTCTACGACTTCCTTGGGAATATCCGCCCAGATTGTCGCGACTTTGAGCCCCGTAATCTTGTTCTCGCTAATAATTTCCATAATAATGGATCGCGTCCATTCGACATGAACCTTCGCGCCGCTTCCTCCAGCAGATCCGATAATGACCGGAATCTTAGCCTTAGCACCAGCTACAATCATCAGTTCCAAATCTTTCTTGCAAGCTTGCTTGCTCACAATCGCCGTACCTGCCCCTAATTTATGAGGACCGGCATCCGTTGATCCCGCATCCACAACAATTGCATCAGGATGATGTTCCATCCCTCTCATAAACGATGATTTCGGAAATCCGTAACCTAACATCCCGCAGGGCGCCAAAATTTTGAATTGTTCCATTGCTTTACAACCTCCACTGTCCATCATCCGATTCGATGGTTCATTCTTTTCTTTTTCTTCTCGTTGATTCGCGAGGAATGAGTTTGACATCGAATAGATGCGTTTGATCTTCACTGATGTCGCCCTCGATTTTCTTAATAAGAAGCCGTGTTGACAGCATCCCCATATCATAAATCGATTGTGCGACCGTCGTAATTTCCGGCTCTACGATGACCGTTAGGTCAATACCGTCGAAACCGCACAACGCAACTTGATCAGGGACGCGCACGCCCATTCGCTGCAATTTCTTAAGTGCTCCAACTGCCATGGTATCATTGCCTGCAAAAATTCCGTCAATATCAGGATGGCGCTTCATTAGGTTTTCAACCGCGTCCATTCCGCCGTCGACGCGGAAATAACCAGGTTCGACGAGGCTTGGCGTGTACCAAGGAAAATGTTTCACCGATTGCTCATATCCCATGAACCGCTCTCTTCCGGTTACCGTATCTTGCGGACCGTATATATGAGCGATCTTCGTGCAGCCCTCATCGAGCAGATGCTGTACAGCTTGCTGTGCCCCTTCCAAATGCTTGGAGCTTACGACCGTGCAAGAGGTCTCGCGCGGCGCTCTATCCAGCATAATGAATGGAATTTTCTCGTTATTCAAAGCATCCACATCATCAGAGCGAAGGCTGTAGGAAGCGAACAAAATACCGTCCACATACCGTTGCTTCAATACCCTGATATATGTTTGCTCTTTATCCGCTTGATTATCCGAATTGCATAGAATTACTGTATATCCATACATGCGGGCAACATCCTCAACAGCTCTGGCCAGCTCAGCAAAGAATGGGTTCGTGATATCCGGGAATATTAAAGCAATCGTACCTGTCTTTCTTCCTGCAAGCCCTCTAGCCATCGCGTTCGGCTCGTACTGAAGCGTTTTAATTGCTTGTTCTACTCGCAATTTTGTATCTTCATTGACATATCCGTTTTTGTTCAGGAATCGGGAAATAGTCGCTACGGAAACGCCTGCCAACTTTGCTACATCTCTGATTGTTGCCACTGGTTACGACTCACTCCTACTAAAAAGCAAACCCGTACTCACAGCAAGAAATCCTTGCATAGGGTACCGGTTACATGCTCCCGAAATTTTCCTTTATCTCGATAAATACTATTATTTACGCATTACATATTAATTATTTATGTTACCTTGATAAACGATGTGTAACCGTTTACCTATTTCATGTTTCTTATTATATTCCTCATCTTTCGACAATGTCAAGTCCAAATGCTCCCTTGAACCATCAAAAAGCCCCCTGACTTGGGACTGCGTCAGGGGACTGTAGGCTAGAGGAAATGATGCTGCCAATCGGTTGCTTCATTGAATATCATCCGAAATCATCCAATGAAAATTGAAAAGGAGGGAAAAGGTGCGCTACGCCTTCAGCCTACATTAGACGATAGTGTGCCGCGCCTCTACCACTAATCTACATTGCACTTTCTACAACATAAAAAGCGCATACACCACACAAGCCTTACGCTCATTGCACAAAGTACAATCATTCCACCTAAATCGCCTCTAAAGTAGTCATTATTAGCGAAATCGTTGCACAAAGTGCAACATAGCGTGGTCTAGGTGCGCGCAATTAGCTTTTTTGTTGTACAAAGTACAACATAGGGGGTCTAGGTGCGCTTAACCAGCATTTTTGTTATCAAAGTACAACATAGGTGGCGATTCTACTTTAGCTGTTGGCTATTGTTGTTGCATTTGGCGTTGGTGGGAGGTGAGTGGAGGACCGCGCGTCATAAGTGAGTCAATCCTCATTGGATGGAATGAGATGGAATCCAATGAAACTTGAAGCGGTGGGAAATGGTGCGGAAAAGGAGCTTATGGATAAAACTGTAGATTTGAAACGCAAACACCTTTGTGTTCACTGCCTACATTAGACGATAAATGATAGTGTGCCGCGCCTCTACCACTAATCTACATTGCACTTTCTACAACAAAAAAAGGACATACACCGCACAAGCCTTACTTTCATTGCACAAAGTACAATCATTCCACCTAAATCGCCTCTAAAGTAGTCATTATTAGCTTAAATCGTTGCACAAAGTGCAACATAGCGTGGTCTAGGTGCGCGCAATCAGCTTTTTTGTTGTACAAAGTACAACATAGGGGGTCTAAGTGCGCTTAACCAGCATTTTTGTTGTATAAAGTACAACATAGGTGGCGATTCTACTCTGGTTTTTGGTTATTGTTGTTGCATTTGGCGTTGGTGGGAGATGAGTGGAAGACCGCGCGTCATAAGTGAGTCAATCCTCATTGGATGGAATGAGATGGAATCCAATGAAAGGATGATTTGAGTTGCTTCTGCACACATTCCGTTGGAGTGAATTGGATTTCATCTAGTCACAAGTGGAGCTGGTGCAAGCTCTCCTCCACTCAGTTGACCTGAGCACAGAGCCACCCTATTAATGCTGAATTCACATGTGAGGCAGAGGTACTTCTGCAAATAAAACAAGAGTCCAAGGCATCGAAATCGATGGCCCTGCACTCTTGTTAATCTTTATATACTAATAATACTAAGTAAAGAAGACCTACTCCCTACTCATTGCCAATATAAGAATTATACTCATCAGCCGTCAGCAAACCTTCAAGCGCATCCGCGCCGGAGACCTCGACCTCAACCATCCAGCCTTCGCCAAATGGCGCACTGTTTACGAGTTCTGGCGACCCTTCCAATGAACCGTTCACAGCCGTTACTTTGCCGGATACGGGCGAGAAAATATCGGAAACCGTCTTAACGGATTCCACACTGCCGATGCTTTCATTTGCGGTAATGCTTGTCCCAGCCTTAGGCAGCTCAACAAACACAATATCTCCCAATTGATCTTGGGCAAAATCAGTAATACCCACACGGACTACCGTGTCTGACAGCTTCTCTACCCACTCATGCTCTTTGGTGTATAACAAATTGGCTTGTACGTTACTCATCGGTTTACGCCCTCGCTTACCAGCAAATTTTGATTTTAGCTTAATCTAATGGGAACATTAAAGTCAAGGCGGACGAAGGTAAATTTTATGAAAAGTAACAATTGACAATTCACACCTCTGTGGGCAAAAATTAATACAATACTAAAAACTGAATATTGGCGAATGATGGTGCAGGGAGAGACCGCAGTGAAGTAGCGCGGCGCCGAAGGAGTAAGCCCAATAGTGGTGAATCTCTCAGGCAAAAGGACTTGTACCGGACGCAACTCTGGAGAGCTTTGGATTAACGCGCAAGCGGGAATTCGGACACCAACGGGGAAACTTGATGGACCTTACATAAGTCTAATCGGGGTAACTCTCAGGTAAAAAGGACAGGGCAAAAGGTATGTTTGTGTTGCATATCTTTTGCTCTTTTTTGCATTTTGGGCAAGATATGGGATGTACAAAATCGAAGGTGAGGTAAACACATGCTGAAACGAACACCGCTCTTCCCTGTTTATGCGGAGCATGGAGCGCGAGTTATTGATTTTGGAGGCTGGGAGCTGCCGGTGCAGTTCACGGGTATTCAAAAAGAGCACGATGCCGTCAGGCAGCAGGCTGGGCTTTTTGATGTGTCGCACATGGGAGAAGTCCGGGTTACCGGAGAAGACGCCCTCCCTTTCCTGCAAAAGATCACCACGAACGATGTGGCAAAGCTCGAAAACGGACAATGCCAATACAGCCTCATGTGTTACCCGGACGGTGGCGTCGTAGACGATCTGCTCGTTTATAAGCTAGGAGATAACAACTACATGCTGGTTATTAACGCATCCAACATCGACAAAGATGTGGCATGGATGCAGCAGAATCTAACTGGACACACCGAGATCACCAACATTTCCGATGAAACCGCTATGCTCGCCGTGCAAGGTCCTCACGCTGAACAGATTATTGCCAAATTGACAGACGCACCTATTCAGAATTTGAAAACGTTTCGTTTCCTATCCGATGTGAAGGTATCCGGTATCAACGCCCTGCTGTCCCGCACTGGCTACACCGGAGAAGACGGCTTTGAGCTGTACATCGATCAACATGATGCCGTTCAGTTGTGGAAGTTCCTGCTAGAAGCAGGTCAAGAACACGGTCTCGTACCGGCTGGCTTGGGCGCTCGTGATACACTGCGTTTTGAAGCTCGCCTTCCCCTTTACGGGCAAGAGCTCTCCAATGAGATCTCACCTCTGGAGGCTGGGCTGAACTACTTTGTGAAATTGGATAAAGGAGACTTCATCGGGCGTGATGTGATCGCTGAGCATAAAGCGAACGGTGCACCGCGCAAGCTCGTCGGCATCGAAATGATCGACCGTGGCATTCCGCGCCCGCATTATAAGGTTTTCACGCTCGAGGGTACGCCTATCGGGGAAGTAACAACGGGCACACAGTCACCTACTTTCAAAACAAATGTTGGCCTCGCTTTAATTGATTCCGCCTACAGCGCGCTGGGCACAGAAGTGAATGTGGAAATTCGCGGGGCACAGGTCAAAGCGAAAGTCGTGGCCACCCCTTTTTATAAAAGAAAGCCGTAATCCGGAGAGGAGCAAGCCCCCATCATGAAGCATCGCTATTTGCCTATTACCGAGCAAGATCAGAAAGACATGCTGGAAACAATCGGCATCTCCTCCATGGAAGAGATGTTTCAAGATATTCCGCAAAAGGTTCGCTTCCAAGGCGAACTGAATGTCTCGAAGGCGCTGGATGAGCAAGGACTGCTGCGCTATATGCGCGGCTTGTCCAGCCGCAACGCCGACTTCGATAGCTACGCCAGCTTCCTCGGCGCTGGCATTTACGATCATCACCTTCCCGTGGTGATCAATCATGTCATCTCGCGTTCGGAGTTCTACACCGCGTACACGCCCTATCAACCGGAGATCTCTCAAGGGGAGCTGCAGGCGATCTTTGAATTTCAGTCGTACATCTGCGAGCTCACCGGCATGGCCGTAGCGAACGCTTCGATGTACGACGGTGCCACGGCGCTGGCCGAAGCCGGCGCCCTTGCCAGCGGAGCGACGAAGCGCAGCCGTCTGCTCGTCTCCCGCGCGGTGCACCCGGAGGCGCGCGCCATCTTGCGCACGACCGCCCGCGGGCTGAACTTGGAAGTTGTCGAGATCGGCCTCACGCCAGAGGGCGTGACTGACTTCGATGACCTCGCTTCCAAGGCGGCCGACGCGGCCGCCGTCATCCTCCAATCGCCGAATTTCTTCGGCTGCTTGGAGGATATCGGCGCGGCGGAGCCGATCGCGCACGGCGCGGGCGCCCTGCTCGTCGTGAGCGCGAATCCGCTCACGCTCGGTCTGCTCGAAGCGCCGGGCAAGCTCGGCGCTGACATCGTTGTCGGCGACTGCCAGCCGCTCGGCATCCCAGCTGCGCTGGGCGGGCCGACGTGCGGCTACTTCGCCGTCGCCGAGAGCTGGATGCGCCGCATGCCTGGGCGCATCGTGGGCCAAACCGTCGACCGCGCCGGCAAGCGCGGCTTCGTCTTGACGCTCCAAGCGCGGGAGCAGCACATTCGCCGTGAGAAAGCCACGTCGAACATCTGCTCCAACCAAGCGCTTCTCGCGCTCTGCGCATCCGTGTACTTGTCCACGATGGGCAAGCAGGGCATTCAGGACGTTGGCAAGCTCAACGTCCACAAAGCTCACTACGCGGCGAATCGCCTCACCGCGTCCGGCAAGCTCTCGCTGCCGTTTGCGGGCAGCTTCTTCAATGAATTTGCCGTCAAGCTTCCGGACGGCACGAATGTGCAGGAGCTGAGCAGCAAGCTCCTGCAGCATAACATCATCGGCGGCTACGACCTTGGCCGCGACTACCCCGAGCTCGCCGGCCATATGCTAATTGCCGTCACTGAGCAGAGAACGCGCGAAGATATCGATGCCTTCGCAGATGCACTGGAGGAACTCGTATGACGATGAGCACCAGCGAAAACAACATAAACGTGAAAGATGACGGCAAAGCGCTCATTTTCGAAATGAGCCATTCGGGCCGTGTCGCCTATTCCCTGCCGGAATCCGATGTGCCGGAATTGAACCTGAACGACGTCCTGCCTTCCAAATTCCAGCGCAAGAATGCGCCAGAATTGCCGGAAGTGTACGAGGTGGATGTCATCCGCCACTATACGGCACTCTCTCGCCGCAATTTCGGCGTGGACAACGGCTTTTACCCGCTTGGCTCGTGTACCATGAAATACAATCCAAAAATCAATGAAGACGTAGCCCGCTTCCCAGGCTTCGCCAAAATACATCCGTACCAGCCGGAAGAATCGCTGCAAGGCGCTTTGGAGCTGCTTTACAACCTCCAAAAGGATCTTGAAGCCATCACCGGCATGGATCGCGTCACTCTTCAACCTGCTGCTGGCGCACATGGCGAGTGGACCGGACTCATGATGATTCGCTCCTACCATGAAAGCCGCGGAGAAAAGCGGACCAAAGTCATTTGCCCAGACTCCGCTCATGGCACGAATCCAGCCAGCGCTACGGTCGCAGGCTTCGAGACGATTACGATCAAATCCAACGAACGCGGTCTCGTGAATCTCGATGAGCTTCGCAAAGCCGTCGGACCGGATACGGCCGCCCTGATGCTCACCAACCCAAACACGCTAGGCTTGTTCGAGGAGCAGATCATAGAGATCGCCGAGATTGTCCATGCCGCAGGCGGATTACTCTACTACGACGGCGCTAATGCGAATGCCATAATGGGCATTACCCGCCCCGGCGACATGGGCTTCGATGTAGTCCATCTCAACCTGCACAAAACAATGAGCACCCCGCACGGCGGCGGCGGCCCCGGTGCCGGCCCTGTCGGCGTCAAAGAAAAGCTCATCCCGTTCCTGCCTACGCCGCTCGTGGCGCAGAAGGAGAACGGCCGCTTTTATTTCGACTATAACTACCCGCAGTCAATCGGCCGCGTCAAAGGCTACTACGGCAATTTCGGCATCCTAGTCCGCGCCTACACCTATATCCGGACGCTCGGTCCAGAAGGTCTGCGCAAAGTATCCGAGTTTGCCGTGCTGAACGCCAACTATATGCTGGCAAGGCTGACACCTTACTATGATGTGCCGCATCCCCGCTTCTGCAAGCACGAGTTCGTGCTGTCGGGCAACCGTCAGAAGAAGCTAGGCGTACGCACCCTCGATATCGCCAAACGATTGCTTGATTTCGGCTATCATCCGCCGACAATCTACTTCCCGATTAGCGTTGAAGAATGCATCATGATCGAGCCGACTGAGACGGAAAGCAAGCAAACACTAGACGAATTCATCGACACCATGATCGCCATCGCCAAAGAGGCCGAAGAGAATCCCGATATCGTCAAAAATGCGCCATACACCACCGTGGTCAGCCGTATGGACGAAGCGCTTGCCGCCCGCAAGCCTGTCCTGAATTGCAGCTGCGGATAAAAAGATGGGGCTGCCGTAGAAGTCTTATGTTTCTTAGACTTCTACGACAGCCCCTTTTTACTTACTTATTGACTTCGTATAAATAGAAGACGAAGTCACTTGAAGCCCCCGCATATCCCAGCTGGCGGAGCATCGAAGAAATATTGCCTCGGTGGTACGTGCCATGGTTCACGATATGCTGAATCAATTCGTTAATGCTTCCTTTCAGCACGCCAAAGGTTGGATGCGGAAATTGCATTTTCGCCTGCAGATCACTGGCGCCGTTCAGAAAAACGCGATACTCCTCGGCTTTTTCCCAATAAGCGGATTGAACTTGTTTCAAGCTTTTGCCCGCTGTCTTTTCTTCAATCGTGCCGATCAGATCTTTAATCTGCTCATAGCTGTTGCCCATCATGCCTGACAACCAAATCGTATCTACCTGGTAAATGTGTACGAGCCCTTGGTAAATCGTCGGAAACACATTGCCAAGCTCCTGGTGCAGGACTTCCTCCGGTAATTCCGCCAGTCGTTCGAATACTCTTTTATTAGCCCAGACGTGATAATCATAGGTTTTGATCGTTTGTTCTCTCATGCTTCATCCTCCTCAGAATGTAACTCTGTATTAAACATGAGCTCATTGTACCTCGTCTTCACTGACAAAAGCGGTCAGTCAATTGGCATCGAAGCATAATATTGATGCAAATTCTGCGTAATCTCCCGGAGCATTTTGATGAGCATTTGGGGTTCCTTAATTTGAATCGTGCCTCCATAGCTGAGGAGTTGATAAGGAAGATGAGAGCGGATGGCTTTCTCCTGCAGTTGAAAATGGGCTTCATGCTGTGAGCGCTCCACTAGCGCATGGGCTAGGAACCAATGCCCGCATAGGTCGTCCAGCGCTTGCTCTCTCCCTGTGATTTTAACGGATATCAGCTCTTCCGGCTTATCGGTCTCAGGTAGGACACCTGCAAGAATGAATTGGCGTGCTGAGAAATCGGCCGGCCTCTCAAACGTCATATCCGTCCTCGACAGCTCACGGATTCGATCCACTCGAAAGCTGCGAATTTCTTTCCGCAGATGACAGTGCCCCACGACATACCATTTGCTTTTCCAGCAAACTAGTCCATACGGGTCAAGATGGCGGGTTTCTGTTACAGAACCGTAGCCTTTTTGATAGTGCATGCGCAGCGTGACTCGTTTGGTAACGGCCACCTCCACTTCTTGCAGCAAGGAAGCTTCGGCGGCATCCGCCTGCGGCGAAATGACATCAAGCCCTTGCTCATGAAGATGGATTTGCTCCCGCTGCTCTTGATTGGTATATAGTTTCAGCTTGGCTACCGCCTGATTCAGCTTCTCTCCGAACGGATACCCTGCCTCCAAGGCAAATGAGGCAGCGTGAATGAGCGCCTTCTGCTCGTCTAGATCAAACACGAGCGGCGCCTCATTAAACTGCCCGAGTAAGCGGTAGCCGCCATGGTGCCCGGAATCCGAAATGATCGGAACACCGCTCGCGCATAACGCGTCGATGTACCGGTACACCGTGCGGATATGGATCTCAAGCTTTTCGGCTAATTGCTTTGCCGTTATTCGTTGATGTGATTTGATGAGCCATAGAATGGCTAGCATTTGATCCGCTTTTGACATTCGGGGCTAGTCCTCCTAGGGAATGGTTTCCATGTGGTATTATCATAGCATTTTCTGGTCCTTTAATCTGCTTGGAGCTGGCATTACTTTCCCGCTTTCCTGACAAGCTTCCCAGAGTATCGGGCTTTCCAACGCATACTCAGTTTGACTAAGTTGCTAGCCACGACACTGCCGCATTGTTCAATTCTCATTGGATGATTTCCAATGAAAAGACCAATTAACCTCGTAAATCCAGCTTTTCATTGGACGATTTCCAATGAAGTCCGTTGAAATCAGTCATAATAACGTCAATTCCAACCATCTAATTGGAAATGATCCAATGAACTATACTAATAATCCACTCAAACGGCTTCCTCATTGGATTTACTCCAACTAAACTAGCTGCAAACCACATATCAACCTCTCATCTGACGAAATTGTCTCTAAGAGAGCCTGTTAAGTAAAATTAGCCGCTTTCCCACAAAAATCCTCAACTAGTGGGAACTACAGTCCTCTATCTTGGAGTAAATCGCTACTTCAGCCAGCTGAGGGAACTGTGGTCCTCTATTCCGCCATTTCCAGCCCGAATAATGGCCTTTGCAATCAAATTAGACCCTGTAGTTCCCCCAATCCCCCTAAATCAACTCATTCAGCTCAAATAGCGCCCTGTATTTCCCCTTCCCGCACAGCAAGCACATCCTTGATGCGAAACTAGCCAGCTCAGCATAACAAAAAAAGACCACCCCCAAGTAGAAAACTCCACTTGAAGGCAGCCCTAGCAACACTTTTAAACAGACAACCGCTCAACCAACTGATGAGACGCCAGCACAAGGTCGCTACGGATCGTGCAAGCATTCGGATCAGCCAAGCTGTCCAGGAAATGCTGAACGACGCTGGCAAAGCCCCTTCTTTCCAGCACCGTGTCCCAGCTTCCGAAGGAACGTACGCGCGGCGCGGCGCCTTTTTCATAGAAGACCGCCGACTCCAAATTCGTCACCTCGACCGAACGTCCGCTGCCGTGCAGCTCGACTTTTTCCAAATCCACGCCAGCAAGCCTCACCATGCTATAGGTGCCCTGCGATGAGCCGAAAGATAGCGTTCCTGACGCGTGAAGCAATCTTCCAACTTCATCCACTTGTTGATGATGCGAAGCCACTTCATAGGGACTCTCCCCCAGCCAAAGCAAAAGATCCAACATATGGATCAAATCATCGTACAACGTCTCTTTCGCGCCGTGACACTGCTGCTTAATCCGATGTTTAACGGCTGAACACCAATCGAATCCGCCGGCTTCGCGCAACCAGTCTCGTGCTTCGAGATAGAGCGGAGCAAATCTGCGATTAAAACCCGCTGCAAGAAGCACGCCTTTCCGTTCCGCGTAAGAAGCCATCTCTACCGACTGTGCCCAATCGTAGGACAATGGCTTATCTACATAAATCGCCACGCCCTGCTCCATACTTTTCAAAGCAATTTCATAATGGGTCGGTGTCGGGCTGTGCACGAAAACAGCATCCAAATCAAGCGAGAGAAGCTCTTCCAGCTTCGTCGTCCCGAACGGGATGCGATACTTCATTTTCATTCGTTCAACCGTTGCCGGTGTGGAGCTCATAATGCCAGCAATGTCTACTTGTTCATTGACGGAGAGAAGGGGAAGATACACTTTTTGCGCGATATCCCCAAGCCCGATGATTCCGATTCTTTTTCTTGTCATTTTAAAAAGTCAGCTCCTTATTTGTTTCCCAAGCACCATGCGTCCTACAACTAATCCAAGTATCAGCAGCACAGCACCCACAAGCGTCGAAACCCCATAAACCTGCACCCACATCGGGGCCTCTGCAATGAGCTCATACACTTTTCCGCCAACAATTGGTCCTAAAAAGGCGGCAAATCCCGTAATCGCGGAGTACGTTGCAATGTACATAGGTCGTTCACTTTTCGGTGTGTCGCCAATTGTAAAGGTAAATACCATCTGATTAAACCCGCCGAGTCCAATGCCAAGCACGATATGAACCGCATAAAGCACGACAATCGCCGGTATAAAAGCAATCGCCCCCCACAAAAGACAAGCAAGGGCAATGCTCGGTAAAGACCATAAGAGTAAGGTTTGCGCTGTATATCGTGCGTTTAGGTTACCCCAAACATAGTAACTTGCCATCATGACCAACGTATGAACGACGGTTATGTAGGAGACAGTTTCATAATTAATTTTCATGAGCTTTAGCATGACATAGGAAAATAGCGGCACGGCCAAGCTTTGCACAAATAAAAATACGGCTAAGAAAATAATCGCTTTTATAAAAGCGCTGTCCTTCAATGGCTTCCTAATCATTCCAATAGGATTCGACTCCTTGGACGGCTCGAAAGGTGGATTCGGGTATAAGCAATAAGCCAGTACATTGAGGAGTGCGCATACGCCAACAATCATAAATAAATAGGTAAAACCCTGTCCTCCAGGATATCGATCCAGAATTTGACCGCCTATAAAAAGAGCAAGAGAGCTTACTCCGCCTAGAATCGTATTACGAAGCCCAAAATACCGTCCGCGAACTGGCCCCGGAACAGCATCGCTAATTAGCGAGGTCCACACGACACCCCCTGCAGCATTGCCTAAATGAGCCACCGTATACAGAATGATATACATCACGACCCACAAATCTTGCGGAAACAGAAACGGAATCAAACCTACCGAAGCCCATAGCAGCCTGTGAGAGGAGCCGAAAATGAGGAGCATCCGCTTGCGGTTCCTGAATTTCTGCATCGCCACGGCCATACCAATTTGAATGATATTAACCACGGTTGTGATCGCTAGGATAAACCCAATCTCAGTCGATGTCGCACCAAGGTACAATAAATAACCGGTTAAAAAAGGACAGCCCAATAGCTGGAAAATAACAACAGCCGGGAATCCCTCCAGCGTAGCGATGAGGAGACTTTTTCGGTAGTAGGACATTTTTTTCTAGGATTCCACAAGCTGTCCAGCATTTTCATAAGCGTGCTCGCCTCCATTTTGTAAGGGTAAAGCCTAGTGACTGATCTAATAGTTTACAAGATATAGGGCGCTTATGGTAAAATAGGACAGACTACCTAATCTATCATGTCAGGCGGGATCATCAACAACCTATGAAACCAAACCATTTTGGTCTTATCGCAAGCTCAATACTCTTTTTGACCTTTATTGTACTCTCTCTTGTGTTCCAGTCAACAACTTATTTGTATATCGCCAGTGTGGGCCCGCTTCTCATTGTTCCATTCATCCCTGATATTCGTTCAGGCCAGTACATCAAGCCGAATCAAGCCAAAGGCGCTGTCCGACTCATTACGATGGAGAACAAAGACAAGTCAGGTTCCGATTTTCTAGTGATCCTGTTCGAGCAAGGTTTTGTTAAATGGGACCGCCGGCAGCTTTATTTTAATTTGGATGATATTATGAAAGATGTCTATATCAAACCGGATCCTTTCGCAGCCACGATGACGGTGCTAAAATATGACTTGTCCCTGCATCGCAGCAAGAAAAACTGGATCGGTATCTCCTTGCCCCAGCTTCAGCAGCGTATGAGCCAGCTCTCTTATACGACGAATGAAATCAATAGGATCGTCATTCAAATGTCCGATGTGCACGAGCTGCTGCAAAAAACGATTTCGCAGCCTGCCGCAGCCGGAAGAAGTGTCGGCGCTTAATCGACAAACGAGGCTGTTCCAAAAATCAAAGAAGAGGCTCTCCTCGGTCATTGAATGACTTGGGACAGCCTTTTTTTTATGGAGCTGATTTTTTACGATTAGCGGGAAAAACTCCCGTTATTTCAAGCAATCCTGGCCTAGAAAACCAAATAACTGGAAAAATTCCCGTTAACCCGCTCCTTCAACCCTGCCTCCAAGCTCAATCGTCCCCATTAACAGGAGAAATGCAGCTAGAATAAAGAGTGGACACCTCAATAAGAGAATTCGATAATGAATATATCAGGAGGTGTTCCCATGGGTGAACAACGGAAACGTTATAATGAAGA